>JAQUAG010000010.1:58539-68736 GCA_028687375.1 Arcobacteraceae bacterium | reverse complement strand
GGGAGTAATTAGAGACTTACAAATAAAACTACCTTGCCTAGAAGAAAAAACAAAAATAGCAAACTTCTTATCATCAATTGATAAAAAGATAGAATTAACAACAAAAGAGTTAAATTCTACAAAAGAGTTTAAAAAAGCACTTTTACAACAGATGTTTGTGTAAAGGATAATAATGAGCACACAAAATGAAGCGATACTTGAAAATAACCTTATTAAACAACTTATTAGTTTAAAGTATGAAAAAGTAGATATAAAAGATGATAAAGATTTAGAAACAAATCTTAAATCTCAACTGGAAAAGCATAATAAAACAAGCATAAGTGAAAGTGAATTTAAAAGAATATTAAATCATCTAAATGGTGGAAGTGTATTTGAAAAAGCTAAAAAATTACGAGATAAGTATGTATTAGCTCGTGATGATGGAACTACATCATATATTGAGTTTTTAGATAGTGAACACTGGTGTCAAAACCTTTTTCAAGTAACAAATCAAATTAGTATAAATGGAACTTATAAAAACAGATACGATGTAACTCTTTTGATAAATGGTTTTCCTCTTGTTCAAATTGAACTTAAAAGAAGAGGACTAGAACTCAAAGAAGCTTTTAATCAAATCAATCGTTACCAAAGACACTCTTATGGCTCAAATAGTGCATTGTTTCATTATGTTCAAATCTTTATTATTAGTAATGGAGTAAATACAAAATATTATGCCAACAATAAAAAACAAAGTTTCAAACAAACATTTTTTTGGGCAAATAAAGAGAATAAAAATATTACAAATATAGAAGAGTTTACTAGCACATTTTTAGAGCGATGTCATATCTCTAAGATGATATGTAAATATATTGTTTTAGCTGAAGTTGATAAGATACTTATGGTTTTACGACCGTATCAGTTTTATGCAGTTGAAGCTATTATTGAGCAAGTAAATACTTCAAAAAGAAATGGTTATATTTGGCATACAACAGGAAGTGGTAAAACTCTAACTTCATTTAAAACTGCACAAATACTTATGAAGTTGCCAAAAGTGGATAAAGTAGTTTTTGTAGTAGATAGAAAAGATTTGGACTTTCAAACAACAAAAGAGTTTAACTCATTTAGTGATGGAAGTGTAGATGGAACAGATAATACAAAAGCTTTAGTAAAACAGTTTGGTGATGATACAAAGTTAATAGTAACAACAATACAAAAACTAAATACTGCAATAAATAAAAAACAATACCTAGAAAAGATGGAAAAACAAAAAGATAAACACATTGTATTTATCTTTGATGAATGCCATAGAAGTCAGTTTGGTGAAACACATCTAAATATCAATAAATTTTTTACAAACAATCAAATGATAGGATTTACGGGAACACCAATTTTTCCTGAAAATGCCATGGGAAATAAACTGGGAAAAAGAACTACAGCAGACCTTTTTGATGATAGACTTCATAGATATGTAATAACAGATGCAATCAATGATGATAATGTCTTGAAGTTCTCAGTTGAGTATATAGGAAGATATAAAGAGAAAGAGGGAAGTGCCACAAATATTGATATTGAAGTAGAAGATATAGATAGGGAAGAACTACTACAAAGTGAAGATAGGATTAATAAAATAGTAGATTATATTATCGCCAATCATGGAAGAAAAACTCATAATAAAGATTTTACAGCAATGATGACGGTAAGTAGTGTTGAAATGCTTACAAAATATTATGAAACATTTAGAAGTAAAGAACACAATCTAAAAATAGCAACAATATTCTCATATAGTGTAAATGAAGATGATAAAGATGCCAATGGTTTGTATGAATCAGATGGAGCTCATATTGATGAAGAGCATATTAATAAACATAGTCGTGAAAAACTTGATGAGTATATAGCTGATTATAATAAGATATTTGGGACAAAATACAGTACAAAAGATAGTAAGACTTTTTATAACTATTACAATGAATTATCAAAAAGAGTAAAAAAAGGTGAAGTGGATTTACTTCTTGTGGTAAATATGTTTTTAACTGGATTTGATAGTAAAAGACTAAATACTTTGTATGTGGATAAAAGCTTAAAATATCATGGACTTATTCAAGCCTTTTCACGAACAAATAGAATACTTGATGAGAGAAAATCACAAGGGAATATTGTTTGTTTTAGAAATATTAAAAAAGCTACAGATGATGCTATTGCACTTTTTTCAAAAGAAGAAGCAAAAGATATTATACTTATGCAACCTTATGAAGAGTATGTTATAAAGTTTAATGAAGCTTTTATAAATCTTATAAAAATAGTTCCAAGTGTTAGTAGTGTAGATAGATTGATAAGCGAAGATGATAAATTGGAATTTATCAAAGCATTTAGGGAATTGATGAGGTTAAAAAATATCTTAGAAGGATTTAGTGATTTTAAATGGTCTGATTTGTCTATGAGTGAGCAGATGTTTGAAGACTATAAGTCAAAATATCTTGATATGTATGAGAAAATAAAAAGTGAAAGAACTCAAGGAAGTGAAAAAGTATCAATACTTGAAGATGTAGACTTTGAACTTGAACTTATCCATAAAGATGAGATAAATGTGGCATATATTTTAAAACTATTGGCTAAATACAAAGACTCAACAGAAGATGAAAAACAAAGACAACGAGATAATATCTTAAATATTTTGACAAATAATCCACAACTTAGAAGTAAAAAAGAACTTATAGAAAAATTTATCAATGAAAATCTTTATTCAATCAATGAAGATGATATTGAAGATGAATTTGATAAGTTTTGGGAACAGCAAAAAGATAAAGCGTATGAAGAGTTATGTAGTGATGAAAACTTAGATTGTAAAGAGGTGCGAAAAGTTGTAGATAAATATATTTATGAACAAAGAATTCCACTAAAAGATGAGATAGTAAATACTCTAAAAGTAAAACCAAAATTGTTAGAAAGACAAAAAGTCATACCAAGAGTGTTGGATAAAATAGTAAATTTTGTTGAAAAATTTTATGATGATTTGGGAACAACAACGTCAGTAACAAATAATATGGAATATGTAGGTGTTGATGATACTTTAATGGTTGCAGAAACTTCACAACCTTATGGGCAAGAGTAAAAAGTAACGGAATACATCTTGCAATGTATCTAATAAAAATGTATTGGATACAATTAAATGGAAAATATAAAAGAAAAGCTTCAAAGTGGAGAGTTAGTTCCTTTTTTAGGGATGGGTATTTTTAAAGATACAGTGTGTAGTGATGGAACAACACTTCCTTTTGATAGTGATAGTTTTAGTTTAGCTTTAAATAATGGTCGAGCAATGAGTCCAAGACTTATGTATGAATATAGTAGAGTTGCTATGAGTTTGGAGCAAAGAAAAGGGCGAGAATATATCACAGGTATGACAAATCATATCTACGCTTCAAAAGAGTATCCACTCCCTTTAGCTTATGAAGTTTTAAAAACAATCAAACCAAAATACTTAATAGATACGAATCTTGATGATAGTAGCACCAAAGTGTACGAAGATATGGCTCACTTTATGGTGACTGGGACTGCTCGAATTATGGGTGGATATGATAGATTTATAGTATATCTTTACAATGTAGGGACAAAAACTTATAATAAAGTGGAAAAAGATGAGTTAAACGATAGTTTACCTATTATTTTCAAACCTATGGGTTGTATGATACCAAACAAAGATTTTATCGTAAGTGATGCTGATTTTGTTGATTGGCTGACGGAAGCTATGGGTGGATATGGATTGCCACCATTTTTAAAAGGGTACAAAAAAGATAAATCATATCTTTTTCTAGGTGTTGATTTTAGTCGTGATACTTTTAGAATGGTCGCAAATGAGATAACTTTAGATTTGGCTGGTGGATATGTTGTTGATGGGAAAGAGGAACTTTCAAAAAAAGAGGAAAAATTTATCAAAACACATAATTTAGAGTTGATACAAGAAGATAGTGGGGAATTTTTAAAAAGCTTATAATCTTTTAGACCTCCGCATCTTTTGGGCGGACGCCTATTAATTTTCACTGGTTCCCAATGTCCACATTGGGAATCCATACAAAAATAAAAACAATCAAAAAATAACACAAACTTTCATATGAATTCCAAAGCTTGGAGCTTGGGAACTAGAAAAAAAATAGAACAACTAAAAATAAAACCAAAACACCACAAGGAACACTTTTTGAATACCTATATTTATAATAAATATCTAAGGCTTTATGATGGAACAACTTATTTGCGATTTTTGTGGAAAAGAAGAGGGTGCGGTTGAGAAAATATTTAGTGCTGAAAAATCAAATATTTGCAATGAATGTGTGGCTACTTGCTTTCATATTTTAGATAAAACAAGAGTTCAAAAAGAAAAAGCTGAATTTCATAAAGGGATTTTAATCCCTACAAAAATCAAAGACCACTTAGATAAATATGTAATAGGTCAAGATGAGGCAAAAAAAGTTCTCTCAGTTGCCCTATACAATCACTACAAAAGAATCGATAAACCAAGTTATAAAAATGTAGAGATTGAAAAATCAAATATTATGCTTATTGGTCCAACAGGAAGTGGAAAAACACTTCTTGCAAAATCGCTAGCACGAATTATGAATGTCCCTTTTGCAATAGCTGATGCTACAAGTTTAACAGAAGCTGGTTATGTTGGGGAAGATGTCGAATCTATCCTTTCACGGCTTTTGGTTGCTTCTGATTTTGATGTGGAGAGAGCTCAAAAAGGGATAGTATATATCGATGAGATAGATAAAATCGCCAATAAAAGTGAAACAGCATCAAGCGGAAGAGATGTAAGCGGAGAGGGTGTACAGCAAGGATTGCTTAAGATTTTAGAAGGAGCTGAGGTGTATGTACCACTCAAAGGTGCTAAAAAGAGCTCTTCAACAGAAACAGTTCTTTTTGATACAACGCATGTACTTTTTATTTGTGGTGGAGCATTTGTTGGACTCAATGGCGATGATGAGAAAAGTAAAAAATTCAAGCCTAAAAAGATGGGATTTTTAAAGGTAGAAGATAAAGAAAAGAAAAAGAAAAAAGAGATTGAGTCTAAAGATTTGATGGGATTTGGTTTGATTCCTGAGTTTATAGGGAGAATTCCTGTCATTGCTTCACTAGATGAACTTTCTATCGAAGACTTGATAAAGGTTTTACAAGAGCCTAAAAATGCCATTATCAAACAATACCAAGCACTCTTTGAACTTGATGGGATAGATTTAGAGTTTGAACCAGAAGTTATAGAATATATAGCAAATCTTGCAAAAGAGAAAGGTGTCGGGGCTAGGGGATTACGAAGTATTATAGAAAAAGCGATGCTCCCTTTACAGTACGAACTTCCATGTGATGATACTATTGAAAAATATACTTTGACACTTGAATATGCAAAAGGTATTTTAGGAGAAAATGATGAATGAGACAAAGCCACTGCAAATCAACCCTTTTAAACTTTCTCAACCGATGGGAGCATTACTTTGTTTTTTAGGTATAAAAAATACAATGCCTTTGATGCACGGAGCTATAGGGTGTGCGAGTTTTTCAAAAGTTTTTTTTACAAGACATTTTAATGACCCAATAGCTATACAAACTACAGCAGTAAATGATATCACAGCTGTTATTGATGGGGGAGATTATAGTATCTCTGAAGCTATCAAAAATATCACAGCTAAAGTGAAACCTGACCTTGTTGGGCTTTTTACAACTGGACTTACTGAAACGAAAGGGGATGATATCAAAGGGGCAACTTTTCTTTTAAAAGATGTTCAAAAAATGGTATATGTCCATACCCCTGATTTTGAAGGTGGACTTGAAAGTGGTTGGGCAAGATCAATTGAAGCAATCATCGAACAACTTGTGGAAAAAAAATCACAAATTAATCCTACAAAAGCTCTTTTGATACCAAATGTCAATTTTACACCACTAGAAACAGAAAAACTAAAAGAGCAAATAGCACTTTTTGGATTTGATGAGGTTTTGGCATTGCCAGATTTAAGTGAATCACTTGATGGACATCTTGGGGTAAAACAAGGGGCACTTAGTAGTGGTGGGATAAGTATTGAAGAGATAAAAGATTTAGCTGATTGTCAAGTTGTTATCACTATTGGTGGCAGTGTTAAAAAAGCTGGAGAGAAACTTATTGAAAAAAATGAGTTTATGAAACATCTTCATTTTGACTCAGTTGGAGGACTTCTTCAAAGTGATCAATTTTATAAAGCTTTACTTGAATTACAATCTTTAAAAGCTCCCCATCCACAGGTGCAAAGATGGAGAAAAAGATTGCAAGATGCACTTTTGGATACTCACTTTTTACTTGGTGGGAAAAAAATAGTTATTGCACTTGAATATGACCAAGCCCTAAGTGTTGGAAATATTTTAAATGAAGTGGGTGCAAATATAGTTGCAGTTGTGATACCTAACAAAATTGTAACTATGGAAGATGCATTTTTCAAAAATGTTATTATTGGTGATATGAGTGATGTAGAAAAAGAAATGGAGGATGCAGATATCTTGATATCGAACTTTCATGGGGAACGAATCACTCATAAATTACATAAAGTTCTTATCCCAAGAGGTTTTCCAAATTATGAAACAGTTGGAAATCAACTCAAATATGACCTTCTATATGAGGGAAGTGCTCAGTTTCTTTTTGAAGTAGCAAATAAAATTCATCATTAACTTTTATTTTCCTAATGGAACACTTTTTGAATACCTCTCTATAGTTATTAAAAAAATATCAAGTAAGGGAAAATCGTTTCCCTCTTTAGGATTTGCTACTTTAGCCTTGACTTGTCAAGCTGTGAAAAGTAGTCATTTAACAACAGGTCCCTTTTAAAATGGGACATTTAAAAAGGAGTTACCAATGGATTCAATAACACAAGAAACACCAAACGGATGTATTAGAGTAGCATTTGCTACAACAAATTTAGAAGATATAGATTCTCACTTTGGAAGTGCAAAAAGATTTTATGTTTTTGACGTATCAAAAGAGGAACATTCGGCTGTAAAAATTATAGAGATTAAAGAGAAAGATACAGATGTTACTGTTTCATCACTTGCTGGTGTTGATATTGTCTATTTTGTAGATATTGGACCAGCAGCTGCAGCTAAACTTATTAATAGTGGAATTTTCCCTATCAAATACAAAGAGATTATCAAAATTGAAGATGAACTCAACAAACTTACAAAAATGTTAGGTACTAATCCACCTCCATTTATCAAAAAAATTATAGAAAAAAAGGCAGCATAATGAGTTTATTTATTAAAACACTTATCGGGCAAGTAAGAGCTTTAGATCAGTTCGGAACTTGGACAAATAAAAGTGATGAAGAGATTTTAAAAGAAAAATATGTAAAAACAAAAGAAGATTTGAAAAACATCCCTGTAATTGCAGATATCGATGAGAGACAAATTCAAGATATTAGACTTATTTTTCAAGCTATCGCTTTAGCATTTGAATTAGAAAATGGGATTATGTGTAGTGTTGTGATGGAGATGAGTCATGAGGGATTTGGACGAGCTGTTGTGATAGCTGATAAAATTGTTGTAACAAATAAATTTTTTAAAGATGCACACAGATACTCATTTAGAACGTATGAAGAGTTGATTGAGCAAGGGGATAAGATGTTAGCTGATGCTCTGAAAATTTATAAAGAATTTAATAAATAATAAGGGGGAATTGGAATGAAAATTGGAATTTTTGTAGGAACTGCTGGTGGTACTAGTATGAAAATAGCAAAGGCACTAGCAAAAGAGTTTGATGTTGATAGTGATGATGTTATCAATATGGAAGAGGATTTTGATGATGTTGAACAATTTGAAGATTATGATGTTTTATTTTTAGGAAGTTCAACTTGGGGTAAAGGGGAAGTTCATTTTTCTTGGGTTGATCCTATTTTAGAACTTGAAAGTGAAAAACCAGATTTTAGTGGAAAAACTGTTGCATTTTTTGGGGCAGGTGATTGTAAAAAACATGGAGAGCATTTTTGTTCAGCATTAGGAAAACTTCATACAACTTTTACAGGACTTGGAGCAACTGCAATTGGTTTTATACCAAAAGAAGATTATCTTTATGAGTTTTCATTGGCTGAAATTGATGGAAAGTTTTGTGGACTTGGAATTGATGAACACAATGAAAAAGGTAAAACAAAAGAGAGAATTTCAAATTGGATTGAAGTTCTTAAGAGCGAACTGTAAAGCTGACTTTAGTCGGCTGATTTTACTGAAGTATAACTGGTTGAAACTGGTGTTACGAAAATAGAACAAGGAGACGATTATGTTTATGTTAATTGCAGTATTTAACAAATACGATTTAGAAGATGTTTTAAAAGATTTATTTGACAATCATATAGAGGGTATCACTGTTAGTGATGTTATTGGAAAAGGTTCTTTTGGACTAAAAGAAGCAGATAACCTTCCAACAGACCTTTTCCCAAAAGTGAAAGTGGAAATAGTAGTTTCAAATGAAACAATTAGAGAAACTGCTATGGAATGTATTAGAGCAAATTGTCAAGATTTAGGACGAGGTTCTGGAAAAATGTGGTGGGTCAATGTTGGTGGAGTTGAGAGAATTAGAACTGGTGAAACAGATGCAGAAGCTCTTACAACACAAATAGATAAAAAAATATCTAATTTACCACTAAACTCATTTTCAACTGCTATAGATACACCTTGTAGCTAAAAAGTTAAGAGTTTAAAAATAAGAATCGAATAGGTCCCTTTTAAAATGGGACATTTGGCGAAGTAAGAGAAACTCGTTTCTCTCTTTAGGGTTTACTTCTTTAGATGTAGCTTTGCTATATCGTTAAAAGAAATAAGAATTGAATAGGTCCCTTTTAAAATGGGACATTTTAAAAGGAACAGATTATGCAAACAATAATAAAGTCATTGGATGAGTTTTATGAACTAACTGATGCAGAGGATTATTTTGATTTTTTTGAACTTGAATATGACCAATCATTGGTGAATGTTAAAAGATTCCATATTTTAAGAGAATATGGTAGCTTAATAGAAACAGGAATGGAAAATTTTAAAGATGATGAAAGTAGATTACTCGATTTTTTAAAATTTTCACTTTTAAAAGTATATGGGGATTTTAAAAATGGATATGCCCCAAGTGCTGCTGATGTTTGGAATATGTTCAAAGATGGAAAATTAGGTGGTTGTATGAGTTGTACACCAGTACAAGGAAATAGTTGTGGATGCTAAACCAATGTTTGATGCAAATGTGAAGTTATACGATAGTGTAACAGCATCGAGA
Organism: Arcobacteraceae bacterium; assembly: GCA_028687375.1. Classification (GTDB taxonomy): domain Bacteria; phylum Campylobacterota; class Campylobacteria; order Campylobacterales; family Arcobacteraceae; genus CAIJNA01. The sequence continues at coordinate 59,495 of JAQUAG010000010.1, read as the reverse complement.
TCAGGACGAGATGAAGATGAAGCAAAGTTTAAGATGGGTCAAAAAGTCCTTCTTAAAGAAGACATCGTAAATGATGGTACTTATCCTCATGCGAAAATTGGTGCACTTATGATGCCAAAAGGAAGTGTTGGCTATATCAAAGATATGGGTGAATTTTTACAAGTTATACGAGTATATGAAGTTCATTTTATCGGAGCTGATTCTGAATTAGAGGTTGTTGGGTGTAGAGAACATGAACTAGAAGCGATTGATGATGGGTGTCATGAAGATACTACAGAATCACCACTTTTTAAAGCAATGATAGAAAAAAGAAAAAAAGAAGCAGAAAACCAAATTTAAAAAAGGAGAACAAAATGGCAAAAGTAATTTTTATGCATTTTAAAGAGGAAACAGACGGTGTTTATGATGCAAAAATAGGTGAACCACTTACAAGATTAGCAAAAGAAAAAGGTGTTCCTTTACCAATCGAGTGCGAAGATGGTAAATGTGGAAGTTGTTTGGTAAGAGTTGAAAATTTATCAGATGAAGAGCCTACAAGTTATATGGAAGATATGGAACTTGATAAATTGGTTGAACTTGGTGCAATTACTGCAAAAGAAGCTCATACATGTCAACAATTTACAGTTGCACCAAAAGTTAGACTTGCATGCCAAATGCTTGTTAAAGGTGATATTTTAGTTAAACCTTACAAAGGATAATTAAAATTAGGGTTAGGGTTTGCTTCTTTAGGTTTGACTTGTTAAACCGAAAAAAGAAGACAAAGAACAATAGGTCCCTTCAAATTTGGGACAAATTTTAGGTATGAAGTAAGAGAAACTCGTTTCTCTCTTTAGGGTTTGCTTCTTTAGGTTTGACTTGTTAAACCGAAAAAAGAAGACAAAGAACAATAGGTCCCTTCAAATTTGGGACAAATTTTAGGTATGAAGTAAGAGAAACTCGTTTCTCTCTTTAGGGTT
>JAQUAG010000010.1:0-58439 GCA_028687375.1 Arcobacteraceae bacterium | reverse complement strand
AAATTTTAGGTATGAAGTAAGAGAAACTCGTTTCTCTCTTTAGGGTTTGCTTCTTTAGGTTTGACTTGTTAAACCGAAAAAAGAAGACAAAGAACAATAGGTCCCTTCAAATTTGGGACAAATTTTAAGGAGAAAAAGATATGACAACAAGAGTAGAAATAATTAATGATTTTTTAGCAATTAATGTTAAAGAAGGTAGTACAATTCAAGATATCGTTGAAGCAAGTGGTTCAGCACTTCCATTTGGTTGTAGAGATGGTGAGTGTGGTACTTGTGTAGTTGAAGTTGAGCAAGGTATGGAATTTTTATCTCCTAAAACAGATAAAGAAGTAAAAGTTTTAAAAGAGATTTGTTCTGGAACTTGTACACCAAATTCTAGACTTTCATGCCAAATGAAAATTGCTAAACCAAACGGAATCGTAAGACTTAAATACTAATATTTTAGTAGTGAAATAGTAGGGCTTCCTACTATTTTTTTCAAAATTCTTTTCACTTTTTTTATCTATTATTCAAATTTATACAAGCCTACTTCTTATTTTTATCGTAAAATACCGAGTTTTATAACATATTTGTAACTATTAATGTATGTTATTTAGTCACACCTGAAATATATTCACATTCTGATTTTATTTTATGGAATAGTTTATGTTAGTAAGGTATCATTTGGTATTTTTATTTATTAGAGGAGAGTAAATTATGTTTAATTTTGGAAAAACACAAGAGGAAGCTGGACGATTAAAGGCAATGGAGGAAAACTTTGCAATTATATCATTTGAACCAAATGGTAAAATCTTACATGCAAATGATAATTTTTTAAATGCATTGGGGTATAACCTAAGTGATGTAGTTGGTAATCATCATAAAATGTTTTGTAGAGGTGAGTATACAAGCTCATCGGCATACACGAAGTTTTGGAACGATTTAGCAAATGGAATATCTCAAGTGGATGAATTTGAAAGAATTAGAAAAAATGGAAGTTCGATTTGGATTCAAGCTTCTTATACTCCAGTCAAAGATAACAATGGAAAAGTAACTCGTGTTGTGAAATTTGCACAAGATATTACAGAATCTAAAAAAGTGATAGATGCTGTAAAAAAAGCTATAGATTTGGCAAAAACAGGGATTATGAAACAAACCATAATCGAATCTACCAAAAATGAGGGGATTGAAGAGCTTAAAAATGGGATAAATGAATTATTTCATGTTGTATCTACTAAAGTTGATGGTGATTTGAATAAAATATCAAATGCCCTAGATTCTTATCAAAAACTAGACTTTACACACAGAATATCAGGTGACTTAGGGGAGACATCTAGAGGATTAAATGGACTTGCTGATGTTGTAAATAGTATGTTAGTCGATAATAAACAAAACGGTCTTACCCTTGATAATAGCTCAGATATTTTACTTCAAAATGTAGATATCTTAAATAGAAATTCAAATGAAGCAGCTGCAGCCCTAGAAGAAACAGCGGCAGCACTAGAGCAAATAACTTCTAATATCTCAAGTAATACAACCAATATAGTAAAAATGGCACATTTAGCTAGCACTGTTACACAAGCTTCAAATGAAGGGAAAGCCTTAGCAAGTGAAACTACACAAGCTATGGATGAAATCAATAAAGAAGTTAACGCTATTAGTGAAGCTATCACTATTATTGATCAAATAGCATTCCAAACAAATATTTTATCTTTAAATGCAGCCGTAGAAGCAGCAACCGCTGGAGAAGCTGGTAAAGGGTTTGCTGTTGTTGCTCAAGAGGTGCGAAACCTAGCTACTAGAAGTGCAGATGCAGCAAATGAAATAAAAAAACTTGTATCAAATGCAACCACTAAAGCAAATAACGGTAAAAAAATAGCAGATAGTATGATAAGTGGATATACAAATTTGAATAGTAGTATCGAACAAACAATAAGTCTCATCAAAGATGTTGAGATGGCTAGTAAAGAGCAACTACAAGGGATAAATCAAATCAATGATGCAGTAAACTCTCTTGACCAACAAACACAAAGAAATGCAATGATAGCTTCTCAAACTCATGATGTAGCTGTTGATACAGATACTATAGCTAAACTTGTAGTCTCAAGTGCAAATGAAAAAGAGTTTATAGGGAAAAATGATGTTAAAGCAAAGAATATGACAAAAAAAGTTCATACTCCAACTCCATTAACAAAACCAGTTACACCATCTAAACCAAACCAACCAACATCAAGTGCACCAAAAAAAGTAGCTTCAATGCAACCTACAAAATCACCAATCAAACCAATCGTAGCATCAAATAATGATGACGATGAGTGGGCAAGCTTTTAAGTCAACTTCTTTGAAGTTGACTTTTTAATATTACTTTATTTTATTTTACGATACGATTCACACTTTATGATTTCAACACCAATAGAGAATAAAAGGATAACTTTTGATAGATTTTAAACCAACCCTGCTTCTTGTAGATGATATGCAAGTCAATCTTGTAATTTTATCAGGAATACTCAAAGAGGACTACCATATCAAAGTGGCAAAAAGTGCAACACAAGCTTTAGAGATACTTGCTCTTGGTGCGATAGATTTGATACTTTCAGATGTAGTGATGCCTGATATCGATGGGTATGAGTTGTGTAGAATTTTAAAAAATGATGAAAAAACGAAAGATATCCCTGTAATATTTGTAACAGGAAGTAGTTCAGTTGAAGATGAAGAGAGGGGATTTGAGATAGGTGCAGTTGATTTTATACTCAAACCCTTCAAACCAACCACTCTAAAAAGTAGAGTGAAAACTCATATTAATCTTCGTCTGAGACAAATTGAGCTAGAAACAATATCAAAAACTATCCAAGAACAAAATGAAAAACTCAAACAATACACCAAACTAATAGATAAAAATATCATCACCTCTTCAACTGATTTAAAAGGAAATATCACTTATGTATCAGATGCTTTTAGTGAGATTAGTGGTTATAGCAAAGAGGAGTTACTTGGAAATAGTCATAGAATAGTAAAACATCCAGATATGTCAAAAGGGGTATATGAAGAGCTTTGGAATACTATCACACAAGATAAAACTTGGAGTGGTGAGATAAAAAATCTTAAAAAAGATGGTGGATATTATTGGGTAAAAGCAAGTATCTCCCCAATCTTTGAAAATGATAAAAAAGTTGGTTACACAGCGATACGACAAGATATCACCGATAAAAAAATAATTGAAGAGATAAGTATTACAGATGGACTTACCAATATTTTTAATCGAAGACACTTTAACGACACTTTTCCAAAAGTCCTTTCAAGTGCAAAAAGAAATAATGATTTGGTTTGTTTTTTACTAATGGATATAGACCACTTCAAACAATACAATGACAACTATGGACATCAAGCTGGAGATGATGTTCTTATAAAGTTTGCAATTTGTTTAAAAGAGAATCTCAATAGAGTAGATGATATGGCTTTTAGACTTGGTGGAGAAGAGTTTGGGATTGTATTTAAAGCCGATGATACAAACAAAGCTTTTGAGTTTGCAAATAAAATTAGAATAAAAATTGAAGAGATGAAGATGGTACATAATTTTAGTAGTGCTGGAAAAGTTGTAACGGCATCTATGGGGCTTGTGTGTATAGAACCAAATGAAACTAAAGAGATGGATGATATCTATAAAGAAGCGGATGATTTACTCTATAAATCAAAAGAGAGTGGAAGAAATAAGGTGAGTGCAAATACAAAAGAGGGAACAATAAGTTGCTAAATTTGACATTAATATCTTTTTCTAACTTATTAAAAATTATAAAAGGATAATAGTGGATACAAATAAATTTATACAAACAAGCAAAAAACTTTTCTTGATGCTATTTACAGTAGTATCGATGGTGGTGCTTTTCTCTAGTAACTCTTTTGCTTCTAAAAAGACTCCAATAATTATCGCTCATGTATCACCTACAACAGGAAGATTTGCTGTTCATTCTGAAGCTGATTATCGTGGTGTTAAAATGGCTATAGATGAGTACAATAGCAAAGGGGGAGCTTTGGGGAGAGATCTTTTACTTGTACAACAAAACCCAACCTCAGATACTAAAAAAGCAGCCGTTGTGGCAAAAGAACTTATTGAAAAAAATAAAATTGGATTTATGGTTGGTGCTGTTAATTCTGGGGTTGCTGCAAGTATGTCTGCTGTTTGTCAAAAGTATGGTGTGATATTTATCAATACAAACTCTTCATCACCATCTGAAGCAGTTGAAGATGCACATAGAACAAAATTTGTTTTTGATGCAAATGGGGCAAATTACAATAAAACACTTATGAAATATGCTCTTAATAAATCAAAAACAAAAAAAGTACTCCTTTTAACAGAAGATAATGAATGGGGTATAAGCAATGCATCTGCTACAAAACAGTATCTACAAAGTTACAATGGGAAGATTGTAAAAGAGATTTTGGTATCACAAACACTTTTAGACCCAACAACTCTTATTCGTGAAATAAAAAGTGTTGATGCTGATGTTGTTGCTGTAAATATTAGTGGAAACAATCAAGTAAAACTTTTTGCAGCAATTGATCCAAAAACTTTTGACACGCAATCTTGGGTTATTGGTGAAGCAGATTGGGAGGATCTTTATCTAGCCCCTGGAAATATCCGTCCACTTTTTGGTGTGAATTGGTCTTGGAATCTTGATACAAAAGGGACAAAAGAGTTTGTAGCCAAATATAGAAAAATATATAAAAATACAAAACTTGCCTACCCAGGACATGTAACATATTCAGCTTATCAAGCCACAAAAGCACTTATAGATGCGATTATCAAAACAAAGACAACTCATAATCATACAATTATTAAAGAACTTGAACAGTACAAATCAAGTGCTATTAATCGTATGCAAGATAGTGCTGCTTATATGGATCCAAAAAGTCATCATCTACAACAAAGTACCTATGTAGCAACTTGGAGACAAAATATCAAAGAACCACATAAAAGTATAAAAATACTAGGACATATCGCACCTCAAGATTCAAGATATGATAAAGAGGATACAACACAACTAGAATCATTTGAGGAGACACCACACTATACACCATGAAAAAATTACATTTAGGACTTATTACAAAAATCACTATCATTGTTAGTATAGTGGAACTTATCGCCTTTGGTGCTTTTGGGTATTTTTATTTTACAAGATATGCAAATGATATTGAAAATAATCTCAAAAATAAAATAAGTATCATAAATAAAATGATAGCAACTGAACAGTTTGCTATTAGCTATTTAGGGGATAAAGACTATATAAGCAAAATGATAGGGCAACCTTATGAAAGTGGATTTGTTGTTGGGGGAAATGGGTATATTATAGTTTCTACAAATCTAGAATATCTAGGGAAAAAACTAGAAGAGTTACCAAAATATGATGAACAATGGAATTTTACTACTTCAAATGAGCTCTATTTATCACAAAATGATCAGTTAACATCTATAGCATATCTAACAAATATGGAGAATCAACCACTCTATAGAACTGTTATAACTGTAAGTACAAAAGAGTTTCATGAAGAAAAAAATCAAGTATTGTTGTTTGGTATAGCTACAACATTATTTTTTATATTGCTAAGTTCATTTGCTATCATCTTTTTTGCAAAACGGCTTATTACACAAAGGGTGGATGACTCTTTGGATGTTTTAAAAAAAGTGGAAAATGGCGATTTAACAGCATATATACATGATACAAATTCTGATGAACTAGGGATGATTCAATCTGGTATAAACTCTATGATAAAAGAGGTTGATAAAAAAACAAAAAATCTCTCAAAAAATATAGCTTTTTTAAAATCTCACCAGTTAGCTATGGATGAGTCAAGTATTGTTTCAAAGGCTAATCTTAAAGGTAATATCACCTATGTAAATGACAATTTTATCAATATAACAGGGTTTTCAAAAGAGGAAGTGATGGGAAAACCACACAGCATCATTAGACATCCTGATACTTCAAAAGATATATTTAAAGAGTTATGGTCAACAATACAAAATAAAAAAGTTTGGAAAGGGATAATTAAAAATAAAGGTAAACTTGCTGATTATTGGGTAGATATAGTAGTTTTACCAATATTAGATGAAAATGAAAATATAGTGGAATATATCGCTATTCGTCACGATATAACAAGGATGATCAACCAACAAATAAAACTTGACAGTATCGCAAACACAGATATCCTTACAGGACTTGGGAGTAGATATAAACTCAATAATGATATTAAAAATAGCATAATTCCTTCAGTAGCAATAGTTAATATTGATAACTTTTCTCAAGTAAATGATTTTTATGGGCATGAGTCTGGAGATTATATTATTAAAGAGATTGCTAGCAAACTTCTCACACTTATTGATGATAAAAACTACCAACTCTACCATCTTCAAGGTGATGAATATGTTATTTTTCATCCAAATATCACAAAATCTCTCTTTATTGAACTTATTCATAAACTGAATGCAAGTTTACCAAAGATAGAGATTGACCTCAATGATGAGAGCCTAAATTTTAATTTTTCAGTGGGACTCTCTTTTGAAAATAAAAATGATATTTTAAGTACAGCAGATATGGCACTTAAAATTGCAAAATTGCAAAATACAAATATTGTGATATATAGTGATGAAATCTCCCTTAATAAAGAGTACGAAAACAATATAAAATGGGCTAAAAAGATAAAATACGCAATAGAAAATGATAAATTTGTGCCTGTTTTTCAACCAATAGTAAACAATAGAACAGGAATTTGGGAAAAATATGAATCTCTTGTAAGGCTTATAGATGAAGATAAACTTATCTCGCCATATTTCTTTTTGGATATATCGAAAAAAACAAAACATTATACAAAAATAACTCAAATTATGATTGAAAAATCTTTTGAATTTTTTAAAGATAAAGATGTTGAATTTTCTATAAATTTAACAATAGAAGATATATTAAATAGTGATATTAAAACTTTTATTTTTACAGCATTAGAGCAATATCAAATAGGGAAAAGAGTTGTATTTGAGATAGTAGAATCAGAATCAATACAAAATTTTAAAGATGTATTAGGGTTTATAGAAGATATCAAAACATATGGTGCAAAAATCGCAATTGATGATTTTGGTACAGGTTATAGTAACTTTGAATATCTTGTAAAACTCAATGCTGATTATATTAAAATAGATGGTTCTCTTATAAAAGATTTAGCTTCAAACAAAACATCACAAATAGTTGTAAAAAATATAGTGAACTTCGCAAATGATCTTGGGATGAAAACTATAGCAGAGTTTGTTGAAAACGAATCTATTTTAGAAAAACTCAAAGAATTAGGGGTTGATTATTCGCAAGGTTATCATTTTAGTCAACCTAGACGGGAGATATAAAAAATCTCTTTTTAGTTTTACTGTATAAAAAAGATACAGTTATTTTGTATAAATAGTATTTCCTATTGGATAAAATGTCATATAACAAGGAGTTGTATATGGCATTAAATCTAGGGGTAAAACAAAAACAAAATCTTCAACTTTCACTAAAATTATGGCTTCCACTTCTTCAAGCACCTATCCAAGATTTGGAAAATATTTTTAAAGAGTATAGTTATGAAAATCCATTTTTAGAGTATAAATCTTCATTTGAATCAGATTTTGGAACAACATCTGGTGGTTCGTATAGTGCTGATGGAGAGTTCGATAAAAGAAATTTTATAGAAAATATGAGTCTTTATGAAGAATCCCTCTATGATTTTGTAGAAAACCAAATCTATGGACATCTTTTTCCTACTCCAAACTCTCAAAAAGTAGCTCGTGAAATATTGTTTTATATCAATAATGAGGGGTATTTTGAGGGTGATATAGAAACAATAGCAATTAAATGCAATGTTACAAATGAGTTTGTGGAAAGTGTTCGAAAAAGATTTGCTTACCTTGAACCTGCTGGTATTGGGGCAGTGGATTTGGAAGAGTCATTTTTATTTCAATTATCGCAACTTGATGTTGATGATGAACTTAATCTTTTTACAACAAAAATGATACAAAACCTAAAAAATATAGATAAATATTACAAACATCATAGATTTGAAGAGGCAAAAGATTTAATCCATAGATTTAATTCTCCCCCTGCAATTGCATATTTGAGTGAGCAACCTTATATTATTCCTGATTTTTTTGTTGAGATTGGAGATGATATCAATATCAAAATAAATAGTAGTTACTATCCTGATATCGTGGTAACTGACCCTTTTAAAACAAAAAATAGTGAACTTAAAGAGAAACTCAAAGAGGCAAGGGATTTAGTTAATCTACTAGATTTACGAAAAGCAACTTTGTATAAACTTATCTTGATTATCGTTGAAAAACAGATAGGTTTTTTTGTAGGAAGTGAGCTTAAACCCCTTACAATGGCACAAGTGGCTGATGAGCTTGGATTTGAAGAATCAACAATTAGTCGAGCTGTATCAAATAAATATATCAAATGTGAAAGGGGAACATACTCTTTAAAATCATTTTTTACCAATGCAGTTTCCAAAAATCTCTCTTCCTCTGAGATAAAAAACTTTATGAAAAATTTGATAGAAAATGAAGATAAAGAAAATCCACTTACAGATGAAGATATCATAGAACTTGTGATGAAAAGATACAATATGAGTATGGTGCGACGAACTATCACAAAATATAGAAAACTTCTTGATATCCCTTCATCTAAAGAGAGAAAAAAAGTGTATAAAATCAATAGTTAATGATTGTTTATGATACTATAATACAAAGAAGATAACTCACAAAGGAGTTTATATGAAAGTATTATTAACAGGGGCAAATGGCTATATTGGAAGACGATTAAAAAAAGTTTTGATTGGGCTACCAGAGTTAGATTTACGAATTTTTGTTCGAAATAAAAAAAGTGTCTCACAAGCAATTTTAGATAAATATGAGGTTATTGAAGGGGATACTTTTAGTAAAGAGGATTTGCAAAAAGCTCTTGAAGGTGTTGATGTTGCTTATTATCTTATCCACTCTTTAAATAAAGAAAACTATCAAGATTTAGATAAATTATCAGCTCAAAATTTTATTGACATTGCTGAACTCTGCAAAGTGAAAAGGGTTATTTATCTTGGAGGTCTGGGTGTCAAAAATGAAAATACGAGTCACCATCTTTTAAGTCGTCTTGAAACTGGTGAGATACTCAGTAGTTCTAAAACAGTTCAGACGATTTGGGTACGAGCTGGGGTGATTATAGGGAGTGGAAGTGCGAGTTTTGAGATAATCAGAAACTTAGTTGAAAAACTTCCTTTTATGATAACTCCAAAGTGGGTAGATACTTATGCCCAACCAATCGCAGTGGATGATGTTATTGCTTATTTAGTAGCCTCTTTGAACTTGGAATACAATCAAAATCTTATAGTCGATATTGGTTCAAAAAAGATGCAATACAAAGAGATGATGCTTCAAACAGCAACCGCTTTGGGGCTTAAAAGAGTTCTTATTCCAGTCCCTTTTATGAGTATCAATATCTCCTCTTATTGGCTCAATCTCTTCACACCTGTCCCTTTTACTGTCGCAAAAGCTTTGATTGAAGGGCTGAAATCGGAAGTGACTATCCAAAATGAAAATGGTAAAGAGTTTTTTCCAAATATCCATCCAATAGGATACATAGAAGCTGTCAAAAAAGCTGTTTTAGAGATAGAGCAAAATCAAGTGATAAGTAGATGGAGCGATGCAGATGGGACAATTTGGGATAAAAATCATCAAAAAGAGATAAACGATGCTATTTTTGTCGATAGAAAAGAAGCCGATATCAGCTCTTATGATAAGAAAAAAGTGTTTGGAGCGATTAAATCAATTGGTGGAGATAATGGTTGGTTTGATTACGATTTTTTATGGGAGGTACGAGGAATTATCGATAAAGCACTTGGTGGAGTTGGCTTAAATCGTGGGCGACGGGATAGTTGTGATTTGAGACTTGGGGAGTGTCTTGATTTTTGGAGAGTGGAAGATATACAAGAGGGGAATAGACTTCTTTTATTTGCTCAGATGAAAATCCCTGGAAGTGCTTGGCTTGAGTTTAAAATCGAAGGGGATAAATTGATTCAATCAGCCTATTTTTATCCAAAAGGGATTTGGGGAAGAATTTATTGGTATAGCCTTATCCCTTTACACTATTTTATTTTTAAAAATATGATTAGCAAGATTTTGGAAAATAGTACAAAACTTGGTAACTAAACCTATCATATTATTTGTATGTATTTCAAATACTTTTATGTAGAGTTTATTACTTTTTTACAAAATAAAGAGTAGGATTGGATACTTTTAATATTATATAAAGGATTTTAAGATGAAGTATTTCCTCTTATTATTGGGTATTTTTATACATGTGATATATGCTAATGAAATTCAATCAAAACAAACTATTAATATTGGGATTGTATCTTTTAGAGATCTTGATGATAATCAAAAAGCTTGGCAACCATTAGAAGATTATTTAAATAATTATAATCAAACTTATCGATACAAAATTCATTCATATACCCAAGATAGTATGGAAAAAGCAGTTGAGAAAAATGAACTCGATATCATTATTTCCCATCCATTAGATGTTGTAACTATGGAAACTAAATATTTCACACACAATATAGCTTCAATTGTGAGAAAAGATACTGATGGTCATTTATTAACTCATTATGGTTCTGTAATAGTTGTAAAATCAAATCGAAATGATATAAATTCTTTAAAAGATATAAAAAATAAAAAAATAGCAGTTTCCCATAAAGATGGATTTGCTTCATATCTTATAGCTTATGATATCTTAAAAGAAAATGGTATAGATATGGAAAAAGATTGTAGAGTAGTTGTAACTGGGCAACCAATGAACAAAGTATTTGATGCTTTAAATCGTGGAAATGCAGATGTTGGTGTTTTTAGAACTGGCTATCTTGAAGAGTTAATAGCAAAAGGAAAATTAAAACAATCAGATATTAAAGTTATTAATCCTCAAAAAGAAAATGATTTCCATTATATGCTCTCTTCTAAACTTTATCCGGAATGGGCGGTAATAGCTACAAATAATACCTCAAAAGAGGAGATTAAAATTGTAACTTTAGCACTTTATTCTATACAAGATAGTAATTGTAGTGAGTATGATTCTTTTTCAATTCCGTCGTCTTATGCAACAACTAGAGAAATGATGCAAAAATATTATATTTATCCATTTGATAAAGTAGAGTTTAGTTTCTCTTCATTTGTAAAAGAATACTTTATTGAAATATCATTATTTATGTCAGTGATATTATTATTTAGCTGGTATTTTGTTTATTATTATATTCAAACCTCTAGAAAATCAAGAGATGATGCAAAAAAACTTTCTACTATTTTAACAATGGCTTCAGATGGAATACATGTACATGATAAAGATGGTAAGTTTTTATTTTTTAGTGATTCTTTTCACAATATGTTGGGATATACAAGAGAAGAGATGTCAAAATTATCTATATTTGACTTGGAAAGAAAAATATCTCCTGAAAAAATTGTAGATACTATCAATGATATCGTTGCAAATAATAAAATTGTTAGACTTGAAGCACAACACAAAAAGAAAGATGGAACATTGATTGAGGTGGATGTGATTGTAAATGCAATAAACTTAAATCAGCAGGATTATCTTTATGCAGTATCTAGAGATATTACTGAAATAAAACAACAAACAAAATTATTAGAATTACAAAAAGAGGAGTTTGAAACTATTTTTGAAACAAGTCAAGATGGGATAGCATTGATTGATTTTGATTCAAATTTCTTGAAAGTAAATAAAGCTTATTCTAAAATTACTGGATTGTCAAAAGAGGAATTATTAAAAACTTCAGTTTTAGAATTAAGTCAAGAAGAGGATAGAGAAGAGATAAAAAGAATATATTTAGAAGTACAACAAAAAGGATATGTGTCTGATTTTGAAAAGGTATATTTTATTAACGGTAAAAGGATTACTGTAAGTATTTCTCTCTCTTTAATGCCTGATAGAAAACATATATTAGCAGATGTAAAAAATATTTCTGTAAATAAGCTTTTTGAAGCACAAAGTAAATTGGCTATTATGGGTGAGATGATAGGTAATATTACCCATCAATGGAGACAACCATTATCTGTAATTAGTACAATAGCAAGTGGTATACAATTTAGAGAAGAATTGGGACAAATGAAAGAGTACAACACCTCTAATGATATGGAAACAATTATGGTACAAATTAATTATCTATCTCATACTATAGAAGATTTTAGAGATTTTATGAGAGGTGATTTATCTATAAAGGAAGTTTATATCCAACGAGTTGTAGAGAAAACTCTTTTGATTGTTGGGGCAACTATGAAAAAAAATGATATTACTCTTGTTGTAACAAATACAGATGATTTTACTTTTGTTGGATATGAGAATGAGATAGTTCAAGCATTTATCAATATCATCAATAATGCAAAAGATGCCTTACTTGAACATTTAAGTAGTGAAGAGGAAAGATATATTTTTATCAATGTCTTGGCAAATGAAAAATCGATAGAATTTCTCGATAATGCTGGTGGAATCCCTGTGGATGTATTACCTAAAATATTTGAATCGTACTTTACTACAAAACATAAAGATATTGGGACAGGAATAGGGTTATCTATGACATATCAGATTATTACAGAACATCATAATGGCAAAATTCAAGCTTCAAATAAAGAATATGAATATAATGAAAAACAATGTCAAGGTGCCTCTTTCAAAATAACTTTTGATAATCTTTAAGACAGTTAATTTATAAGGAAATAATATTGAATACTAATACTGATATATCAAAATCATGGATTACCCGTCGTTATACACTTGCTTTGACGATTATTGCATTATTATGTACGGTTGCTTTTTATACACTTCTAAGTGCAGTTAAAAGTACAAATAGTACAGCTTATTTAGTCAATATTTCAGGAAAGCAAAGGATGCTTTCTCAACATATTGCTTTAGATGTTTATCGTTTTACAACAAAAAATGAGATCTCATCATATGAGTTAAATATAATAAAAGAGACATTAACGAGAGATGCAAAAGAGATGCTCCATATAAATCAAATACTTTCAACTGGAAATCTACTCAATAAAAAGAATGTCACTTTATCACCTATTATGAAGGATATGTATTTTGGAGACACACACCTAGCTTCAAGAGTTTATGAATATGCAAATACAGCACTTTTACTCATTTGTGATGATAAAAATATCAATAGATATAAAATAAAAGAATTTATAGATAAAAAAGCAGAACCATTACTTGTAGATTTGAATAAAGCTGTTACTCAATATCAAATAGAGGGGGAACAAGACCTTCAATATATACAATTATTAGAAACAATAGTATGGATTTTAACACTTCTTACATTGCTTCTTGAAGTTATATTTATTTTTCAACCTATGTCAAGGGAGATTATCTCTTTGGGGATATTAAATGATAAAACATTGGAAAATCTTGAAAACACAGTAGAGTTACGAACATTGAATTTAGAAAATGCTAATCATAAATTAGAACATTTAGCATCGCATGATCCTTTAACTGGATTGAGAAATCGTCTTGAGTTGGAAAAATATATTGAAAAAGCGATAGAGCATAATAAGCAACACGGTGCACCTTATGCCGTTATGATGTTTGATATTGATTGGTTTAAATCTGTAAATGATACGTATGGACACGATATTGGAGATAAAGTTTTAGTAGAGATATCAAATATTATAAATTCATCAATAAGGGAGAATGATCAAGCCTTTCGTGCTGGTGGTGAAGAGTTTGTAGTACTTCTTAACAGAATTAATTTTGAAGATAGTATCAAAGTTGCACAAAAGATAAGAGAACTCATCTCAAAGCATCTTTTTCAAGTTGATGATAATGAGTTTTTTAAAACGGTTAGTTGTGGTTTGTATCACTCAACTATTTTGAATGCAAACACCGTAAAGAATCTTCTCCAACTTATAGATACAGCACTTTACCAATCAAAAACAAATGGGAGAAATAGACTAACTATAGTTAATTTTACGATGAACACTCACATAGAAAAAATAGTTATCCCAAAAACAAATATAATTTTTTTCGATAGAACATTTAAAAATCTCCTAGAGATTGATACTGAACATATTTGTATAGATACAGATAAATTATCAAATGAAAAAGATTTTTTATCTTGGGTTCATAAAGATGATTTGTATCTACTTGATAATTTACCAATTGAAATATCAGAGGAAGAACCATATAAAACGACATTGAGATTAATTAATAGCGATAACAAAATTGATATTTGCAGAGTAAATATATTTGAAAGAGAAGAGAAAAAAATAGTCATCAATTTAGAACATGCGTCACTATTAGCTAAAAAGATCTCTGATGCTACATTACTAATAGCTTTCCAAGCCATGCTTGAAAATACAAATGATTATATCTATTTTAAAGACTTGAATCATATCTTTATAGCTGCTAGTAAAAGTTTGGTTTCACTTACATCAGTGGAAACAAGAGAAGAATTAGTAGGTAAAACAGATTATGATGTATTTCCTTATGAGATGGCTGATGAATATTTTAAACTTGAAAGAGAAGTGTTTGATAATGGTGTAAGTGTTGCTCAAAAACTACAACCAACACTTGATAAAGATGGAAATAAAGCTTGGGTAGATAATAGAAAATATCCTATTTATGATGAAAGTGGAGAGGTTATTGGATTATTTGGAATTGCTCGTATCGTTTCAGATAATGGAAGTTCTTCTTAACGGATGAGGTTTATACACCCATCCAATTTTCGTGAACATGACCTTTTTTTCTAAACTTGATAGCTGCATCTAAAGCATCATCAAAAGAGGTTAAATCAAATTGACTTACTAGGTTTGGAACTATCTCTTTATACACAAATTCCCCATCTTTATTGATAATAAAAATAGATTTAGCACACAACTCTTTATCTACATTTACACCAAATTTCAAAGAAAATTCATAAAAATCTACAGAACTATTTTCATTATTTGGTGTATTATCCAAAGGTTGTGAACTTATAATATAGATAAGTGCTTTCTCTTGATATTTTTCAATGATGGTTTTTAGTTCATCACTTAAACTATCTTTGTATGGAAGTGTTATCATAACTTGAACTTTATCAGCCATCATACCAATAACTTTTGATTCACCATCTAACATTTTTACTAAAATTGCTGGTGCTTCACCACCTACTACTCTATCTTTTTTTTGTAAAAGTACTTTTTTATCATCAATAATTATTTCCAAATTGTATCCTTTTTCTCTATTCTGGGTTAAATAGCTATTTGCTCTTTACCAGTAAATTTTTGTGTATTTGCTTTATTAACTATCTCTTGTGCAACGCTTTGTGTTTGTAGTGCAATCTCTCGTGTTTGATTTGCAACACTTGCATTTTCTTGTGTTTGTTGGTCAAGTAGTGATACGGCATTGTTAATTTGAACAATGCCACTTAATTGCTCTTTACTTGCCATCTCTACATCTTTGATTAGATCTAGCGTTTTTGATATATTTTGATTTAAAGCATCATAACCAATCGTCATCTCATCTGCGATGGCTTTCCCTTGATTTGCTTTATTTTTAGCATTTTCAACTAAATATTTTATCTCTTGAGCAGCTTCAGAACTTCTTGATGCTAAGTTTCTAACCTCTTGAGCAACAACTGCAAATCCTTTCCCAGCTTCCCCCGCAGTTGCTGCTTCTACTGCTGCATTTAGGGATAAAATATTTGTTTGAAATGCAATTTGGTCAATAACACTAATTGCTTCATTGATAGCATTTACTTGAATATTAATCTCATCCATCGCAACACTTGTTTGAGAAGCTAGATTTTGACCAGTTAATGCTGATGAAGTTAATGCATTTGCAAAGTTAGACATTTGAACTACAGTATTTGTATTTTGGGAAATATTGCTTGTAATTTGTTCTAGTGCTGCTGCTGTCTCTTCAAGACTAGCGGCCGCTGTATTTGATGCTCTACTTAATATATCCACATTTGATAAAAGCATATTTGCAGAGTTATTCATCATCAACCCATTTTGTAAAGACTCTGTTAATAATTTAGAAACTACATCACCAAGTTCATTGATACTTACAGCAACTTTTGCGTAAGCTGCTGGAAATCTATCTGTAAAATCCTCATTTTTAAAACTATTTAAAACACTTATCAGCATATTGAGATTTCTTGCTACTGTGTGTTCTAGTGAATATTGTAGATTTGTCAATATTTTTTTAAGTTCAATTAAATTAGGTGTGGAAGAATCTTTTTCAATTTTTACTAACATATTTCCACTTATCATCTCGTTTGCAAATCTACTTATTTCAAGTACAAATTCATCATCTTCTTTAATACTTTTCCCAATTGATGCTATATTTTCATTGATAAGTGTAGCCATTTGACCAAATTCATCTTTAGATGCTAGATTTATTTTAGGGGTTTGATTTGTTTTGCGATTTAAAAATGTAAAAAATTCACTTAGTCCATTTTTTACAAAATCTATCGAATTGATAATATTTTTCCCTACAAGTACTGAAACAATAATAATCAAAAAGAGTGATATAAGAGTTCCAATAATAAGAATGTTATTTCCAAAATCTAAATTATCATTAGCACTTTTTTCAATATTGGTAGATTCATCAATTGAAGCAGTTACTAACTTATCTATATATGTTCTATGTGTTGCATAAATTTTTTCTAATTCTCCATTTGCTAGAATCGTTGCACTAGCAATATCTCTTTGATTGATAAGTGGAATATATTTTTCATTTATAACTTTAAAATATTCAACTCCACTTTCATATGATGGTTTGAGAAGATTCATTAATTCATCATTGTTGAGATTCTCATCCCAATATGTTTTTCTATCATTGATATCTTTTTGCAATTGTGCAAGTTTATCAATCAACATCTTTGTTTTTGTAGAATCATCTGTTTGTAAAAGTTCAAGAGTTATCAATCTTGCTTCAATAATATATGCAGGAGGTGGTAAAATATCAGCAAGTAAATCTTTTGAATTTACAATTTTTGTATATGTTGGACTTCCAATTTTGATACTATCTGTTACAAATTTGTTAGTTGCTATTATTGCAAAAACATTAACCATAGCAATAGCTACTATATAAATCAGTTTTATTTTGATACTGGCATTTGAAATAAAATTCATACTTTTCCTTAGTTTATTTTAGAGTTTAGGTTATCATTTGATAAATGGTGAGAAAGATTAAAAATCACTCACCTAAATCGGCAATCTTCGCGATATTTAGAAGTGTTAAAAGAGATTGTGTTTTTGTCCCTTCTGGAGGTTGTACGATACTCTCACCAAGCATTCCACCACCTATGAGATGTTTCTCAAATGGTTTGATATATGATTTTGGAACTTTAATAATTTCCCCTAACTTATCAACTAAAATTCCAACGGTATGATGTCCAACAGAACCAGCATACTCTACTAATATAATCTCAGATTTTTCATTTTGGGAAGTATTTTTAATAAAACTATTTATATCTAAAACACTTGTGACATAGTCTTTATAAAAAACAGTCCCTTTAAAATGATGTTTAGAATCTGTACTTATTGGAGTTTCTAAACTAGTTGCAGATATCGCTTCAATGATTTCAGATTGTTTAACCCCTAACCATTTGTCACCTATATAAAATGTTGCAATCTCTTCTAGCTCATCATTATTTGATATTGGATAATCATAGTATTGTTGTTTGAACTCTCTTTTAATAGGGATATTATCTGTAATATCACCACACTCAACAAACACAAATGCTAAAACATCGTTTTTATAGTCATCTTCATGGCTTTTATATTCTCTATATCCACTAGAACATTTTGCCCCTACAATATAATATTTCCCTTGATATTCTGTAATTTTAGATAGCTCCACTCCATTATCTAAAGTAAAAAAATCTTTTTCAAGCTCAAGAAAATCACCTACTAAGTGGGAATTGTCACTACAACTAATTATCTTTCTTGTTGTTTTCTCAACAAACAATGAAAAAATTCCTTCGCTAATCTCTCCATCAACTTTTGGTAAAGCATCTCTTAGCATATTTTGAAATTGCATTTTTGCATCGAAAACTATTCCAATACCTCCAATAGCTTGGGCATTTCCTGATTTGAAAATAGGGGCGTTGTAGATATATGTATGTTGATTTGTATATAAAAAACTTTTATCAAAATTTGAAACACAGTATTTTGATGAATCTTTGAGATTTAAAGTCTTATTTATCCAATTTTCTCCAAGTTGAATATTGACTAATTTACTCTCATTCTTATTTGAAACTGCCAAAATATCACCCTCTTTATTGTAAAGAAATAGGTTTGTATAAACAGTGTAAAGTCCATTGATATACTCTAAAATAGTTGTCATTTGCATCTTGTCATTTGGATTTAATGACTCTTTTGCAAGAAGATTTTTAAATGTTGATGTTATTGCCCACCATCTACAGTCGTTTGCTCTTTCATACAGATTTCTATCCATAATATCAATTGATAATGAAGCTAGAAATTTAGCATTGTCTAAGAGTGAAGTGATGATGGTTTCATTTAATTTTTCAATTGAATAATTAAACAATTCTTTTGTTCTTTCCCCTGTATATCTTACTTCTCGTAAGATTGATCTTGTAAAGTCACCATTTCCAGTTTTGCTATTTGTTGTTAAAATATTTCCATTCCAAACAGCACGATCTAGTTGATTTTGGATATGTCCAGCTTTATTTGAAACTTCAAGCAACTCTTTTTTAAATAGTTGAGCATTTTGCATGATAGAAAATAGTATTTTTTCATCTATTTTTATCCCATTCTTATAGGTGTTAAAAGCACTATCAAGTGGAATCATAATATGCCCAAACCAATCTAATCCAAAAAAGCCTTCATAACCATTTGTTTTTGATGTTTTAACTATATAATCTCGTCCAGCAAACTGGGTAATTTTAAATGTTTTATCAAGTTCAATATCAACTTTTGCACCAACAGGAACATGATAAATATCACTTGATGCGATAACTTTATGTGAGTTATCAAGGAGAAGAATCACCTCTTTATTCTCTTTGCATATAAGATTTCCAAAAATACTTTCCATCTCATCTTCAAATTTGAAACATAAAGATAAAAATCCAATAATCTCTTCCCCATCATTTGAACTTTTTACTTTATATGTATAGACAAGTGATTGGGGAGAATTTGGTAGAAAATCGTGGTATTTATATGTTTCGCAGTAGTCATTTTGGGTAGTTTTTGCTAAGTTTAAAATCTCGTCATGTGATTTTTCAATTTTGTGAGATTCATCTAAAGAGACAACAATATTTCCATCGATATCAAATAAGATAACATTGTCATAAACACTGTACTTTGCTACATATTGGGCAAATCTTTTTTTAAGAGTGCTAACACCAATTTTGTATTCGTTTTTAGCAATTCTAAAATTTGTATCGTCTATATCATCTTTGTGATTTTGTATTCGTTTTGTAATATCTACTCTATTGATTAAAAATGTTCTAATATCATCATCTGTCGCCAAAAAACCAATATCAGCAGTTCTTTCAAAAAGATTTCGTATCAAAATATCAATTGTTACAGTTGATTTTGATTTCATCTCATTTATAACTTTTTTGAGTATTTCAAGTGAAAGATGGGAGATAAGCTCGGTTGTTAAATTATTGAAATTTAACTTTGTTTCACTCATATCCATACCAGTAGAGCCTAATTGACTAAGTAATATTAGTTGATCCCAAGTTTTACTAATCTCGTGAAGTTCCTCTTTAAAATCAGTAACATTATCCATATATTTCAATATATATTTTAAATGTTCAGTATCCTCTTTTATTAAATTATTCAATTGAACCCTTTATTTTTCAAAATATAAAATTAAACAGCACCCATAAGTTGTTTTGAACTTGTCCCTTTAAGAGCTAACATCTCATCAAAGCTTTTTGATTCTTCTTTACAATCAGTTGTTTGTAGTTCATCATAGATAGCTTCAATTTTCTCTTCGCTACTCATTTTCTTTAAGTCACCTTTATCAAGACTACCTAAATCTAAAAGTTCATTCCAAACAGAACTCTCATCAAGTACAAATGCTGTAAATGTAACACCTTCATAAGTGAAAGTTCCACTTTTATTTAAATCTGTAACATATAAAAGATTTAATCCATCAGCACTAAAAAAAGCTTTATATTTTGCAAACATTGGCTCGAAATGTTCGATACTTTCTAATTCAGCAGCAAAAAATTTGATTTTTTCACCTTCGTTTATCATAACTACTTGTTTTGCTTGTATTTTTGGAGGAAGTTTTCTATCAGGAGAAATTTGTTTCCCCTCTTCAACAATCATAGCACCTCTGTATCCATAAAGAGAACCACTAAGTTCTCCACTAAAAGATGGTTGCCATGCTAAATCATTTGTTTTCATAAATTCTATTATAGTTGCCATTGTAAGATCCTTTTTTTTGTTTTAGAATATACAATAACTGTTCCGTTAGGGGGAGTTTTTTGATATGGGAAGAAACTAGACTAAGAGTAAGTTATAATATTTTGACTTTTTTATTAAATCTGAAGTTCTAAAATTATTTAGAGATAACCTTTTAAATAAAAGATTATGGAAGAGTAGAACTGATATTAAAAAGTATAATGTTGATTTATCATCGAATTTACTTATACACGATAGAAAGAAAAAAGTACATCATATAATTTAAATATTTTCAGATAGAATAAAAAATTTAAAATATATGGTGGAAATTAGGTGTATAAGTATTTTCTTACAAACAAAAGCTTTCAGAAAATATCAAATAGTATTATTACTCGTTTAATATTACTTGGGATTACTTTATTAGTAATTGGTGGTTCTGTACGGTATTATTTTTCAAGTGATTTAATACATAATGGACTTGTGGATGTTATTTCTATACATCAAAAAGCCCTTGCGCAAGAAGCAGCTAATAGTATTAATAACGAAATTAATAATCGTAAAAAATTACTTACCAGACTCTCACTCAAACTATCCCCTTTAATAATAGAACAACCCAAAATACTTGAAGTGATGCTCAATAATATCCACGAATTCAATCCCATTTTTTCAAGTGGACTAGCTGTATTGGATTGTAATGGGAATGTGATTATGGGGGATAGAAAAGAGCTCTTATTCAACCATCCAAACTATATGCAGTATGATTTTTTTACAAAATCTTTAAACGGTGAATTTGTTATTGGTACTCCTATCTTTGAAAAGGTATCAAACAAGCTTGTTATCCCTATGGCAACGCCTATCAAAGATAATTCTGGACACATTTACGCTATTTTAGTAGGCTTTACTGCACTCTATGAAGAAGGTTTTTTGGATGTTGTACATAATGGACATATTGGAGATAAAGGAGATTTCTTACTCATTGACCCAAAAGAGCAAATTTTTGTGTTGGCTACTAAAAAAGAACTTACCCTTAAACATACAGCAAAACCAGGAGTGAATCCATTACATGATAAAAATTTGGCAGGATTTCGGGGTTTTGGTGTTGCCACAAATGCACAAGGTATAGAAGAATTTGCAGCTTCGGCTAGTATATCAAGCACTGGTTGGTTTGTAGTTTCTAGAATCCCTACAGCGGAAGCTCTTGTGATGGAAGGAAAAATATCAAAAATCCTTATTTACGCACACCTAACAGCTGTACTCCTTGTTTCTGTTATACTATTTTTTGTTTTGTTATCATTACTTAAACCACTCATCACAGCAGCTTCTTTAGCAGATAAAATGTCACTTGGTGAGTTACCTCTAGAACCATTACCGATAAAAAGAATGGATGAAGTTGGACATATAACCGTAGCCTTTAATCGCTTGATGTCTACACTTCTAGCAAGTAAAAAAGAGTTGCAGGAGATGGCACATCACGATAACCTTACTAAACTTCCAAATCGTTTAATGCTTTTTGATAGATTAGAAAAAGATTTAGCAAGGTGTTCAAGAAATAATACAAGAATTGCACTACTTTTTATGGATTTAGATGAATTCAAACCAATCAATGATACTCTTGGTCATGAAGCTGGAGATGAAGCACTCATCGAAGTTGCAAAACGTTTTCAACTTGCTATTCGTGAAGTAGATACTTTGGCAAGAGTAGGTGGAGATGAGTTTATTATAGTTCTTGGAGATCTTGATAGAGATCTAACCTTGGCAACAAATGCTGCTTGTTTGGTTGCTAATAAATGTCTTGAAGCATTGAATCAACCACTTTTGATTAAAGGTGAATTGAAATTTGTAAAAGTTTCTATTGGAATTACACTTGGTGATAAAGAAAGTTTAATCAATGAATTGATTGCCAAAGCAGATAATGCAATGTATAAAGCTAAAGAAAATGGAAAAGGAAAATTTTGGCTTAATAAAGAAAATGTGTGACTATATAATTATTCCTTAGTATACTTTAATAATTAAGGGTTCTTTGGTTGCAAAAGTTTATTTACAAAAGGGATCGTTGAGATGAGTTTTACTTTATTTGCCATACTACCTGCAAGTAAACTTTGGAACATTGTATCATATACTTCGTCATATATTTTTTCAACATCTCGAAAACCATCTATCATAAGTGAAGCTAAACCATGTAACGAAGACCAAATCACAATAGCTTGTTTATAGCTGTCATCTTGTTTTAATATCCCAGATTTTTGCCCCTCTTCAATAGCACTTTTTAAAGCCCCAAAACCACTGCAATTATCATCTTCTATACTTACAAGTTGCTCTCGTATATGGGCATATTTTTTTCCAAAAAGGAGTCTATAAAGATTTGGATTTTCTATAGCAAAATTAATCAATCCTTTTCCAGCAAGATAAAATCTATCGATTAAAGATTTGGTTTTATCTCTCAATATTGGGGAAACGAATCTATCAAAATCATCAAATCCAGCTTCAATCATCGTTTCTATAAGTGCATCTCTACTTGTAAAATGTCTATAAATAGCACTTCTTGAAGTACCAGTTTTGTCACTTAATACTTTGAGTGTGAGATTTTCTACATCATCAGTTTTTATAAAATCAAGTGCAATTTCTAAAAAAGTATCTTTTAGATTTCCGTGGTGGTAGTCGTTTTTTATCATGTGTGGATTATAACATAAAATATTTTATCATTTAATGTTGACATTGATTACATTATATGTTAACATTGTCAACATTAAAGCAGTTGGAGGAAAAGATGTTAAAAAAATTGGTAGTAAGTTTGGTTGTAAGTGTTGGTTTGTATGCACAAAGTTCAGTTGAGATTGCAAAAAAATCGTATGAGATAATGAGTGGATATAAAAGTAGTATTTCGCAAACTACAATGATCTTAAAAAATAGTGATGGGGAAGAAAATATCAGAAAACTTGAAATCAAAAAATTAGAAAATATCAATGGAGATAAATCACTTATAAAATTTTTGTATCCAGCAGATATAAAAGATACAAAACTTTTAAGTTATGAGATAATCGGTAGCGATGACCAACAATGGCTTTATCTTCCAGCACTCAAAAGAATCAAACGGATTAGTTCACGAAATAAATCTGGCTCATTTATGGCAAGTGAATTTAGCTATGAGGATATTGCTTCGCAAAACTATAAAAACTACACTTACGATGAAAAAGTTGAAAATACAACAAAAGATGGAAAAAAATATTTTAAAATCACACGAATCCCAAAAGATGAAAATAGCGGATATAGCAAACAATTTATCTGGATAGATAGCACAACTTATCTAGCTACTTTTGGAGAATATTACGATAAACAAAATAGACTTTTAAAAGAGATTTCATTTTTAGAATATCAAAAAATTCAAAATATCTACAGAATTAAAAAAATAAATATGTTCAATGTTCAAAATGGAAAAAGTAGTATTTTATCTTGGGATGAGGATAAAATAAAACTCTCTTTAGATGTTAATGACTTTACACAAAGAGTTTTACAATGAGAATATTTGTAGCTTTTGCAATTTTGGGTTTGAGTTGTTTTGCTTCTTCATTAGAACATAAATCAAACTTAACAGCTTCCTATATAAATTATACCAATTTTGATAATGAGCTTTTGTATTTTGGGGATACAACTTTAAACTATAAAAATGATATGTTTACCTTCAATAGCAAACTGGACTTTTTTTACAGCAATCAATATAGTGAAAAAAAAGAGTTCAATGTAGATGAACTTTATCTTACAAAAGAGTATGAAAATAGAAAGTTTGAAGTTGGTAAAGTTATCAAATATTGGGGTGAGTTGGAGAGGTATAATATTGCAGATATTTTTAATCAAAAAAATTATCTTTTTGACCCTTTTGATAAAAATAGCAAACTAGGTTCATACACTGTAAATCTAACGCAATATAAACAAAATAATAGTTTTGAAGTTGGTTTTAAATTTTATCCAAGCGATATAAAATATTCAGCTACAACTAGCCCTTACTCTGTTTCAATCTATAATTACGATAAAGATTTACAAAGTGATTCATCAAAATACAATCCAACAACATACCTAAAATACAATTTTGTAACCGATGATTTAATCCAAAGTAATAATAAAATTATTTTTCTAAGTGGTTATGATAACAAAAGATATTTTATCCCTATAAATCAAACTACTGTTTCCCAATATCTTTACAAAGTAAATAAGATTTTAGCCCTTTCAAATATCGTGTACAACGACACTATTTTTAAATTTGAAGGTGCAATGACTACTATCAAAGAGGATAAAAATATGAGTGATTACACTCAATTTTCAATTGGAGCTGAGCATGGTTTTTATGATATTGGTGGTGTTGATTTGACACTCTATGGGGAATATTACAAATATCTCTATAAAGATGAATCTAAAATAAAAAATGTCGATATAAGCGAACTTTACAACGATGATATCTTTCTTGCTTGTAAAATAAATTTTAATGATATACAAGATAGCCAAATAAAAAGTGGAGTTCTTTTTGATAAAACCAATAGTGAAAAAATATTTAAAACTGAATTCACAAGTAGGGTAAAAGATGGTTTGATTTTTAAGGGGGAGATTTTAAGAACATTCCCAAAAGATAACACACTTTTAACAAATATTGGCGTTCATACTAGAACAATTGTAGCACTTACTTATACATTTTAAAAGGGAAGCGTATGGAAAAATATATAAACTTTTTGGAAAATCAAAGATACAAAATCATCATCTTTACAACAATGTTAGTAGCACTTTTAAGTATATCACTTAAAGATTTAGCTTTTGAGGGGAGTTATCGTATTTGGTTTAATAAAGATTCTAGCATAATAAAAAACTACGATAACTTCCGTCGTACTTTTAGTGGAGATGATACTTTTGCAATCGCTTTTAGTGATGAAAATGGGATATTTACCCCTAAAGCTATCAAAACAATTTTAGAGTTAACTTCTCAATTTAAAACATTAGAGGGGGTTCAAAAAGTTGAAAGTTTGTCCAATTATCAATATATACAAAGTGTTGATGATGATATTGTTATAGAAGATTTTATATCAGATACGCAAAATTTAAACGATAAAAAAGAACTTGCATTAAAAGATAATTTGATAGTAGATCAGCTTATTTCAGATGATGGAAAAACAACTATGATAGCTGTTCGATTATCAACACTGGGCGGTGCAAATGAAAATCTCAATATCAAATTGATGCAACAACTTCAAGATATAACAAAACAATATGAACAAAAAAGTGGCTATAGATTTTATATCTCTGGTGCTCCTGCTATTACAGCTTCATTGGTAAATGTGGCACAAAAAGATGCGATTTTTTTACTTCCCCTTGCAGTGTTGAGTGTTGTTTTATTGCTTTTTGTATTTTTTAGAAATTGGATTGGGGTGGTGATTCCCTCTGTTGTGATTGTCTTTACTTTTCTTATCACTTTGAGTATCCAAATCCTTTTAGGGCATAAATTAAATAACTTCACAGTAAATATTCCAGCTTTTATAGTAGCAATTGCAATTGCCGATTCGATGCATCTTTTTTTAGCTTGGGTTTATTATAAAAATAAAAACTTTACAAATAAACAGTCAGTTTACAAAGCATTAAGTACAAATCTTATCCCTATAGCTTTAACCTCATTTACTACAGCTATTGGATTTTTGACTTTGGGATTAAGTGATATAGAACCAGTGAAAACATTGGGAATTGCAATTACAAGTGGGGCTATTATCGCTTTTGTATTAAGTGTTACACTTGCACCTGCAATATTGCTTTTACTTGATGATAGTTATAAGGTAAGACCTATTAAGTTTTTGAATCTAACAAATGTGAAAGGCTATGGTACTTTTATAGTAAAACACGATAAAAGGATTGTTTTAGCTTTTAGTTTACTATTTATCTTTTTAGCTTTTGGGCTACAACATATCAAAATAGATAGCAATAGTATTAACTATTTTAAAGAGGATACGATTGTGCGAAGTGGGAGTGATTTTATACAAAAAAATCTAACTGGAAGTATGATATATGAGATTGTTTTGGATTCTAAAATGAAAGAGGGGATAAAAGAGCCTGTATTTTTAAATGAGATTATAAAATTTGAAACCCAACTAAAATTAACATTTCCAAATGTCACTTTTACAACATCACTTAAAGATATTATAGCAAGGATGCAAAAGAAGATAAATCCCTCATCTACAAATGAGTTACCGCAAGATAAAAATCTCGTAGCTCAATATTTACTTTTGTACTCTATGAGTTTGCCACAAGGGATGGAACTCAATGATAAAATTGATACAAATGAGAGGTATCTAAGGGTTACTATAAATAGCAATATTCAAGATACTTCAAAAGATTTGGCGATGATAGATTGGATAAAAGATTATTGGAAAAATGAGACCAAATATAGTGCTGATATACAAGGGCAAACGGCAATATTTGCGTATATGCAAAGAGATGTTACAGATACGTTGATTAGTTCTATAACGGCGACACTTGCTATCGTGGCTATTTTTATGTTTTTGATATATAGAAATTTTAAAATGCTTTTGCTTTTTATCATACCAAATATCGCTCCTATTATTTTGGTAGCTGGTGTGATGGGGTATTTGGATATTACAATTGATATTGGAGTTGCTATTAGTGCTGCTGTTATCTTGGGAATTGCAGTTGATGATACGATACATTTTTTTAGTAAATATTTTGATGGTATAAAAACAAAAACCTTTGAAGAGACTATCGACTATATCATAAGTCATAGTGGAAATGCGATGATACTTACCACTTTTATCTTATCTATCACATTTAGTGCATTTTTTGTTAGTAGTTTTACACCAAATATAAATTTTGCAATAGTGACCATCATCTCTTTAAATATTGCACTTGTGTTTGATTTGATTTTTGTACCAGCACTTTTGAGTTTGTTTTATAAAAAATAAACTCAAAAAATACTATTTTGAACTATTTTCCATAAGCTCCAACTCTTTTTCAGCAGAGATAACAATATTAGGGTCAACTGTAAAGTCAATATCAAGATTTCGCCCCTCATAATCAACCTTATTTAAAATCGTTTTTATTGCATTTACCCTTGCTAAAAACTTACTATCACTTCTTATAATTGTCCAAGGGGATTTTTTTGTATTTGTTCTTTTGAGCATATTAAATTTTTTTACAGTAAATTCATCCCATTTTTGTTGCATTTGGAGGTCTATTTCACTTAGTTTCCATTGTTTTAAAGGATTTTCTTCTCTCTCAAGAAATCTATTTGCTTGCTCCTCTTTACTCACAGAAAAATAGAGTTTAATAAAATGAAATCCATGAGCGATAAGGTCAGCTTCAAACTTTGGAACAGATTCCATAAATACATCATATTGCTCTTGTGTACAAAATCCAAAAATAGGCTCTACCATAGCTCTATTGTACCAACTTCTATCAAACAATACTATCTCTCCACCGCAAGGAAATTGCTCTACATATCTTTGAAAATACCATTGTGTTCTTTGAACATCTGAAGGTTTTCCAAGGGCAACTACACGATAATGTTTCTCATTCATATATCGAGTGATTCTTCGTATTGCTCCCCCTTTTCCACTTGCATCTCTCCCTTCAACTAAGACTATCATCTTTTCGTTGTGTTTTTCAAGATGCTCTTGAAGTTTGATGAGTTCTGCTTGTAGAGGACTTAAAAAGTGTTCTTGTGTTCTGTATATATATTTTTTGTAAAGGTCATCCACAAAGTCAGCATCCCCTTTTTCTAAGCTTTTTAAAAAATCCTCTTGGGTAAGTGTTGGATTGTTTTTTTCATAAAATTTCTCAAGGTCTATTGGCATATATTCTCCATATTTTAAAAGTTTGGAATAATACAATAAATGATTTACAAATCAATAACAAAGTTGCAAATTTTGCTATACTAAAAATAAAATATTAGGAACTTTACAGTGGATGGGAAAAATCGTAGCAATATCAAAGCAGGGATAAAAGTAAATATCGTCTTAAAAGAGGATCAAAGAAGTGGAAAATTAACACAAGGAGTAGTACAAAATATCCTTACAAATTCAGCAAACCATCCTCATGGGATAAAAGTAAGACTTACAAATGGAGCTGTTGGTAGAGTTAAAGAGATTCTTTAACTCTTTTATTCCACATCACAAAATTCAAGTGATGGTAAATCTGGTCTTTCTAAATCATTATTATCATTGAGATAAAGTTTTTTTAGATTTTTTAGATTTGAAAAACTAAGTGGTAATTCACTTATCTCATTCTCTTCAATATCAAGCTCTATAAGATTTTCTAACTCTCCAAAACAAGGAGGTAATTCTTGAAGATTGTTTGCTGAAGCACTTAGATGATTGAGCTTTTTAAGTTTACAAATTGTATTTGGAAGATATTCTAAGTTATTATTATCAAGGGTAAGAATTTGTAAATCCTCCATTAAACTTATATCAAAATCAAGTTCTGTTAGATTATTATCATTTAGATTGAGTCTCATTAGCATATCATGGGCTTCAAGCGATGGTAAATCTTGTATATCATTTCCTTCTAAGAGTAAAGTTTCAAGTTCACTTATCATTCCTAAAGATTCTGGGAGGTGTTTGAGTTTATTGTATGATAAATCAAGATAATAGAGTGAATGCATAGGTGCAAAAATCTCAGGTAACTCCTCTAAATTATTTGTATCAAGAGAAAGATATAAAAGTTTTGTAAGCTTCTCTAAACTTTGTGGAAGCTCCTGTAAAAAATTAGCTGCGACTGTAAGTCGTGTAAGTTTTTTGAGATTTGAAAGTTCATCTGGCAATTTTTTGAGTCTATTTCCATTGAGATTGAGTATCAAAAGTGAACTCAAATCGCCAATAGTTGATGGTAACTCTTCTAAAAGATTGTTTTCACATTGAATATTTTTAAGACTTTTCAGATTTCCTATTGAATCTGGCAAAGTTTTTAATCTATTACTTGAAAGCTTTAAAACTTGTAAATTTTCTAAAGCTTCTATAGAAGAGGGGAGTTCTCTAATTTTCCTTTTACTAAGATCTAGTACCGATAAATTTTTGAGTTTTTCCACCTCACAAGGGATAAATGAATTTAGCCCGTTTGATTTTATCCATCTTGAAAATTCTTCTAACTTTTCCATTAGCTACTCATCCTTTCGTTCATTTGGTCTATCATCAAATCTATCTCATCATAATCCACTTGCCCAAATTCAAGCATATTAAATAAAGCTGTAAGCGGTCTTCGGCAACATACTCGATTGCATCCAGTTACAAGTTTTTTTGCTTTTTTATATGGAAGATCTGTTTGCTTAAATATCTCTATTGCTTCATTAACAGTTTTTTCACCGCAAAGACAAATTATTTTAGTACCTAAGTCTTCCATAGTAGCTCCTAGTTTAGTTTTATTTTAGGAAATCGTATTTTTGTTTCATTTCATTTACAGGTATCATAGCTTCTTCTATTTTAACGCTTAAGCCTGCTAATTTCACATAATCAGTCCAGATACTATCTTCAACAATATCGTGAATCTCACCAGCTATCTCTGTAACTTTTCTTTTGTATCCTGCGTACTCTTTTTTTAGTTCTTTTTCATCTATTTCCATCTTTTTATATTCTCCTTTTAAAATGTCCCATTTTAAAAGGGACCTATTGTTCTTTATCTACTTTTTACGGCTTAACAAGTCAAGCCTAAAGTAGCAAATCCTAAAGAAGGAAACGAGTTTCCTTTCACCGTATTCTTAGATACAACAAGGTTTTTTATGAACGATTCTGCAACGAAAGGGTCACAATTTTTAATTGTGGGGTACCCATCGTGAAGCCTTAGTGAATAAAAAATCTTGTTGTATCTAAACTCAAAACCCATAAATCATCTCTATATTTATATTTGGTTTTTCATTTTTGTATAGTAGTTTATATCCACTCTCAAATTTGAAATTGTAGCTTTCGTATAACTCAACTATATCTGGAACATCTGCTGGGATAAAAGTGATTAAAATTTTTAAACCTCTGTGGTAAATCACCCCTCGAAGAAGTTTTTCAGCATCGTCAAATGCTTCAATATCCATAATCCAAGGGGAAATTTTGATGATAGCTTTATCTAAAGCATAAGAGTGTTGATACCCAAACTTTGTTGAGAGTAAAAGTGATGATTGTTTTGCATTTTTGGTTATAAAATCAACTCTATCTTCGTTGAATGCTAGAAAATCAACTTGTTTAATTATAGGGAGATAATTTTCATTTGAAATATATTTTGACATTGCATTTGTGAAGTTAAATACAGCTCCACCTTTGTATGTGGCTTTTAAAAATTTTCCAAATTCTAAAAAATCAAATGATTTAAAAATATCAATCTCATCTGTTTTTGCCAAAAATAAAATAGTTTTATTTGTCGTGATATTTTTGAAAAACAAAGAGATAATTCTTTCTCTTATCGTTTTATTTACATTTGAAAGATAGACAAAATTATTTATCAAAAGGGTTTTTTCAAGGTTGATAGCAGTTAAAATTCCTGATAATTTTGTCCCATCATATATCCCATAACAAAGAGATTCATCATCTTCCATAGCTTTTAAAATACTCAATTTATCTAGTAAAACTTTTGCTGATAAATCTTCTAAATCTTTTTCTAAACTATTTTTTCTTATCCAACCTACGAACATAGATAAAGCTCCCTTAATTCTAAAGGTTCCATCACTTTTTTTCTTGATGTTACTATTGCTCTTATTTTTGGAAGAATCTCATCTATTTTTGCATTATCTGGGGTAATTCCTAAGGCGTTGAGGTGATATAAAATAGTTGAACTTCCACTATGCTTTCCAATTGGAAAATATCTATGAAGTCCTACTTCAAGTGGACTAAATGCTTCATAAGCACTATCATTTTTGAGCATCCCATTCATATGAATCCCAGATTCGTGGGAGAAGATATATTCTCCCACAATTGGGGAATTTTTATCAATTGGTTTATTTGAAGCAACACTCACTACTTGAACAAGCTCTTTTAATTTATCTGAATTGATAGTTCTTTTTTCATTAAATTGATGGGTTAAACTCATCAAAACTTGCTCAAAACTAGCATTTCCAGCTCTCTCGCCAAGACCAATAACTGTAGTATTAACACTATATGCACCAGCTTCAATTCCAGCAATTGATGTGGCAGTTCCCATTCCAAAGTCATTGTGTGTGTGCATCTCAATAGGAAGAAGATTTAAGTTTGTAAGGTTTGAAATATTTTGGTAAGTTTGATTTGGTGTTAAGATACCAATAGTATCACAATATCGAAATCTATCTGCTCCCAAATCTTTAGCAAACTGCATAATCTGGGCTAAAAAAAGATTATCACTTCTGCTTGCATCTTCAGCACCAACACAGACAAAAAGACCCTCTCTTTTTGCCAGTTTGATTGTATTTTCAAGGTTTCTATAAAGCTCATCAACTCCACCTTTGAGTTTTAAATCAATTAAAAGTTTTGATACAGGAATAGATAAATCAACAGCTTTAACCCCACAATTAAGTGACGCTTCAAGGTCACTCATAGTTGCACGATTCCAACTCATGATTTGTAGGGGAAGATTAAGACTTAAAATCTCTTTCAACTCCTCCTGCTCTTTTTTTCCCATAGCTGGAATCCCAACTTCAAGTTCATCTGCACCAGACTCATAAAGTAAAGTTGCTATTTGGAGTTTTTCATCCAATGTAAAAGATACATAAGGTGCTTGTTCGCCATCTCGTAATGTAGTGTCATTTATTTTTGCCATACTAATACCTCTTATTGAAATAAAGATGCAAAAACTATTCCATTAGTTTATTTTTAAAATAAATAAATGGTTTAAAAATAGTAATAATTTTCTAATACAAAATGCTATCATTATGCTATGTTAAAATGTTAGTATGAAACAAAATTTGTAAGGGGTTGTTATGAACAACATATCAATTAAATGGAAGCTATCGATTGCTGTTGCGATTATTGTATTTATTATGTCTGCTATATTAGTATCACTTAGTATTTATGATATTAAAAAAGCATCAGAAAAAGATATTGAATTATTTGAAGAAAAGGCTTATGGAGCTAGAAAAGATGAGTTAAAATCAAATGTAGAAGTTGTTATAAAAACAATAGAATACTTTTATAAAAAAACTCCAGAAGCAAGTGAAGAAGAGATGCAAAAAGAAGCTATGAAATCGGTTGCACAGATGAGATTTGGTAAAACAAAAGATAATTATTTTTGGATAAATAATAGTGAACCTAAAATGGTAATGCATCCTATTAAACCTGCACTTGATGGTAAAGATTTATCTGATTCTAAAGATCCAAATGGGAAAAAACTTTTTATGGAGATGGTTAAAGTTATCAAAGCAAATAACGAAGGTTATGTTGATTATCAATGGGCAAAACCAAATTTTGAAAAACCTCAAAATAAAATATCGTATGTAGCGTATTTCAAAGAATGGGATTGGATAATTGGAACAGGAGTTTATGTTGATGATATTGAAAATGAGATATCAAATATGAAACAAAAAGCAAATGATAATGTGACATCTTTATTATGGAGTTTTATCCTTATTACAGCTTGTTTATTAGCAATTGTATTGTTAACGTTATATTTTGCAATAGTTAGAACTGTAATATCTCCTATGGAGTCTTTGACTGATGGATTTAAAAAACTTTTACATTCAAGTGATATAACAACAAGGTTAACAATACATTCAGAAGATGAGATTGGTGAAGCTTCTATGTTGTTCAATCATTATATGGATTCTATTGAAAAAGGTTTAATAGAAGACCAAAAAGTTATTGATGAAATAAAAGAGGTTGTATCAAGAGTTGGTAGTGGGTTTTTTATCTATTCTGTAAAACAAAATGCAAATAGTCAGAATATTAATGATTTAAAAAATGTTCTTAATAATATGATAAGTACAATTCAAGGGCAACTCAAAACTATTAACCAAGCATTAATGGAATTTGGAAAAGCAAACTTTGCACATAAACTTGTAATTGATAATGTAAGTGGTGAGATAGGAACAGTTGTAATTCAGACAAAAGCAATAGGAAATAATGTTTCTGAAGTTTTTGCAATGATACAAAAAAGTGGTGATGAACTGAGTGAAGATATCGTACATTTATCAAATGCCTCAACTGAATTATCTGTTTCTTCAAATAAACAAGCTGCCGCTTTAGAAGAAACGGCTGCTGCTTTAGAAGAGATAACAAGTAGTATCAAAAATAATAGTGAGAATATTACTAAAATGTCTCACATAGCTAATAACCTTACATCATCTGCAAATTATGGTGAAAATTTAGCAACGAAAACAGTTGATTCTATGACTCAAATAGATAAAGAGGTAAATGCTATCAATGAAGCGATAAGCATAATAGATCAAATAGCATTTCAAACAAATATATTAAGTTTAAATGCAGCGGTTGAAGCAGCAACTGCAGGAGAAGCTGGAAAAGGATTTGCAGTTGTTGCACAAGAGGTTAGAAACCTAGCTTCAAGAAGTGCTGAAGCTGCAAAAGATATTAAAACATTAGTTCAAAATGCTACAACAAAAGCAAATGAAGGGAAAAACATAGCTCACGATATGATTGCAGGGTATCAATCACTCAATGCTATTATTAACCAAACAAAACAAATTGTTGATAATGTTACAAATTCTTCAAAAGAACAAGAGATTGGAATTGTGCAAATCAATGATTCAATTGCCCAACTTGATCAACAAACACAACAAAATGCTTCAAATGCAGCTGCAATATCAGATTTAGCACAAGGTGTAAAAACCCTTTCAGAACAACTTACAGAAGTATCGTCAAATGCAAAATTTGACCAAAATACAAAAAATCAAATTTGTGATATAGGACTTGTTTATAAAGTAAATGAACTTTTCTTTGACCATGTAATATTTAAAAATGAGCATTTTGCAAAATTAGACTCAAAAACAACTTGGAGCGTAGAAAAACCAACTGAATGTAAAATAGGAAAATGGATAGCACAACAAGAACGAGATGGTGTAAAATATACCAAATCATCAAGTTGGGAAAATCTGAAAAAAATACATGATAGATACCATCATAGTATACAAGATTATTTAGATAGAAATGCACAAAATGAGTCAAATACTACACTTGGTAAATACTCAAATCAAATAGAAAATGATATATCGACTATTTTTGATATATTGAATGAGCTTAAAAAAACAAATTGTAAAATGGAAGCTTAAAAGCTAACAATGATTGTATAAAATCAATTCTTGAATAAGAAAATCATCTTATCAAGGATTGATTTTTTATCTCTTTTAAAAATCTTAAAATCGAGTAAATCTTTTAAAACTTCTATTTTACTTCAATTTTATCTATAAAAATCTTTGATAAACTATATTATAAATATAAAAAATATCAATTGGAGTTAATTAATGGCAGGTATTTCTACAAAAGGGATGTATGGTTTAGCAGCTATGTATTATCTTTATCAAAATGACACAGGTTCTCCACTACAAATTGCTAATATTGCTACAAATGCAAATATACCACAAAACTATTTGGAACAAATTTTATTAGAACTTCGTAAAAGTGGATTATTATCTAGTATAAGAGGTGCTAAAGGTGGTTATATTTTAACAGACAAAGGGAGAGAATCGACGGTTTTAGATATTATTGAAGTACTTGAAGGGGAGATGTGTAAACTTGATTGTAAAACAAATAGTTCTATGCTAGCTTTTTTTTGGGAAAGTACCACTTTAAAAATTAAAGAGGTATTTGATATAAAATTAAAAAACTTGCAAAATATGGAACATACAATGCAAGAACATTTAAATTACGTTATTTAATTTTTATTTTTGATTGCTTGTAAATAACAAATTGGACAAAATCCTATTATTGCAAAGATAATAGGAATAGTTCCTAAAGCTCCAAAATATGATTCAAAATAAAATCCAATTGCTATAATGAATACCCCTACAAAGATTCTAAGTAGGGTGTTTGGTTTTTTTATACCACAAGTCATTACATTACCTTTTATTCAAAAATATTATTAGTAATTCCAGCATACCAATTTTTAGTTGCTATTGCAGTTGCATTATCAGCTTCTTCAAAAAGTTCTGCTTTCACTTTTACTACTTTATTTTCAAGATAAGCTTGATGGGTAACAGATATTGCTGTTGTTGTACTTACCATTGAATAACACACGTTACCTGGTAAAGATGTACCATATTGTGGATCTTTCTTCTCAAGTTTTTTAGCTATTTGTTCCCCTAAAATAATCCCACATGAATTTGCCATTTGTGCACTTTTTGGAAATGGATATTCACCTAAAGCATCCCCCACAATAAAAATATTTTCATCATTTAAACTTTCAAAACTAGGACTTTTTACTTTTGCCCAACCATCTTTTGTTATCTCTAATCCACTTTGTTTTAAAAGTTTTGTAGCAATATTTGATGGGATAATATTTGCATCATCAAAGTTAATCTTTTTTTGAATAAATTGTTTTGTTGTACTATCAAACGTATCATAATAAACTATTTTATTTTCTGTATCAATATTTGTGATATTGCTCATTGGTAGATATTCTATATAATCTTTATAAAGTTCATTAAAAGCTTTTAGAAAACCTTTTGCTTTTGTTGTTGGTTTTTCCCTTGGGTCTATAACTACAACTTTTGCATTTAATTTTTTTGCTTTAAAATAATTTGCAATCAAACAAGCTCTTTCGTATGGTGCAGGAGGACATCTATATGTTCCTTTTGGAACAGTTATTAGAAAAGTTCCCTTTTTAAAATTTTCAATCTTTTTCTTTAAAGTGAGCTGTTCATTTCCACCGTTATAACTTGCTGGAAATAAGTTCTGACACTCTTTTGCTTTATTTTCATCTAAACCAAAAGTTGCATAGTTGTATTCTATCCCTGTTGCAATAACTAAAAGTGAATATTCAAATTCACTATTGAGTGTTGTGATTGTTTTTTTATTTCTATTAATTGAAATAACTTTATCGTTGATTAATCTATAGTCATATCTTTTTGCTGGTTCTAACGGTGAAAACAATAAATCCTCATATTTAACCCCTTCAACTCCTCCAAACCAAAGATTACTATAAGGGCACGAAGCAAAAATATTTTTTGATTCAAATACAAATACCTCCACATTGTTATAATTGATTTTAATATTTTTTGCAACACTAAGTCCTGCAAATCCACCACCTATAATAATAACTCTTTGTTTATTTACAATTTTATTTATATCAATATTTTGATTGGATGATTCAGTTGAACCATAAACATTACTGATGGTCATAACACTACTTAATAGTCCTAGTTTTAGTAAATCTCTTCTTTCCATTTTGTTCCCTTTATGTTTATTTTTTCGAAATGGTAGCAATAATTTTTTTTAATGTCAAGTATCTTGACAAATTTACTAGAGTATTGTAGAATACATAAAAAAAAGAGGAAATTTTATGAAATATACAACAAAAGCTTTACATTCAAAATATCCAAAAAAGGATGTTTATGGAGCATTAAGAGCACCAATTTACCAAAATGCTGCATTTGAATTTGAAAGTGCAGAAGCATTAGAAGATGTTTTTACAGGGAAAGAAAGTGGACATACATATAGTCGTGCTTCAAACCCAACAATTGAAGAGTTAGAATCGAAAGTCAAATCTATAACAGGAGCAATTGGTGTAGTTGCAACATCAAGTGGAATGGCTGCTATTACAAATACTTTATTTGCACTTCTTAAAACTGGCGATAATATTATCACTACAAATAAATTATTTGGACATACTTTGTCTTTTTTCCAAAATACACTTATTGACTTTGGAGTAGGTGTCAAATATGTAGATATTTGTGATGAAGAAAGTATATTAAATGCAATTGATGAGAAAACTAAGGTTATTTTTTTTGAAACTATAAGCAATCCTGAGCTGATTATCCCTGATATTAAACTTCTAAGTAAGATAGCAAAGGAGCATAATTTACTCCTTATTAGTGATTCTACAATGACACCATTTTATCTTTTTGATTCAAAAAAATATGGGATTGATATAGATATTTTATCTGCTACAAAATATATCTCTGGTGGTGGAACAGCTATTGGTGGATTGATTATTGATAATGGAAATTTTGATTGGGAAAAGTATGCAAATCTTGAAAAATTCTCTAATTCTTTTGGGAAAAATGCCTTTATATCAAAATTAAAAAAACAAACATTTAGAAATATTGGAGCTTGTTTGAGTGCTCAAAGTGCATATATGCTCTCTTTAGGACTTGAAACATTGGCTTTGAGAGCTGATAGAACAAGTGAAAATATAAAGTATTTAGCTTCATTTTTATCAAATCATCAAAAAGTAAAAAGTGTAAATTATCCAACATTAGATGGAAATAAATACAAAAAATTTGCGCAGGAATATTTTTTATTTGCGGGGTCTGTCTTGACATTTGATTTAGAGACAAAAGATGATGCTTATACATTTATGAATCATCTACAATTAATTAGAAGAAGTACGAATATTCAAGATAATAAAAGTTTGATTATTGCTCCATACCATACAATTTATTGTGAATATACACAAGAGCAAAAAGAAAGCTTTGGATTAAGAGAGGGGACACTTCGATTGTCTGTTGGGATTGAAGATGTTGAAGATTTGGTAAATGACATAACATTGGCATTGGAAAAAATATGAAAAAACTTTTACTTGTTAGTTGTCTTTGTTTTAATTTAATAGCTAGCGAAATTACTCCACTTGGCGATCCTGATAAAGGGCAGGTTTATTTCAAATTTTTCATTGCTCCTATAGTGAATGTAAATGGTGCTGTTTTTACAAAAATGCATACAGTTAATGAGTGGAAAGAACGATTTGAAAATGATGGAAAATTACTATTTGATGAATTTAAAATAGAGAAAAATATGGGAGATAAAGGATTTTTAAATCACCTTGAAGCATTTTGTATAAGATATGCAAAAGATAGTGATATATCACCAAATTGCGGTGAATAGAGATTAACCAATCTCTATTTCACTTTGTTCTTCTAGAAAATATTTTTTGTAAGCTTCGTAAACTGATTTTTCAATTGGCTGTAAAGCATAACTTTCATCGCAAA
Organism: Arcobacteraceae bacterium; assembly: GCA_028687375.1. Lineage (GTDB taxonomy): Bacteria > Campylobacterota > Campylobacteria > Campylobacterales > Arcobacteraceae > CAIJNA01. The sequence goes on along the minus strand of JAQUAG010000010.1, from coordinate 19,932 downwards.
TAAGTCCAATACTTTTAAGCTCATCCATTGGACAATCTCCAATCTTTTCAGTCAATAAAATATCACAATCTTTGAGAGTATTTTTTATCTCATCTATTGGATTGTTTCCATTACAATTTTCAGGACCTGAGCAGTATGAACTTGCAATTTTTCTATGCATTACAAATTTGATAGCTTTATCACCCACTTCGTAGATTAGGAATTCACTAGCGCTTCCAAAGTGCATATTTATCATCCCTTCTCCACCAGTCGTAACAGCTACAAGTTTTGTAATACCAGTTGAACTAAGCTCCTCTTTTGTAGCTTTTTCTAATTTAATTCTGTTATTTGCTTCATCAAGTGCAGTCCTCCAGTTTTCAATTATCTCATGTTTAACTGCACGTGCTTTTATATTGTATCTTTTTTCTAATTCTTCAAAACTAAGTACCATAAAACTATCTTTTGTAAACTCATCACCTCTATCTTCACCAATAAGCCCAACAGCATCAGCTCTACATTGTCGGCAATGTTTCATAAGTTTCATATCCATTCCACAAGCTTCTTGTGCTTCCATAACCTCTTGGTCAGTTGCACTTGGAACTCCATCTAGTCCAAATTTTGTACCAAATTCTGGTGCAGAAAGTAGTGGCATAATGTTGTGTAAAAATACACCCATCTCTTTTAATTTTTTTGCAACATTTGGTAAATCTTTGTCATTTACATTTGGGATAAGAACAGAGTTTGCTTTGACTAAAATACCTCTTTCAACTAAAAGAGCAATCCCTTCAAGTTGTTTTTCAAGTAAAAATTTAGCTCCCTCTTTTCCTCTTATTTTTTTGAAATTCCAATGTACCCAAGGGTAAATTAGACTTCCAATCTCTCCACTTTCATCAACTGTGTTAATTGTCACTGTTACATGGTCGATATTGTATTTCACAATCTCATCTATATAATCAGCGATTCTAAGTCCATTTGTTGATAAACATAGTTTTAAGTCTGGTGCTTTCTCTTGAAGTAATCTAAATGTTTCAAAGGTTTTTTTAGGATTTGCCAAAGCATCACCTGGTCCTGCAATCCCTACAACTGAAAGTTGTTGAATCTCTCCACCAACATAAAGCACTTTTTTTACCGCTTCTTCTGGTGTCAATCTTCCACTTGTAACCCCTGGACGACTTTCATTTGAACAGTCATACTTTCTATTACAATAGTTACACTGAATGTTACAAGCAGGTGCAACTGCAACATGTATCCTTGCATAGTGTTGGTGTGCCCCTTCGCTATAACATGGATGATTATTTATTTTTTCTTGTATCTCTAATGCTCTTGAATCATTTGGATCAAAGCCAGTATCGTTTGATGTTCCGCAACCTGTACCACAACTCATTTTAAATCCTTTGTATTTTAATATACATAGACTTATTCAAAAAGTGTTCCATCAAAAAATATTTTTACTAATATGAAATATCTATTTGATATAAATAAATATTGATTAAGTTTTAGTAAATTAATTAGTTAAATTTATGATTTTGATTACAAAGTAATATAAAAGTAACCAAAATATTTCACTTTAATTAGTAAAATGAAATCTATAGTATGGTATTATTTCCAAAAGTTGTAATATTTTTGTAATAAAGTACTTTTTACAACTTCTAAAAATCATAATTAAGGATAAAGATGAAAAAGATATATGTAGGACTATTAGTTTTATGTTTTGGTGTTATCTCTCTTTTTGGTGCAGATGGTAAAGCATTGGCAAATAAATATAAAATAAGTGCATCTGAAAAAGCTGGTTCTCAATGGAATAGAGTGTTTGACAATGAAAGTAAGATGGCAAAATTGGGTATTGATAAATTAAGTGCAGATGAAAAGAAAGCACTTGAAGCTTATCTTGTAGCACATGCTGCTGATTCTGATGCACCTGCTGCTGCTGGTATGTAAATATAACAATAACAATAAAAATATCAAAAGGAATAAATATGAATAAAAAAATAATTTTAAGTACAGCATTAGTAAGCACATTATTTGCTATTAATCTCTCTGCTGTTTCAACGGAAGATAGAATTACGGCATTAGAAAATGAGATAAAAGCTTTAAAAACAGGTAAAGCAAATAGCAAAATGGTAAATGAGATGGATGAGAGACTTGAAACTGTTGAAACAAGAACAATCGTTGATAGAATCTCTTTGGGACTTGGGATGAGAGTTGAGATGAATAATATGAGTACAACTTATGCAAATGGTACATCTCCAGCAAATGAAGATCCAATTTTTAGAACAAAATTAAATCTTAATATGAAATCAGATATTGCTGATAACCTAAAATTTACAGGAAGGCTCTCTTCTTATAAAAACTGGGGAGATTCAAATTATGACCAAATGACTATGGCTAATATGGATGCAAAACAAGGGAGAACTCCAGATAATAGTTCTGCACTTTATGTTGAGAGAGCTTATCTTGACTGGGCTTTAAATAATGGAAGTGATTATCCAATGTTTTTAACTATTGGAAGACAACCAAGTAGTGACGGACCAAGTTACCAAATCAAAGAGGGAACTACAAGAAAAGGAACTTATGATGCTTTAGCATTTGACGGTGCTGCTGATGGAATTGTTTTTACAGCTAATTTAGACAAAGCATTACCAGGGACAACATCACTTAGATTTGCTTATGGTACGCCAAATAATGGAAGTACATATAACAGCACTACTATGAAAGATACAAAAGTATCAGGGATATTTTTAGATAAAACTTGTAGTTTATTAAATGCTGATCATTTAATTCAAATCTATGCAGTAAATGCTAAAGATTTAATGGCAAATCCTAGTTTAGCAAATCCTACAACTGGTGCTTCATTAGATAAAAATATTGGTGATTTAGGATTGTATGGTGCAATGTTTGAGGTTCAAAATGTAGCAGGATTTGATTTCTTTGCACATTATGCACATAGTACAGCAAAACCAAATGGTAATACTGTGGATTTAAGTGCAATGGGGTATGGAACTACTGAAGGTCTTTTATCTTCATCAAGTACAACATCAGAAGCAACTGGGCATGCTATTTGGGTAGGAACTCAATACTCTATGGCTGATTGGTCAGTTGGTGCAGAGTACAATCAAGGGAGTCAAAATTGGTTTTCATTTACATTCTCTCCAAATGATCCTATCAATAAACTAGCTGCAAGAGGTGATGCAAAAGAAGTTTATGTAGCTAAAAAAATAAATAAATATGCGAATATTAGACTTGGATATGTTGATATTAATTATGATTATACAGGAAGTGGTAGTTGGTTAGGTGCTCCAATGGATATAACTAATCCATTTGCAGCAACACAAGTGAAAGAATCAAAAAATACATATTTAACATTTAATGTATTGTTCTAAAAAATAAATTGTAAAAGGGTGAAAGCCCTTTTCTTTTATATTCTAAGATAAACTAAAGAGCTTTTTGAAAAAGTTTTTTAATTTGTTTTATAAGTTTAAAGGGGAAGAATATGGATAAATTAACAATTAGATTGAAATTAATTTTACTTATTGGAGTTGGAGTTGCATTTAATATTATTTTAGCACTTAGTGGGTATATGTCAAATGCAACAATTTCGAATAATGTAGATGAAATATCAAAAAATACTGATATTTTACAGAATAAAGTTATCAAACTTAATAATCTAACCACAGATTTAAAATTTGAAGTAACTGTTGCTAAATCACTTGTACTTGACCTTATTATTGAGAAAAAATCAATTACAGGAAATAAAGATTATAGTGAAGCTAAAAAACATATCAAAGAGTTGTTAGTACAAATAGGTGAACAAACAAAAGGTGATAAAAAAATAGAAGCAGATGTTGCAACTTTAACAAAAAAATCAATAGGTTATTTTTTGATTTTAGAATCATTACAAGATGAGCTTAATGATGATTATACTGTTGGATTAGATGTTTTAAATGAAGATATTAAACCAATAGAAAAAGATTTTAATGATACTCTTGATAAATTTCTTAAACAATCTATGACAACTTTTAATAATAAAATTTTAGATATTTCAACAAATATTCATTACACAGATAATGAAGTAAAATCATCAATTATGAAAAGTATTATATTTAGTTTATTAGCAATAGTTATTTCGTTGGTATTGGGACTTATTATTATGAAAAATATTACAAATGGTATTTTATCTTTTCAAACTGGGCTATTAAACTTCTTTGCATATCTTAATCGAGAAGTATCAACTGCAAAATCATTAGATGAGTCGTCACAAGATGAAATTGGTCATATGGCTAAAGTTGTCAATGCAAATATGGAAAAAATTAAAAAAGGTGTAGAAGAGGATAGAATATTTTTAGATAATACAAAAAATGTAATGAGCAGAGTATCTAATGGTTATTTCTCGGAAACTATAAATGCATCTACGAACAATCATAGTTTGATTGAACTAAAAAATACAATCAACGATGCCTTAAAAAATCTAAAACATACGTTTACTTCTATGAATCATACTCTTGAACAATACTGTAACTATAATTATACAGAAGAGCTTAAAATAGAAAAAGTTGAGCCAAATGATGTGCTAGACAAACTTATTAAAGATATTAATAAGCTAAAAAATGCAATTACATCTATGTTGGTAGAAAATAAATCAAATGGTCTTACTCTTGATGAGAGTTCAACTATTTTACTTAAAAATGTAAATATCTTAAATAAAAATTCAAATCAAGCAGCAGCAGCTTTAGAAGAAACAGCAGCAGCATTGGAAGTCATTACAAGTAATATTTCAAATAATACTCAAAATGTTATCAAAATGGCTGGTTTAGCTTCTAGTGTAACAAATTCAGCACATGATGGGCAAAATTTAGCAAATGAGACAACGAAAGCTATGGATGAGATAAATTATGAAGTAAATGCTATCAATGAAGCAATAGCTATCATTGATCAAATATCTTTTCAAACTAATATCCTTTCTTTAAATGCAGCAGTAGAAGCAGCAACGGCAGGTGAAGCTGGAAAAGGGTTTGCTGTTGTTGCTCAAGAGGTAAGAAACCTAGCAAATAGAAGTGCAGATGCTGCAAATGAAATTAAAGCTTTGGTAAGTAATGCAACACAAAAAGCAAATAATGGAAAGAATATAGCTGATAAGATGATTGTTGGGTATAGTGAACTTAATGCTAATATTGAGCAAACTATTAATCTTATTCACGATGTAGAATTAGCAAGTAAAGAACAATTAAGTGGGATTAATCAAATTAATGATGCAATAAATACCCTTGATAGACAAACGCAACAAAATGCATCAATAGCTAGTGAAACTCAAAATATAGCACTTGTAACAGACAAAATAGCAAAACTTATTGTAAGTGATACAGAAAATAAACAATTCTCTGGTAAAATGACAGTTCAAGCTAAAAAAATATAGGTAATAAAACATAATGGTAAAAAATAGTAAGTTCCAATATTGGGGAAATAAATGAGTGTTATTTTTTTAAAAAATAATACAATAAAATCAAAAATTACTTTTTTATCATTGTTAGCTATGGTTATAATAATCATTATGTCTTTTATGACATATGTATTTACTGATTATTTAAAACATAGTTTTATGGTGATGCAAGAAAAAGAGCTTAAAATCAAAAATATCTCTTATAATTTAAAAGATAATATTGCCACTTTACATAAAACTATACTTACTCAATCTCTCCTTGAAAAACATGAAACAATCAATCCTCAAACGATAGAAGATTTGAATAAAAAGATTGCTAAGAATTTTGAAGATATTTCTAAAATAATGAATTCAACTAACAATTTAGAGTTATTAGAGATACTTGAAAAGTTAAATATTAGATATAAAAGTTACTATGATATGGCAAAAATTTTACCTAACCAATTTTCTTTAAAGTTTGAGGATGGAGTTGATGATTTAATAGGAATTAATGCAATATCTGAAAAGATGTTTGAGGAGTTAGATTTTTTTATTTTTAAGTCAAATGAAAGATTTAATACAAGACTTGAAGATATAGATGCAAATATGACAAATATGATGGGGACGTTTTTTATTATTTCTGTCATATCTTTGTTGGTATTTTTGGTTTTTGGATATATTTTACACCATACAATTTTAAATTCTTTGAAAAATTTAGCAAATGGAATAGATAGTTTTTTTAATTATTTATCTCAAAAAACAACAACACTTAAAGATATTGAAGTGGTTTACAATGATGAATTAGGAGAAATTGCAACTAAGGTAAATAATCATATACATGAAGCAGAAACTTTAATAGATAATGAAAGAAAATTTACGGAAAATTTAGAAAAGAGAGTTGCTGAAGAAGTAGAAAAAAATATGCAAAAAGAGTTAGTTCTTTTTGAACAATCAAAAATGGCTTCAATGGGTGAGATGATAGGTAATATAGCTCATCAATGGAGACAACCATTAAGTTTAATATCAACATGTGCTTCAGGAATAATTATTCAAAAAGAGTTTGGAATTTTAAGCGATGATGACTTGATTGATAAATGTAATAAAATAAATGAGAGTACACAAAGGCTTTCAGATATTATCACTACTTTTAGAAATTATTTAATGGAAAATAAAGAGATTAAAGATGTGATTTTACAAAATACCGTAAAACAATCGTTGGATATTATTGATATTACCTTATCTGATAATGCCATTAAGTTGAAAAGAGAGATTGAGGAAAATGATCCTATTGTGATTAGAATGGCATCTGGGGAGTTGTCAGAGGTTATTATTAATATTATCAATAATGCTAAAGATATATTATTGGAAAACAAAATTGAAGATCCTTATGTGACTGTTGGATTAAGAAAATTAATAGACAAAGTAATCATTACAATTGAAGATAATGGTGGTGGTATCCCTTCTCATCTTATGGATAAAATTTTTGAGCAGAATTTTACTACAAAAGATAAAAGCCATGGAACAGGGCTTGGGCTTTATATGAGTCGTCATATCATTACTGAGAGTTTAAATGGAAAGTTATACGTTGAAAATGTACCAAGTGGTGCAAAGTTTTTTATAGAGATACCGTTAGAAAAATAGATTATAAAAAGAAAAGTAAAAAGAGATTGAGAAGAGAGAATAAATCTTAAGATTTATTCCTCTAAAGTAGGAAGTGAAAAGTTTGTTTAGCTTACAGCTATATGTTTTTCTCTATCTTCTATACTTATATCTTCTCTAAATGGTCTTGGTTGATTTACTGGAGTTAAAAGTCCTTTTTTCTTATGTTCTCTTATTCCATATTTTCCTTCTTCCATACCTTCTACATAGTAGCTATCAAATTCTGCAGTATATGGCATATCCCAAACGATACAACCCTCAGTTGGGCAAACATCAACACATTTTGGAACACTTGCATCAACACATTCGATACAATTTTCAGGTTTTACATAAGTGTACTCACTATCGATTGGTGCTTCATCTGCACTTACTATTGCTGTTGCTGGACATTCCTCTATACATGCATCGCAATTGATACAACTATCTGTGATTAAAACTGACATTTTATAACTCCTTGATTTTTTTATTTATATTGCAAAAAATGTTCCATTGATTATTGAAAATTTTCAAAAATCAATAATTTAATATTTGCTTTCTTTAATATTATTGTTGTAATATTTTTGTAATCAAATATTTGGAGAGAAAAATGGGGAAAGTTGCAAAAAAGATTCTTGTTGCTGATAAAGATATCCAACTTGTCGAATTTTTACAAGATCGAATAAAAGATGGTAGATTTCAATTTATTTTAGCAACTAATGCTGATAATGTAAAAAAGGTAATTGAAAATACAACTTTTTTTGCAGCTATTGTTGATTTTGAAGCAAAAGATGTTCTTGATAATAAAGTTATCGATTTACTTATTTCTAAAAATATACCTGTGATTCCAACTGTAGAGACGCTAACTTTAAAAGTACACAAAGAGCTTTTACAATATCCAATAATTGACTATGTAATACGAAATAATATAGCAGGAAAAGGTTATCTCTCTGATTTGTTACAAGGATTAGAATATTTTTCCAATAAAAAAGTACTGATTTGTATAGATAGTAATTCAACTGAATCAATAAACAATCTCAAACAAGTATTTCACTCTTTACTTTTTACACCTATTTTTGTTGATTCTGCAAATGAAGCGATGAATATACTTTTAAATGAACCTAGTATAAAAATTATCTACATAGATTATCAGCTCAAAGATAAAGATGGTATAGAATTATGTACAGATATTAAAACAACTTTTTTAAAAAGAGAATTCTTAATATTTGGGGGGACTGAAGAGATTGATGAAACCACTTTTTTACATAATAAAATCAAAGGGGAATTTTTAAAAAGTGGAATTGATGATTTTTTATCAAAGCCAATAGATAAAGAGAGATTTAATACGCATATTTTAAGTATGATGAAGATGGTAAAACATAAACATAGACTTGATACTTATGTAAGTACAGTTGATAAATATGTTCTTGTCTCCATCACAACTCTAGGTGGTGTGATAGTTTATGCAAGTGATGCATTTTGTGAGATATGTGGCTATTCAAAAGATGAACTTATAGGTCACTCTCACTCGATAATACGACATCCAGATATGCCATCAAGTATCTATAGAGATATGTGGAGTACTATAAAATCTGGACATGTTTGGAAAGGTGAGATTAAAAATAAAAAGAAAAATGGTGATTTTTATTGGGTAAATAGTACGATTGAACCTATTTATGATGAATTTGGCACTGTAATGGGATATCAGTCTGTAAGGTTTGATATTACAGATAAAAAATACATTGAAGAGATATCTGTGACAGATAAATTAACAGGACTTTATAATCGTAGAAAATTTGATGAAATATTTACTTATGAACTCAATCAACTCTCAAGATATCCTAAAGATTTATCTATTTTAATGCTTGATATTGACCATTTTAAAATTGTTAATGATACTTTTGGACATCAAGTTGGAGATGATGTTTTATTTAAAGTTTCCTCTCTTTTACAAAATTGTTTACGAAAAACAGATACTCTTTTTAGATGGGGTGGAGAGGAATTTATAATCCTTTGTCCCTATACAAATCTTGAGCACGCAGAGCAATTAGCGCAAAAAATTAGAAAGCAAATCGAGGAATTTTCATTTGATATAGTTGGACATAAAACTATCAGTATAGGTCTAAGTAGTATTCAATTTGGCGATACCGTTGAGGAGATTATTACAAAAACAGACAAAGCTTTGTATAAAGCAAAAGAAAATGGGCGAAATAGGGTAGAAGTGGGAATTTAAGCTATTCTACTTCCCACGGTGCAGTTGTACCTACTACTTTAAAAACAGGATTTAAAACAGAGTTACATACATCTTGTGCCATACTTATTAGTCCATTATAAGCTCCATAACTTACTTGTTTCTCTTGATTGACATCGACGAAGGCAATTCTTTTTTTGATAGCTGTATAAAGACTCCTTCCACCTGCAAGTAAAATATCAACATTGTGTTCATCAATAAGTTTTGCTTGTTCGGTAGCTGGTTCTTTCATAAGTATATTGACGTATGTTTTTGCTATTTCAATATCTTCTAGTGTAGCTTTTCGTACACTTGTAGCAACCACTTCAATTCCAATATCTTGTAATGCTGAAGCTATTGACCACGATTTATTACCACCTGTATTTAAAATAGCTTTTTTCCCTGCGAGTATTTTTTTGTATGGAAGAAGAGCAATTTCAAGTTTCTCCTCCTCCTCTTTTATTATCTCTTTTGCTTTATCTATAAGTTTTTTATCTTTAAAAGCCTCAACTATAGTCATAATCGCTTTTGTTGTGTCTCTCTTCCCATAAAATGAAACAGATACATGAGGGATATTGTATTGTTCTTCCATCTTTCTTACAAGTGTAATAAGTGATTTTGCACAAACTATCACATTGAGTTTTGCTCTATGAGCCATTTGAATATTTTCTAATCTTCCATCACCTGCAAGTGTTGAAACTACTTTGATTCCAATTCTTTCTAAAATAGGTGTGTATTGCCACATATCCCCTGTTACATTGTATTCACCAATGAGATTTATCCCAAATGGATGGACTGATTCTGGTTCTTTTGTCCCTATAAGCTGAGATAAAATAGCTTCACCACCAAGCCTGCTTCCAAGATTTTTACTTCCTACAAATCCTGGAGAATGAACGATAACAACTGGAATATTATGTTTCTTTTGCATTCTTCGTGCAATATCATCCATATCGTCACCAATCATAGCAGTCACACAAGTTTCATAGACAAATATCCCTTTTGGATTTTTATTTGCAATGATATATTCGATAGATTCTTCAAGTTTTTTATTTCCACCAAAAATAACATCATTCGTTGTAACATCAGTGCAATATCCCATATAGGTATTGTTTTCCCCTTGATAGCTACTAGGAGTCGCTCTTGTTTCCCAAGAAGCTCCCAAACAAGTAGCTGGAGAATGGACAAGATGTACAACATCTGCAAAAGGAAAGAGGGCAATTTGAGCTCCTTCAAATGCACATCCACCACTACTTGCACCTGGTTTTGGTTTGTCGCAACTTGACTTTTTTTTATCATTTGAAGCACAAGCTGATTCATTTAATAGATCTTTGATTTGTTTTTTGTTTACCATTGCCATTTTTGTCATCCAATATTAATATAGTTACAAAGATGCAATAATTGTTCCAAAATCAAAATTTTGACAGTACGGAATAGTTATTGAATAGTAAATGTAATAAGAAGTCCTTTTTTAAATGGGACATTTTAGCGAAGAAAGAGAAACTTGTTTCTCACTTTAGGGTTTGCTTCTTTAGATGTAGCTTTGCTATATCGTAAAAAGAAGACAAAGAACAAGAGGTCCCTTTTTAAGGTTCCCTAAAAAAATATTGATTTTTTTAGGCACCTTTTATGGGACATTTAAAAAGGATTTAAAATGTTAGCAATACCTATTTCAACACAAACTTCAACAACAATTTCTGATCTTTATGGAAATGTTCCATTTTTTGCACTTCTTGATGAAGCAGAAGGGAATTTTACAGTTATAGAAAATGAAGAAAAAGGAAATGGCTTAGCAATAGCTAGTTTCCTTACACAATATGGTGTAACAAGCACAATTTTTTACCATATGGGTGAAGGTGTTTATAGTAGTTGTATGGAAAATAATATTGAAGTGTATAAGGCAACAGACAAATCTAATACAATTGATGAGATATTTTTTAAACTTTCAAATGACGATTTCATTAAATTGGATAAAACAAATTACAAAGATTTACTAGATAGTGGAACAACATCTTGTAAATGTGGATGTGAGAAATAATATGAGTACAAATAATAAAACTAATTTTGCAGCTTTAAAAGCATATAGAGGAAAAGACTATGCGACAGCATTAGAAATTTGGGAAGAGTTGGCTTTAAAAAATGATGATCAAGCTATGACAAACTTAGGTTTGATGTATCTAAAAGGTGAGGGTGTTTCTAAAGATATCTCAAAAGCTCAAGAGTACTTCTTTAAAGGTGCAGAACTTGACAATGATTCTGCTCATTATAATTTGGCATTGATGTATCAAAGTGCTATTGGTTTGCCAGAAGATATTGAAAAAGCACTGTTTCATTTTAGAAAAGCAACTGCAAAAAATCATCAAAATGCAAACTTTAGACTTGCACTTTTACTTTTAAAAGATAGAACAAATCTTGAAACTGTAAAAGAGGGGTTTGATTGTATGCTCAATGCTGCACTTGATGGTCACCCTGTAGCTCTTACTCAAATGGGTGGGGTTGATAAACCTGTCAATGACACTTGCGAACCAAATGTAAAATTTAGAACAAAATCATTTGATGAGCAAATGGTTTTAGTTGATGATGCCCTTGATAGATATATCAAACCAATTCTTATCAAAGATGGTGGAAATTTGACGGTTTTAGAGTATAAAAATGAGCCAAATATTGAACTAAGACTCGCATACCTTGGAAACTGCGCTGGGTGCAGTTTGGGTGCTACAAGCACTTATGAACTTATCAAAAGTACACTTAGCCAAGTGATTGATGAGAATATACGGATATATATAATTTAAGATGTGTAAAGATATGTAATTCTTTTACATATCTTTACAGTTGGCACATAAGTAGCACGATTTTAGCACAATGGGGGACTTAAGGTTAACTAAAAGCCTTATTTAAAGGGTTATGCGTTAAGTGGAAGTTCAATAAAAAACTTAGCGCCATTTTCTGAATTTTTTGCGTATATTTGCCCTTGTAAACTTTCAGTAATGATTCTATAACTCATATACAATCCAAGCCCTGTACCGTTGTCACTATTTTTTGTGGTAAAGTATTCATCAAAGATATGGGGCATTACATCATCGCTTATCCCTCCACCATTATCTTCAATAGTAAGTAATGCACTGTTATCAAGAGTAGTAAGATGAACTTTAATCCAGCCATCAGTTCGTTGTTGTTCTAAGAGAACATCTTTTGAATTATTTACTATATTTATTATCACTTGCTCAAGTTCTCCAGCTACGGTTGTTAGTGTGATAGGATTGAAATAGTCAATATCATCTATTAAATCAATTTGATTATTTTTTAAAGATGCTTCTAGAATTTTAAAAGTATTTTCTATCCGTTCTTGTAAAATAATCTCTTTGTATTCTTTTTTCTCTTTCAAAAAATTTCTAAAAATATCTATTGTTTCAGAGAGATAATTTGCACTATCTAAAGCTTGGTTCATCCATTTTGTGATATCTTCAGCTTCTAATATTCCAACCTCTTGCTTAAAGAGTATTCCAGAAGCTGAAGTTGTGATAACAGAAAGTGGTTGTCTCCATTGATGAGCAATATTAGCTATCATCTCACCCATTTGCACCATTTTTGCTTGATCAAAAAGAAGTTTTTCTTTTAAATTATTTTCTTTTTCAAGCTTCTTCACAAGTAGTGTAGTATCTGTTATATCAGTTAAAAATAATTTAATAATATTCTCACCACTCATCGTCCCATAATGACCTTTTATTTGATAATATCTTTCATCAATTTGTACAGTTTCATAAATTATTCTCTCATTTATGAGTATTTTAAAAAGATTACTCCAAATATTTTGAGGTATTATTTTTGTAATCTCATCATCTATGTTGACTTCAAAATTTGCTTTTGTAATACTGTTAGTCCAATATATTATCTGTTCATCATTCATATCTATCAATTCTATTACATACTCAGAAAGGGCATTGAAAGTATCTCTTGTATCGTAAAGTTTTGCTTCTAAGAATTTTGTGTAATTCCCTTTTACATTATTTGCTAAATCTTTTGAAGATAAAGTATGATAAGAGTTGTCTTGGGAGCTATAAACAACTATTCTTCTAATATGATTTTGCTTCATCGCATGTATCATTGTATCAATACTTTCTTGTGCATTGATTTGAATAATAGGAGAATGCATAAAATCTTTTACAAGTGAATTTTGGGCAATATTTTTTTGAGCCAACTGTATAACGTCACTTTCTGAAATAATTCCAATTGGTTCATTATCTACAGAGATAAGTAAAGAGGTTAAACTCTTTGATGACATCATCTCTAAAGTCTCTTCTAATGTACAATTTTCATTGATTATTTCCGCTTTATTGTTTTGATTGATTAATTGATATATTTTTTCGTGAGTATCATAAAGTGCTTCTTCAAGTCGATAGATTAAGTCTTCTTGTTCTATACACCCTAAATAATTATTTTTTGAGTCCACAACAACAATCTTACGAATGTTATTATTTATCATCATACTAAGTGCATATTCAATCATTCTTGTACTATGGAGTTTTATAATATCTTTCATAGCATATTCGATTGCTAGCAAGCTGAAGTCCACATGATTTGCAAAACAGTGAACAATATCTCTCTCTGTGATAATTCCAATTGGTTTATTATTTTCAATAATAATTATATGATGTAGTTTATTTTGATACATCTTATCAACAACTTGTTGCAAAATTGCATTTTTATCTACAGTATCATCTATTGGTTGTATAAAATTTTTTAAAAACATGACGAAAGTTTACATAAAAGTTACATTCATATTACTTAATAATAAAATACCGATGTTCATGATGTAAAATAGACACAAAAACCACTTTAGTTGGTATTCAAGTGGTAAAAAGTTTATAATATTTTCGTAACTTTGTGTTTATTTTATTTTAGGAGTAAGAAAGTATAAAATATCTGTGTTAATTTAGTGTTAGTTTTCTACATAATTTAGTATTTCTTTTAAATCTAATTTATAGCCTAGATTCTTTTTAGATTGTATAAATTTATCACCTAAAATTTTTCTAATCTCATAAATATGGTATCTAATGACATTGTTTTTTGATCGAGAGGATGGAGGGTAAACATATTTTTCTATATACTCTGAAGATACATAGTTTGTTCTAAATTGTAGTAAACATTCAAATAGTCGTTTAGTAATTGGTGGTACTTCAATTTGATTATTTTGAAATAACAACTCTTTTTTAATAATATTATAGGCATATCCTTTTCCTAGAGCAAGAGTGTTTATATGGATGTTGTATTGTCTGCGTATTAATGACTCTAATCGTAAGACAATCTCCTCAATATCACTATTTTTATTGATAAAACTATCGCAACCTCCTTGAAAAGATTGTAAAGAACTATTTGGAACAGAAGTTAAAACCATCGTTGGTATAGTGTTATTATATGATTTTAAATTTTTCATCACTTCAAAACCATCCATCACTGGAACATTTAAATCTAAAATATACAAATCATAAACATAATGATAAGTTTTTTCTAAAAATTGTATCCCATTTGTGACAATTTCAACTTCATGACCAAAATCATCTAAATATTCACAAATTGATTCTGCGTATAAAATATCATCTTCTAGAAAAAGTATTTTTATCATCGATATAAAACCTTATTTTCAAAATAACAATAATCCAATAATGAATTATCTAATAAAAAATAAACGATTCCAATCATTATTACAAAAACGATAATACCAATAACTAAGCCATTTTTAGAAAAATTATTTAGAGGTGATTTATCTTTCTCTCTTTTACTAATTAATGAGTGTTTATTGGAATGTTTCATCATAACATCTTCACAGGCTATTTCACAAAGTCCACATTGAACACATCTTTCATCGAATCCATTTTTAATATCAAGATCATCAACAGGGCAAATTTTGACACATTTATTGCACTCAATACAACTCTCTTTATCTTTAAATTCAAACGTTTGTTTCTCCTCTTGTGGCAAAATAGCACTTATAAAATAATATGGACACAATATTGAACAATACCATCCTCTAAAAAGTAAAAAAATACTCGTAAAAAGAGTAGCAATAATTCCTACAAAAATAGCCGCCATTCCAAATTCTTTAAAATGAATCAATAACTCATAAGCAGGTGAAAAATAAGCAACTGTAGAAAAAGCTAACAAAAAAGCCAATGAAAAAATAACAGCAAATAACACAAAAGGATTTTTAAATTTTAGATGGATAATAGTTGCAAGTGCAGAGGGGCAATAATACCCACAAAAAAATCTTGAAAGTGTAAAATTGAGTGTCAAAATAAGCCCAATAAAAAGGGTTAAAACAATATAAATAAGTTGATGTGTTGAAGTTTCAAATGCCATAAATAAAAATTCAAAACGGTGTTGTTCAAAATGAAACATCAGAAAATGTATCCCATCAAAATTTACCCAAGGTATAATCGTATACACAAAAAGTGTAGCAAGCATCGATGGTGCTAAAATCTCTCTTTTTGCCATAAGTCTATCCTTTGTTCTTGTGGTAAAGTTCCATTTTCATAGAGACCATTTTTAAGATTATTAACCAATTTGGTTATCAGTGTTGGATTAAAAGTGTGATATATTTTGATGGCTTTTCCACTTTTATCAAATATCAAAATATATGGGACACTTCGCTCAACTCCATACTTTTTAGCTTCTTGAAGTGAGATTGTATTGATAGTGAGATTTGTATTATCTGAGGACATTTGCACGGTTTCATCTACAAAAAGCAAACTAATAGCAACCTCTTTGTTTTGCTTTGCTAATGTCATCAAAAAATGAGTTGTTTCTTTACACGGTGGACACCAACTTGTCACAAAAGCGACAATATTTATTTTATTTTCTTGGGTTCCTTGAAGTCCATTAATTGATAAAGGTGCGGCAAGTGCCACACCTTGAAAAACTAGACCTAAAAAGAAAATTTTAAGTAGTTTTATCATTTAACCTCTTTTAAACTAAGTATCCAGTTCGCAAGAATCTCAGCCTCTTCATTTGATACATCTTGTGCAGGCATAGGGATAACATCGTATTTATTGACACTACCATTTTGCATAGTATGAATCAATACTGCTTTATCAGCTTCTTTGTTTGCAATCTCTTTATATGCAGGTCCTACAAGTTTCATATCAACACTATGGCAAGATAAACAACCTTTAGCCTCAGCTAATTGAAGCGGATCATTTAAGTCTACAGCAGGTTTATTTGCCATCTCCTCTTTGTATTTTTTGTATTCGGCAAGTGATGCTGTCATAAATTCTGTAGTAGCTTCTGCTTGAAGTGCAAGTGGTTCAGCAAATGATACAACTCTCACCCCTTCTCTTGTTGTTGCCATTAAGAAAACTGATAACAATACAAGTGCGATTGCTCTAAGAGCTGTTTGTGGAGTAACTACCTCTTCGTTGAATTTATTTAATACATATAAAAATGCAATAATAAGTAAAAGTGAAGCAACAAATGGTAAAAAGATAAATGGTGTATGCATTAATGCTTCACTAATTCTAGTAGTAAAAACAAATGGTAATAATGGTAAAACAACAATATTTAAAGGTGTTGCCCATAAAAACCATTTTTTCCCTTGGCTAATAGCAATTTTTCCAATCTCAACATCTCCAGCTTTTACCCATCTAGCCCCAATAAATATCATCACAACACCAGTTGCCATAAATGCAGTAAGGAAGAAATTTAAAAGTCTAAATCCAGTAACTGGAGTAAACATAATATCCCAAATGCTATTTACAGTTGCAAAAAGTTCTGGTTGCATATAAAGATTTGACATTGACATAAAAACAAATGGCAATGTGAAAAATGCTAAAACAGCAGATATTCCGATAGCTATATGAAAACCTTTATGGTTTTCAAGTGCATGCCAGCTAAATTTGTAAGCATATGAAAGTAAGAACGCAATAATATTTCCATAAATAATATGTAAAATATGTGGACTAACTTTTAAAATTGCTGTATAAAAAAATCCTGTAAAAAGTACAGAGATAACTAAAAGTGGTGCAACACCCCATAAAGCTCCCATATTTTCAGATACAGTTGTGTAATTTGTCATACGATAAGCAAACTTATCATAATTTGAATCTTTTTTAAATACACCCATAATATTGTAAACAACTGAAGCAGTTGAAGCACCAATAAGCATATAGATAAAACTGATATGCACAACAAAAACAATAATCCCAAGGACACTAAAGAATTCAAGTGGAAGACCTAGTGTAGGGGTAACTAACGGTATATCAAATGGTAGTTTCCAAATCATTTTATAACTCCTTTTTCATTTAATGAGTGAATATATGCACTAAGTGCATCTTTCTCTGCATCTGTTCCAACAAATGGAGGCATATAAGGAGTTCCACCACCTGGAAGATTGTTAAGTCTATTTCTAATTGCATCATGTGACCAACCAGCAGTTAGACCTTTAAGTCCATTGATACCATTTTCTGTATGACAAATTCTACATTCGATTTGAAAAACAGATTTTCCAACATCTATAAGATTTGATTTGTCCTCTTTGAGTACTTTTTTATTTTCATCTAAGAAAACAGCTTTTTCTAAAATACCAATTTTGTTCAAATATGGAACATCAGTTGTTCTAATACCATTAGAATACATATAGTTATAAATCAAAAATGGTTTTCTAATAAATTCTCTAACCCTCTCTTCATATCCCCAAAAAATTAAAAATCCAGCAACCATCAAACTAGCCGCAAGGTATGGCATTCTTTTTGGTGAAAAATATGCAATGATTGTAGTAAGAACAATAGCTCCACCAACACCAATCGCCATAAGATACATAAGGTCAAATCTATCTTCAAATGCTCTTGTCATAACAGCAGTTGGTATCATTGAAAGTGCAGCTTGTGGAATTTCAGTTAGATACCAATATCCAAATAAAGCAGATATAGGTACAGTAATCATCATAATTCCAGCTAAAAATTTGATAATTCTCTCTTTTGCTAATTTATCTTTTTCATCTTTTGAAAACGTAGCAATAATCCAAGTCCACATAATTGCTAAAGAAGCAGCAAATGCGATTGAAGTAAATGTTCTAAATGCTAATGAAGGCCACCAAGTTGGATTGAATAAAGCATTATTGTAATTGACATTTCCAGGATATACAGTAGGATCAACCCAAGGTTGCCCATCAAAATTTGGAGTTAACATAAATGCTAAAATTGCGGTGATAATAACCATTGTAAGCCATGATGATATAGCATAATAAACACCAATTCTAACTGTTTTATTTCGTCCCTCTTTTGTGGTTTGATTTTTCTTCCAAGTCATAAAAAGTAAGAGAAGTAAAATAACCTCAAAGTTGAATACAATCCATTCAATAAACCATTTCCAAAAGAAAACTCTAATAAGTCCACCAATAGCATTTGGACTTAAAATGTTTGCATGAATCCACATACCAATTCCAGTCAACGCACCTACAGAAGTTGAAATAATAAAAAACACCATAACAACTTTAAATATCAAGTTGTATGCATCCATGTCATTTTTCTTATTTGCCCACCAAGCCAAAGCAGCCAATACAACAGAACCACCTACAGCACCACCATGTGATACATAGACGTGGATAATCGCATTGATTGCCATGAGCATCCGTTGCCCAATAAAAGGCATCTCAAAAATCGGATAATCAAACATATCCTAACCTCCAAACATAAAATTTTGCAATTTGCAAGGTGGGCATAATATCAATCGTCTGTTAATTAACTGTTAGTTTTAAAGTTCATTTTAATATACAAATCTGGTAATAAAAATCTTAGTAACCTTTAGCTATAATCCCTACAAATTATGAAAACAAGGTATAAAAATATGTTTGAAACAATTATAGGGCTTGAAGTTCACGCTCAATTAAATACAAAAACGAAATTATGGTGTGGATGTGCTACAAGTTTTGGAGCTACACCAAATACAAATGTTTGTCCAATTTGTTTGGGTCTTCCAGGAGCACTTCCTGTTTTAAATAAAGAAGCAGTTCATAAAGCAATCGCTCTAGGAACAGCAATCAACGCTGAAATAAATCAAAAATCAATTTTTAATAGAAAAAACTATTTTTACCCAGATTTACCTACAGGATATCAAATTTCTCAATTTGAAGTACCAATCGTTGGTATGGGTGAAATAGTAATAGATTTTCCAGATGGAAGTAGTAAAACTATTGGGGTTACGAGAGCTCACTTGGAAAATGATGCTGGGAAAAATACACACGAAAAAGATTACTCAAAAGTTGATTTAAATCGTGCTGGAACGCCACTTTTAGAAATTGTAAGTGAACCAGATATGAGAAGTGCTGAAGAGGCAGTTTTGTATCTAAAAAAACTTCACTCAATCGTGCGATATATCGATATCAGTGATGCAAATATGCAAGAGGGAAGTTTTAGATGTGATGTCAATGTTTCTATTCGTCCAAAAGGTGATACAAAACTTTACACAAGATGTGAAATCAAAAATATGAACTCTTTTAGATTTATTGAGCGAGCTATCAAATATGAAGTAAATCGACAAATTGAAGCTTGGGAAGATGGTGTGTATGAAAAAGAGGTTGTTCAAGAGACAAGACTTTTTGATGTAGCAACTGGAGAAACTAGAAGTATGAGAGGGAAAGAGGATGCAGCTGATTATAGATATTTTCCAGATCCAGACCTTTTACCAG
>JAQUAG010000034.1 GCA_028687375.1 Arcobacteraceae bacterium | reverse complement strand
CTTTTTTTAGCTATTTTAGTTAAATTGTATGAATAATATATGAATAGAATAAAATAGCTTTCAAAATAGCTTATCGACCATATTTTCTAAATATAACAGAGTGATATTTTTTTAAATCTTCCTCTTTTATATTGATTGTAGCAATTTTTCCTTTGTTCGCAGGTGATTTAAAATACTCTAATCCAGCTTTGTAATGTCCACCGTAAATCAACTTTATATCATTTAAATCGATAGAAGAGACATAAATTTGAGCTCCATCATTCATCTGTCTTATTGTAATATTATCTCTTGAAATCCCTTTTTGGACAAGTTCAAGTCTAATCTTTTGAGCAACATTTGGATCAATTGGAGCTAATTTTAGATTAATTATATTTTCATCCGAAGTAGGTGTTAATTCACTATAAACATCGTTAAGATCACCTCTTGTTACAGGTCTTGAGATAGATGGTGCTTGACCATCTTTATAGGAGGTAAGCTCTCCAGATTTTACTGTAACAGTAACTCCACCAGAAGTTACGTCCATACTACCGCCTATAATACTTGCTTTTTCTTGATTCCCAGTTATCACTGCTCCAAATAAATTAAGAGCTAATATTGCTATAAAAAATACTTTTTTCATCCTCTAAGTCCTATAGTTGAAAATTTTGTTTTGATTTTGAAATTTTTAGGTGCGTCATCACCGATACTACCTGTTTTGATTTGGAATGTACCATTTTCAATTTTTAAATTAGCAGTATTTCCACTTTTATTTTGAGTATCATAAAGATATTTTTCAATATTTAAAGTGGTTTTTTGCCCTATTTTTATAATTGTGTCATCATTGAGTCTTATTGTAACTGTTGATTTTCTAAATGTTTTTATAACATCACTTTCTTGAATTTTAAAGCCAATATCAGTGACAGAAATAACATCATTACCTCTTGTAACTAAAGCAATAGCATTCTCAAATTTATCAACATCTCCCTTTTCAATAACCCCAATATTTCCAGAAAAAAGAAGACTATTTATAGCTATCAAGTAGAATAGATTTTTTATCATAGTGTTATCTTGCCCCTTTTAAGTGTCGTAAGTTGAACGATTTTAACATTATTAATGTAAAATAAGCTTTAATTTTAAAGTGAGGGTTTTTAGTGAAAGTTATCTTGAAATATATATCGTTAGTTTTATTTGTTTGTGCAGTAGTAATTGGGGTTAATTATAAATACCCAAATCATTTAGATTATATCAATGACAAAATAGTGGATATCTTTTTTAATAGTAAAAATGATAATGAAATAGGGACAAATATTGTTATTATTGATATTGATGATAAAAGTTTAAGTGAAGTTGGTCAATGGCCTTGGAGTCGAAATAAGATGGGGCAACTTGTTGAAAATTTAAATACTTTATCTCCCTCTTGTATTGGGTATGGGATAATTTTTTCAGAAGAGGATAGAACATCTCCTTCTCAAATTGGTGCTAAAGATAATGGAAATCTAGAAAATTATGATGAAACTTTTGCCAAAATGATAGAAAATTCAAATACCCCTGTTGTCCTTGGATACAATTTTTTGGATGAAAGATATGAAGGGGAAAAACACGAAACACCATATATTCCAGCTATTATTAAAAATACTCTCAAAAATGATCAAATTGGATTTTATAAAGCAGCAAATACACTTTTAAATATACAAGGTATTCAAGATAGTGCTTATTCAAGTGGATTTTTAAATTCAATTACAAATGAAAATGGACGAATAACTTCTATGCCACTTGTAATGGAGTATAAAGATCAATTGTTCCCATCACTTTCTTTAGAGCTTGTAAGAACTATCTATGGAGCTAGAGAGCTTAAGATAGGCAACGAAAAAAATATGAATCAAATAAGTTTTGCAGAGATAAAAGTTCCTGTTGATACTTCGGGAAGTATGTTTGTAAATTATATTAACTCTCCTACTGGATTTAAGCATATCTCCGCAGTTGATATACTTAATAAAAATTTCAATAATTTTCTCCTTAGTGATGTTTCAAGTAAAATAGTTCTTATTGGAAGTACTGCTGTTGGACTATCTCAAGTGACACCAACTCCATTCAATACAAATATCTCTTCGATTGATTTACAAGCAACGGTTATTGAAAATATTTTATCTGGTAAATATTTGACAAAACCAGATTGGGAAAAGTTTTTTCAATATGGAGCTACTATTGTAATTAGTATGCTTATTTTGGCAGCTATATTTTTTAATTCGGCTTTAGTAAACGGTACAATATCTTTGTTTATCGCTATTGCTTCATATTTTATTTTACAAAAAATGTTTATTGAAAATGGATTTATCCTTAATACTACTTACATCATAGAGACTATTCTCCTTTCATTAACATCTTCAGTAATAGTGCACTTTATGAAAAACAACTCAGATATGGTTGATATTAAAGGGAAATTTGCATCAAAAGTTTCCAAAGCAGTTATGGAGGATTTACTTGAAAATAAAGATAGAAAAGGGGATTTATCTGCGAAAAGAAAAATTGTGACCATTTTCTTTAGTGATATTAAGGGATTTACAAAAATCACAGAAACAATCAATGATCCAGATATGCTCACAAGATATATCAATAGATATATGGATGCTATGACTAAAAGTATTATGATAAGTGAAGGAACTGTTGATAAATTTATGGGGGATGCGATTATGGCTTATTGGAATGCCCCTTATGATGTTGAAGATCATGCAGATAAAGCACTCACTTCAGCTTTGGAACAATTTGAATTACTCAAAGAGATAAATGTAGAAAATCAAAAGGAGGGGCTTCCTAAAGTTGAAATTCGAATAGGATTAAACTATGGAGAGGTGTTTGTTGGAGAGGTTGGTGGAGAGCTTAGAAGTGATTATACCATTATGGGGAAAGCTGTAAATCATACATCTGTATTGGAACAAATTAGTAAGTTTTATGGTTCTGATATTATTATTTCACAAAGTGTAAAAGAAAATCTTAAAAAACAATATACAATGCTTTTAATTGATAAGATTAAAGTTGATGGTACAAATGATGCATTTGATATCTATCAAGTTTTCAAAAAAGGTGCCCCAGATGAATTTGTACAAGATGAGATAGAAAAATTTGAAAGAGGTGTTTTATTATATAGAGAGGGGAAACTTGATGATGCTATTTTAATTTTTAGAAATCTCTATCTACAAGATAATCTACTAAATAAAAGACTTTGTAATATCTATATAGATAGATGTGAAATAGGTGCTATTACTCAAGCTGGTGGAGATTTTAATCCAATTCAAGCTATCAATAAATCGATTATATCAAATAGCTAAATTAAAAATTTTTCTCATATCTATAACCAACTTTAAATCGAAAAGCAAGTAAATTTTCTAAAATTGCAATGATGACAATATAGTTAATAAAACTACTTCCTCCATAACTAAACATCGGAAGGGGCAACCCAACAACAGGGGCGAATCCTATTACCATTAAGATATTCACACTCATATTAAAGAAGATGAGAAGCCCAACTCCACTAGCAAATACAGTCACAAGAAAATCATTTTTAAATGTAAAATTGAGTAAAAGAAGATAGGAGATAAGGAGTAAATACATAGCAATAAGCCCAAAAGCTCCTAAAAATCCATATCTTTCAACAACATAAGCAAAGATAAAATCACTCGTAGCAATAGGTAAAAATTTAAGTTGCGCTTGGGTAGCTTCATCTTCAATTTTCCCCATAAGCCCACCTGAACCAATAGCAATTATTGATTGTTGTACATGGTAACTTGGTTTTTCACTTAAAAAGTCTGTTATTCTTTTTTTCTGATAGTCTTTTATCCCGTAGGTATATAAAAGGGGAGAAACAACAACAGCAACCCCTAAAATCCAAAGAATAATTTTCTTTTCAATACCAACAATAAATAATATTCCATATCCTACAAGAAGCATAACTAAAGCAGTTCCTAAATCAGGTTCTGCAGCTATTAGGAAAAATGGTAGAAGGATAAATATTGAGAAGTAAGAAAAATCTCCCCATCCATATCCATTTTTTGGAGGTGGTTTTTTATGAATTAAGAAAGCCATTTGGAGTAAAAAGAATGGCTTTATAAGCTCGGATGGCTGAACAGTTTGATTGATAATCGGTATAAAAAGCCATCTGCTAGCACCTAGTTTTGAAGTTCCAACAACTAAAACAGCAAAGAGTAAAAGCACTCCAATCCAGTAAAAGAATGGGATAATATCGATAACATCTCGTATAGGTAAAAGAAGTACTACTACAAAGAGCATAAAAGCGATAAAATAATAAATGAGTTGTTTTTGTGCTAACATATCACTTATCTCACCAACAAGGGTATGGGATAAAATAATAAGTGGAAATATGAACAAGATAAGTTCATAATTAAAATGTGATATTATTCGTTTGTCAAGTAAATTCATGACGAAACAATACCTTAAATAGACTGAAAGAACATCAAAATGACTCAAACATACATAGCAAATACACAAGATAGAGTAGATAAATTTTTATCTCAAATTATAGAACAACCAAGAAATCAAATTGAAGCACTTATCAAAAATAATTGCGTAAAAATAGATAATAAAGTGGTCCTAAAAAGTGGACAAAAACTGAAAATTGGACAAGAGATAACTGTTGAATTTAAAGAGGCAATTGAGAGCCAAAGTAATTTTAGTGAAGAGGAAATTTTACAGTACGATATAAAAATAATTTATGAAGATGAATATATTTTAATTGTGGATAAACCAGTTGGATTGGTTATCCATGATGCACCAAGTGTTAAAGAGCCAACATTGGTTGATTGGTTGAAACTCAAAAAGATTTCTCTTTCAACATTAAGTGGAGAGGAGCGACATGGGATTGTCCACAGACTTGATAAAGGGACAAGTGGACTTTTGGTTGTTGCTAAAACAAATGAAGCGCATACCAATCTCTCAGCTCAACTTGAAGATAAAAGTATGGGAAGATACTATATAGCTTGCATCGATATCCCTTTGAAAAATGATATTGTTGTAGAAAAACCAATAGGGAGAAATCCAAATCAAAGACTTAAAATGGCTGTAACAAAAGATGGAAGATATGCAAAAACAGCGTTTAAAAAATTGATTGAAAATAAAAATATTCAAGATAATAGCCATAAATATGAGCTAATTTGTGCCAAACTTTTTACAGGTCGTACACATCAAATTAGAGTTCATTTAGAATCCTTAAACAGACGAATACTAGGAGATGATTTATACGGTTTTAAGGGCAAAGACAGTACTATTAATAGAATTTTTTTGCATGCATTTAGTCTTTATTTGAGACACCCAATAACAAATGAAAATTTTGAATTTGTTGCACCGTTACCACAAGATATGCAAAACCTACTAAACCAAAACTTTGATAAAGGAATAATGAATGAAAAGATTAATAAAGAGTATATCACTAGCTGCTTTACTGATGTTAGCAACTGGTTGTGAAACTGGGAAAAACCTTCAAACACCAAGTAACGAGCCAAAAATAGATGACAACTTACCAGTTTTAGATGTTCAAACTATAAAAACACTACCAGATATAAAATCTGTAAGTTTAGAGTGGATGGGAACTGACAAAGAGAATATTAGTGGATATTATATCTATCGAAAAGAGCTTGAAAAAGAGGGTGCAAAATATACAAGAGTTGGGACTGTAAATGATAAATATACAAAACATTTCATCGATACTGAATTAGCTCCAAATACACAGTATGCGTATTGTATCTCTGTAATTGGTGAAAATGGATTTGAATCAAATCCAAGTGATGCAAGAGCAGTACGAACATATCCAGTTTTTGATTCTGTATCGCTTATCAATGCAACAAGTAACCTTCCACGAAAAGTAAGAATAGAGTGGAGACCACATGAACTTTTATCGATTAAGGAATATATCTTAGAAAAATCTACACCAACAGAGTCTGAATGGAAAAAAGTAGCACCTATAAAACATAGACTTAACGCTGAGTTTATAGATACAAATCTTAAAGATGCACAAGTCTATAACTATAGATTAAAAGCGATTAGTTTTGATGGAATCGAATCAAAACCAAGTGAAATAGTAACAGCAACAACAAAGGCTCTTCCAATTGCACCTGTAGGATTAGAAGCAACAAAAGATAAACCGAAAAAGATTATTTTGACATGGAAAGGAAGCTCACAAAATGATAAAGTAGCTTACAATATCTATGCAAGTAGTGAAGCTGATAGAGGATTTAGTAAAATTTTCACAACAGGGAAAGATGATAATACATTTGAACATAATATAGAAGAGAATGACAAAACAAATTTTTATAAAATCACAACAGTTGATAAAGATAATCTTGAAACAGATATAAAATTAATAGCACCAGTGATGGGAAAAACTTTGGCATCTCCTTTACAACCAACAGTGACTTTAGCACAAATTACACCAAATGGGGTAATACTTAATTGGCTAAAAGGTGATGATAGAGCGGTAAGTTATAATGTTTATAAAACTATCAAAGAGAGTTTTTTCCAATCAAGTGAGAAGATGTTTAAAAATGTTCAAGCTTTAAGATTTGAAGATACAGATATTGTAAGGGGAACTGAGTATTCTTACGAAATTGAAGCAGTGGATCAATTTGGATTGGTTTCTAAAAAAACTAAAAAAGCAGCACTCTCTATGCCAAAACTAGATGAAAAACCAGAACCAAAACCAAATCAAACACCAGTACAATAGGTTAAATATTATATGCCCCATATCATAACAAAAAAGCATAATGCTATAGAAACTCCATCTTTTAAGGATGGAGTTTTTTTTGATTTTATAGCACATTCTTCTAAAGAAGATAAAATTTGTGTAAGGATAGAAGATAAAACATTTCTCCTTACAAAACTAGAAAAAAATGGTAATCATCTTATAAAACTTGATGTTACAACAAAAGTTGCTCCAATTCTTTTGGCTAAAAAAGCACTTCATGCTTATGTTGCTCTTAGTGGTTGTGAAGTAATCTCTTCAAATATTGCAATCCACAGTACAAGACTTGAGCCACAAAAAGAGTATCTTAAAGATATTAGTTATTTTGTGAATGATTTTTCTACAACTAAAGATATTTGTGTTGAGGTTGGATTTGGAAGTGGAAGACATTTACTTTATCAAGCAAAAGCAAATAAGGACAAAATATATATAGGATTGGAGATACATACTCCTTCAATAGAACAAGTTTTAAAACAAGTAAGAATCGATAATATTGAAAATATTTTTGTTGTAAATTATGATGCAAGATTATTTTTAGAGTTTATGGCTTCAAACTCAATAAGTCAAATTTTTGTCCACTTTCCAGTGCCTTGGGATAAAAAACCACATAGAAGAGTTATGAGTAAAGAATTTATAGATGAATCTTTACGGGTACTGAAAATTGATGGAAGTTTAGAATTACGAACTGATAGCCCACTTTACTATGAATATTCAAAAGAACTTTATGAAGGTTATAGTGAAAAAAGTACAATCTTAAAAAATCAAAACCTTGAAGTAAGTAGCAAGTATGAAGACAGATGGAAAAGGATGGGGAAAGATATTTGGGATTTGACTATTTATGCAGACAAACAATCACCAGCTATCACTTTGGATAAAGATTTTTCATTTAATATTGAAAATAAACTATTGTTTAATGAACTCCAAGCACTGTTACCAAAAAAACCTATTGTTGAAGATGACTTTATGGTTCACTTTACTTATTCATTTGAAATAGCGCCAAAAAGTGGACTTATTCATATAAGTATGGGAAGTTTCAATAAACCTTTTTGTGTTTATTTAATGGTTGAAAATGAAAAAGTAAGTTATTTTGTATCGACTCCAGTTCCAACAAGTGCAAATCACAAAGCACATAAATTAATAGAAAAAATAGTTAAAAATGGTGAATTACAATGATTTTAGCAAGCGATATTTGTTTAACATATGATGGGAAAAAAGACATTATTCATAATGGAAAATTTCATATAAAACAAGGTGATTTTGTGTTTATTACAGGTTCAAGTGGAAGTGGAAAATCAACACTTCTAAAATCTTTTTATGGTGGACTCAAACCAAAAAGTGGTACTTTACTTGTGAATAAACAAAATATTTTAAAAGCAAGTAATGGAAAATTAAGAGAGTTAAGAAAAACTATAGGAATTATTTTTCAAGATTATAAACTTATTAAAGAATATACTGTCGAAGAGAATATTATGTTGCCACTCAAATTAAATGGTTACAACGATAAACTTTCACTTGCTCAAGCAAAGAAGTTACTAAAGCATGTAAAGCTAAGTTCAAAAGGGGAATCTTATCCTTATGAGTTAAGTGGTGGAGAGCAACAAAGAGCAGCAGTGGCAAGGGCATTAGCACATAACCCTAAACTTATTTTAGCAGATGAACCAACTGGAAATCTTGATGATTATTCTGCTGAAGTAATTTGGAGTTTGCTTAGAAAAGCAAATGAACAACTTGGTATTACAGTAATCGTTGTAACACATAGGATACCTGATAATTTTGGGTTAAGTTTTAGAAAATTTGATATTTTGTCTGGAGATATTTATGAGTCTTAAGAGATTTTTATCGTTTAGTTTACCATTAATTATTATGCTTTTTTCATTTAGTATCTATGTTTCTATCTCTAAAATGATTGATAAATATGAGATGACAATCAATAGTGATTATTCAATAGTAATAGTAACAGCAGCCCCAATAGTAGAAGATGATATTAAAAGATTAACATCAATTGATTTAAAAGAGATGAAAGTTTTATCAAGAGAAAATATACTAAAAGATCTCAAAAACGAGGTAACAGAGGGTTCATTTACCCTTTTACAAGTTAAATTGCCTTATTTTTATACCTTATCATTAAACGAATTTCCAACATCATCAAAACTAGAAAGAATTAAAAAAGAACTTTTAACGGTATCTGGTATGAAATCAGTTGAAACTTTTTCAAAAGACCACGATAATGTTTATTCTTTATTTTTATTTATTAAAACGGTTTCGATGACGATGTTTGTATTTATGGTAATTTTTACCCTTTTTATAATTGCAAACCAAATAAATATTTGGTTTTATGAACATTATGAAAGATTACAAATTATAAATCTTCATGGGGGATCTTTACTGTATGGAGCAAAACCAATCATAAAACTTGCACTCTTTAGTGGAATATTTGCAGGAGTTTTAGTACTTTTTGCTGTTTATTATATAGACCAAAATGTTGATGTGATATTTTCACCAGAAATAGCAAAAATTATCACTCAAAATAAAATAGAATACACAATTTTTGAAGCATCATCTGTAGTCTTATTATCATTATTTATATCATTTATCACCGTTTTTGGTGTATTAATTAAAAATAGGTTTAAATAAAGAATGAAACTATTTGTTACATTATTTTTTATTGCAATATCACTTTTTGGTGCAGATATTAAAAAAATAGATCAGAAGATTAAATACAATAAAAATATACTTGATGCTAAAAAAGAGGAACAAACTAAAACAAATGAAAAGATAAAAGTTTTAGCAAATGCACTCTCTGCTGAGGAAGATAAATACAATACTATTGATGGAAATTTAAAAAAGATATCGGCAAATATTGCAACAAATAAGATAAAACTTGAACAAGCAAAACAAGATATAGAGATACTCAATCAAAAATCAAAATCAATTGAACAATATAAAACTTCTGTAGAAGAGAAGATTGTAAAATCAGTTGTTGATAAATATACAACAACAATTGGTCGAGAATTATTAGATAAAAAAACGATTAAAGAGATTATTGAAAAAGAGAAGTTTAAACTTATTTTTGAAAATTCAAAAGATAATATTATGAAGTCTAATATAGAGTATTTTCAAGTAACAAATCAAAAGAATGATAATGATGCGAAAAGATTAGAATTGGAAAGATTTATCAGTGATGGAAAAGCTGAAGAGAAAAAATTTATTGACCTTAAAAAAGCACAAGAAGCTTCAATTGAGAGTTTAAAATCGAAGCATAGTGATTATCAAAAAGAACTCAAAGCGATTGTCAAAAAGCAAAATCAGCTTAATTCTCTTCTGAGTCAACTCAATATCGTAAAAGAAACAGAATTAGAAAAGATAAAAAGAGCAGAACTACAGGCTAAAAGAGCAGCTGAAAGAAAAGCAAAAGAGGAAGAGAGACGAGCTAAAAAAGCTCAATCAGATGGTACAACAACTGTTGCTACAGATGATAATGAGAATAAATCAAAAGATATAAAAGTTCTCTCAAGAGAGATTTTGGAAAATGACTCTGATTTAAAAGTAAGAAATATGGGAAATACAAATCAAGGTATCAAATTATCTGATTTTAAAGATGTTAAAATGCAACAACCTTTAACATCATATACTGTTATTAAAAAGTTTGGTTCTTATGTTGACCCTGTTTATAAAATCGAACTTTTTAATGAATCAGTATCGTTAAAATCAAATACAAAAAATGAAAAAGTATATAGTGCACTCAAAGGGCAAGTTGTATATGCGAAAAATGATGCAGGATCGCTTGGGAATGTAGTTATTTTAAAACATAGTGGAGATATTCATACGATATATTCGCAACTGAGTCAAATTGCACCAACTTTAAGTGTAGGAAAAGTTATACCTCAAGGGTATGTAGTTGGTAGAGTTGAAGATACATTGGTATTTCAAGCTACAAAAAATAATAGATATTTAAACCCATTGGAGTTATTTTGAGAGCATTAGCATTATTTAGTGGAGGACTTGACTCGATTCTTTCTATGAAAATAGTTATCGATCAAGGGATAGAAGTTGTAGCAATACATGTAAATACTGGATTTGGTTCATTAAATGATAGACTCACTTATATGCAAAAGATGTGTGACTTTATTGGGGCAAAATTGGAAGTGTTGGATTTAAAAGAGAAGTATTTGGATGAAGTTTTATTTGAACCACAATATGGTTATGGGAAAAACTTCAATCCTTGTATTGATTGTCATGGATTTATGTTTAGACATACAGCTAAACTTCTAGAAAAATATGAAGCATCTTTTATGATAAGTGGGGAAGTTTTAGGTCAAAGACCAATGAGCCAAAACAAAGATGCACTTGGAATTGTTCAAAAACTGAGTCTTCATGATGATTTAGTTGTAAGACCACTTAGTGCTAAGCTACTTCCTATCTCAAAGCCTGAGAGGGAAGGTTGGATAGATAGGGAAAAACTTCTTGACATTTGGGGAAGAAGTAGAGCTGTTCAATTAGGAATTGCTAAAGAGATTGGTTTAGAAGACTTTGAACCACCAGCTGGGGGATGTTTATTGACTGATGTTCAATTTAGTAATCGTCTTAAAGATTTTGTAGCCAATGATACTTTAGAGATTGAAGATATAGATACACTCAAAGTTGGAAGACAATTAAGACTTCCAGATGGTGCAAAGCTTATTATTGGACGAAATCAAGAAGACAATTTAAAATTAGAAGCAACAAATAGTAAAAAATACCTCAAAGCTCGAATCGTAGATGCAACTGGACCACTTGTCCTTTTTGAAAAAAATGCGAGTGAAGCTGATAAAAAAATGGCTGCTGATTTTATAGTGAGTTATGGAAAAACAGAAGCTGGGAAAGTATATGATGTCAATTTTGGAGAGTTTATAGTCCAAGGGGAAAAATTAGCTTCAAAAGATATTATGCAAAAATATTTGATAGTTTAGTATTTCTTTAGTGTAATTTTTTGTAAATAAAAAAAGCCCAAGTGAAAAACACTTGGGCTTTTAAAATTTAGAGAAACTAAAATTATTTAGCTCTGATTCCTAAATCTTGTACTAATTTTGTAAATGTTGCATAATTAGTTCTTCTTAAATATGTAAGAAGTCTTTTTCTTTTTCCAACCATTTTTAAAAGCCCAAGTCTTGAAGAGTGGTCTTTTTTGTTGATTTTTAAGTGGTCAGTTAATACACTGATTTGTTTTGTTAAAATAGCGATTTGTACTTCCGCTGAACCTGTATCTTTTTCATCTCTTCTGTGTGTAACAATAATTGCTTGTTTTACGTCCTGATCTAAAGCCATAATGACCTCCTTGATTGGTATATTTGAATTCAATTACCATTTAATTTTGGTAAAAGTTTGGGATTCTATCTAAAAAGCTCTTATACTTTCTTTAAGAAACAACCTAAAAGTACGATTTACAAGTTATTTATCAAGTTTTATTTGTACGGAATAAGAAGTTTAGAAATGAAACTTCTTATTTAAGGTAAGTTAAGATTTTTTTACAAACTCTTGTTTTAATTTAATAGCTCCAACACCAGGAACTTTACAGTCAATATTATGACCATCGTTACCTTCTACAAGTCTGATACCTTTAATTTTAGTACCAACCTTAATACCTGAAGAACTTCCTTTCACTTTTAAATCTTTGATAACTGTTACATCATCTCCATCTTGTAAAAGAGTTCCATTTGCATCTTTAACAACCAAATCATTACTCTCATTACTTTCTAAAGATGAATCTTGTGACCATTCATTTGCACACTCAGGACAGATATATAGGTTTCCATCTTCATAGGTATATTCACTTCCACATTTTGGACAGTTTGGTAATTGACTCATTATTTTCCTTTAAATATTAGTTATTTTATTGTACATAAAAATTTTATCCATTTTCATTTACGATAACAGTACTTGTCTGGAATCGATAAAGAACTGATAATAATTTTCTATAAGATGCGATAATATCAAGTTTTTACTTCCTAAGTGCTAAAAATCAATTCTAGGTGTTAAAAATTTCAATTAAGACTAACTTTATCTTATTTAATTAAACTTCTTTCACTTAAAATATAAAAACAAAAAGGAATTTAAACATGGCAACAGTAACATTTAAAAACGACATAGTATGTAATTTAGCAGGAAATGAAATCAAAGTTGGAGACACTGCTCCAGTTGTAACAGTTGTAAACTGTAACCCAATGCTTCAAAACGAAACAATCGGTGGAACTGGTAAAGTTCAATTAGTTATCGCTGTACCATCACTAGACACAGGTGTTTGTGATGCAGAGACAAGAAGATTCAATGTAGAAGCTGCTAACCTTTCAGGTGTAGAAGTTATCACTGTATCTATGGATTTACCATTTGCAGCTGCTAGATGGTGTGGAGCTGCTGGAATTGAAAATTTAAAAGTTTGTTCAGATTTCAGAAACAAAGATTTCGCAAACGC
The DNA here is from genome assembly GCA_028687375.1 of Arcobacteraceae bacterium. GTDB lineage: Bacteria > Campylobacterota > Campylobacteria > Campylobacterales > Arcobacteraceae > CAIJNA01. The sequence continues at coordinate 2,677 of JAQUAG010000034.1, read as the reverse complement.
TTATGGAGTTCTTTTAGCTGATGGTCCATTAGCTGGTATCACTGCAAGAGTTATTTTTGTAATTGGTGAAGATGGAAAAGTTTGTTATAAACAAGTTGTTCCAGAAATTACAACTGAGCCAGATTATGCTGAAGCTTTAGAAGCTGCTGCATCTGCAGCACCTAAAAAAAGTGGTTGTTGTGGTGGTGGACACTGTTCTTAATTAGAACAAGTGTTTCCCACTGATATAAAAAAGGCTAGTCAAACTGACTAGCCTTTTTTTATTTTAGAACACTCAATTTAGTTGATTAGTGAGTTTAAGAATAATTCTTAGTTATCAAAAAAACCATTATCCTCAAGGATTTTAATCCCCTCTTTAATAGAATTTACACTTGTATCAAATTTTGCTTTGAGTTCATCATTTAATTCAATCTCTACAATTTGTTCAATTCCCATAGCACCTAAAACAACAGGAACACCAACAGTGACATTGTTGTATCCATACTCACCACAAAGCATAGCAGATGATGGAACAACTATTCTTGAGTCATCTAAAATCGCTTGCACCATTACTGATATTGCACGTCCTGGTGCATAATAAGCTGAAGTTCCAAGATATTTTACAATTTCTGCTCCACCTTCTTTTGTATTTTGGATAATCTCTTCCATATCACTTTGTCCAATAAGTTGTCCAAGTGGAATCCCTCCAACAGCTGATATTTCAGGAAGTGGAATCATATTTTGACCATGATCTCCTATAACTATTGCTCTTGTTTGACCTTGCCCAAATCCCACTTTTTTGTTGATTTGATATGCCATTCTTGAAGCATCTAGTGCTCCAGCCATTCCAATAATTCTATGTTTTTCAAAACCTGATAATCTATGGATAACATAAGTCATCACATCAAGAGGATTAGATACACAAATTATGATAGCATTTGGAGAATATTTTACTATTCCAGCTACTACATCTTTGATGATTTTTGCATTGATAAGAAGTAAATCTTCCCGTGTCATATCCCCTTTTCGTGGAACTCCAGCAGTGATAACAACAATATCACAATCTTTCATATCAGCTAAAGTTTCTGCAGCTGTTACGATACTTCCCTGTAGAGAGTAGTTTGTTGATTGCCCTATATCTATCGCTTTTCCTTTTGCAATATCTGGATAGAGGTCATATAAAACTACTTCGTGGCAAGTCCCTAATAATGTTAAACTGTACGCAGCTGTTGCACCAACAAAACCAGCACCAACAATTCCTACTTTTCTACCAATCATATTTTTACCTTTTTGAGTTATTCTTATTTATGGTAGCATTGTAACTATTTAGAAGGGAAATAGAGATAAAAGTGAGAAAAAAGTTTTAATTTTTCAAAAGAAAGGGATAAAAAGTAGCATCTCTAATCACTCATAAGATATAATCGCGACTATGAAATCTATAAATAATAAAGAACTTTTACAAAATAAAAATCTTGCTGGAATTATTCTTCGTCCTAATTCTAAAGAATTAAAAGATGTTTATTTGCAGATAAAAGAGAAATTTGAACAACACCAAATTAAAACTATTATAGATAAAGCAAGTAGTGAAATGATAGGGGTTGAAGAGGGATATCCTCTTGAAACTTTGGCAAATGAATGTGATTTTTTAGTTACAATTGGGGGAGATGGAACACTTATCTCAGTTGCAAGAAGAAGTATCAAATTTAGCAAACCAATTTTAGGGATAAATCTTGGAACTTTAGGATTTTTAACCTCTGTTCTACCAGAAGAACTTGACAACTTTTTGGGTGATTTTTTGAAAAATAACTATGCAATTGATTCAAGGATGATGATAAAAGCAACGATTAACAAAAATAAAACAATAGCTTTTAACGATATTGTTATCAAAAGTAAATCTGTAATTCATATGGTAAATATTGAAGCTTTTGTAGATGGAAAAAAATTTAATAGTTACTATGGAGATGGACTTGTCGTTTCAACTCCAACAGGTTCAACAGCTTACAATTTAAGTAGCGGTGGACCTGTTGTATATCCTTTAACTGATGCTTTTATTGTGACACCTATTTCTGCTCATTCTTTGACACAAAGACCTTTGGTTTTACCAGCTGATTTTGAGATAGAACTGAAAACGCCAGATGTTGATGGAGCAATTGTATTGATTGATGGTCAAGATACTTACGAGCTAAAACAAAACGAAACAGTAAAAATAAAAATAGCAAATCAAAAATCAAAGCTTATCAGGGCAAAAGAAAGAGATTATTTCTCTGTCTTAAATCAAAAATTGAATTGGGGAAAATAGATTGATTGAACGATTTTATTTAGAAGAGTATCTTTCTTTTAAAAAAGTAGAACTAAATTTTAAAAATGGACTTGTAATCTTTAGTGGACCAAGTGGAGCTGGAAAATCGATACTTTTTAATAGTATGGTGGGTTCTTTTGGGTTTAAAGAGATAAAAGCAAAACTCAGCGAAATCACTATCGTAAATGCAAATATCAAAAATGATGATTATCTTATAGAAGATGATTTTACGATAAAACAAATCACCACAACAAAAACAAGACATTTTTTAAACAACCAAACTATCTCTAAAAATGACCTTCAAGAGTTTTCAAAAGGTTTTTTTAAACACCTCCATCTTAAAGATACGAGTGATTTTGAGAGTGAAAATATCGTAGAGTTTTTGGATTTTTTAGGTGG
>JAQUAG010000033.1 GCA_028687375.1 Arcobacteraceae bacterium | reverse complement strand
GCAGGAAAACTAATAGTTCAAGGTTTTGAGCCTTATCAAGCGTGCATCCACTCAATAGTACAATCTTTAAGTGATGAAGATGATGTGTTGAAAGTATTGGAAAAACTTATCTCTTTGCATTTTAAGGCAAATGAGGAGATTTAAAATCCACTTAATTTCTTTTTTACTTCATCAGTTGCCATCGTTATATTCCAAACAGGTTCCCAAACAACTTCTACTTCTACATTATTTACTTTTGGTAATTCTCTTAAAACAGCTTCTTCTACCCATTGAATTATCATTTGATGCAATGGACAAGCTTTTGTACTAAGTGTCATAATAACTCGTACATCTCCTAAATCGTTGCAAGTTGCATCATAAATGAGTCCCATCTCTACAAGATTAAATCCAACTTCTGGATCATTTACAGTCGATACTGCTTTAAAAATCTCTTCTTTTGTTACCATAATCTATCCTTTAAAATTTATCATATAAAGTAAATCTTTTATCATAAAGATACTCCCTACAAATAAAAAACTAATCCCTGCTTTAAAAATCTCATTTGATCTAAAAAATATTCCAAAAGCAGCAACAATTACCCCAACTCCACTCAATATAAATTGCAATTTTGCACTTTTTACAGGCACCATATCAGCTAACATTGGTACTTTTCGTTTTCCTATAAATGGTGAAAATCTTTGATACCACACTAAAAAAGGGACTATTTTATAAAGATGACCATTTATTATAAAAGTGATATATCCCAAAAATAACATCCAACCAATTGTTAGTAATAATTGAGGAAGTGGATGTATGAGATAAACAACACCCATAATCAAAACGCTCACTAAACTCCCATAAGAAAAAAGAAGTGAACGAAAATAGATGTCATTATCAACTCTAACTCTTTTTTTGTAAATAATATAAATTTGATAAAAATACAATCCAAGTGCCACAAGCGTTAAGATATATCCCATATATTCCAATGTATGATTTTTAAATAGTGACGAAAACATAACAAGTATTACAGAGCTACTCATTACACCCAGTGCTAGTTTTACTGGTTTCCAAGAAAAGCTATGAGACAACCAAAACATTGGTAAAAGTACCAAACTCATCCCCATAATTGTTATCCCAACATATCCAGCGAGTACTAAATAAATATGGGCTTTGAGTAAATTAACAATATCTACATTTATACTACCTGCATAACCTAGTGCCATTAAAATTCCAAAAATTAATCCTAAAAATAAAAATGTATTCGCAAGTAAAACACTAATCATCACAAGATTAAATTTTTTTACTTTTTTGATAGTAAGAAATGTCTCGAAAACAAATATTAACAGTGCAATAAGTACAACAATTCCACCATAAGGTAAAAGTGCTGGAGTAGCTAAAAAGCCATAGCCCATCAATATTGTACCTATGAGTAAAAGAGGATAGATAACATAATATAAGTCAACTGCAAAATGTCCAACCTCTAAGACAACAGGGACTAATTGAGCCATTGCACCAAAGATTACCATCATTACAAATCCTAATAAAAAGATATGTACCCACGATAAAGTGTTGTTGTTCATACTCGTTAAATTTGCAATATCAAATCCAAACAATAAAGCTACACTTATCACAAAAAAACTAATACCTATAATAAAATAAGGAGCTATAAGTTTAAATGGAGGTGCAAAATCTTGTGAAATAGCCATTAGTTAGAACAACCACCGCCAGCACAACCTGTATCTGAAAAATCTGTAGCAGCATCACCTTCACCTCTTACAGTAAAAATTACTTCTACTCTACCATCTTCTAAATCTTTTATTTCAAAGTTAAAATCAGCTTCGATTTTAGGAAATAACCCCATTGGTGCTTTGCTATTAATCATCACTAATTTTTCATCTTTTTGAATAGTTTGTAATCCAGCCATCGCATTTATCATAGGCTCTGGATGACCCAATTTACTACTGTCAAATTGATACACAATCACCCCATCTTCTTCATATTTATAAAAAGGTACCGTTGCACCCATCACTTCTATTTGTATTGCATTTTGTGGAATCATATTTTGTCCTTGATTTGATTTTGTGAAATCGTATCAAATCAAAAAAGCTTTTACATTGATATATATCAATGTAAAAAATTAAATTTTAAAATCTCAACCACCTGTAAAATAAAAAGCTCGACTAGAGATCTCTTTTGGGGTATTATCAAGTGATTGATTTGTAGTATGTGACCATTTGTTTTTCTCTGGTTTATTTTTTACAACCTCTTTTAAAACTGCTTCAAGTTTATCATCAGATTGTATTGCACTCTTGATATTTAATGAATCTTCATAATATAAACACGGAATTAAATCTCCTTCGGCACTCAGACGGATTCGATTGCAAGTTTTGCAAAAACTATCATCATATGGTTCTATAATTCCAAAAACAAAACCATGTTCATCTTTAAAAAGTTTCGCAGCGCTATTTTCTTTAACTGGAAGTTCCTCAATAGAGTATCTTTTACTTATCTCTTGTAACACTTCAGCACTTGGAACTGTTTTTAAACTTTCAAGAGCATTTTCATTTTCCATATATTCAATAAATCGTATTTGAATATCTCTTTGTTTCGCATACTCATATAGTTTTACAATCTCATTATTATTGATATCTTTCATCACAACAGTATTAAGTTTAACTATCATTCCAGCTTCAATAGCAGCTTCTATCCCCTCTTGTACAGCTTCGAGAGCATCTTTTTTTGTTAAATACCAAAAGGTTTCTTTTAATAGTGAATCTATAGAGATATTTACCCTTTTTAGTCCAGCAGTTTTAAGTTTTACTATTTGGTTTTTCAACAAAAAACCATTTGTAGTAAGTGCTAAATCAATATCATTTTTATAGTCGTATATCATTTTTATTAACTTATCAAGATCTTCTCTTACAAGAGGTTCTCCACCTGTAAGTCTTATTTTTGTAACACCATTGTCTATCGAAATTTTGATAAATTTAAACATCTCTTCATAGGAGAGTATTTGTTCTTTTGGTGTCCATTCAAATGGTTTTTCTGGCATACAATATTGACATCTAAAATTGCATCTTTGTGTTACTGAAACCCTTAAATAATCAACTTTTCTATTAAAACTATCTATTAACATAATCAATTCCTTATATAGAATATTAAGATAATGAGAAGAAATTTTTATTGACTTTAGTCAAATATAGATATTTTACAATTTGTATAGCTTTTTGATGTAGGTCATATTATCTTATTTGATTTATTTGTACAATTCCTCATAAATTTTCAAGGAATATAAATATGCAATTTATTATTAAAAGAGATGGTTCAAAAGAAGAATTTAAAGATTTCAAAATAGAAGATGCTATTAAAAAAGCTTTTCATAGTGTAAATATCCCTTACAATAGAACTATTTTTGTAAAAGTTATGAATAAATCGACTGTCAATCAACTTAAAACAGTTGAAGAGATACAAGATTTAATCGAAAAAATCCTTTTTGAGTATAAATATTTTGAAGTGATGAAATCATTTATTACTTACAGGTTTTTGCACAAAATGCAACGAGAACATATTTTAGGTTTAGGAACAGATACAACTTTTGTAAATTCTACAGCAAGTGTCGAAGAATATATCCAAAAAAGTGACTGGCGAATCAAAGCAAATGCAAATACAGGATATTCAAACTCTGGGCTTGTAAATAATCTTGCAGGAAAAGTTATAGCAAACTATTGGCTTGATAAAGTATATACCAAAGAGGAAGGATATGCCCATAGAAATGGAGATATTCATATTCATGATTTGGATTGTTTGACTGGTTATTGTGCTGGCTGGAGTTTACGACAACTTTTAAATGAGGGATTTAATGGTGTAAGGGGAAGAGTAGAAAGTGATGCACCAAAACATTTTCGAGAAGCATTGGGACAAATGGCTAATTTTTTAGGGATTCTTCAAAGCGAGTGGGCTGGTGCTCAAGCTTTTAGTTCATTTGATACTTATCTAGCACCTTATGTTTTTATGGATGATTTAAATTATAATGAGATAAAAAAAGCGATTAAAAGTTTTGTTTACAATCTCAATGTTCCATCACGTTGGGGACAATCTCCCTTTACAAATATCACAATTGACTGGACAGTTCCAGATGATTTAAAAAATCAAATTCCTACAAGATATGATATTCATCTTTTTAAAAATATTCAATCTTACTCTTTGGTGGAGAAAGCGAATGCTCGTGGTATAAAAAAGCTTGAAGATTTAACCTACAAAGATTTTAAAACTGAAATGAATTTGATAAATAGAGCTTACTATGAGATTATGACGCAAGGGGATAAAACAGGGCAACCATTTACTTTTCCAATTCCTACTGTTAATATCACAGAAGATTTTGATTGGTATGGAGAAAATGTTGATATTTTACTTGAAAATAGTGCAAAAATAGGTTCAAGTTATTTTCAAAATTTTATAGGAAGTCAATATATTGTAGACAAAGATGGGATAAAAAAAGAAAATCTTGAAGCATATAAACCAAATGCAGTCAGAAGTATGTGTTGTAGATTACAGCTTGATTTACGAGAATTACTCAAAAGGGGAAATGGACTATTTGGCTCAGCAGAGATGACTGGAAGTATTGGAGTTGTAACAATTAATATGGCGAGGCTAGGGTACTTATACAAAAATAATAAAGAAGAACTTTTCAAACAACTTTATGATTTACTTGAAATAGCTTACTCTACACTTGAGAAAAAAAGAGTTGTTATTAATAAACTCTTTTCTGATGGGCTTTATCCATATTCAAAAAGATATCTGAAAGGATTTGATAATCATTTTTCAACTATTGGGGTCAATGGATTAAATGAGATGATACGAAACTTTACTAATGATACAGATGATATAACTACTACTTTTGGGGAAGATTTTTCTTTGGAGATTTTGGAATTTATTAGAGAAAAGATTAAAATTTTTCAAGAAAGAAGTGGAAATCTTTATAATCTTGAGGCTACTCCAGCTGAAGGAACAACTTATAGATTTGCAAAAGAGGATAAAAAAAGATATCCAGATATTTTACAAGGAGGATTAGAAGGGGAGATATACTACACAAATTCTTCACAGCTTCCAGTCGATTTTACTAAAGACCCATTTGAAGCACTTCTAAAACAAGATAAATTTCAAACCAAATATACAGGAGGTACAGTATTACATCTTTACATGAACGAAAGATTAAATAGTGTTGATTCAACAAGGGAGTTTTTACGAACTGTTTTAGAGAATTTTAGATTACCTTACATTACATTGACTCCAATATTTTCAGTGTGTGAAAAACACGGATATTTAAGTGGTGAGCATCAATACTGCCCAAAATGTGATGATGAGATTTTACAAAACCATACAAAGGAAGTATCATGAATGAAAAGGAAATTTTAGAAAGATGTGAAAAACAAAGAACAAAATGTACAGTGTATACAAGAGTAATGGGCTATCATCGACCAGTTGAGAGTTTTAATATTGGGAAAAAAGCTGAACATAAACAAAGGATATATTTTGTGGAAAAAACAAAAAATATTTGAAACTCTCACACCATTTACCCTTCTTGACTTTGAAAATACACCCTCTGCCATTTTATGGTTTAGTGGGTGTAATATGAGATGTGCTTTTTGTTACAATCCAGAAATTGTTTATGGAATAGGGGAGTTTTGTTTTGATGATTTTAGCTCTTTTTTTGAAGCAAGGCAAAATCTTCTAAAAGGGATTGTTTTATGTGGAGGAGAGCCTACAATACATACACAAATAATTGAAATAGCAACCTATCTAAAAAAATTAAATTACAAAATAAAACTTGATACTAATGGACTAAAACCAGAAATTATAAAAATTATGTTGCAAGAAAATCTAGTTGACTATATTGCACTAGATTTTAAAGCACCTCAGGAAAAGTTTGAAATAATTACAAAAAGCACTAAAAATAAATATCAAACTTTTACAAAAACACTCTCTATGTTAGTAGAAAAAGAAGCTCATTTTGAAGTAAGAACAACATTTTGTGATAGTTTATTGGATATTAATGATATAAAAATTATCCTAAAAAACTTGGAAATTTTAAATTACAAAGGAACTTACTATCTACAAAATTTTATCCATCAATCAAATAACATAGGGGATATATCACAAAATAATTCAATAAATTTATTTAAAGAACTAGATAATTTAAACAAATATAACTTCACTGTAAAATTTAGAAATTTTTGATATAGGTCATACTTTTAACTTGACAAACTTTCTATAATCACAAAGTTGAAAATCGAATTAACCACATAAAAAATAAAATATTTTTATCCTTCCTAAAATACAAAGACAAGAATTCGATTTTTGACTTAGTAAAATTAATTCATAGCTTCCTTTTATACTCTTGATAACTTAATAAGTACTCTTTTTAAATTATTTTTTAAAATGAGGACAATAAAAATTAACTAAGTATGATATAATATCCTTTAGTATTAAATTAATTAAATTAGAAATACTATAATATACTTAAGAGGATAAAATGATAGAGTTAAATACACCACTAGAAATGATAGAAAAAACAGCAAATCTGATAGAAAATGTGAGAAAACAGCAAAAACTGCAACAAAAAGAGTTAGCATTAAAAGCCGATATTCCTCTTCCTACATACAAGCAATTTATTTATCATAAAAAAATATCTTTTGAAAATATTATTAAACTTTTTATGGCTCTTAGGATGTTTGACAATCTTAATGGATTAGTTAAAGTTCAAGAGTACAAAACACTTGATGATATAAAAATGGAAGAAAAACTACCTAAAAGGATAGATAAATGAGTATGGAAGTTGAAGCTTATATATTTGATAAAAAAATAGGGACAATACTGTCAAAAAATGGGATGGTCTATTTTGAGTATGATAAAGGCTTTGTTGGTTCAAATCTTGAGATATCTCCACTGAAACTTCCCCTAGCAACAAGAGGTGTTTATACCAATAATGATGATAGATATTTTGAAGGGTTAGCTGGTGTTTTTCATGATACTTTGCCAGATAAATTTGGTACAAAAGTAATTGAAAGATATTTTGAATCAAAAGGGATAGCTTCGTCAGAACTAAATATCATCCAAAAGTTGATGTTTGTAGGGGATAAAAGTATCGGAGCAATTACTTATAAACCAGTTATCCATCAAATGGATGAAAAAAAGGTAAATGAACTTATCGAACTTCAAAACTTTTATGACAATGCAAAAAAAATAGTAAGTGGTGATGCTATAGAGGTTGTTGATGAGATGCTTACTTTTATGGATAGTGCTGCAAGTGCTGGTGGTGCTAGAGCAAAGGCAATTATTGGGTATAACTCAAATACACAAGAGATTATAAGTGGTGTTAAACAGGATTTAAAAGAGGATTTTGAACACTACTTAATAAAATTTGATATGGCAAAAGAAGATGGAAGCAGTAGTGATTATACAAAACTTGAATATCTTTATATGAGTATGGCTAGGGAAGTGGGAATTGATGTACCTAAAATTGAGTTGTTACATCATGGTAATCTATCTCACTATATGATAAAACGATTTGATAGAGTAGATGGGGAAAATTTGCATCTTCACTCTGTAGCAGGGCTGACACACACAAACTTCAATATCCCAATGCATTTCTCTTATGAAGAGCTTTTTAGGCTTACAAGATACCTTACTGGAAGCCAAAAGGCTGTGAATGAACAGTTTAAAAGGATGATTTTTAATATAGTTGGGCGAAACCAAGATGACCATGCAAAAAACTTTGCATTTACTATGGATAAAAATGGTCTTTGGAATCTTAGCCCAGCTTACGATATCACTTATGCAAATGGATCAGGATATACAAAAAATCATCAGTTATCTTTAGTTGGAAAAGTAAATGATTTTACTTTGAAAGATATCTTAGATGTGGCAAAAAAACACTCAATCAAAGAGAGTTTTGCAAAAGAGAGTTTTGAGCAGATTGTTGATATGTTTCGTAGTTTTCAAAAGAGAGCAGAGAAGTTAGAGATAAAAACAACAACAGTTACACATATTCAAAATGAATTGAGGATAGATTTTTAGGTACTTTTAGTGATTAATTTTCATAAAATATGAGTTTTTTAACACAAAATGAATTCGTTTTTTATAAAGTTTTAGCCCTAATAGGTTACAAATCTTTCTCTTTTAATACCCAAGATAACTTTTGAAACTCATTTTTTATATCTTCAATTGTTGGTAACGCATCAGCATAGACCAATATTTTAAAATTACTATTGTAATAACTGGCTAAATCATCTAAAATATTAGGATTTTGAAAGATTTTTGTTGTGTGAAGTTTTACATTTGACCACTCGGCACTAAACTGTTTTTGGTCATCTTCTCTTACATTAGCTATCATTTGAATTATCTCATCTCTTTTTATAAATGCTTGTATTTCCTCTTCTTGTAAGAGATAATAAATATCGTAAAAATGTCGGATTTTATCTTTGAGTTGAGTGTATTCTTTGTCACTTTCAAATGATGCTCTAGCTATTGCACTTAATTTTTCACAAAATGTTCTTTTGTAATCTAATACATTCACTTCAAATGGTTCTAATTGAAAATCAGCGATTAATTCTTTTGCTTCATCATTTTGAGCATTTAAAAAATCATAAATATAGCTAGTGATAGTTTTTTTAAGATATGGATGTGGTTTTGCAAATGAGTTCAATTCAAGAATCAAGTTTTCATTTGCATGTCCAAAATTTCCTTCTATTATCTGTGGATATTGATGGACTGTTTTTCTAAATTTTGAGCCTTTTGATGTTTGAGGGGTAGTTACCTCTTCAAAATTCTCATCTAACAATCTTTTTTCAATACTTTTTATCAGTGTTTTTACTGCATTTCCATCAAGAGTATCTGTTATAACCGCTAAGTCAATATCTTCTGAAAATCTTTCTATGATTTTATAAGCTTTTGATAAAGATGTACCACCTTTAAAAATTGCTGTTTCTTTATAATCACTTTTCGATAGCTTATATAAGATGTAAGTTACTCAATAATCTTTTTCTATAAAAACGGCAGGAATACGAAGGAAACTCGCCGTTGTTTCTATCAAATCGTTAAAAGTTTCTTTATCGTGGTGTAATATCATATAAATTTCCAATATTTTTTATCTTGAATCACATCTTCTTTTATCATTATTTTAAAGTTCGTCATTGGATTTAGAGTTGATTTTAGCTCATAAGCACAACCTTTATTTCCTATCTCTTTTAATATTGCTCCTAAAATCGCTCTTGTTCTTGGAGGGTACTTTAAAGCAAATTTTGTAAGTTTCATTTGATTTTCACTTGGTTCTTTTTTTATAGTTTCTTTTAGATATGTTACCACTTCGTTTGGTGTAGTTGCTGGTATTCTTTTAATATCATTTATTGCATCTAGTATTTGTACTAAATATATCTCATCATCATTAGCATCAACTCTTTTTGGTACAAACTTGAGATTGATGTTACCGATTTTTACTTTTCTATAGGACTTATTTGTTGCTATTGTAGTTTCAGTAGTAAGTTGTGTTGTAAGACCTAATTGTCTAAAACTATTAATTCCAGTTTCATAGCTATTGCCATCTATTGATTTGAGATAACTTTGAATAGTATCATTTGAACTAGGAGCAACCTCCCCAAAAACTCTTTTTTTTGGTTTGTAGAATTTCCCTTTGGATACTTTTTTTACAATCCCTTGTTTAAGAAGTCGGCTCAGTTCAATAGTAGCAGATGTTTTATTTGTAACTGGTATATCATCATAAGTAAAAATCTTTGCATCTTCAAATTGTGATACAAAATCTCTTGTTATTTTTGCTACTGACATTTTTACCCCCTTTTCTTCTTAATCTTTTGAGATATTATACACTATTATGAAATGTTTTTCATGTAAAAAACATTTATATTTAAAAAAAGAACTAGGAATTAGATATAAAAACAGCAGTTGTTGCCCATATTCAAAACGAGTTGAGGATAGATTTTTAGGTACTTTTAGAGATGAGTTTGTATATCATCACTACAAAGACTCTGAATTTGAATTATTCTATTCTTTTTGTTGTTAAGTGTTAGGTTTTCTCCTATTTTTTTACCTAAAAGTTGTTTTCCTATAGGTGCATAGACCGAAACAGCATTTACAAAAATTGAAATTTCATAGGAGCCAACAAGACTCAAAAAGCTCCCATCTTCAAAAATAACCTTTTTCCCAAATCTTAGATCATTATTTGGGATATCATTTGGATTAATCACCCTTGCATTTTGGATCATACTTTGCAAAAATCGTAATCTTTTATCTAGATTTCGTATCATCTCTTTTGCACTAATATATTCAGCATTTTCACTTCTATCACCAAGTGCTGCTGCTTTTTCTTTTTCATCTACCCAAAAGTGTCTCTCAATTTGTTTTTGTTTAAATTCATCTCTAAATATCTCTATGGCTATTGAGGTGATTGGTTTTTGATTTGGTACTATTTTCAACTCCTAAATTGATTTTATTTGTTCACAAAATGACTTCGTTTTTTTATTGTATATATTTTCTAAGGATTGGAAAGAGATTTGTGAAATTGCTGAAAAATAAGTGAGAAATTTAAAAAAAGATGGTAGAGAAATCCCTACCAATAAATTATTTTACTGCATCTTTCAAAGCTTTACCAACTTTAAATTTAGCTACTTTTGTTGCAGGAACTTTCACTTCCGCACCAGTTCCTGGAACTCTAGCAGTTCTAGCAGCTCTGTCAGCTACACTAAATGTTCCAAATCCTACAAATGCGACTGAATCACCCTTTGCTAATGCTTCAGTAATTACCTCTAAATTAGCATCTACTAATGCTTTACAGTCTTTTTTTGATAGTCCAGATTTCTCTGCAACTGCATCTATAAATTCACTTTTGTTCATCTCTTGTTTCTCCTTGTTTTTGATTTTCTCATTATATTGATTTTATACTGAAAAGAGTTGTACTCTTTGAGGAGATGTAAAGCAACTTTCTCCATCTCATCAAGTGTTGTTCTACATTCCCATAGCCTCATATTAGGATTATTTTTTACCATATCCTTTTTAAGAGCTATATTTATCTTTTCATACACCCCTAGAATTGAATCAAAGTTATATTCCTCAAAATACAATAGTAAACATCTAGCCGATTTATAAAGTCATATCTTACAATTAAGTAAATAAATTGTAAGATACAACAAATGATTTATAAAGGAATCGTATGGAAAAGTTAGAGATTTTAGAGATACTCAATGATTGGAACTATTGGAATAGGGAACTACCTTCAATTGTTCCAAGAACTACTTATGATGAAAAAATAGCCTCTTTTTTACAAAAAGATGAAGTAACAGTTCTCAAAGGGATACGAAGATGTGGAAAATCAACACTACTTCTAAATCAAATAAAAACTCTTATGTTTTGCGGTGTTGAATCAAAAAATATTCTTTTTGTGAACCTTGAAGATCCGAGGTTTGTCAATCATTTGGATGTGAAGTTATTATCTCAAATAAAAGATGTTTATTTGGAATATTTAGCACCAACTACAAAACCATATATCTTTTTAGATGAAGTTCAAAATATCCCTTTTTGGGAAAAATGGGTCAATAAAGAGTATGAACTAAAACTTTCCCATCTTGCTATCACTGGCTCAAACTCATCGATGCTAAGTGGTGAGATAGCTTCAACTCTTAGTGGAAGATACTTAAGTGTAGAAGTATCTCCTTTGAGTTTCCTAGAATTTTTAGAATTTCGTCAAATTAAAATAAGTACAAAACTTGATTTTGTGAACAAAAAGATTGAACTCAGTCGTGCCTTTGAGGAGTTTATAAAATATGGTGGATTTCCCAAAGTTTTAGCGTATGATGCAAAAGAGAAAAAAGAGCTACTTTCGACTTATAAAGATTCTATCCTTTTAAAAGATATAGTCGCACGATATAAACTTAAAAATTTCACCACTTTAGAGGAAATAGCCTCCTACTTGCTAGCAAATACAGGAATCATCCAAAGCACTTCAAAAATCAAAAACAACTTCAAAATCTCTTTTGATATGGCAAGTGATTATGTGGAGTATCTCAAAAATGCCTATATGATTCATGAAGTGAAAAAGTTTGATTATTCACTTAAAAAACAAAATCTCAACGATAGAAAATACTATGCAGCAGATTTGGGATTAGCAAACCTCTATCGTGTTGGGAATCTTCAATACAGAGGCGATGATTTGGAAACTATTGTTTATTTGGAACTGTTACGAAGAGGGTATAAGGTGTATTATTATAAAACATCTTCAAATCAAGAGATTGATTTCCTTTTAGAACTTGATAATAAAATCGTAGAACTTATCCAAGTAACCAAATCAATCGACAATGAAACCACCAAAAAAAGAGAGATGGATCCATTTTCTAAAACGATTGAAGAGCTACAACTTACAGATGTGAAATGTACTATCATTAGTGAAGATAAAAGTACAAAGATAAGTGATGTTGTAGGTATGGTCAATATTTTGGAATGGCTTGTGGAGAAGAGTTTTCTTACTGAATAGATTTATCTATGCCTCTCTCCTCTAAAATTCGAGCTATCTTTAAATCATCCACAAAACTCCAAGCTCTTAATAGTTGAAAGTGAAAATCGAGATTAACTACAATAGCTGTAACCTCTTCCCCTTCAACTAATGCAATATTTGTTTTTAAAGAGGGAATTATCTCCCCACTCTTCTCTTTAAAATACTCCATCTCAAAAACATCTTTTTCTTGAAATGGAAACCCCTTATGAAAATCACGATTCAAATAGGCTAAATGGTTATCAAGTTGTAGCTGTGTCATCAATCTCTTTTCTCTCTTTTAAATAAAATGTCCAAATGTGTTTGTAATCGCTGAGTTCATTTTAAATGTATCGTAGCTAAAAATAATCCCAACACTTATAAACAAAACCCCACTTGCTAACTCTTCATAGGTTGTAAAGTTTAACATCAAATAAATACCTGGAGAATAAAAAAACACCAACAGCATCACTAAGCTTTTTAGATTATTTCGTGTCATCATTTATGAGCTTCATTTTCCCATAAGCTTTTCAGTTGTTTCATATCAAGATAGGAGATAAGTGCTTCTATCATTATCTTATCCATGGAGAGATGATTCTCTTTTTGTATAACCTCTAACTTTGCCCTTTGTTCACATGAAAGATACACTATCACTTTTAGAGGTTTGTTACTATTAAGAATATGCACAATATCACTTCGTTTTTTAGCTCTTTTTGATTTGAAATATTTTATTTTACTATTCCCCATTTTGATCCCTAGTTTTTATTCTCTAAAATTTTATCAATCAATCACGAATAGGGTTTTTCGTAAGAGTATCTAAGACTTTATATTTCAAAAATCTTCATAGTACAGATAGTTTTAAAAGCATAAACGAAAGAGGGTATTCGAGTGGTTATTTTACACTTTCACAATAAAACCAAAAACAAAACAAAAAGGAAAAATAACCATGTTTCAATTTTTTGAACTACCTATCACATTTTTGAGTTTCTTTATGATCATTGCTGCATATGGATTACTCAATAAAGAAAAAGAAAAACGAGATTACACATTTTTTTACATAACAATTCTATTTTTCATTTCAACCTTTACAGTGTATCCCTATATCCAATATAACTCCGCACTTGATAACATTAGAATTTTTAACAATGGAAAATCGTTAGAGTGCATCTCAAATCAAAATAACTTTGGTAGTACAGAAAAGTTCCTTGTGAATAACCAAAATTGGACAGTAAAAGAGTATGAGTTTGTAAGAGATGATGGACTGATGGTGATGGCTCATAAGTGTGAGGAGTAAAATAGCTTGACAGAGTTATCATATTACGATAATATATTTAAAATATTAAATTATCTAAATAGGATAAATAAAGATGATAGCACCGATAGATTTCATTAGAGAAAAATATATAGAACCAAATAAAATAACCCAAGACGCAATTTGTGATGCTTTACAATTAGGTAAAAAGACTGTGAGTGAACTTTATCAAAAGAAAAGAGGATTTACTATTCATACCGCGAAAAAGTTTGGGTTGTTTTTTGGATTGAAACCTGAATTTATACTTATGAAACAAGTGGAATATGATCTATTTTTAGACAAAGAAGAATATCAATTTATTAAACCATATTTAGAAATGAGTACGGAAGAGAAAAAACTTTCACTAGCTAAATGGATACTTGCAACGATTAATAACTCAATAAGTGACCAACGGCTCCATTATGATTTTAAAGATTTGGATACCATATTTCAAGAGGTGAATACCAATATGCAGTACCAATATGCGATTACAACTATTTTCAAAGAGGTGAATTATGAGGATATTGTAAAATATTGCGAGCTATGGAATATTAAAAAAGCAAATCTTAGAAAACTCTATCAGTTTTATTTAACACAATACAACGCAAAGGTAATAGCTCAATATGAATGGCTACTTGAAGAATTTTAAACCACAAATACAGACACTAAATAGTGTCTATCATGAACTTCTAGCACCAATTGAACAACAATCATCACTCAAAAATTGGTGGGTATTTGGTGGTGGAACAGCACTTTCTATGTTTCATTTCAATCATAGAAAATCGTTTGATATTGATATATTTATCACAGAAGCTCAACTTTTCGATTTTCTAAATCCAAAATGGTATATAGATGAAACAACACTTTTTGATAATACAAATTATAGATTTGATGGAATTAATAAACATATACAACTCATAACAAAAGATGAAATAAAAGTAGATTTTTTAGTAAATGAGTCAATTATAAAAGCACCGATAAAAAATGAAATTTTAAAACTGGATTATGAACTCTATTACGAATCAATCGAAGATATCATCGCAAAAAAAATCAGATGGAGAAGACAAGACAATCTCACTAGAGATATTTTTGATATTGCTATCTCTATTGAACAAGATAAAGATATTATTGAAAAAATTCTATTTTCACGGTTTATAACCTATGAAGATTTAAAAATATTAACCTCTTCTTTAGATAGGCTAGATATTAACAAATATAAAGTTGAAATTGAAAAGATTGAACCCAAAACAAAGGAATTTGAAAAGATAGCATGGTTTGGGAAAGAAATTATTCAAGAGAGCATCTTACAACAGATGAAAAAATAAAGGGGATAACCAAATGATAGATGAAACACTTTTACAAGAGCTGATAGGTTTTTTAATCATAACAATTGTGGTTGTAGCTCTTGGATTATTTGGACACTACTATGCCAATAAGCTTAATAATAAAAAAGATTAGAGATTATAAGATAACCCTCTTCTAAATCTTCTTATCCCAACTGGCATCATATGACTTTGTATCCCAAGATAAAGACCAAGTATCCCAACTATCCCCATCATCTCCCAATCAATCTTCCCTGTATGAAAATAGCTTCCAACCATTGCAATAGCTCCAAAAATTAATCCAAGTAATATTGTTCTACTGATTATTTTTATAGTATTTCTTTCCATTTTGAGAACTCCTTTTTTTATGATATTAAGAAGTATCTCTAAATTGCGCTCTTATGTAGCAAAGTAACCCACCTAAAAATACCAAAATCAAACATTCCATCATATAATTACACCCATAAAAACAATAAAAAAAGGGTAATTTATGAGTAAACATCCACTCTATAATCAAACAGGATTTCAAAAAGATAATAAATCTCATGTACTTTATGCTTTAGCTAATAAACAAATGGAACTGAAACTTATTCAAGATGAGTATGAGTTGAAAATATCCAAAATAAAATCAGATTTAACAGCTCTTGAAACTACAATCTGTTTATTTGATTGTGATTGTAGTGAGACAATTAATCTAAAATGGGTTTAATATTGCTTGGGCTTTTTGGTAGTTATGCAAAAGAGACTCAAAACTCTTTTAGTGATATTGATATAGCATATAAAATTGATTATGATAAATTTTCACAACATTATAAAGATGGTTTTTCTAAGATTTTACGAATTGATGATATAAAAGAGGAATTAGAGCAAACTTTAAAACAAAAATTGATTTTGTACCAGATGCTAACAAATCAATCTTAAGTGATATTACCTATGTCTAGTGCTATAAATAAACTTGATAAAATATTTGATATTTTTACTCTTGAAAACCTTAATTTTCAAATAAGTATTTATGGCCTATTTCAGTTCTACTTCTACCATATTAGACACATTAAATAATATCATCAATATAAAAATATAGCCAGCCATCTCCAAACTCTTCAAATCAAAATTCTTGATAAACTTTTGAGACACATTCGTTTATAGGACTTAAAATAACTGCATCGAGTTTTGATATTTCATTCATTTGTATCGCTTCTTGAAGTGCAAAACTCAAAAGATAATTTGAAATCTTT
>JAQUAG010000032.1 GCA_028687375.1 Arcobacteraceae bacterium | reverse complement strand
GCTTGATTTCCCATACAAAGGCTACATCCTGGGATTTCAGTTCTAGCCCCAGCTGTTCCAAATACAGAGTAGTATCCCTCTTCTTGAAGTGTTTTTTCATCCATTTTTGTTGGAGGACACACCCATAGTTTTGTAGGCACTTGACCTTCCCCTCTTAAAACTTCTCCTAAAGCTCTAAACAATCCAATATTTGTCATACAAGAACCAACAAAAACCTCGTCAATTTTTGTTTGAAGTCCAGCTGCATGGATTTCACTTAAAGTTTTAACATCATCTGGATCATTTGGACAAGCTAAGATTGGCTCAGTGATTTCATTTAGGTCAATCTCAATTGTAGCTGCATACTCAGCATCCGCATCAGCTTCTAAAAGAGTAGGATTTGCTAACCACTCTCTCATTTTATCCGCTCGTCTTTGGAGAGTTTTCCCATCTTGGTACCCTTGCTTAATCATCTCTTCAATAAGAACGATATTTGACTCTAAATACTCGAGGATTGGCTCTTTATTTAATTTAACTGTACAAGCTGCAGCACTTCTCTCAGCTGATGCATCAGAAAGTTCAAATGCTTGCTCACATTTAAGATCTTCTAAACCTTCGATTTCAAGAATTTTTCCATCAAAAATATTCTTTTTCCCTTTTTTCTCAACTGTTAAAAGTCCAGCTTTGATAGCATAGTATGGAATAGCATTTACAAGGTCTCTTAGAGTAATTCCTGGTTGCATCTCCCCTTTAAATCTAACAAGTACAGATTCAGGCATAGTTAAAGGCATCATCCCTGTAACTCCAGCAAATGCAACAAGTCCAGACCCAGCAGGGAACGAAATACCAATTGGGAATCTTGTATGGCTATCTCCACCAGTTCCTACAGTATCTGGTAAACAAAGTCTATTTAACCATGAGTGAATAACACCATCACCTGGTCTTAAAATCACACCTTTTCTACTTGTCCAGAATGCTGGAAGTGTGTGTTGTAATTTAATATCAGCTGGTTTTGGATACGCAGCTGTATGACAGAATGATTGCATAACCATATCTGCACCAAAATCTAGAGCTGCAAGTTCTTTTACTTCATCTCTTGTCATTGGTCCAGTTGTATCTTGGCTTCCTACTGTTGTAGCGATTGGTTCACAATATACATTTGGTTTAATTCCAGCAGTTCCACAAGCCTTACCTACCATTTTTTGTGCTAGTGTATACCCTTTTCCATTATCAGCTGGATTTTCTGGGATTAAAAATAAATCACTAGTCCCCATACCTAAAGCTGCTCTAGCTTTTGCAGTTAAACCTTTTCCAATAATAAGTGGGATTCTTCCCCCAGCTCTCATCTCATCAGTGATAGTATTTGGTTGTAATGCAAATTGACTTACAACAACACCATCTTTTTCTATCACACCATCATAAGGTTTTACTACGATTACATCACCAGTTTCAAGATTTTCAACTGGAGCTTTAAGTGGTAAACATCCACTATCTTCTGCTGTATTGAAGAAAATTGGAGCGATAATACTTCCAATAACTACCCCACCTGTTCGTTTATTTGGAATACCTGGAATATCTTCCCCCATATGCCATTGCACAGAGTTAATCCCTGATTTTCTTGAACTTCCAGTCCCTACAACATCTCCAACATAAGCTAAAGGATTCCCTTTTGCTTTGAGTTCTGCCATCGTTTCAAGTGGTTGTGGCATTCTAGCACCCAACATTGAGTTTGCATGAAGAGGGATATCTGCTCGTGTAAATGCTTCAGAAGCTGGAGATAAATCATCTGTATTTGTTTCACCAGGGATTTTATAAACAGTAAGTGTAATCTCACTTGCAAGTGCAGGTCTATTTGTAAACCACTCACCATTTGCCCAAGAAGCTATAACCTCTTTTGCTTTTTCATTTCCAGCAATTGAAAGTTCATTTACATCTTCAAATCCACCATAAACAAGAATAGTATTTTTTAATTGTTCTGCAGCGCTAGAAGCGATTTCATCATCTAATTTTAGAGCTTCGATTAATGGTGTTACATTAAATCCCCCACCCATTTTTCCTAAAATTTCACATGCTTTGACTGAACTAATAGCTCCACATTTTACATTTCCTTGTACAACATCATTTAAAAATGCTGCTTTTACGTAAGCACTATCATCTACTCCACCATTAATTTTATTTTCAAATAAATCAAGTAAATAATCTTGCTCAATAATAGTATCCGCTTTTAAAAGCTCAACAAGTTCTGCTGTTTGTTCTGCTGTAAGTGCCAAAGGTGGAACACCAAGTGCTGCTCGTTCGTCTGTGTGTAATTTGTAGTTTGCTACTAAACTCATCTTCAAAGTCCTTTTTTTGTTATTTTCAGTTTGAAGTGTAACAAAAAAAAGATGATTTTTTATGATAAGTGTGTAGTTTTTACTCTTTTGATTTTTAGAGTGTTTAGAAAAGTTACACTAAGAGGTGATTATTGGTAAGATAATTTCAAAAATAGCTCCACCATCTTCATTGTAAGCTTTTATTGTTCCATTATTTTCATCTACTATTTTTTTAGCAATATTAAGCCCTACTCCCATCCCTGAAGATTCTTTTGTACTTTTAAAAGGGTCAAAAATATTATTTATAATATCTTCTCTAATACCACCTGCATTATCTTTAAACCGAACCGTGATATTTTTATCATCTGATTGTATATCAATCAATAATTTTCTTTGACTAAAATCACCCTTTTTAATAAGTTCATCCATAGCATTATTTATAATAACTATCCAAACTTGTTCAATTCTTTGCACTTGAATATTTGCCATAAATTGATTACTATCATGCTCCGAATTTGTAGTATATGGTTTGCCATTTAGATAAACATTTGAGATATGTTTACACTTATTATAAGTCATAGTAAGAGCTACCATAATTGTTTTATAAATACTTGCTGGTTCTTTATCTATTTTAGTTTGTGATGCTATCTCTTTCATTGAAGAGATAATGTTTTCTATTCTATGAATACCATCAAGTATTGTTTTTACGTCATCATTCATACGATTTTTAAGTTCTTTATCTTCTATCACATCAATATCATATTGCATCATCTCAAAAGTTGCTTTGATATATGTAAGAGGTGTATTTATTTCGTGAGTAATCCCAGCAGTTAGTTGCCCAATAGCTAGAAATTTAGCATTGTGCAACTCTTTTTCTCTTTGTTGACTTATCTCCTCTTCTAATCTCTTTTTTTCGATAATAGGAAGTACATTTTTTTTAATAACATCTAATAGTTTTCGTACATCAATAGGTTTATTTATATATCCTGTAACACCAATATCAATAGCACGATGAAGAAAATTTGCATCATTGTGTGCAGTAGTAATAAGCATTGGTACAAAAGGGGAAATCTCTTTTATTTTATCAAGCATATCAAGACCATTTAATTTTGGCATATTGATATCTGTAATAATTACATCAATAAGATTTTCATTTGCTTGAAAGGCTTTCAACCCTTCCAAACCATTTTCACATACAATAAAATCCTTAAATAATGTTTTTAATAATCCCCCAATAGCACCTCTTATAGCCTCTTCATCTTCTACATAGAGTGCTGTTATACCTTTAAACACTAAGCTATTCCTAAATGATCCAAGATCTTACTTTCAACATCTTTAAGGGAAATAAATGGCTTAGTTACATAATCTGTAGCACCTATTTTTTCACATTCTAAAATTTTATCTATTGTTGAATAAGCTGTCATCATAATTACTTTGATATCAGGTCTTATTTTTATCACCTCTTTTAACACTTCAACACCATTCATCTCCGGCATCATAATATCTGTTAGAAGCATTTTAAAATCACCATGTCTTATTAATTCAATTGCTTCTATTGGATTTGTAATTGTAACAACATCTATCATAGCTCTTCTGTTTAAAAATCTCTCAATTACATTAAGTATATCTTTTTCATCATCTAGTATAAGTATTTTAGTTTTTTGAGACATTTTTTATCCTTTATTTTTACAATTTTCTATTTTAATTTTATTAAGAAGTTCAAAAACATGATTAATTGATTCTTCAATCTTAACAGCTTCAGGGATTAGTCCCATACTATCAGTAGTATCTTCTGCATTTATTTCTATAAATGTTTGCACACCACTATGCACTTTGTGGTGAGAAATCTTTAATTCTTGCCATTCATTTGTAGTTGTAAAAGATTGATGTTCTTTTTCCATCTCATCCATCCACTGACCAAGTGTACACTGATGCTCATTTGTCACACTAAATATAGTTTTTTCATTAAGTTTAGCAAAATTAGAATCTTTAAATGTCAGATGCCCCAATTGTAATCTATTAATACGATATGTCATTTCAATATCGCATACTTGCTGTTTTGTTTCTTGTCTATAAGTTACATGATTTGCAACTGATAACAATCTTTCAGAAAGCATTTTTACCTCACCTGAAAGAATATCAATACTTGCAGCTTCAGCAGCACTCTCCTGAGTATTTTTATCTATAGCTCCTATAGCATCATTAATCTGACTTATACCTCTTGACTGTTCTCTACTAGCAGTTGAAACAAGATCTATCATCTGTTTAGTTTGTGCTATTTTATCATTTAGTATTTCGTATCCTTTAATCATCGTTGTTGAGATATCTTTTCCCTCATTTGCTTTACTAGCTGCACTTTCAACTAAATCTTTTATCTCTTTTGCAGCATCAGCACTTCTATTAGCTAGATTTCTAACTTCTTGTGCAACAACTGCAAATCCTTTACCAGCCTCACCAGCTGTTGCTGCTTCTACTGCTGCATTTAGAGAAAGAATATTTGTTTGGAATGCTATTTGATCAATAATAGTAATGGCTTGATTTATAGCCATTACTTGTTGATTTATATCATCCATTGAAACTGCTGTTTTATGTGCTAACTCTTTACCCTCTATTGCTGATTTATTTACATCATCAGCTAAATTTGCCATTGTATTTACATTCGTTACACTAGAATTTATATTCGTAGATATTTGTTCTATTGCTGCTGCTGTTTCCTCTAGAGATGCTGCTTGTTGATTTGCATTTGAAGATAAAAGAGCTGAAGCTTTTGAAAGAACATCAATAGTTGAATCTAATTTTTCACCAGCTATAAATATAATAGAAAGTAATTCAGATGAATTATTACCAATAGCATCCGTTGCCTTTGTTATTGAACCTAAAACACCAGAAGATTCATTATCAATCAGTTGATAATCAAATTTTCCCATACCAAATTCAATAAGAGTATGGTTAATTTTAGTCATTTTTTCATTAAGTTCATCTATCATCGTATTAATAGTATTTCGTAAATCATTTGTGATTCTATTTGAGCTAGTCGCCTTAATCTTATATGTAAAGAAACCTGTTTTAGCCATTTGGATAACTTCTTCAGCTTCTTCAACCACAAGTTGATCTTGTCGCATAGTTTCTCTTACATGATTAAGATAAATATTAAATGATCTAGCAACATCACCAATCTCATCATTTGATTCTACGACAATTTGTTGTTCTGCACTTGAAAATTTCATCAATGCATGGATAGAGTGTTGAAGAGTTTCAATAGGTTTACTTATATATCTTACAAGGAAAAAAATTAAACCAATAGTTAACCATCCTAAAATAGTATTGACAAACATATTACTAATAATTAAACTTTTGAGATTTTCATCAGCTGCATCCATAGAGAAAGTAAGATCTAAAACTCCTATAACATCACCTTTTTGCTGATTTGCATGACAAGCTAAACACTCATCAGTTGCAATCATAGGCTTTATCATTCGAAGCTTATGTCCATTTGTATTTTCTTCTAAAATACTAGATTGCTTTGTCTCAATAGCTTTTAGTATCTCTTTGTTTGTAGTATAAGGTTCTGTTGCACCAAATAATTCCATAAGTGGTTTAGTTTTTTCAACAACAAGTTTATCAATACCTTGAATACTTCTAGCATCTGCTTCAGCTTTTGCAATAGTAGCTGGATCACCACTATTCATAGCATTTCTAAGACTTTGGAAAATTGCAACATTAAGCATATTAAGATTATTTTGAGTATTTTCATAACTGCTTTTTGAGACATTTTTGTATATAAGATACATACCAATAATTGCATTTACAGTCATTAAAACAACCATTAAAACCATAATTTTATATCTTATCTTTGATGTTATCAACTTATACATTGTTACCCTTTAAAATGAATTCATCTATGTTTATTATATTGAAGCTAAACTTAATACCGTTTAAAGATTTGGAAAATAATGATAAAAAGTAATATTAATGTAACAATTCCAACATTTTTGTATTCCTCAAGCGAATCAAGAAAAATTTGTCCAAGATAATAAGAGATAAATCCAACAGCAATACCCCATACAATAGTGGCTAAAAGATTGTAAATAGTAAATTTTTTGAAATCAAATTTTGTAAGTCCCATAGCAAGTGGAACAAGAGTTTTAATCCCATAAATATATTTTTTGATAAAAAGTATCCATACTCCATATTTTCGCATCAAGATATGAGTTAAGGCTATTTTTCTTCCCCATTTTGACATCATAGATTTTGCATAAGCTTTATTATTTCGTGCGATTAAAAATAAAAACTGGTCACCTATAAAATTAGATACCACAGCAACACTTATCGCATAATAAATATTAAGATCCCCTGTATAACTAAATACCCCTGCAATTGCAAGAGCCAACATTCCACCACCAAAGCTATATAAAAAAAGGGCTATATAGCCCCAGTCATGGATAAATGATTCCATAAATTAGAGAGCTTTTGCCATTATATTACTTAATCTTTTTGCAAAACTAATTGGGTCTTTTATCTCCATCCCTTCAGATATTTTTGCTTGATCTAACAATAAAAATGAAACATCTTCAATCATAGCATCATCCGCACAACCATTAAGTGCTTGAACAATTTTATGTTCTGGATTGATTTCTAAAATTGGCGCTGATTCTGGCATCTCTTGTCCCATCATTCTAAACATATGAGCCATAGAAGCCATCGGGTCACTGCTATCTTTTACAACACAAGATGGACTATCACTTAGTCTATTTGTAGTTCTTACATCTTTAACTTCTGAACCCAAAACATTTTTGATTTTTTCTACTATTGACGCAAACTTCTCATCAATCTCTTTTTTCTCTTCTTCAGTTTGTTCAGTTTTTGGAGCCTCACAAGCTGTAATATCTTTTAAATCCCAATCTTGATATTTCCCAATACTTGGAGTGATAATCTCATCAATCTCTTTATCATCAAGGATTAAAACTTCGATATTGTTCTTTTTGTAACTTTCAAGAAGTGGCGAATTTCTAAGAACTTTTTCATCACTTCCTATGATATAGTATATTGCTTTTTGTTCACTCTCAGCTCTCTCTTTATACTCTAAAAGTGAAGTCATTTTCTCTACATCATTTGTAGATTTATATCTTACAAGTTCTAAAATAGCATCTTTATTTACATAATCTTGATATACACCCTCTTTGAGTGGTCTATTATACTCTTTGATAAATGTTTTGTATTTCTCTTCATCTTTGCTAAGTTTTTTGATTTCACTCAATATCTTTTTGATAGATGATTGTTTAATATTTGCCATAACTTTATTTTCTTGAAGTAACTCTCTACTTACATTTAGTGGTAAATCTTCACTATCAATAATCCCTCTTACAAATCTTAAATATGTAGGGAGTAACTCTTTTTCACTATCAGTAATAAATACCCTTTTTACATACAATTTAACACCTGGTTGAAAATCAACTCTATACATATCCATTGGAGCTTTTGAAGGGATATAGAAAAGTGTTGAATATTCACTTACCCCTTCTGCTTTTGTATGTACATAAAGAAGTGGATTTTCACTATCGTGACTTATTGTCTTATAAAATTGGTTGTAATCATCCTCTTTTAGACTTGATTTACTTTGTGTCCAAAGAGCTGTTGCTTCATTGATTTGCTCTTTTTTAGACTCCATTATTTTCTCTTTTGTCTCTTCGTTTTCAACTTCTTCTTTATAGTTCATAAAGATTGGATAAGCGATATGATTTGAGTATTTTTTTACAATTTCTTTGATTTTGTATTTACCTGTGTAATCGCTTACCTCTTCATCTTTAAGTTTGATATAGATAACTGTTCCATTTTCATCTTTAATACAAGGAGCTAATTCATAACTTCCCTCACCATCACTTGACCATTTGTGTGCAGTATCTTCACCAGCTCTTTTTGAAATAACATCCACTTTATCAGCCACCATAAATACAGAGTAAAATCCAACTCCAAATTGTCCAATAAGTTTGCTATCTTTTTTCGCATCACCACTAAGACTTTCAATAAATGATTTTGTCCCTGATTTTGCAATTGTCCCTAAAGATGATATTAAGTCAGCTTCATTCATCCCAATTCCATTATCACTAATTGTAAGCGATTTATCTTCAGGATCTAGTTTGATGTTGATTTGTGGAGTTGTTTCAAAACCTTTGAGTTTTTCATCTGTAAGTTTTAAATACTCCAATTTATCGATAGCATCACTCGCATTTGAAACCAATTCTCGTATAAAAATCTCTTTATTTGAGTATAAAGAGTGTGTCATAAGTTTTAAAAGTTGCCCTACTTCTGTTTGAAATTCATGTTTTGCCATAATTAATCTCCTTCGATTTGTTTAATTTTTATAATATTTTGAGTTGAAATGATAATGAAAAGTTTATAAATTAGCACTTAAAGTTTTAGAGTGCTAATTTTTCTAATATTTTGTCTAATTTTTTTTGTTGATATTCGTAAGTAAGTTTTGAAGCTATCTCTTTGTTTTCTTTTTTTATCTTCTTCATCTCCTCTTTTACACGAAGAAGCATATCTATTTTGTATGAAGTATTTGAATCTTTTGGTCCATCCATAATAGAAAAAATATCCATTATCTCAATAGCATTGTTATTTGTAGTTGAAAAAACAACACATTTATTTGCCATCGCTTTTAAAACTAAAAGTGAAAAGTTTTCCAAAGTTGTAGGGAGTACGAAAATATCAGCCACATCAAAAATCTCATCTTCAACAATAACTACATCATCTAAAATTTTATAATGTTGTAATAGTTCTTGAGCATATATTTTTTGTTTTTCATGCGTTGTTGAGATTACTGCTTTCCAATTTGACATCTCAAGGTTATTGATAATCGTAACAAATTGAGAAAAACCATTTTTCATAAAATCTTTTGCCGTAAAATAGATAATTTTTTTATTTTTTTCAATGTTATGTAGCTCTTTAAAAGCTTTTTGAACTTCTCTCTTTTTGTACTCTTTTGGCTCATAAGCAGGTAGTATAACCTCAAGTGCTGAACCATCAACACCTAGAGTTTTTATAATCTTATCTTTTAAAATTGTAGAATTTACTATTGTTATTTTACTGTTTTTTATCAATCTTATTGAAAGTTCACTAAGCCCGCCACTATGAAAATAGATATCAGGATAGATTTTTTTCTTCAACCCAATTTTAGTTAAAAAACCACCATCTTTATAAAATGTTGTTTCTTGAATTGATTCTAAATATTTAGTCAAATTTGTTTCATTTTTATAATAAATAACCATTTTAAACTCTTATTTTCTTTTTTTAAATTTATCTCTAAGCGTCAAGCTTAAGTACCGCCATAAATGCCTCTTGCGGTACATTTACTCTTCCGATAGATTTCATCCGTTTTTTACCCTCTTTTTGTTTTTCAAGGAGTTTTCTTTTTCTTGTGATATCTCCACCATAACATTTAGCAGTAACATTTTTACCCATAGATTTTACAGTTTCTCTAGCAATTACAGTACTTCCGATACTTGCTTGGATAGCCACTTCAAAAAGTTGTCTAGGGATGAGTTCTTTGAGTTGTTTTACAAACACCCTTCCTCTCGCTAATGCTTTCTCTTCAGGGACGATAATAGAGAGAGCATCTACAGGTTCCCCTGCAACTAAAACATCAAGTTTTTTTAAGTTCCCAGGACGAAACCCAATAATGTCATAATCAAAACTTGCATACCCTTTTGTGGTTGATTTGAGTTTGTCATAAAAATCCATCACTATCTCATTCATTGGGATATCGTATTCTAGTTTCACCCTTGTAGGATTGATATAGTCAAGTTTGAGTTGAAGTCCCCTTTTGTCATTTAAAAGTTTGATAACATTTCCTAGATACTCATCTGGCGTTAAAATAGTAGCTCGAACATACGGCTCATTTATCGTTGTTATCTTATTTGGTGGTGGCAAATCATACGGATTTTGTATCATAATCGTTTCGCCATTTGTTTGTAAAACTTCATACACAACCGTTGGTGCAGTTGCTATCAAATCAAGGTCAAACTCCCGTTCAAGTCTCTCTTTGATAACTTCCATATGAAGCATCCCTAAAAATCCTGTTCTAAATCCACTTCCCAAAGCTACTGAACTTTCAGGCTCAAATGAGATAGAACTATCATTCATCTTAAGTTTATTAAGTGCTTCCCTTAAATCTTCAAATTTATCAGTTTCTATAGGATAAATCCCAGCAAATACGAAAGGTTTCGCAGGTGCAAATCCATCAATAGCAATAGCTGTTGGATTTCGTAAATCTGTCATCGTATCTCCAACTGCTATCCCTTCAGTTGTTTTAAGTCCAAGTACAACAATACCAATCTCACCTGTTTTTATCTCATTTGTTTTTTTTCTATGAAGTGGATGTGGATACATAAGGTCAAGCACTTGATGAGAAACTTCCGTATTCATCAGCTTAATACTTTGACCTTTTTTGATACTTCCATCATACACTCGCACTAACGCCAAAGCTCCCAAATAGTTATCAAACCAACTATCATACACAAGTGCTTTTGTTGGAGCCTCTTCATCTCCATTTGGAGCAGGAATTCTATCAACAATTGCATCGATAAGATCTTTTACCCCTACTCCTGTTTTAGCTGAAATAAGATTGTGTTCAGTACAATCAATCCCAATAGCATCTTCAACCTCTTCTAAAACCCTCATAGGATCTGCTGATGGTAAATCTATCTTATTAACTACAGGTAAAAGTGTTAAATCATTTTCCATAGCGATATACACATTTGCAATCGTTTGAGCTTCAACCCCTTGCGTACTATCGATGATAAGTAAAGCACCTTCAGATGATGCTAAACTTCTACTTACCTCATAACTAAAATCAACGTGTCCTGGAGTATCGATAAGATTAAGAACATAATTTTGTCCATCTTTTACATAATCAAGCCGAACTGACTGAGCTTTTATCGTAATCCCTCTCTCTTTTTCGATATCCATCGTATCCATCATCTGAGCTGTCATCTCTCTTGCTGTTACTGAACCACACTCTTGAATTATTCTATCTGCCAAAGTTGATTTTCCGTGGTCGATATGGGCTATAATACTAAAATTTCTAATATTCTTTTGCAATTTTCTTTTCCTTAAAATTTGTCCCAAATTTGAAGGGACCTATTATTTTTCTTCTTCTTTTTACGATGGAAATAATTCCATCGTAAAAAGAAGCAAATCCTGAAGAGAGAAACGAGTTTCTCTTACTTCTTCTCATTGTAATTTTGGCGATTATATCTAACTTTTAATATATTTTAAATTTACGATAAGTGCCATAATTGGAATGACTAAAAATCCAGCTAAATATGCTATTGGAATTAGTAGTTGATTGTTATTTAAAAAGAAAAATCCAACAACCAACAAAACATATCCAGCTATTCGATATATTGAAGTTGTAGCTTTAAAACTTTTCATTGTATTTGTTAAACTATCTTTGATATTTTGTTTACTTCGTTCCTCTTTGATAATCTCTTTTACATCCTCATCGCTCAGTTCGTTTTCATTGATTTCACCATACAAATCAAACTTATCATCGATAGCATCTATCACATCTCTATCGTTTTCATCTTTCACAATAAAATCTTCACTTTGCTTAAGAATATTTTTTCTATATCCGATAAAAGAACCAAGTACGATAAAAAATGAACTAAAAAAAGCAACTTGAAGATTGACTACAACATCAAAACCAAACAATATCATAGCAACGATAGAAGCTACGATATTAATAGCAACAAAAATCTCTAAAATACTACTAATCTTCATCTATTTTATTAATTCCATGTTCCGCTTGATACTTATATTTTGGGTCATTAGCTAGCTCATCAAGTGATGCTTTCGCTCTTTTGTACGCTTTATAAACATTTAAAATAGCAGCAGCAACACCATATGCAACACCTAGCCAAAGTGTCCAAACTTCACCCGTCCAATTTTTTAAAAGTATCCCAAGACCAACCCCAACTCCAATCGCTACAACAATCGAAATACCCAAAGACAAACTATCAAGTGCTTCTAGTTTATCTTTATGTTTTGGTTTTAGTTCCTCTTTTATCTCTTTATTTTCTTCCATCTATTCTCCAATTTTTTTACTATATAATTTAATTTATATAGGTACAACAGTAGTCTGTTATTGTGTTTACTTTGATGTCAAAACTAGAATTTGCAGGAACTTCAAAGTATTCTCCACCTACGATTTTTTCCCAGTTACTCCCTTGTCCACTTAGCTCAATCTCAACTTCACCTGAGAGTATCTCGAGGTGTTCAGCCAATTCTGTTCCAAAAGTATAAGTTCCAGGCATCATAATCCCTAATGTTTTTTTCGTTCCATCAGCTTCTATGATAGTTCTACTTGTCACTTGCCCATTAAAATAGATATTTGCTTGTTTTGTAATCTTCGCATTTCCAAACTCACCATCAGATTTTTTAGGTAATTCATAATCAACCACTTTACTTTGCGTCCCAAGTGATTTGATAAATGCAACTACAGGTAAATGTTTTGGATGTGTGGCATACGCATCTAATGCCTCTTTACTATCAACTATAACGGTAAGTGCCAAATCAAAAGCTCTCTCCTCATCGGCAAAATTGACCCCGACCTCCAAAGCTCTAATAAAATCAATCTCCTCTTTAAGATTGTTTAATTTTATAATTATCTCATCTTTGTTTTTCAACCCTTCAGGTGAAAGTTTAAAAAAAACTATATGTTTTATCATCGTATTTCCCTTATATTTTATTCCTTAAAGTATATCAAGTTATCACTTAAGGTATAAAACCTCCCTTTATTTGAATTTTTTTGTGATAAAATCCACCATCTTACAAGAAAAAAAAGGGGTCAAAAATGTTCAAAAAATTACTACTAGCAACAACACTCATCTCTTATGGAGTAGCTATAGAGGCGACTAAAGTATGGGAATCAGAAGCTGTTTTAAAAGTACCAGAAAGTGTCCTATTAGATGGGAAAACCAAACAACTCTATGTAGCCAATATCAACGGAAATCCGACAGATAAAGATGGCAACGGTTTCATCACTATTTTAAATCTTGATGGAACAGTAAAATCACTCGAATTCTCAAAAGGTTTTGATGCACCAAAAGGGATGGCTATCTATGATAAAAAGCTCTATGTTAGCGATATTAGCACTCTAAGAGTTGTTGATTTGAAAAGTGGAAAGATTGTTCAAAATTATCCTTTACAAGAAGCAGAATTTTTAAATGATGTCGTTGCTACAAAAAATGGAATCGTCTATGTGTCTGATTATTCAGCTACAAATCAAGCTATCTACAAACTTCAAAATAAAAAACTCACAAAATGGCTCAATAGTGAAGATCTTTTTGGTGAGAGACCAAATGGGTTGTGGATACAAAATGATAAACTTATCGTTGGGACAAAAGAGGGAAATATTTATGAGGTAAATCAAAAAACAAAAGAGATTACAACTTTTAAAGAAAATGTCGGAACAAATGGAATAGATGGAATCTTATCGTTTGATGATGGGAGATATATCACTTCAGATTGGGCTGGAAAAGTTTTTGTATCGAACAAATCAGAAACAACTCAAATCATAGATGGAACAGCAAATAAAGTAAATGCAGCGGATATTTGGTACGATAAAACAACTAAAAAACTCTACATCCCTACATTTTTTGATAATCGAATTTTGTGTTATGATGTGAAATAATCACGATTTTTAGCTTTAAAATCAAGTAAAATGAAATAGATTTTTGGAAGTGAACTTAGAGATTCACTTCCTTGTTATCCATAAATTACCTCTTTTTGTATTGCTTCAAAAATAGCCCCTTTACTCCGTTTATGTTTGTGCAAAAGGTCTATCTTCTTGTGATACAACTCTTCAAGGTAAACCCAAAGACCAGCAATATTTCTAAATGTTTTATTTTTAAATTCAACATAAATATCTATATCACTTTTATCTGTTTGCAGACCTTTAGCATAACTTCCAAAAAGTCCAATTTTATCAACCTCATAAGTTGTTTGGATATATTCCTTTTTCTCTTGTAATGTTTGTAATATTTGCTCTTTTGTCATCTCGCACCTAAAAATCTGTATTTGTATAGAATTGTATCATAAGTAGGAAATAAGCTCGTAAATTCTCATTAAAAATTCTATATTTTTATATATTTTATAAATAAATGTTACTAATTTTGAGCTATATTTCCTAACTCCAAAGATTTTCTATGGAGTGTAGATTAGGATTTATTTATACTTGATCAGAATGATAAGTTTTTGTATGCATTCCCAACTTTAAGGTGAAATGAGAAAAAAGTTACTCCATAATTTTGTTTGTTCTTCTTTATACTTATGTCCAATAACAATATCTGTTTCAATTTTATTAGAATTTATTTTATTAAAAAAACTCATTATTATTTTATACGGCTTATTAATTTCTTCATAATTACCTATATCTTTTTCTTCAAAATAATTGAATTGTAAATCTAAGTAAATTAAGTCTTTCGATACTGCACAACTTGTTATAAAATTAAATCCCCCATGAATCCAATCAAAACTTTTATAATCAAATAAAGAATTAATTTTATCTTTATTTACATTTTGAAATATGATTAAATTTTGTTCTTTATTGAAAAAGATTATATTATCTTTTAAATCATTTAAAATATTGATTAACATAGTCGCATTTTGGATATTTTCATTGAGATTTCTTTGTTGCTTATTCTGCTTACTTTGCTTAACTGTTTCTTTTCTTTCTTCTTTCGATAAAGACTGCCAAATGTTAGTTTTTATTTTTTTATGAATCTTTATCCCTTGTTGTATATCTATAATATCACTATTAAGAGTTTTTAGATTGTTTATCAAGGTAATAATATCTTGATAACATTTCATATCAAACCATTCCGTATATCCATCATATTGATATTCTGGTATGATATTAAAGTCCTTAAAAATATACTGTAATGTTTTTTCTATTTTAAAAATACTATTTTCGTAACATTTAATTTTATAAGAATTAGTCAGGTTAAAATTACCCCATTTGCTTTTAAGTATTTCATACCTATTAATTATATTATCAGCTTTACCAATTTTAAATATATTATTTTCTTCTGATACTAGTAAATATATAAAAGAATGTTGTTTTTTCATTTTAAAAGAATTACAGCATCCCCATCACAACATCCGCAGCTTTAATAGTCGCTTTTATCTCTTTTTTGGACATTGTTTCACAGATAAATCCAGCTTCGTATTGACTACAAGCGAAGTAAAATCCTCTTTTTAACATCTCATGGTGGAAAGTTGCAAATCGTTTAAAATCACATTTCCCAACCTCTTTCATATTTTTTGGTGCCTCTTCACAAAAGAAAAATCCAAACATACTCCCTCTTGTATCGACTTGAAGTGGGATATTATGTTTCTTAGCCACTTTTTGAAGCCCAGATGTCAGCATCACAGCTTTTTCATTTAGTTTATCGTAGAGTTTTTTATCCGCTTTTATTTTTCTAAGACTCACTAATCCTGCTGCCATCGCTACTGGATTTCCACTTAAAGTTCCAGCTTGATACACTTTCCCCTCTGGGCTTAAATGAGCCATAATCTCACCTCTTGAAGCAAAAGCACCCACAGGCATTCCAGCACCGATAACTTTACCAAAAGTGACGATATCCGCTTCGATATTGTTTATCCCATAAGAGCCATGCAAAGATGCTCTAAATCCACTCATCACTTCATCAAAAATCAGTAATGCTCCGTGTTTTGTACACAGTTCTCTACAAGCTTGTAAAAATTCTTGTGTCGCAGGAACCAGCCCCATATTTCCAGCGATTGGTTCGATTATCAAACAAGCGATATCTTTTGACTCGATGAAACATTTTTCCAACTGTTCAAGATTGTTGTATTCAGTTAAAAGTGTGTGTTTGATAAGGTCACTTGGAACCCCTGGGCTACTTGGAGCACCAAAAGTTGCCATCCCACTTCCAGCACTTACAAGTAAACTATCGCTATGCCCGTGGTAACAACCCTCAAATTTGATAATGTCATTTTTCCCAGTAACCCCTCGTGCAAGTCGTATAGCACTCATAACTGCTTCCGTCCCTGAACTCACAAATCTCACTTTATCGATATGTGGAAACATCTCCACAATTTCATTTGCGAGTTCTGTTTCAAGCTGCGTTGGAGCTCCAAATGAGAGCCCTAATTTTGCCGTTTTGATAACAGCTTTTTCTATATCTTTGTCACAATGTCCAAAAATAAGCGGTCCCCAACTTTGAACAAAATCAAGGTATTTATTTCCATCTACATCATACAAATAACTCCCTTTCCCTTTTGTGATAAATGGAGGAGTACCTATCACCCCACCAAATGCTCGAACTGGACTATCAACTCCACCTGGAATCACTTTTTTTGCATCTTCGTATGCTTTTATACTTTTTTTAAACATAACCTTTATCCTTTTTTATATTAATTAATGAAAATTACCGAAAATTATCAAATACAAGTGGCGCTTTAAGTGTCAAACCTTTAAGATGTTTCATAACAGCTTGTAAATCATCAAGATTTTTTCCAGTTACTCGTATCTCATCACCTTGATTTGCCGCTGTTACTTTTAAGTTAAGTGATTTTATCTCTTTTTGGATAGTTTTTGCTTCATCTGACTCAATTGTATCAACTATTTTATAAGTAAATTTTCTATTTCCACCACTTGCATCTTCAGCTTTTACCTCTTCTAAAGAGTTGATTGAAACCCCTCTTTTATTCATCTTTGAGATAAGGATATCTTTCATAGCATCTATTTTGTTATCACTTTGTGAAAGTAAAGTTAAAACTTTAGCACCTATATTTAAATCGTACTCTTTAGGAATCCCTTTAAAATCATATCTTGTATCTATCTCTTTTTGTGCTTGAATAAGTGCATTTTTCATCTCTGCCATATCTAACTTAGCTGAGATATCAAAACTATGTTCTTTTACTTTTGCCATTATTAATATCCTTCTTTTGATTTTATTTTAATTGTAACTATTTTATCTAAAATGTGTTGATAAAACAAAAAAGCCCCAAACTTATCGTTTGAGGCTTTCGTGAAAAACTAAATTAAAAGAGATTATTCTTGGCTTTTCCAAACTTTATATAAAGCTTCATGTTCTTCAATTTCAGCTCGACTTGGTTTTCTTCTACAAGAGAGATATCCTCTCCCTCCATTACAAGTCTCAAATGGATACACTGTAGCAT
>JAQUAG010000009.1 GCA_028687375.1 Arcobacteraceae bacterium | reverse complement strand
ACTAAATCTTTTAGATTAAATACAATAATTTCTGCGGGAGTTAACTAATGATTCAAAGTTTTACAAGATTAAATGTAGCTGACAACAGTGGTGCTAAAGAGATTATGTGTATTAAAGTTTTAGGTGGATCTAAAAGAAGATATGCAACAGTTGGTGATGTAATCGTGGCTTCAGTTAAAAAAGCTGTTCCACATGCTGCTAAAATTAAAAGAGGTCAAGTTGTTAAAGCTGTTATCGTTAGAACTCATAAAGAAGTTCAAAGAGAAAACGGTTCTTTAATTAGATTTGATGACAATGCAGCTGTTATTATTGATGCAAAAAGAGAACCAATTGGAACAAGAATTTTTGGACCAGTTGCGAGAGAAGTAAGATATAGTGGATTTATGAAAATAGTTTCACTTGCTCCGGAGGTATTATAATGGCTATTAAATATAAAATTAAAAAAGGTGATACTGTAAAAATTATCGCTGGTGATGATAAAGGTAAAGTAAGTGAAGTTTTAGCTGTATTTCCAAAAGCTGGAAAAGTAATCGTTAAAGATTGTAAAATAGCTAAAAAAACTGTTAAACCTGATCAAGAAAAAAACCCTGATGGTGGTTTTATAAACAAAGAGATGCCAATTGATATCTCTAATGTATCAAAAGTAGAAGGTGAATAAGATGGCAGCTAGATTATTTGATAGATATAAAACTGAAATTAGAACAGCTTTACAAGCTGAATTTCAACAAAACAAAATGTTAACTCCAGCTTTAGAGAAAGTAACTATTTCTGTAGGTGCAGGTGAAGCTATGAAAGATACTAAATTAATGCAAAATATCAATGACACTATCTCTTTGATAGCTGGTCAAAAAGCAGTAACTATCGTATCTAAAAAATCTGTTGCAGGATTTAAAGTTAGAGAAGGGATGCCTGTTGGTGTAAAAGTTACACTAAGAGGTGAACAAATGTACCATTTTATGGATAAATTATGTACTATTGCACTTCCAAGAGTAAAAGACTTTAGAGGTCTTGACAGAACTGGTTTTGATGGACAAGGTAACTTTAACTTTGGTCTTGATGAGCAATTGATGTTCCCTGAAGTTGAGTATGATAATATCATCAAAACTCACGGAATGAATATTTCTATAACTACTACTACAAATAGTGATGAGCAATCTTTCAGATTATTAGAACTTATTGGTGTACCGTTTACTAAAGGGGGAAGAGCATAATGGCAAAGAAAGCAATGATATTAAAAGCAGCTAAACCTGCTAAGTTTTCTACTAGAGCTTATACAAGATGTTCAATTTGTGGAAGACCACACTCTGTATATAAAGACTTTGGTCTTTGCAGAATATGTTTAAGAAAAATGGCTAACGAGGGTTTAATTCCTGGTATAAGAAAAGCTAGTTGGTAATATTAAAAATAAAAGAAAGAGGATAAGCCCATGATGAATGATTTAATCGCAGACGCAATAACTCGAATCAGAAATGCTGCTATGAGAAAATTAGAGGTTACTACTTTAATTCACTCAAATACAGTTGAAGCAGTTATGAATGTTTTAAAACAAAAAAATTACATTGAAAGTTACAATGTAGAAGATATTGGAAACAATAAAAAATCTTTAAAAGTAGTTTTAAAGTATGATGATAATGAAAAAAGTGTTATCAATGAAGTAAAAAGAGAATCTAAACCAGGAAGAAGAATGTATAAAGCTGCTTCTGAGTTAAAAAACTTTAAAAATGGATATGGAACAATCGTAGTTTCTACTAACAAAGGTGTTATAAGTAATGATGAGGCTTATAAACTAAATGTTGGTGGTGAAGTACTTTGTTCTATATGGTAAGGGGTAAACGATGTCAAGAATTGGAAAATTACCTATTGCTATACCTGCAGGTGTAGAAGTTTCAGTAAATGGTTCAGTAGTAGTTATCAAAAAAGGTAGCAATGTTGTAGAAGTTGAAACACATAATAGAGTTGGAATTAATGTTGCTGAAGGTAATGTTGTTTTTTCTTTAGTAGGTGAAGATGCTCAAGATAAAGCTTTCTGGGGAACTTATAGAGCTTTAACTGCAAATGCTATCACTGGACTAGTTACAGGATTTAGTAAATCTTTAGAGATTAATGGAGTTGGTTATAAAGCTGCTGTAAAAGGTGATATATTAGAGTTACAACTTGGATATTCACACCCAATTAATTTTGAAATACCAACTGGTATCGAAATTAGCGTTGAAAAAAATATAATTAATGTAAAAGGTAGTAGCAAACAACAAGTTGGTCAAGTTGCTGCAATAATTAGAGGCTTTAGAAAACCAGAACCGTACAAAGGTAAAGGTGTTAAATATTCTGATGAGACTATCATTAGAAAAGCCGGAAAAACTTCTAAAAAGTAAGGGTTAAATTATGAGTAGAATTAAAGACTTAGCGAAAAAAAATTCATTAAGATTAAGAAGAAAAAGAAGAATCAGAGGGAAAATTGATGGTTGTGTTGCAAAACCAAGACTAACAGTTTTCAAATCTAATAAATTTTTCTACGCTCAAGCTATTGATGATGTTGCTGGTGTTACACTTGCAGCTGTTGATAGTAGAGCAATGAAACTTGGTGTAAATAAAGAAAATGTTGTTAAAGTTGCTGCTGTTATGGCAGAAAACTTAAAAGCTAAAAATATCGAAACTGTTGTATTTGATAAAAATGGTTACTTGTATCATGGTGTAATTGCGGCTTTCGCTGATGCACTAAGAGACAATGGAATCAGAGTATAAGGGGCTTATGATGGCTGTAGTTAATAGAGAAGATTTCGAAGAAGCTATCGTTAAGATAGGAAGAGTTACTAAGGTTGTTAAGGGTGGTAGAAGATTTAGATTTACTGCACTTGTTGTTGTTGGAGATAAAAAAGGTACTGTAGGTTATGGTACTGGTAAAGCAAAAGAGGTTCCAGATGCTATTAAAAAAGCACTTGACGATGCTTTCAAATCTCTTGTAAAAGTTAATATTCATGGTACAACTATCAATCATGATATTGAACATAAATATAATGCAAGTAGAATATTACTGAAACCTGCATCAGAAGGAACTGGGCTAATCGCTGGTGGAGCTGCTAGACCTGTTCTTGAACTTGTTGGTGTTAAAGATATCATTGCAAAATCTTTGGGTTCAAATAATCCAAACAATTTAGTTCAAGCTACTGTTGAAGCATTAGCTATGATAAAAGGATAGAAAATGTCAATATTACAAGAATTAAGTCCTGCTGCTGGAAGTACTAAAAATACTAAAAGAGTAGGAAGAGGACAAGGAAGCGGAAACGGTAAAACTGCTGGAAAAGGTAACAAAGGACAAAAAGCTAGAAGTGGATATTCAATGAAAAGAGGATTCGAGGGTGGTCAACAACCACTTCATAGAAGACTTCCAAAAGTTGGATTTACTTCAAGAGTTGTAAAACCTATGACTATCAATGTTGATAAAGTTACTAAAATAGCTGAATTAACAGAAATTACTATGGATTCAATCAAAGAAGTTTATAGAATTTCAAGTTCAGTTGTAAGAGTTAAATTAATTGGTGCTGGTGCTAAAGATTTAGTATCTAAAATCAAAGACGAAAAAATAACTGTTACTGCTGGTAAATAATTGTGAATAAAGACTTATTAAATAAAATCTTCATAACTTTGGGATTTATTTTAATATACAGAATGCTGGCATATGTGCCAGTTCCTGGTGTCGATCTGAATGTAATCAAAGAGTTTTTTGATACAAATTCTAACAATGCTTTAGGACTTGCTAATATGTTTAGTGGGAACGCAGTTGAGCGAATGAGTATTATCTCTTTGGGTATTATGCCTTACATTACAGCTTCTATTATTATGGAGCTACTTGCTGCTACTTTTCCATCTCTTGGTAAAATGAAAAAAGAGAGAGATGGTATGCAAAAATATATGCAAATCATTAGATATACAACTATTGTAATTACTATCATTCAAGCTATTGGTGTTTCTATGGGATTAAATTCACTTACAGGTAAAACTGGTGCAAGTGCTATTATGCTCGACTTAAATACTTTTATCTTTATTGCTACGATTTCAATGTTGACAGGTACTATGTTACTTATGTGGATCGGTGAACAAATCACACAAAGAGGGATAGGAAATGGTATTAGTTTAATTATTTTTGCTGGAATTGTTTCTGCAATTCCTAGTGCTATAGGTGGAACTGTTGAATTAGTTAATAATGGTCAAATGAATTTCTTAACGGTAATTGCTTTATTATTTATAATACTTGGTACTGTTGGATTTATTATCTATGTTGAGTTAGCTGAAAGAAGAGTTCCTATTACTTATAGTAAAAAAGTTATGATGGAAAATCAATCAAAAAGAATTATGAATTATATTCCTATAAAAGTAAATCTTAGTGGTGTTATCCCTGTAATTTTTGCAAGTGCTATATTGATGTTTCCATCTACTATCTTACATGGAAGTCAAAATCCTTATATTATGATTATTGCGGATTACTTAAGTCCAAATAGTTATACATTTAATCTTTTGACTTTCTTATTTGTTGTATTTTTTGCATATTTTTATGCTTCAATTACATTTAATGCAAAAGATATTAGTGAAAACTTAAAAAGACAAGGTGGATTTATACCAGGGATTAGAACTGGTGATACTACTAAAGACTTTTTAAATGAAACTGCAAGTAGATTGACATTTTGGGGTTCTTTATATTTAGGTGCTGTTGCAACTGTCCCTTGGCTTATTGTTAAAGCTATGGGTGTTCCATTTTTCTTTGGTGGAGTTGCTGTTATGATTGTTGTTCAAGTTGCTATTGATACTATGAGAAAGATAGAAGCACAACAATATATGAATAAGTATAAAACTTTAAGTGCTGTAGGTTTATAAATCTTGGCTATACCTTTACGAAAACAAGACGAAATAGAAAAGCTTCGAATCGCTGGAAATGCGGTTGCGAAGACTCTTTCTTACTTACAAGAGAATGTAAAATCTGGAATGACTTTATTAGATGTTGATAAAATGGGTGAAGAATGTTTACTCAAACTTGGAGCAAGACCTTCTTTTAAAGGACTTTATGGATTTCCAAATGCAATTTGCACATCATTAAATGAAGTTGTTATTCATGGTATTCCAACAAATCAGGTATTACAAGATGGTGATATTTTAGGTATTGATATTGGAAGTGAAATTGATGGATGGTATGGCGATGCTGCTATCACAATACCAATAGGTAAAATATCAAAAGAGGATGAAGCACTTATAGCTTGTAGTAAAGATGCACTTTATTATGGAATAAGTATCATCAAAGAGGGTATGAGATTTAAAGAACTAAGTTATGCTTTAGAAAAGTTTATAACTAAAAGAGGATTTGTTCCATTAGTTCGATTTTGTGGTCATGGTATCGGTAAAGAACCACATTGTGATCCAGAAATTCCAAATTATCTTGAAGGTGTAAATCCAAAACAAGGTCCAAAAATAAAAAATGGAATGGTGTTTTGTATTGAGCCTATGATTTGTCAAAAAGATGAAGAACCTGATATTGATAAATTGGATAAATGGTCTGTAAGAAGTCGTGACGGATTAAGAACTAGTCATTATGAACACCAAGTAGCTGTTATAAACGGTAAAGCTGAAATATTAACAAAGATTTAAAAAGGAATAAAATGGCAAAGGATGATGTAATTGTTATTGATGGTAAAGTAGTAGAAGTATTACCAAATGCAACTTTTAGAGTAGAATTAGATAATGGACATATAGTATTATGTCATATATCTGGGAAAATGAGAATGCACTATATCAAAATATTATTAAGTGATATGGTGAGAGTAGAGATAACACCTTATTCACTTGATAAAGGTAGAATAACTCACAGATACAAATAAGTCTGCTTATGCAGCATCTATTAATGTTAAATTGATTAACTTTTTAACATTAATAGAATTTTTAAACAAAATTAACACAAATTTATCCCAACCAAATTCATAGGCTATATTATAAATATATTCCTTATCACTTCCATTTTCTAAATAATGCAATTCATATTCTCCATCAGATGATATCATAACACCTTCATATCCATTTGCTCTTGCTAATGCTATTTCCATTTCGTATTGAAGCTCAATTTTTAGTAATATTTTTGTAGTCATCTAAAACCCCTTATTTTTTAAATTGTACAGAAAATAGATTACTCTTTTATTACAAATTTTATAGTTCTTTGATATATAAAATATTATAGTATATTAGAATATATTATATAATGAAAATTGAAATGAATTATAATTAGGTGGTTCTCTTAAGTTACATTGTTAAAAAATATTTTTTACAAAGATTTTTTTTAAGAGCATCTTTATTTTATTAGCAATAGAATGTAATAATAATTTATAAATAAAGGTTATTGCTATGAAATTAAATCAAAAAATCCTTTTATTAATAGTTTTTTCACTACTTATATTTTATTTTATTCATGAAACAACAACGTATTTAGTAAATTTAAATCAGTTTAAAAAAGATTTATTTTTGAAAAATGAGATACTTTTTACTACAATTGAACAAATGCAACAAGATAGTATGAAGTCATTATCTCTAATTTTGGCAAATGATTCAGAAGTGAGAAAAGCTTATTTGAAAAATGATCCACAAATTATAATAGAGCATATTAATCCATTTTGGGAAAAAGCAAAAAAGGAGAATTTAGTTTATGAAATACATTTTTTTAAGCCACCTGCACAATCTTTTGTAAATTTCTCAGATTTTAAATCAATTGGTAAAGATGTCTCCTCTGCTAGAACTGATATAGTGTGGGTTACTTCATCTTTTCAAAGTAGTACACATACAATGATGTGTAAAACTTATGCTGGTCTTAGAGCTACATTTCCAATTATTAGTGACGGAAAAATGCTTGGTGGATTGTCTATTGGAAAAAAAATTGATTGGTTACCTCGTATTATAAAAAATGTTTCAAAATCAGATACATTTTTAATTTATGATCTCTCATCAACAAAGACATTGAATAAAAAGTATTATGATAATTTTATGAAAGATAAACAAATTGTCGGGGAATTTATTTTAGCTGACAGAACGATAGAGATATCAGAAGATGCTATTAAAAAGATTAATTTTAAAGAAAATATACAAAACATATCAATAAAAGGGAAAACATATTCTCTTAATATATTTAAAATTAATGATTTTAATAAAAATGGTTTGGGGTATCTTTGTATTTTAAATGATTTAGATAAATTTAATCAAAACTTTTTTGAAAGAATAATGAAGAATATCTTTTTATTATTTATAGTATCAATATTGATATATTTGTTATTTAGAAATAAAATTACAACGATTATAGATAAAATTAATAATTTAAGAAATATTACTTATAAGCTAAAAGAGAATAAGTTTGATCTATTAGATGATTTAAAAAATAATAAAAATAAATGTGAATATGATGAACTTTCAAGACTTACAGATGATATTATTGCAATGGGTAAATCGCTCGAAATTCATAATAATCATTTAGAAGAGGAAGTTTCTAAGAGAACAAAAGAATTAGAATATGAGAAAAATTATATAAAAAATATTTTAGATCTAACTCCTGATATCACTTTGGTTACAAATGGTAAAAAACTCATCAGTGCAAATCAAAGATTTTATGATTTTCTTGAATTTAAAAATCTTGAAAGTTTTTTGAGTGTACATGACTGTATTTGTGATTATTTTATTTCCATTAATGGAGAAGCATTCTCAAAAACTAAAATGATAGACAATCAAATTTGGTCAATATATATGGCACATCACCAAGAGACTGTACATACTGTACTATTAGAAAAAGATGAAAAGTTACATTATCTAGATGGGCGAGCTATATTTATAAATGATGAAGATGTATTGGTTACTTTACATGATATTACAGAATTGAAGAAAAAAGATAATCTTTTATTTGAACAGTCTAAAATGGCGGCTATGGGAGAGATGATAGGAAATATTGCTCATCA
This sequence comes from Arcobacteraceae bacterium, assembly GCA_028687375.1. Classification (GTDB taxonomy): domain Bacteria; phylum Campylobacterota; class Campylobacteria; order Campylobacterales; family Arcobacteraceae; genus CAIJNA01. The sequence goes on along the minus strand of JAQUAG010000009.1, from coordinate 70,374 downwards.
ATGGAGACAGCCATTATCTTTAATAGCAACAAGTGCTACTGGTATGATAATGCAAAAAGAGTACGGAATGTTAACAGATGAAATATTTATTAATTCTTGTGAAACTATTAATAGAAATGCCCAGTATTTATCACAAACAATTGAAGATTTTAAAAATTTTATTAAAGGGGAAAGAACAAAAAAATCTTTTAATTTAAAAGAGAATATTGAGAGCTTTATGAAATTAGTTGAGGGAACAATTAAGTCAAATAATCTAAATATTGTTTTAAATCTTGATGAAAATATTTATCTTAACTCATATCCAAACGAGATTAATCAGTGTCTTATAAATCTCTTTAATAATTCCAAAGATGTATTAAAAGAGATAGAGGAGGATGACAGATATATTTTTATAGATACTTATTTAGAAGGTAATAATGTCGTTATAACATTAAAAGATAGTGGTGGAGGAATACCACAAGAGGTATTGCCAAAAATATTTGAACCATATTTTACAACAAAACACAAATCTCAAGGGACAGGATTAGGGCTTCATATGACATATAATCTTATAGTTGATGGATTCAATGGTAGCATTAAACCTTCAAATATAGATATAGAAATTGGAGATAAAATATTAAAAGGTGCTTGTATGACTATCAAATTTCCAGCGGAATAGGGGATCACTTGTGAATGCATACTGTTTATTTTATCGGTTATAAAACTCCTTTTATATGCGATTATTTCAATATTATTTTAAAATAATGAATTTTAGTAAATATTTAGATACTTAAATATTTATATCCCATTCCATATATATTTTGTATGGTATCTTCTGGAAGTTTTTTTCTAATATTTTTAACCATTGTTTTTAAAGTATCTAAACTATAACTTTCAAAATCTTCCCAAACTTCTAAAAGTAGGTTATCATAACTTATTGTTGAATTGGGGTTTGAAAAAAGTACATTTAGTATCTTTTTTTCTTTTGGGGTTAGTTTAATCTCTTTTAAATCTTTCGTCAATAATAATTCAGAAAAATCCCAAATAAATTTTTCTTTTAAAATAAGTTGTTTTTTCGATATAACTTGAAAGTTTGAAAGTTCATTGGCAGCTAAATGTAGTGCATCAAAAAGGTCATGACCAAAAAAAGGTTTTACTAAATACTTTGTCAATTTTAACTCTGTTGCATTTAATAAATTTTCAACATCAGAAAATGCAGTAATCATAATAACTCGAATAGTGTGGTCAGTTTCTCTAATTTTTCGTACAACTTCTATCCCAGTCATAAATGGCATATTTATATCAATTAGTAAAATATCAGGTTTTTTTTCGTGATATATATCATATGCTTCTTCTCCATTTTTTGCAAGATAAAATTCTTTTACACTATCAGCAATAATTAATTTCATAGCATCTCTTAAAACTTCTTCATCTTCCGCGTATAGTATGCTTAAATTTTCTAACGTCATGATAGTATTATCTCCTCTTTGCCTAATTGATTTTGTTTTGGTAATGTGATAATACAAAGAGTACCATCCTCTTGATTGCTAAATGTCATTTCCCCTTTAAAGGAATTGTCTATTATCATCTTGCACATATAAAGACCTATTCCTGTCCCTTGTTCTTTAAATTTTGTAGTGAAGTAAGGTTCAAATATCCGATTTAAAATATTTTCTGGAATCCCACCTCCATTATCTAAAAATTTTAATTTATAGTATTCGGTTTCCTCTTCTATTTTTATTGCTATCTCTCCATTTTTAATCTCTTTGGATTTTATGGCATCTTTTGAATTGTTAATGAGATTGATAAAAACTTGAATAAGTTCATTTCTGTATCCATAAATAATATATGATTTTGAATTGTCAAATTTTACTGTGATATTATTATCTTTTAGATGTTTAGAAACTATATTCAAGGCTTCTTGGATGGAGCTTTGCAATTCAAACTGTTGTTTTACTTTATTTGGATTAAAAAAGTTACTAAAGTCATCAATTGTTTTACCCATATCTTGGATTATTTTATTTGTTTTAGCAACAAAATCTTCTAAAAACTCTTTTGTTATAGTATCTTTTAAAAGTTTAAATTCTAAGCTAATAATATGCATAGAAAGACCTGTAAGTGGTTGTTTCCACTGATGTGCAATATTCGCAATCATCTCCCCCATAGCAGCCATTTTTGATTGTTGGGTTAGAAGTTTTTCTTGGGTATGTTGTTTTTCATTTAAAAAAATTATTTCTTTTTCTTGTTTCTCCAATCTTTTGAATATTAAATATAAAATAAAAGTTGAGAAAGAAACTAGAATTATAAATATTAAAATTGAAATGATCATTTTCTTTTGGTAAAGATTATCTTGCTCAATTTGAATAGACTTACTCGTTTGTAAAATCATATAAAGCTCATTTTCAAATGGTAGATTAAATTTTTTGATAACAAAATCGTACTTTTTATTTGATTTGTGAGTGATTGCATCCAAATATTTTTGATCAATTTTAAAGCTTTTTTTTCGATATTTACTCCAGCTTAACTCTTTTTGGTAATGATAAAGTATATATCCCTCCTTATCTATAAGTATCCCATCGTAACTTGGCATATTAAAAAGGGTATTTAGTAACTCTTCTCCAAAAATATTAATGATTAAAATACCTCTAAAAATATTTTTATCTTGTATAGGTAAAATTACTCTATATGTTGGATTAAAAGGGACTTCAACTTTTCCATTTTCTATATTTAAATCAAAATCTGAATAGACAATATGTTCATCCTTATTTATATTATTTTTAAAATAATACCTTGAAGATTTGTCCTGCAACTCCTCAACTTTTTGGATATCCCCTTTTACCCTATCAAAACGAATTTTTTCCATTCCAGTTTCATCTATATATCTTAACTGCATCACTGCATTATTTGAACTAATAATCGCTCTAAAAAACTCTTCAGCATTTTTTTGAGAATCTGTTTCATGATGTAAATATTTTTCAAAAAGTAAATTATTTCGTATTGCAAAAAGTGATTTTTCAGAGGTTTGAAGTGTCTTTCTTAAAAAATCTTCTCTTTCATAAATTTTATGTTCAGCACTTTTTAGAGTAGTATTATGTATCTCTTGACGAAATAAATAGCTATCAAAAAAAATATATAAAAATACAAACAATGAACCTACTATAAACATAGTAAAAGAAATCTTGTATTTTAAATCAGTTCTCATCATTTTTTTGTACCTAACAGCTATATTTTTCTAAAATTAATTATAGTATGAATAAATTAAAATCTTCACTATATCTTCACTAGTTCCTTACAATTTCTTCACTATTTCATTTTATAATTCTCTATAACAAAAAAATAAAGGATTTAAAATGTCAAACAACCTAAATACAATCAAAATAATAGAAAAATTTTCAATATTAAATTATCTTCCAAAAAAGTGCTACTGTAGTATGTGTAAAGAGATAAAAGACAAAGTAAAAGCGGAAGTTGGTGAAAAAGAATTTCAAAAAATTTGTCAAGTATTAAATTTAGGATAATTTTTTTGGTAACTATTTGTATAATACAATTTATCTGATTGGTAGTTGCAAGTGTTGTAACTCTCTTTAGCTATGATTACTATATTTAGATGATAGCTATTATGGTAAATTAAAAGCTTTTAATTTAATATAATATTTTCAATGTATTGAAGATGAAAAATGATGCAAAGGATGAAGATGAAATCTAAGTCAAAATTGTTCATTGTTTTTATAGTTTTTGCCATTATCTTGTCTGTGGCTAATATAGTTATTGAGAAACTATTTTTTGAAAATAATATTGAAGAAGTAGCTTTAGATAGTGCAGTTAACAAAACTACTGAACGGGAAGTTTTTGTTAAAAGTTTTTTATCTCAATCTGAACAAACGCTCTATTCTCTTCGTGAGTTAAATAGTTTTAAAAAATATCTTGATAACGGTGAAGATAAACAATTATTAGAAAATATATTTTTATCTTATGCTATATCTCAAGCTTCATTTATGCAGTTACGATTTATAGATAAAAACGGTTATGAAAAAATAAGAATAGATAGAGATAAAGTAAAGCTAGAGCCTTATGTTATTTCTAAAGAACAACTCCAAAATAAAGCAGATAGATACTATTTTGCTGACTCAAAAACAAAAACTTTAGAAAAAGTTTGGTTTTCTCCACTTGATTTAAATATCGAACATGGTAAAGTTGAAACCCCTTATCGTCCTACAATTAGGGCAATGCTCCCAATTTCTAAAGATGGTAAATTTGATGGTATTTTAATTATAAATTATTTAGTAGATGATTTTATAAAACAATTAACAAATGTACCGTTGTATGATATGATAGTATGTAATGAAAACGGTTTTCCACTTTATCATTACAAAGCGGATAAAAGCTGGGGGTACTATGCTAATCCTCAATATACAATTGCGTCTGATTTCCCTAATGACTATCAAAAAATCCTTCAAAATAAATTTTTAAAGAGTGATACTTTTGTTTCAAAAAAATTTGATGTATCTATTGGTGGGGGAATGTATATGATTTTACAACTAAAAAAATCATACATTCAAGATCAAAAAGAACAAGCAAGCGAAAAACATACAGTTATTTCTCTATTTACTTTAATGGCTTCGTTTATAGTTACATTTATAATAGTTAGATTATTTAGTGATAACATATTAAATATCAAAAAATTAACAGAACTGAATGAAGAGTTAAAACTCTCTCAACAAAGAATAGAAGAAGAAGCTAGGCAAGTAGAAGAAACGTATGAAGAGTTAGAAACAAGCTATCAAAGAGTTTCAGAAATATCTAAAAAATATGAATTTGAAAAGTATAAATACAAGTCGATATTAGATTTTGCATCAGATGGTATTTTTATTATAGCTATGGATGGGAAGATTATCGAATTTAGTAAGATGGCGATGAGTCTTCTTGGATACGATGAAAATGAGATGAAGGGACTTTTTATTTATGATTTTGATGTACAACATACTAAAGAGGAAGCTCTTGAAACTATCAGAAGTGTACCAAAGGAACCTATTGTAATTGAAACTAAACACAAAAGAAAAGATGGTTTGGTTTATGATGCTTCGATTACCGCTGTAAAAGTTAATATTGATGGAGTTGATTATGTTTATTCTTCAGCAAGAGATATAACAAAACAAAAAGAGATTGCACAACAAATATTGGAACAAAAAATAGAGTTTGAAACTATTTTTAAAAACTCAAAAGATGGTATGGCAATACTGGACTTAGAATCAAACTTTATCAATTTTAATGATGCTTATTTGGAGATGACAGGTTATAAAAGGGAAGAATTATTTAGCAAGTCTTGTATTGAACTTACTGCACCTGAGGATAAAGAGCGCATCATAAATGTTTTATCTACAATTAGTAAAGTGGAATATATTGAAAACTTTCAAAAAACTTGTATAGTCAATAGTGGTAGAAGAATATTAACAAATATGAGTATCTCATTGTTACCAGATAAAAAAAGAGTTTTATTGTCAACAAAAGATGTTACAGCTTTAAAACTTTTAGAAGAACAGTCAAAATTGGCTTCTATGGGGGAGATGATAGGGAATATTGCACATCAATGGAGGCAACCATTATCTATTATATCAACTAGTTCTACTGGATTGATTTTACAGCAAGAATATGGATTACTTAATGATGAAAAGCTTATTGAAGCGTGCAATCAAATAAATAATAATGCACAGTATTTATCTAAAACTATTGATGATTTTAGGAATTTTATCAAAGGTGATACGTCATTTGTCCCTGTAAATGTTAGTTTAGTAGTAGACGAGACATTAAGCCTTCTTAAGGCAGCTCTTTCAAGTCATTATATAAAATTAGTATTGTCTCTAGAGGATGACTTGACAATTAATGCAAATAAAAATGAATTAGAACAAGCACTAATTAATATAATCAACAATGCAAAAGATGCACTTGTGGAAAATGTAGATGAGCATGATAGAACAATTTTTATCTCTACTAAAGCAATAGATTCAGAAAGTTTAGAACTGTCGATTTGTGATAATGGTGGTGGTATTCCAGCCAATGTTATTGATAGGATTTTTGAACCATATTTTACGACAAAACATCAATCAAAAGGGACTGGACTAGGTCTTTCAATGACACATAAAATTATCACTCAAAGGCATCATACAATACTATCTGTTTATAATAATGAATTTGAATATGATGGTAAAAATTATAAAGGAGCTTGTTTCAAAATTGTTTTTTCACAAAAAGAGACTGCAAAATAATTTATTAAAATAACTTTATATAATTTACTATCTTTTGATGATAGATATACCAAGTGGGATTTCCATTGTTTTTGATATTTTTTTGATTTGTCCTAAAAGAGCGTCAAGATCATTTTTATCACATCTTTTTGTTATTTCAACAATTGCACTACAAACACTTAATAGCTCAAATTTACGAATCTCTCCAAATCTGTCTTTTGTAGTGATGAATCCTGTCTCCCTATCTGTTTCATTATAAAATTGTTTTACATTTTCTTTAAATAAATTTTGAATTTTTAAAGCATCACTATAAACATCTTCATAGAGGCTTTTTTTGTAACCTAAGAAAAAATCATCCCCCCCAATGTGACCAATAAAGACATCACTTGATAACTCTTTTTTAAGAATATCAGCAAATAATAATATCGCTCGATCACCTTGTCTAAATCCATATAAATCGTTGTAAGGTTTGAAATCATTAAAATCAAAATAAACAATATGGCAAGTTTCTTTTGTGATAAATGCTTGGTTGATAAAGTTTTCTATTTGTTGATTGCCACTAAGTTTCGTAAGGGGATTTTGGTCTTTTGCCATCTCTAAGTTTCTATTATACGCAATTGAAAGAAGATTATTTACATCGATAAATCCAATATATTTATTATTTTTAGTGATAAAAATACCATTTGAATTATACTCGTGTATATTATAAATCTCTAAAGCTTTATCAACTCCCCAATGAAGTTCACAAGATATTGGTTCTTTTATAAATGTTTTGATTTTATCACAGCTATTACTATTTTTTGCAAGTGCCATTCCATATTGTGAATAAGCGATTTGTTTAATGTCTTTTTCGTAAATAATTCCATAAAGATTATTGAGTCCATCAACAATAGGGACAAAAGTAGCAGTTGATTTTTGAGTGAAATAGAGTATTAAGTCGTGCAACGAAGTATCAATTCTCATAGGTTCTATATAGTTTATTTTATTTTTATCAATTTTATTTGTTTCAAAAACTCGTTTATCATTTTTATAGGATTCTTTTATAATATCGTAGCAGTCTAATATTTCAATTGGATATTTTGTAGGCTTTTGGATGAAATAACCTTGCAATAAATCAGCACCAATATCTTTACAAACATAGTATTCTTCAAGAGTTTCAATCCCTTCAGCTATAACTTTTATCCCCATAATATGGGACATATTGATAATTGATGCACAAAATAATCTCTTTTTTGTATCATTTTGAATATTACTAATAAAAAATCTATCTATTTTTATATAGTTGGCTTCACTATAATATAAGAGTTGGAATCCAGCGATTCCTGTTCCAAAGTCATCGATTGCTATATCAAATCCCTCTTGTTTATATCTTTTTACCATTGAAGATATTGCATGAGAATCTGTGAGAGTTCCCCTTTCACTGAGTTCAAAACAGATTGTTTTTTTATCAAGGTTTAGATTTTCCAAGATGATACTTGTATTTCCTTGACTAAAATCTGGCATATAGAGAAGTCTATTGTCAAGATTGTAAAAGAGTTGAATATTTTTTGCATCGATTGTAACAAACTTAATAAGGGCTCTTTTCCTAAGTTCTATATCGAGTTGATATAAAACTTCATCGCTATAAGCATCATCAAAAAGGGCAAAAATAGAGTCATATCCACCAGCTTCATAGTGGTTTCGAAGAAGTGCTTCTACTGCAAATAATTTACCACTTTTGATACTTACTATTGGTTGAAAAGCAAAATCAATTTTTTCTAAGATGTTTGTCCATTTATCATTAAGCATATAATTTTCCTCACTTATTGCTATTATTATATGTATAATTAATTTCTTTATGATTACAAGATGGGAAGAGTTTTATAGTGTCTTTCAATCTCTTCTATTTTCTCCCTTGAAGGTTTTCTTCTACATGAAATAAAACATTGTTTTCCTTTATCATTTGTAAATGGATAAATTGTTGCAAAAACCCAATAGTAATTTCCATTTTTAGTTTTATTTTTAACATAGCCAGTCCAAACTTTTCCAACACGAACTGTTTCCCATAACTCTTTAAAAGCGTCTTTTGGCATATCTGGGTGTCTTACAAGATTATGATGTTGCCCAATTAATTCCTCTTTCTCATATTCTGCGATTTTACAAAACTCCTCATTTGCAAATAATATTTTCCCTTTAGAATCTGTTTCTGTAACTATAAAAGCGTTGTCTGCTAACATTATCTCTTTACTATTATTGTAACTCATTGTATCTCTCCATTTTTTATTTGTTGTGTTTTATTTTTGTACATTTCTCTTCTCTTAGTTCATCTAAAACTTGGAAGACATTTTCTATATTTTGTTCTAGTTTATCGGTAACTGATATGATTTGACCATTTGAATAATCACCACAATACAAGTCAACAACATCTTGAGTCATTGTATGAACTTTTTCATGAGCATCTTTAAGTACCTCCCATTTTGTTGATTTTGTAAAATCCTCATCTTCGAGTGTATCCATCCATTTTCCAAGAGCACATTGCGAATGATCAGCTACTTGGAATGATTTGTTGATTTGACAAGATGACATTGAATCATTTTTAAATACAATATGGTCAGCTTTGAGTCTATTGACCGTAAACATAAGTTGAGGGTCACAAACCCTTTTTCTAGCCTCTTTTGAAAATGATGTTTGTTTTAAAATATCTCCAAGATAATTTGTAAGAGATTCCAATTGATTTGCCATTTCATTGATTTTTGAAGCTTCATTTGCATTTTCTTGTGTTACTCTATCTAAGTCATTGATATTATTGTTAATCTGGCTCATCGCTAACTCTTGCTCTTTTGAGGCACTTGCTACTTCATGGATTAGTTCTGTAGTTTGTGAAATATCATTATTGAGTTGTTTGTATCCATTTATCATTGAGGTTGCTATATCTTTCCCTTCATTGGCTTTTTCTATAGCTTGATTTACAATTGTTTTGATACCTCTTGCAGCTTCTGCACTTCTATTTGCTAAGTTTCGTACCTCACCAGCAACAACTGCAAATCCTTTTCCAGCTTCTCCCGCAGTTGCTGCTTCAACAGCTGCATTTAAAGAGAGGATATTTGTTTGAAACGCAATTTGATCAATAACATTGATAGCTTCATTAATAGCATTAACTTTTTGAACTATATCATCCATCGATAAGCTTGTATTATTCGCTAATAGCTCTCCATTTTTAGAAGAAGTTGTTACATTTGAAGCAAAGTTGGCCATTTTTACAGCATTTTGACTACTTTGTTTGATAGTTGATGTTATCTCTTCTATGGCAGCAGCTGTTTCTTCAAGTGCAGCTGCTTGCTTTGTTGCTGCATTGCTTAGAACCAATGATGAACTATTTAAATCATTTGCACTTTTGTTTATTTGTCTATTTGAATTATCAATCAAAGCTAAAATCTCAGAAACAGTTGAGCTTGTCGTTTTTATACCAGATAAAATGGAACCAATCAGTCCAGTTACACCATTAAGATGTGAAATCTCATGGTCAAATTTTGCATTTCCATATTCTAAAAGGGCAGTTGCTAGATGAGTTAGATTTTTATCTGTTGTTTGTATCATCATATTGATTTCATTTGTTAGAGCATTTACCCCTTTTGAATGTGCTTCTTTTGTGATAGTTGTGTTAAAAAGTCCAGCATTTACTTTACCAATTACCGATTTCGCTTCAATAATCGCCTCTTCATCTTTATTGATACCATCTTGGATTGATTTGATATATTTATTGAAACTATGTAACACTTCACCAATTTCATCAACAAAATCATTTTCAATACTATTAGCAAGGTTAGTTTTTCGTATATCATCAATAGCATTTTTAAGAGACTTTATCCTTTTTAAAACAATTGTATTTAGATTATAAATTGATGATATTGTCATCAAAGCTATCACTAAAGCAATAAGGATGAGAGCAACTATGATAAGTGAAGTTGCATCATCAACTGCCATTTCGACATCTTCTAATTTTTTAGCAACGATAAAATAACCAACTACTCTTCCTGTAATATCTGTTACTTTAGATGAGGTTATTAAATAGTTTTGTGTGAGAAGATAAGGGGTTGAAAAAAGTGTATTGAGGTCTAGTGTTGCTAACTCTTTTGTAAAATTCCCATCAACCATCTTTTGTGAGATGATATACTCTTTTTTAAATAAAAGAGTCTCCTCATCTAAATCATAAAGTGCTAGTTTTTTAGGCATTAATAATAATGATGCACCATTTGAAGCTTTGTACGATTTTGCTATTGAATCAACACCTTGGATAAATTCCAATGAACCAAAATGATTTTCTTGTTTATCCATAACAGGGATAATTGCAGTCATAAGAAGATTGTCATCAATAATATCAAAACCATTTAAAATAGTTTTATTTTGATTAACTTCCACAACACCTTTTCTATCTTCACTTAAATCATCGTCATAGCTACTTGTCTGCCAACTTCGTATAAATGAAAGATTCTCTTTTGTATGAATATGAACTTTAACATTTTTAAAATTTGTATTTTTATTCATACCATTTCTTACATTTATCATATAATCAATTGCAAGTGTTCTATCTTCAGCACTAAGCGCATTTTGTACAATTTGAGAATTTGCTATAGAAGTAGCATTTGTGATACCAATCTCTTTTTTTGTAGTAATTTGACCATCTAAAATTCTTAAAAGTTCTACTTTTGTTTGATCATATATTTTTGTTTTCATACTTGACTTGTAAATATTAAGTATAAAAAAACTTCCAATAAATGCAATAAGTGCAATAATTATCGCTGTATAAATAAATTTTTTCGATATTGAAGTTTGTTTCAAAATAGTCTCCGTTTGTTAAATGCGAAATAGTAATAACTAATAGTTACCCTTGGATTACAGTAAAGCGACATAAAATAGCTTTTTTTGTAATATAACTGCACAAATAAAATATGTAAAAGAAGATTAAATGATAGGTATAGATGTCACGATAATAAGTCGAATAGAGAAGCTTTATAATAGATGGGGAGAAAAGGGATTACGGAAGTTTCTCTCACCAAAAGAGATTGCTTTAGGGAAAAAAGTGCTCTCTTATGCTGGTTTTTGGGCTGCAAAAGAAGCTGCAAGTAAAGCACTTGGAACAGGGATAGGGAAAGAGTGTGGATTTCATGATATTAAGATAAAAAAACTGCCATCTGGACAACCAATCATCAAATACAAAAAATCTATTCGAAAAAAATACAACATCAAAAATTCCCATCTTAGTATCACGCACGATGGGGATTTGGCTATTGCTGTTGTAGTGAATGTGTACAAAAAATGAATTTAATACTACGAAAATTTATCTATCTTTTTGTGATGCTTTTTATCATCTCCCTTATCTCATTTCTTGTTGTTCATCTAGCACCAAATAGTTTTTTTGCAAGTGGTGAGCTTAATCCAAATATCACAGAAGAATCCATATCTCATCTTAAAGCTATCTATAATCTTGATAAACCACTCTATATCCAATTTTTCTCTTGGATTGGAAATATAATGGTACTTGATTTTGGAATATCTTTTAGTAGTGGAGAGATGGTCAAAGATGAAATTTTACAAAGATTGCCTATTACATTGGCTATCAATATTATTAGTATCTTTTTTGTTTTTATAATTTCACTTTTTTTGGGAATCTATGCAGCTTTTAAAAATGGCTCAAAGGTAGATAAGTTTGTAGAACAACTTTCAATTTTGAGTTTTTCGATGCCATCTTTTTATTTAGCACTTATTGGAATTTATATCTTTGCTATCACTTTTTCTATCTTGCCACTTACAGGAATTTCAAGTGATGATAGTTTAAATGGGGTTGCTAAGTATTTAGATATTTCGTGGCACTTGATGTTACCTATTTTTGTAATAGTCTTTGGTGGTATTGGAACACTTACTCTTTATATTCGATCTTTAACTTTAGAGATTTTAAAAAGTGATTATGTTTTTTTTGCAAAAGCTAGAGGATTAGGAACCTATACTATTTTAAGATTTTATATTTTACCAAATCTTTATCCTACTATTGTCACTTTACTTGGATTATCACTTCCAGGAATTTTAGGTGGGAGTGTTATTTTAGAAACTATTTTTAGTATCGATGGAATGGGGCTTTTGTTTTTTCAAAGTGCTATGAGCCATGATTATCCTGTGATTATGGGGATACTTGTAATTGGAGCATTTTTGACACTTTTAGGGAATATAGTGGCCGACTTAATTCTTTTAAAACTCAATCCAAATGCTACGTGATATTTACTAAAGTGACATATAACAACGATAAAATAAATATTTTTAGTAGCTACAATTCATTTAATTAATTAATAAAATTAATAATCTTTAATTAATCTATAATAATATATTATACAAACAAATTATAGTTAACTTTTATGACATAGGGAGAATAGTATGACAATTCAATATAAACTAGCAATTGGTATAGGTGCAATTCTTTCAGCAGTTGCAATTAATACGATTATTAACAGTGTGAATTTAAATTCAATTAAATCATTAAGTAATCAAACAGCAACGCAATCGGTACCATTTGCTATTATTGCAACAGATGCAAAATATCAAAGTTGTCAAATACAACAGTTTTTAACTGATAGTTCGTTGACACAAGATTCAGGAACTATGAAAGAAGCTGAGAATGCTCATGCAACTTTTTTAAGTGATCTTGATAAATTTGAAGAGATGTATAAGAAAAAGGGAAATGAAAAAGGATTAGCTGAAATAACAGCTATGAGAACAGATGTAACAAATCTTTTAGCAACTGGTAAAAAAATGGCACAAGCATATGCAGTTAGTCAAGAAAGTGGTAATAAACTGATGGAGGAGTTTGATAAAGCTACTGAAATTCTTGCTTCAAATGTTGAGAAATTAAAACAAGCACAAATAGATGAAGCGATTGTAAATTCAACAGCAACTATGGATAAAGCTGGAATTACTTTTTATCTAGGATTGGTTTTTGGAATATTTTGCTTGATTTTTGGAATTGTTATTGGAACACTATTGACTAAAAATATTACAGCTTCACTTACTGAAGTTGAAAAGGGATTGAACTCATTTTTTAAATTTTTAAATGGAATTACAAATAAATCTGAATCAATCAATATTAATTCAGATGATGAATTTGGAGATATGGCTAAAGCGGTCAATCACAATATTAAAGAGGTTGAAAAAGCTTTAATATTAGATCGTCAACTGCTTACAGAGGCAAAAAAGGTTATTGAGCGAGCAAAATTTGGTTGGTATTCTCAACTTATTGAATCAACTACAACAAATAAAGGACTTGAAGAGTTTAAAAATGATGTAAATGGGATGATTAAAGCTACCAATGAACACTTTATAGATATGAATAAAATACTTGAACAATACGCTAGATATGATTATAGAAATGAGTTAAAGATTGAAGGAATTGAAAAAGGTGGCGTTTTTGAAAATTTAATAAATGATATCAATAAACTGAGAAATTCTATCAATCAGATGCTAGTTGAAAATAAACAAAATGGACTTACTCTTGGTAATAGTAGTAATATTTTACTTGAAAATGTGAATACTTTAAATCAAAATTCAAATAAAGCAGCAGCAGCACTGGAGGAGACAGCAGCAGCATTAGAAGAGATAACAGGAAATATTTCAAACAATACAACAAATATAGTACAAATGGCACAGTTAGCTTCAAGTGTAACTGATTCTGCATCAAAAGGTGAGTCATTAGCTACCCAAACAACAACAGCAATGGATGAAATCAATAAAGAAGTAAACGCTATTAATGAAGCTATCACAATTATTGACCAAATAGCATTCCAAACAAATATTCTTTCTCTTAATGCAGCAGTTGAAGCAGCAACCGCTGGTGAAGCTGGAAAAGGATTTGCAGTTGTTGCACAAGAGGTGCGAAACCTTGCAACTCGTTCAGCAGATGCAGCAAATGAGATTAAGAAACTTGTATCCAACGCAACAATGAAAGCAAATGGAGGTAAAAAAATAGCTGATGCTATGATAGAAGGATATGAATTATTAAACGAAAATATCTCACAAACAATTGATTTGATTCACAATGTTGAAATTGCTTCTAAAGAACAACTCAGTGGAATTAGACAAATCAATGATGCAATCGCATCTTTAGATCAACAAACGCAACAAAATGCTGTGGTAGCAAGTCAAACACATGATATTGCAGTTGAAACAGATGTAATTGCAAACATTATTGTTACAGATGCAGATCAAAAAGAATTTGTAGGGAAAGAGAGTGTTAAAGGGAAAAATATGACAGAATACAAAAAGAGTACAACTCCTACATCTTTAGTAAATTTAGTTGCTAAAGTTACAACGCCAGTTGCTTCTACTCCATTAGCTTCTAAACATGTAGTAAAAACTATACCAACTGCTCCAATTAAACCAGTCGTAGCATCAAATGATGACGATGATGAGTGGGCAAGTTTTTAAAAAATATAAAACTTATAAGTGAACGGAAGTCCACTTATAGCAATACAAAAAATGAATACTAAAATTTACCATTGGTAGTTACAAAAGATAACTATTAAATCAAAAAAATAAAATATCTCTCAAAATAGTTTGATATACTCAAAAAGAAATAAATAAGAAAAGAGTCAATATGATGTGTCTTATAGTTAAAAGTATGAAGGGTTTTGAAAGTGCAAAACTAAAGCATAAAATTTACACTTTTGATAAAACGGATATAAATAATTTTAAATTTCCAGAGTTTATGGATAGTGTCAAAGAGGAACATCTTCATACAGTTATCCAAAAAATAGTTGAAAAATACAAAAGAAAAGATTACAAAGAACTCTATAGAGAAGAACTTGAAGATAGAAAAGATTGGGTTGATATAGAGATGCTTTTTTTACTTAAATTTTATCAAAATGGTTGGAGTATAGAGATACCACAAGAGGAGGATTTTTTCCCCTCTTGGATTTTTACTTACAATCTTCAGCCTTTAAAAAAGCAAGTTGATAAAATTGTTGGATATGCTTATGATAAGATTGAACCCAATACAACAAAATGGTGGCTCAAAACGGCAACTACCCTTTCAGCTTTGGATGTTACCTATTTGCTTCATTATTTTGTGATGATTGCTCCAAAAGAAGATGAAGAAGGGGGGAATAAAGAGGGGAAGGAGATATAACTCTCCTAATAATATGCCGCGATAATAGCAAAAGCGACAAAAAACACCATATGTGCCATCCCCTCAAAGTAGTTTGTATGTCCATCATCGGTTGTTTTCCAAGCAAGGATAATTGTTAAAATTAATGCACCAATCTCTAAAGGATTGAAGTTGAGTTCAAATCGTATCCCACTCATATAAGCTAAACCCATCAAAATAGGGACAGTCAAAAGGATAGAAACAGTGGAAGCTCCCATAGCGATATTGACAACCCTTTGTATTTCATCATTTTTAGCTGCTTTTATAGCTGTCATAATCTCAGGGCTTACAGCAACTATAGCGATGATAAGCCCTGAAATACCAGCAGAGATACCATATTCTTTCGCTAATTTTACCCCATCAATTGCAAATATTTCAGCACCAAAAGCGATAATACCTATAAAAAGAAAGATAGAAACGATAAGTCCAAAGTTATTAAATTTTTCAAAAACATAGTCATCATCTTCCTCCTCCTCTTCAAGATTTTTTTGAGCCATTTTTCTTTTTATCCTAAAAATTCTACTTCTTGCAGTTTGTTTGAAAAAGTGGGTATGTGTTTTGGTTTGAAAAATCATAATAATGATGTAAAAAAACAAAAGCAAAATAGAGATAAGAACAGAAGCTTCATAAACTGAATTTTCTGAATGACTTACTTCACTAAGTAAACTAGGAACCAAAAGGGCGATACCAGTTACAAAAAGGATTGTGGTGTAGGTACTTGAAGTCTCTTTATTGTGTTCTTGTTCTGTAAATTTAAGACCTCCTAAAAAGACAGCAACTCCTAAAAGGACATTCATATCTACAATAACAGCGGAGATAATTCCCCCTTTAACAGTTTCTATAACTTCTGGATTTGTAAATGCTTGGAGTAATATAATGTATAAAAGCATAATCTCAACAACAACAGCACTTAAGGTTAAAACGAGACTTCCGTAAGGTTCTTGAAGTCGTGAAGAGAGTATTTCAGCGACTTCTGAAACACTCAGTGACAAACAGGCGATTCCTATCGCAGCGAATAATGTGGCAAGAGTGCCGATACCTAATTTATGAAAATACAATGCTAATAAAATAGCACAAATCCCAGTAAAAATATCCCAATAATCTTCTATATAATACTTAAGACTACTGCCCGAGGGGGCATCACAACTTTTTTCCATCAATTTCCTTTTACAATATCCTCTTTATGAGGATTTATTTTGAGGAAACATCTTACCATATCTTTTTTTATCTAATCTAAAATTTCAATTAAAATCATCCCTATTTGTTCTCTTTTTGTGTAACTCCATTGTAACCGTTCTTATTTATACTTCGGCATTCAAAAAAACAGGAGATGGAAAAGATGAAAAAAACAGTTTTAGCATTTGCAGCAGTTTTAGCACTTAGTTCAAGTGTAATGGCAGAAGATAATATCAGAATAGTTGGGTCAAGTACAGTGTACCCATTCTCATCAGCAATCGCTGAAGAATTTGGAGCAACTACAAAAGCAGCAACACCTATCGTAGAGTCAACAGGTACTGGTGGTGGTATGAAAATATTTTGTGGAAGCAACGATGACAAATCACCAGATATCACAAATGCAAGTAGAAGAATGAAAGCAAGTGAATTTGAAACTTGTGTTAAAAATGGTGTTACAAATATCACTGAAAATATGATTGGATTTGATGGAATTGCAATAGCTCAAAACAAAAAAAATCCAGCATTAGCTTTAACTAGAGAGCAAATCTTTTTAGCGGTAGCTGAAGAAGTTCCAAGTAGTGATGGAAAATCACTTGTAAAAAATCCATACAAAAAATGGTCAGATATTGATGCAAAATTACCAAATAGAGCTATCACTGTATACGGTCCTCCAAAATCTTCAGGGACAAGAGATAGTTTTGAAGAGATGGTAATGTTACATTCAACTGAAAAAAATGACCTTTATATCAGTAATGGATTTAAAAAAGGGTACAACAAAGTAAGACAAGATGGTGTGTATATTGATAGTGGTGAAAACGATAACTTAATCGTTCAAAAATTAACTAAAGATAAAAATGCAATTGGTGTTTTTGGATATAGTTTCTTAGAAGAAAATGGAAATAAAGTAAGTGGAGCAAAAGTGGATGGATTTGATCCAACTCCAGCAAACATAGCTTCTGGTGCTTACCCAATATCTAGAAGTTTATTTTTCTATGTAAAAAATGACCATAGAGCTACAAAACCATCAATCAATAAATTTGTTGAACTTTTTATGAGTGAAAAACAAATTGGTGATAGAGGAGCTTTAAAAAGAATAGGACTTGTACCAGCTGATAAAGCTACAAGAACAGCAGCAATCAAAAATGCTTTAGCAAAAAAACAACTAACAGTGGCTGATTTAAAATCAAAATAATCGTAAAAATACGAAAAATGTAAGGTAGGAAGAATTCCTACCTTTTTTTATTGGAGTAATATGGAAACATTTTCAAGTACATTACAATCAAATAGACGAAAAGAGTTTATGGTTAAATCAGTCCTGATTGCAGCGACAGCTTTTACTATATTTACCACTTTTGGGATTCTATTTTCGATTTTGTTTGAGGCAATTGAATTTTTTAAGATGGAGAGTTTTTGGTACTTTATCACAGGGACTGAGTGGTCACCTGGTGTAGAGGGTGCTAAATATGGTGCGGTGCCTATTTTTACAGGTACTTTTATGATTACAGCGATAGCACTTTTAGTAGCAGTTCCTATTGGAGTCTATAGTGCGATTTATTTAGCAGAATATGCTTCAAATACTACAAGAAGTGTAGCAAAACCACTTCTTGAAACACTTGCAGGAATACCTACTGTTGTGTATGGATTTTTTGCAGCTATCACTGTGGCACCATTTTTTGTAGAGCTTTTTGCCTATTTTGGAATGGATGCATCGTTTAATAATGCCCTTGCTTGTGGAGTGGTGATGGGGATTATGATTATTCCAATTATCGCTTCTTTGAGTGATGATGTTATCACAAGTGTTCCTGATAGTATGAGAAAAGGAAGCTTGGCTCTTGGGATGACAAAAAGTGAAACTATTAAGTTTATTGTTGTTCCTGCTGCTATGCCTGGGATTATCTCAGCGGTACTTCTTGGAATTTCACGAGCTATCGGGGAAACGATGATTGTTGTTATGGCTGCAGGTGTGAGAGCAAACTTAAGTTGGAATCCACTAGAAGATATGACAACAGTTACTGTTAGAATTGTTGATGCTCTTACAGGAGATCATGCTTTTGGGACACCTGAGACTTTAAGTGCTTTTGCCCTTGGACTTGTCCTTTTTGTTGTAACACTTATTTTAAATGTTGTGAGTGTCTATACAATTAAAATTTTTAAAGAAAAATACAAATCGAGTAACCTATGAAAAATACGAATGAAACAACAAAACATCCTAAATACAACAACCCGTTTTATGATCCAACCCTTACAAAAAGGCATATTAAGGATAAAATATTTAAGGCACTTAGTTTATCTGCTTTAATATTTTCCGTTGTTTTCCTTATAATATTTTTTACAGATATTATCACAAAAGGGATACCATCATTTAAACAAGCTTATGTGCAACTCCCTATGACATACAATGAAGAAACTGTAGCGGATAGTATCTATGCGGTTGAGGAAAAATATGAAACATTAGTGAGTCGTGCTTGGTTTAGAGATATGCCAAAAAATGCAGAGGCAAACCCATCAATTATGGGAACAACTGTGAATGAATGGGTTTTAGCTGATGATGAGGTGGATCAATACCTCAAAGGGCATCATCATACTTTAAATGATGATGAGTTAGCTACATTAAAAGAGTTGCAAGCAGCTGATAAAGTAGAGCTTCGATTTAACTGGATATTTTTAAAAACAGGTGATTCTAAAATTCCTGAAAATAGTGGTTTTTTCTCTTCAGTTATTGGCTCAATTATGACTATCTTAGTTTGTATGGCTGTAGCATTTCCAATTGGTGTGATGACAGCTATTTATCTTGAAGAGTTTGCTCCTGATAATAAACTTTCAAGTATCATTGAGATAAATATCAATAATCTAGCAGCTGTCCCTTCTATCCTTTTTGGACTTTTGGGACTTGCTGTGTTTATCAACTTTTTTGGGATGCCAAGAAGTTCAGCACTTGTAGGGGGACTTACCCTCTCCTTGATGACTTTCCCTGTTATTATTGTAAGTTCAAGAATGGCTTTACGAAGTGTCCCTGCTAGTATTAGACAAGCTGGGTTTGGACTTGGACTTACAAAATGGCAAGTGGTGAAAGACCATGTATTACCCCTTGGGATGCCAGGAATTTTGACTGGTTCAATTATCGGAATGGCTAGAGCGATGGGGGAAACTGCACCACTTATATTTGTAGGGATGGTTGTTT
Organism: Arcobacteraceae bacterium; assembly: GCA_028687375.1. Taxonomy (GTDB): domain Bacteria; phylum Campylobacterota; class Campylobacteria; order Campylobacterales; family Arcobacteraceae; genus CAIJNA01. Next base: position 50,630 of record JAQUAG010000009.1, on the reverse strand, counting down.
TCTCCCCTGATGCTCCTAGTGGAATTTTTGATGCTGCAACTGTTATGCCTGCTCAAATATTTACATGGGCTGGGATGCCTGAGGGTGCTTATATTGAGCGGGTGAGTGGAGCGATTATTATCCTCCTTGGAGTGCTTCTTAGTATGAATGCAGTGGCGATATATTTTAGAAAAAAATATGAAATTAAGTGGTGAAAACCATAAAAAAGTAAACTGCTTTACTTTTTTAGGTTTGAAACCCGAGTAGTCGGAACGAAGTGGAGCTACGAGGGTGGGCAAATAAAAAATAAAAAAGGTGAAATATGGAAGAATTAAAACCAAAAATAATCTCTAAAAATCTCAAACTGTGGTATGGAGATAAACAAGCATTAAATGGGATAGATTTAAATATCTATGAAAATAAAATTACAGCATTTATAGGACCATCTGGTTGTGGAAAATCAACTTATTTACGATGTTTAAATAGGATGAATGACCTTATTACAAGCGCTAGAGTAGATGGTGAAGTGATTATAGATAGTAAAAATATTTATGATAAAGATGTGGATGAGGTAAGTGTAAGAAAAAAAATTGGTATGGTGTTTCAACAACCAAATCCATTTCCAAAAAGCATTTATGAAAATGTTGCTTATGCTCCATTAAAACATGGAATCGTAAGAAAAGGGGCTGAATGTGACGCTCTAGTTGAGGCTTCTTTAAAAAGTGCTGGACTTTGGAATGAGGTAAAAGATAAACTAAGAGACCCTGGAACAGCACTTTCAGGTGGGCAACAACAAAGACTTTGTATCGCTAGAGCTATTGCAGTTAAGCCAGATGTTATTTTGATGGATGAACCAACAAGTGCACTTGACCCAATTTCAACTCAAACGATTGAAAATCTTATGGTGGAACTAAAAGAGAAGTTTACAATCGTTGTTGTAACACACAATATGCAACAAGCAGCAAGGGTAGCGGATTATACGGCATTTTTCCATATGGGTGATTTGATAGAATTTAATGAAACAGAAAAAATATTTATCAATCCTAAAGAGAAAAAAACAGAAGATTATATTACAGGGAGATTTGGATAATGTTATTAAAGTACCAAGAAAAATTAGAAACAATTAGAGAACAAGTGATTGAGATTATGAGTGGATTGATAAGTGCAAATAAGATGATTTTAGATGCACTTAAAGATTGTGATAAAGAGAAATTTGAAAATGCAAAATTATTTATCAAAAATGTTAGTAATAAAACAGAAGAGATAGATAGAGGAATCGTAACAACTTTAGCACTTCATACACCAGAAGCTAGAGATTTAAGGGAGATGGTTGCATTTTTAAAAATTACAAATGAACTGATACGTGCGGCTTCAAATACAAGAAACTTTATTAATGGTTTTCAGGATGTTTGTGGACAAGTTGATATGAAAGCTATCAATGAATTTGCTTTACCAATGCAAAAATCAACAGTTGAAAGTTTGGAACATACAGCCTTAATGCTTACACTTGATTGTGTTGATGAAGTTCAAGAGTGTTTTAATAAAGCTTTAATTGCTGAAAATAAAACTGATGATTTGTATGAGATGCTTGAAGCAGATGTTTTGAAAAAGTCAAGTAGTGAAGCTGAATTTGTAAGTTATCACGATATGCTTAGTGCTTTAAGAAAAAGTGAAAAAGTAGCAGACCGTGCTTTAAGTATTGCTGCTTTATTATTATACGCAAGAAACGGTGGGCAAATCCACCAAATATAAAAAAAGAGTTAAAATTATGTACACAATATTGACAGTTGAAGATGATGCAGATATTTTAGAGTTGATAGAATACACCCTAGAAAAAGATGGATATGATGTGATTGGATGTCTTGATACTCTAAAAGTTGAACAAATTTTAGATGAAGAGAATATTAATCTTATCCTGATGGATAGAAATTTACCTAATGTTGAAGGTAGTTTATTTATTGAATCTATAAGGAAAAAAGGGTATAGCCAACCAGTAATTTATTTAACAGCTAAAGATAGCGATGATGATATTTTAGAGGGATTTAATCGAGGTGCGGATGATTATATCACCAAACCTTTCCATCTTGATGTTTTAAAAGCTAGAGTGAAAGCTGTTTTGAAAAGAACTGTTGGAGAGATTGATATTCTTAAAGCTAGAGATATTGTTTACAAAGCAAATAGTAAAAGATTTTATATTGATGATGTACAAATTGAATTAACACATCTTGAACATGACCTACTTCTGGAACTTATAAAAAATAAAGATGTATTACTTTCAAGAGATTTACTTTTGGATAATGTTTGGGGTGATAGCCTTGATACAAAACCAAAAACAGTAAATGTTGCTATAAAAAGACTCAAAAGTAAGATTGACCCAACTGGAGAGAAAGATTATATAAAATCGGTTCGAAGTGAGGGATATATCTTTACAACAGATGGTGTAAATTGTTAAAACTTTATACCATTTTCTTTAGAAAATTTATCCTTATATTCCTTGGACTATTCCTCCTTTTAGGGGTAGTTTTTTACTTTTCTATCAAAGAGGTATTTATTGAACAAACAAAAATTGACCTTTTACACAATATAACAATTTTTAGTTCAGATTTACAAAACCTTGATAATATCGATGAAAAAGTAAAAAACTTACATAAACTTATAGGACTTCGTATCACAATTGTGGATAAAACTGGGGTGGTTGTCGCTGAAAGTGATAAAGACAAAACACTTCTTGAAAATCATCTCCATAGAATTGAGATTCTCCAATCTAAGTTTAAAGACTATGGATATACTGTTCGATATAGTGATACACTCAAAAAAGATTTGTTGTATGTTGCAAAAAAAGTGATTATCAATAATGAGGAATATTATGTAAGGATGGCTAGAGATTTAGAAAAAATCGATAGTGAATTTTTATCTATGGGGATAAAAGTTGGAGCTGTATTTTTTATTTTTATAGCATTAGCTCTCTTGGTCACATTGAAAATAAGTAAAAATATAGAGTATGAAATAACACTTATTTTAGAATTTTTAAAGAATTTAACAAAACAAAAAAGAGCAGAGATAATCGATTCAAAATACTCTTTGGAGTTTGGTAAGATAACAAAACTTCTTACAAATGTTTCAGATTCTCTTTCAAAAAAAGATAAACAAAAAGCAAAATATACAGCAAAACTAAAACTTTCAAATCGACAAAAAGATGATATTATCAGTGCCATTAGTCACGAATTTAAAAATCCAATAGCGGTTATTAGTGGATATACTCAAACATTGCTTGGAGATAAAGATATCAATCAACAAATAAGAGATAAATTTTTAGAAAAAATCGCAACAAATGCAAAAAAAATGACAACAATGATAGATAGATTAAGACTTTCTATAAGACTTGAAGATGGGAAAATGGATAATAAAACGAAATCAACAAATCTAAAAGTTCTTATCCAAAGTCAAATTGAAGATGTAAAAGAGGCTTACCCAAATAGAGAGATATTGTTTGAGGGTGATGATATTATTAAAGAGGTTGACGAGACACTTTTTGGTGTTGCTGTTATCAATCTAATTGAAAATGCTCTAAAATATTCTCAAGATAGAGTGTATGTAAAACTTACATACGAAAAAATGAGTGTTACTGATAATGGGATAGGGATAAATAAAAAAGATATAGAAAATATAACTAAGAAGTTTTATAGAGTTTCAACAAATGGTTGGAATAACTCTTTAGGTGTTGGACTGTCACTTGTATCAAATATTGTTGCTCAGCATAATTTTAAATTAAATATCCAAAGTGTCGAAAATGAGGGATCAACTTTTGAGATATTATTTTCTACTCCAGTCCAAACCCTGTAGTTTTATAAAGAGTATGTTAAAATCTACATATGAAATGGAATATAAGTAAACAATTTGACTTTTGTTATGGGCATCGTGTTTGGTCGCAGGAGTTAAATAAAGAATATGCACTTGATGATTGCTTGATGTGTCGTCATCTGCATGGGCATCAAGGAAAAATCATCGTCCATCTTGAAAGTGATAAACTTCATAATGGGATGGTAACTGACTTTAAACATCTTAATTGGTTTAAAAAATTTTTAGATGATACGATTGATCATAAATTTATTATAGATATCAATGACCCACTTTTTGATACACTTCTTCCTCACTACAAAGACAATAAAGTTTTTCATACGATGGAGCAAGATTTTATGATACCCGATTTGAGTATTTTGGAAGGGGAACCTTTGCATATACAAGAACTATATGAGGGGTATATTATCGTTGATTTTGTCCCTACGAGTGAAAATTTATCTGCTTGGCTTTTGAAAATTGTCCAAAAAAAGATGGCAAAAATTGGTGTGACAGTTTCCCATTTAGAGTATTTTGAAACTCCAAAAAGTAGAAGTACAGTCTATGCTTGAAGTGAATGAAATCTTTGGACCAACTATCCAAGGAGAAGGGAAAAAAGTAGGCTTTCCTAGTGTTTTTGTGAGATTTGGAAAGTGCAATATGACTTGTGCTGGTTTTGAAGTGGAGTATGAAACCCCAAGTGGAATCAAAAAATGTAGTTGTGATAGTTTTTATGCAAGTGATATCGCTTTTAGAGATGAGTGGCAAAAATATACAACTGCAGAGTCTTTGATAGCGGAAGTTGATAAGTTGCTTCCAAATTATAAAGTGGATATTGTTTTAACAGGTGGTGAGCCACTTTTATACTGGAAAGATGAAGAGTTTCAAAAGTTTATGAAACACTATATAGAAGCTGGATATCATCTTACAATTGAAACAAATGGAAGTATTGATATAGATTTAAAAGAAGATTGGCAAAAGAAATTGCTTTTTTCTATGAGCGTTAAGCTTAGTAATAGTGGTGAACATTTAAGTAAAAGGGTAAATATTAGAACCCTTACAAATATTATAAATTTTGTCGATGAGAGTTATTTGAAATTTGTGGTAAGTGGGGAATCTTTAGAAGAAGCTACAAAAGAGATTGATGATATTTTGGTGCAAATACCACCTTGTGAAGTTTATCTTATGCCACTTGGCGATACAGCTGATATGATAGATAAAAATAGTTTGAGTGTGATAGAACTTGCAATTAATAAAGGGTTTAAATACTCAGATAGGCTTCATATTAGAGTTTGGAATAATAAAAGAGGAGTTTAATTATGAATAATAATGCGATACGATTACCTGCTGAATGGGAACAACAAGAGTTTGTTCAACTTACTTTTCCACATGCGCAAACAGATTGGAGTGAGTATTTAGATGATGCAATAGAAAATTTTGTAAATATTGCAAATGCTGTACGAAAATACCAAAAATGTTTGATAGTTGCCAAAAATATTACGTTTGTAAAATCACTTTTTCCTAGCAAAAAAAATCTAATATTTGTTAAAATTGATAGTGATGATACTTGGAGTAGAGATTTCGGTGGGATTACTGTTGAGGTTGATGGAGTTTCTTGCGTGCTTGATTTTAAATACAACGCTTGGGGTAAAAAATTTGCTTACAAAAAAGATGATTTAATCACTATGCAACTTAAACATAAAGGGCTTCTAACAAGTTATAAACACAAATCTATCCCTTTTGTTTTAGAAGGTGGAAGTATTGAGAGTGATGGGGAAGGAGTTATCCTTACTACGACTGAATGTTTGATGGAAAAAAATAGAAATCCAAGATTTACTCAAAAACAAATTGAACTTAAAATCATGGAGTATCTTGGAGCAAAAAAAGTTTTATGGCTAAATAGTGGAGCTTTAGAGGGTGATGACACAGATAGTCATATTGATACTATTGCAAGACTTATTTCAAATGATACTATTATGTACCAAATGTGTGATGATGAAAATGATTCCAACTATGAACAGCTTAAATTTATGGAGAAAGAACTTAAAACTTTTACAAATCTTCATGGTAAAAAATATAATCTTATAGGACTTCCTCATATTGAAGCAAAATATGATGGGGAGGATAAACTTCCTGCTACTTATGCCAATTTTCTTATCATCAATGGAGCTGTTTTAGTGCCAACTTATAATGATAAAAATGATGAACTTGCACTTGAAATATTTAAAAAAGCGTTTCCAAAAAGAGATATTATAGGGATAGATTGTTCAACACTTATTAGACAACATGGAAGTTTACATTGTGTAACGATGCAATATCCAAAGCCAAAAATTAGTAAATAAAGGAGTTTTATTTGAAAGTAGCATTAATTCAACAAAAATATTATGGTACAAAAGAGGAAACGATTGAAAAAACAGTCTCTTTGATAGAGGAAGCGAGTCTTAGTGGAAGTAAACTTGTAGTTTTACAAGAGTTACATCAAACCTATTATTTTTGTCAAAATGAGAGTGTAGATGCTTTTGATTTAGCACTCTCTTGGGAAGATGATATAAAATTTTGGAGTGAAGTAGCTAAAAAAAATAGTGTGGTTTTAGTTACTTCACTGTTTGAAAAAAGAGCAGCTGGGATTTATCATAATACTGCTGTTGTATTTGAAAAAGATGGAAGTATAGCTGGAAAATATAGAAAAATGCACATCCCTGATGATCCTGGATATTATGAAAAGTTTTATTTTACCCCTGGAGATCTTGGATTTGAACCAATACAAACAAGTGTTGGTAAGCTTGGAGTTTTGGTTTGTTGGGATCAATGGTATCCAGAAGCAGCTCGTCTTATGGCACTTAAAGGTGCTGATATGTTGATATACCCAACCGCAATTGGTTGGTTTGAAGCAGATGAGGAAGCAGAAAAACAAAGACAACTTGAAGCTTGGATAGCAGTGCAAAGAGGTCATAGTGTTGCAAATGGACTTCCTGTGCTTACTGTAAATCGAGTTGGATTTGAACATGATGACGCAAATGTTATGGCGGGAACTAGATTTTGGGGAAATAGTTTTATTTTTGGACCACAAGGGGAACTGCTTGCTAAAGGAAGTGAAGATAAAGAGGAGATTCTTTATTGTGAACTTGATATGAAACGAAGTGAAAATGTAAGAAGATGGTGGCCATTTTTAAGAGATAGAAGAATCGAAAATTATGGTGATTTAACAAAAAGATATATTGATTAAAAAGGAGAATGCAGAATGAAATTTAGTGGAAAAAACGTATTAGTAACAGGTGCAAGTAAAGGGATTGGTGCTGAAGTTGCAAAAGTATTAGCAACTTATGGATTAAAAGTTTGGATAAATTATAGAAGTAAACCAGAACTTGCAGATGCTGTTAAAGATGCTATTGAAGCAGAAGGTGGGGATGCAGCTGTCGTTAAAGGTGATGTTTCAATTGAATCTGATTGGGCAGAGATGATTAAAACTATAGTTGAAAGTGATGGTGGACTTTCATACCTTGTAAATAATGCTGGAATTACAAAAGATAAATTGGCTATTAGAATGTCTGTTGAAGATTTTGATGATGTTATTAATGCAAATTTAAAATCAGCATTTATTGGGTGTAGAGATGCACTTAAAACAATGTCTAAGAAAAAATTTGGTTCAGTTGTAAATATCTCTTCAATAGTTGGAGAGATGGGAAATCCTGGACAAACAAATTATTCAGCTTCAAAAGGTGGAGTTAATACAATGACAAAAGCTTTTGCAAAAGAAGGGAGTGCAAGAGGGATTAGATTTAATGCAGTAACACCTGGATTTATAAGAACTGATATGACAGATGAGCTAAAACCTGAAGTGAAAGAAAATTACGAAAAGAATATTCCGCTTGGTAGATTTGGTGAAGCAAAAGAGGTTGCAGATGCTGTTGCATTCCTTTTAAGTGACCATTCTAGCTACATTACTGGGGAGATTTTAAAGGTAAATGGTGGACTTTATACATAATTTTGGTAAATTTTAAGTATATTTGGTATAATTTTGTGAAACTTATTTAAAAAAGGAAAAAAAATGTTAGAAAAAATTAAAGCAGTAGTAGCTGAGCAATTAGATTGTGATATCGCGAATATAAAAGAAGATTCAAAATTTATTGAAGATTTAGGTGCTGATTCGTTAGATGTTGTTGAGCTTGTAATGGCATTAGAAGAGGAATTTGATATTGAAATTCCAGATGAAAGTGCTGAAAAAATATTAACTGTTGCTGATGCATTAAATTACATCAAAGAACACAAATAATTCTAACAATATAGAAGCTTTTGCTTCTGTATTTCAAATATCTCAATAAATTACTAAAGTTTTATGTTTAATATTTTGGTAATTTATAAAAAATACATATAAAAATGGAGTGTTGATAATAATGAAAAGAGTAGTAGTAACTGGTTTAGGAATGATAAATTCACTAGGGTCAAATGTAGAAGAATCTTTTAAAGCTATAGTAAATGGTGAATGTGGGATCGATACGATAACTCTTTTTGATGCATCAGCTTTTGGTGCACAAATTGCTGGGGAAGTTAAAAATTTCGATGTTGATGCTATCTTAGGTAAAAAAGAATCTAAAAAAGCAGATAGATTTATTCATCTTGGTATTCATGCAGCACAAGAGGCTATGAGTGATGCTGGAGTTGTAACTGACAATAAAGTAAGTGATGATATCGCTGATAGTTTCGGAATAGTTGCAGCTTCTGGGATAGGTGGACTTTCTAATATTGAAAAGAATTCTGTAATTTGTGATACAAGAGGACCAGGAAAAATTTCTCCATTTTTTATCCCATCAGCGCTTGTAAATATGCTTGGTGGGTTTATAACTATTCAACATAATTTAAAAGGACCAAATATTTCAGCTGTTACAGCTTGTGCAGCTGGAACTCATGCGATAGCTGATGCATATAAAACTATTGCATTAGGTGGAGCAGATAAAATGTTGGTTGTTGGAGCTGAAAGTGCTATTTGTGGTGCTGGTGTTGGTGGATTTGCTGCAATGAAAGCATTAAGTACAAGAAATGATGATCCAAAAACTGCTTCAAGACCATTTGATAAAAATAGAGATGGATTTGTAATGGGTGAGGGTGCTGGTGCACTTGTATTAGAAACATTAGAATCTGCACTTGAACGAGGTGCTAAAATTTATGCTGAGGTTATAGGATTTGGTGAAAGTGGTGATGCAAATCATATCACAACACCAACTATGGATGGACCTCTTAGAGCTATGAAAGCTGCTTATGCTATGGCTAAAAGAAATAATGGTGGAGAATTAAAAATTGACTATGTAAATGCACATGGGACAAGTACACCAGTTAATGATAAAAATGAAACAGCAGCTTTAAAAGAGTTATTTGGTGGAGCTTTTAACTGCCCACCTGTAACTTCAACAAAAGGTCAAATTGGACATTGTTTAGGAGCCGCTGGAGCATTAGAAGCAATTATTTCTATAAAAGCTATGGAGCAAGGGATTATCCCTCCGACTATTAATCAAATAGAATCAGATGAGAATTGTGATCTTGATTATGTTCCAAATGTTGCTAGAAAAGCTGAACTTAATATAGTTATGAGTAATTCATTTGGTTTTGGTGGAACAAATGGTGTTGTAATTATGAAAAAATATGAGAAGTAATAGGTAGTTAGATGGCAATATATTTAGATTTTGAAGAGAGCATAAAACAGATTGAAGATGAAATTATAGTTGCCAAAACAAAGGCTGATGAGTATGCGGTTACTATTTTAGAAAAAAAATTAGCTCAAGAAATTGAACGAACATATTCAAATCTTACAGACTTTCAAAAATTAAAACTTGCACGTCATCCTGATCGTCCTTATGCTTTAGATTATATTAGAGGATTGATGGTTGATCCTTATGAGATTCATGGGGATAGACATTTAGCAGATGATCAAGCAATTGTATGTTTTATTGGATATATTGGAACACAAAAATGTGTTGTGATAGGTGAACAAAAAGGTAGAGGTGTAAAAAATAAAATCAAAAGAAATTTTGGTATGCCAAATCCTGAAGGGTACAGAAAAGCACTCCGAGCTGTTAAGTTAGCAGAAAAATTTCAAATTCCAATTTTATTTTTAGTAGATACACCAGGTGCATATCCAGGTATTGGTGCTGAAGAGAGAAGTCAAAGTGAAGCGATTGCTAGAAATTTATTTGAACTTAGTGATACAAATACTGTAATCATATCAGTTGTTATTGGTGAAGGTGGAAGCGGTGGAGCTTTAGCTATCTCAATTGGGGATAGATTAGCGATGATGAGATATAGTGTTTATAGTGTTATATCACCTGAAGGTTGTGCTTCTATTTTATGGAAAGATCAATCGATGGTTGAAACAGCAACAAATGCACTTAAAATTACAGCAAATGACTTGAAAGATTGTAACTTAATAGATGATATTATCGATGAGCCAATGATTGGTGCTCACAGAGAAAAAGAACAAGCAATAAAAGCTTTGGGGGAATATTTTTTAACTAAAGTTGTTGAAGTGAGTAAATTATCTGATGAAGAAAGATATGCTGCTAGATATGCAAGATTGATGTCTTTAGGAAGTTTTGCTTCATAACTTATATTTTAAATTAAATACAAAAAGGTGGATAAGTATTTTATCCACCTTTTTTATTTTAGAAGTTCTTTTATAGAATGGTTCCTAATTTCTCTCCACCTAAAAGATGAAAGTGGATGTGTTTGACCTCTTGTCCACCGTTATTTCCAATATTTGTGATAAGTCTATAGCCATCATTTTTAACATCTACTATAGAAGCTACTTTTTGGATAAATGATGTCATCTCTCCCATAATTTTTGGTGCCATCACATCAAAGCTATCGATATGTATTTTAGGTATTATTAAAATATGAATTTTTGCTTGGGGATTAATATCTTCAAAAGCCAAAAAGTTTTCATCCTCTAGGATAGTTTTATTAGGTATTTCACCTTTTAGTATTTTACAAAATATACACATATTTTTATCTCCATTATCAAATTAAGTGATGCTAGTATAACCAAAGTATAATTAATTTTAAAGTATAATCCCCGATTATTAAAGCTTACGAAGTGATAATTAGGAGTGTACTTGAATACAAATTGGTTGGAAAAAATTGATACTATAAAATCCCTAGAAGAGTTAGAAAATCTTAGAATTGATATTTTTGGGAAAAAGGGTTATTTGACTTTAGAGTTTGCAAAAATGAAAGAAGTTCCAAATGAAGAGAAAAAAGAGTTTGCAAAACATTTAAATGAAGCAAAAATAAGCCTCACAGAAGCGTTAGAAAATAAAAAAACAATTCTTATGGTTGATGCACTTGATAAACAATTGAAAAGTGAAAAAATAGATGTTACAAAATTTGTAGCAAATCCTCAAATAGGTGCAGCACATCCTGTACAATTTACAATGGATAGAATCATTACATATTTCCAAAATCTTAATTTTAGTGTTGAAGATGGACCTTTAGTGGAAGATGATTTTTATAATTTTGAAGCTCTAAATTTGCCAGCATACCATCCAGCACGAGATATGCAAGATACATTTTATACAAAAGATGGAAAAGTATTAAGAACGCATACAAGTCCTGTACAAATACGAACAATGTTAGCACAAAAACCACCTATACGAATGATAGCACCTGGAAGTGTTTTTAGAAAAGATTTTGATCTTACTCATACTCCAATGTTCCATCAAGTTGAAGGATTGGTTGTTGCAGGTGAGGGTGAAATATCATTCGCAAATCTTAAATATGTGATGGTTGAATTTTTAAAACATATGTTTGGTGATGTAGAGGTAAGATTTAGACCTTCATTTTTCCCATTTACAGAGCCATCAAGTGAAGTTGATATCTCTTGTGTTTTTTGCAAAGGAAAAGGATGTAGAGTATGTTCAGGGACAGGTTGGCTTGAAGTACTTGGATGTGGAATAGTTGATATAAATGTGTTTGAAGCTGTTGGATACAAAAATGTAAGTGGATATGCTTTTGGGTTAGGTGTAGAGAGATTTGCTATGTTAATACATAAAATAGGGGATTTAAGAAGCCTTTTTGAGAGTGATATAAGATTATTAGGACAATTTAAATGATAGTTACAAGAGAATGGATAAACGAATTTATTGATATTTCAAATATCACTACACAAGATATTTGCAAAGCTTTAAATGCAATTGGATTGGAAGTTGATAGTGTTTCAAAGATTACAGTTCCTACAGGAATTAAAGTAGGTTATGTTGAAGATTGTATAAAACATCCTGATGCTGATAAATTGAGTATTTGTCAAGTAAATCTTGGATATGAAACGGTTCAAATAGTTTGTGGAGCTAAAAATGTAGCAACTGGACAATATGTTCCAGTTGCTACTATTGGGACAAAACTTGGAGAAGATTTTATTATCAAACCGTCTGTTCTTAGAGGAACTGAATCAAATGGAATGATTTGTAGCAGTACAGAGATTGGTTTACCTAAGATGAATGATGGGATACTTCCACTTGATAATTCAATAGGAGAGCTTATTTTAGGGACGGAGCTTTCAACGTACATACTTTTAAATGATCAAATTATAGAGATTGAACTTACTCCAAATAGAGGAGATTGCCTTAATATATTAGGGATTGTTAAAGAATTAGCAGCATATTTTAATTTACCAGTAAGAGAACTTGAAATAATAAATAATGAAAATTCTGGAGCAATAGGGAGAATTTTAGAAGTAGAATATCTAACAAAAACAGCACCAAGTGTCATTTTTAAAGTAGCAGATATTAAAGAATTTGTATTACCTATTTTACATAAATATAGACTAGCACTCTTGGATATCAAAAAAAATACAGATATTGAGATGGCAACGGCATATATAAATCATGTAACGGGTGTTGCTTTAAATGTCTATACAAAATCGATTGCAATTAATAATGAGGAGAAAATTCATCTTAAAATTGATGATAATGAAAATGGCTTTGCAGAAGTGATTGGTAATATTCCATTAAGTATCATTGGAGTTGAAGCTGGCTATATCTCTATGGTAGATGATACTGTTGTTATTGAAGCATCTTATGTTGAACCAGATTTACTAGCACAAAAAGTTTTTACAACAAAACAAAAAACAGGTGATTTGTATTATAAAAGTACAAGAGGAACAAATCCACATTTAGAGTTTGGAATCAATTATTTTACATCATTTTTATCAAAATTTGGTGGAGAGATTTTTAAAGGTCAAGTTGATTTTTTAGTTGAGTTAAAAGAGAAAAGTATTGATGTAAATCTTCAAACAATTAATAAAATCATAGGTCAAGACATAGATAAAAGAACTGTTGAAAATATTTTAATATCTCTTGGATTTACTGAAGGAAAAAATTATAACAATGAAATTATAACTTTCAAAATTCCAAATGAACGACATGATATAGTAAATATTGCAGATGTTGCAGAGGAGATTGTGAGATTAGTTGGAATTGATAATATTATCTCAAAACCTTTATTTATTGATGAATCTAATAAAATAAATCAAATTTCAAAAGAATTCACTAAAAAAAATAAAATAAGAGGTTTAGCAATCGCAAATAGTTTTTTTGAAACAACAACTTATGTGTTTAGCTCAAAAGAGTTGTTAGAAAAATACAATTTTAAAACAGTAAGGGAAGAACTTGATATTTTAAATCCTATAACATTTGATTTAAATACTTTTAGAACTACTTTGCTTTTAAATCTTATAGAAGGTGTCTCTAAAAATCAAAAAAGTGGACTCAAATCAATTGGGCTTTTTGAGATTGGAACAATATTTGATAAAAATAGAAATGAATCAAAAAAGATAGGATTTGTTTGGAGTGGAAATAGTGAAGATGAAAATCTTTCAAATAGTGGAAAACCAAAAAATCTTGATCTATTTGGATTTGCTTCAAAGCTTTCAAATTGTATTGGTTCATTTGAACTTGAAGAAAAAATAGATTGTGATAATAGTTTTTTACATCCATATCAAATGGCTACTATTGTTCAAAATGGAAAAGTTATAGGGTATTTGAGTAAATTACATCCAAGTGTAGCTAAAGATTTTGATATTAGTGATGCTACATTTATTGCTGAAATTGATTTTGAACAAATAACTAATAATCTTGTTATGGCAAGTGAAATTTCAAAATATCAAAGTTCAAGAAGAGATTTGAGTGTTGTTGTTCCAAGAAGTTTACCATATAAACAAATAGCACGAGTAATAGATTCTTTATCAATAGAAGAGATAAAAAATCATACTATTGTTGATATTTATAGAGATATAAATCTTGGAGAAAACGAAAGTTTAACAATAAAATTTGTTTTACAATCAAAAACTAAAACACTTGAAGAGGATGATATTGTATCTATTATGAATATTATTCTTGAAAATTTAAAAGATAAATTGAATATAACTTTACGATAATATTTGGAGTAAAAGATGAACATAAAAAATCTAATAGTTGAGAAATTAAATGGCTCATTTGAATTAGTCATTGATAATATTGCAAGTGATAAATCAATCTCACATAGATGTGCTATGTTTAGCCTTTTAAGTGATAAGCCATCGTATATCAAAAACTTTCTAAGAGGGGAAGATACTATGGATTCCCTCAAAATTGCTGGACTTTTGGGTGCAATTATTGAAGATGATGGTGAAACTATAAAAATTACTCCACCAAGTGAAATCAAAGAACCAGATAATATTTTGGATTGTGGAAACGCAGGGACTGGGATGAGACTCTATGCTGGACTACTTGCAGGAATCGATGGAAGTTTTGTTTTAACTGGGGATAAATATCTAAGAAGTAGACCAATGAAAAGGGTAGCTGAGCCTCTTCGTTCAATTGGTGCAAAAATTGATGGTAGAGAAAATGGAAATAAAGCACCACTTCATATAAGAGGTGGAAAACTTCAATCTTTTAAATATCACTCTCCAATAGATTCAGCTCAAGTAAAATCAGCTTTAATTTTAGCAGGTATCAAAGGGGATGAAAAAAGTTTTTATAAAGAGGAACTTTTGAGTCGTGACCATACTGAGCGAATGTTAAATGGAATGGGTGCAAATATTACTACAAATGAAGATGGATGGATAGAGATAAATCCAATTACTTCACCACTAAATCCTCTTAATCTTACAGTTCCTGCTGATCCTTCAAGTGCATTTTTCTTTGCAGTTGCTGCTGCGATTGTACCAAATAGTAAAGTGACTTTAAAAAATCTAACTCTTAATCCAACAAGAATTGAAGCATATAAAATTTTAGAAAAAATGGGTGCGAAGATTAGTTATATTGAAAAAGAAAATCTCTATGAACCAATTGGTGATATTGAGGTTGAGTATGCTCCATTAAAAGGGGTAGAAGTGAGTGAAAATATAGCTTGGCTTATCGATGAGCTTCCAGCCCTTAGTATTGCTATGGCAGTTGCAAGTGGTGAAAGTGTAGTTAAAAATGCAAAAGAGCTTCGAGTTAAAGAGAGTGATAGAATATCTTCTGTTGTAAACAATCTTGCACTTTGTGGTGTAAAGTTTGAAGAATATGAAGATGGATATAAAATTTACGGTGGAACAACTTTACAAAAAGCAACTATAAATTCAAATGGCGACCATAGAATTGCAATGAGTTTTGCAATTGCTGGATTATTATGTGATATGAGTATAGAAGATACAGCTTGTATCGATACCTCCTTTCCAAATTTTATAGAGCTTTTAACTCTTTTAAGAAGTTAATATGGAAGTTAAATTAGCCTCATCATACGGTTTTTGTTTTGGTGTGAAAAGAGCTATAGAGATAGCTGAAAATCATAAAAACTCTGCAACACTTGGACCACTTATTCACAATCAAAATGAGATAGATCGTCTTAGAAATAATTTCAATGTTGATCTTTATACATCTCTTGATGAGGTTAAAACAGATGATACTGTGATTATTAGAACGCATGGAATACCAAAAGATGATTTAAAAGATTTAAAATCAAAAGATGCAAAAATTATTAATGCAACTTGTCCCTTTGTAACAACTCCCCAACAAATTGTTAAAAAAATGACAGAAGATGGATATTGTGTTGTAATATTTGGTGATATAGATCATCCAGAAGTAAAAGGTGTTATGAGTTATGGAGATGATAATATCACTGTAGTTTTGGGTGCAAATGAACTTGAAAATGCTATTTTTAAAAAAGATAAAATTGCTACAGTTGCACAAACAACAAGAAAAAAAGAGGAATACCTTGAAATTGTAAATTATCTTGTTTTACGACATAAAGAGGTGAGGGTTTTTAATACTATTTGCGATGCGACATTTGAAAATCAAGATGCAGCAAGATCTCTTTCAAAAGAGGTTGATATAATGGTTGTTATTGGTGGAAAAAATTCATCTAATACAAAACAACTTTTTACAATATGTGAAGAGAATACAAAAAGTTATCTTGTTGAAGATGAAAATGATTTAAAAGAGGAGTGGTTTGTTGGTAAAAAAGTTTGTGGTATCACAGCTGGTGCATCCACACCAGATTGGATTATTCAAAATATTATAAATAAATTAAAGGCTATAAAATAATGGAAACTACGATACATAATACTCAAGAAGAGAAGTTAATTATGCTAGGTGGGATGTTTGAAAATATCATCCATCAATTTAAACAGCCACTTAATGCTATAAATGCTGAAGCAACTGGTCTTAAATTTCAAAAAGAGATAGGGATGATGGATGATGAAACATTTGAAGAATCTTTGAATAATATCATTAATCGTACAATATATTTAGCGGAAACTATAGATGATTTCAGAGATTTTCTAAAAGAGGACAAAGTAAAGTTTTTCTTTAAAATAAATGAAAATTTAAAGCAGATTGAATCTATAATCGAACCACTTCTAAAAGCAAAAGGGATTAAAATATACAAAACATTTACTAATGAAGATGTAGAGTGTTATGGATATGGAAGGGAATTTGCTCAAGTTGTCATCAATATTTTAAACAATGCAAAAGATGCTATTTTAATGAATGAAGTTGAAGAAAAAGTTATTAAAGTTGATGTTATTGATGAAGATGAAAATATTAGAATTGATATTTATGATAATGCAGGTGGGATTCCAGAAGATATTCTTCCACGAATTTTCAATCCACATTTTACAACAAAAGAGGATAATGGTGGAACTGGAATAGGGCTTACTATGTCAAAAAATATTATAGAAGAGCATTTTAAAGGGAGTTTACTAGCAAAAAATACTCAGTTTGAATTAAATGAAAAGAGTTATTATGGTGCCTGTTTTACGATTATAATACCAAAGAATATGAAAAATGTATAAAGAGCAAGTAAATTTATAAAATATAATGAAGGAGATTTTAAAAAATGATTAAAATAGATATGAATTCACAAGAGTTTATTGAAGAGCAAGAAAAAACAAAAATATTTACAGATAAAGTGTGTGCTAGCAAAGGTTGGGTTTATAATCCTATAGAGGATGTAAATGAGGGTGTAATAATGGGGCTTACGAGAAACAAACTTATTTTTAATAAAAGATATTGCCCTTGTTTTATGGTTATAGGTGAAACAAAAGAGGAGAGAAATGCTGCGGATAATAGAATCTGTCCTTGCAAACCAGCAATCGAGCATGAAATACCAGAAGATGGACATTGTCACTGTGGAATTTTTTGTACACCTGAGTATGCAAAAGCAAATGCTATTGAGATAGCTGCCGAAGAGGTCGCACATGCGCATTCAAGAGGACTTACAAAAGAGGAGTGTGAAGCGATACTTAAACATCCTCAACTTGATGGTGATGAGATTGAATCACTTCTTGAAGCAAGAGAACTTGGTATGGTTGATTTTAATCTTGTTGATGTTAGAGAGTGGATGGAGTGGAAACAAGGTAGAATTGCTGGGACTGATTATTTGATACCAACAACAACATTTTACAATCAATTAGGGCAAATTGAAAATCAAAAAGAGAAGCCAACAATTTTATATTGTTTTAGCGGAAGTAGAAGTGCTTATTGTCAAGAAGTTCTTAAAGATATGGGATGGAAACAAGTTTCTAACTATAGACAAGGGATTATGACTTATAGAGGAAAAATTATAAAAGGGGAATAGAAATAATGAAAGTATTATTAATAAAAGATGTACAAAGTTTAGGAAAAGCTGGAGAGATTAAAGAGGTAAGTGATGGTTATGGGAAAAACTTTTTAATTGGAAAAGGTTTCGCTAAACACGCTACTCCTGCTGTTATGGCTGAGTGGGAAGAAAACCAAAAAGAGATGAAAGCAAAACTTGAAGCTGAAATAGATGTGGCTAAAAAACAAAAAGAGATGATTGAAGCTTTAAAACTTACTATTAAACATAAAGTTGGAGAAAATAGCCATCTTTTTGGAAGTATTACAAATAAAGAGATAGCTCACGCTTTACATGAACAATTTCAACTAGATATTGATAAAAAACATATTTCACTTAAAAATCCTATAAAAACAATAGGAATTTTTACAGCAGATTGTAAACTAGGGCATAGCCAAAATGCTAGCTTAACTATCGATGTAATCGCACTATAAGGATTTAAAATTGTTTGATGCTACAACGATACTTGCATATAAAAGTGAAGATGGAATTGCTGTAATTGGTGGTGATGGTCAAGTTACTTTTGGAAATACTATTTTAAAAGGGAATGCTACAAAAATTAGAACCCTCTATAAAGATAAAGTATTGGCTGGATTTGCAGGAAGCACTGCTGATGCTTTTAATCTTTTTGATATGTTTGAAGAACAACTTGAAAATACAAAAGGGGATTTGCTCAAAGCTGTTGTGAATTTTTCTAAAGCTTGGAGAAAAGATAAGATGCTCAGGCGGCTTGAAGCTATGATGCTTGTGCTAAATGAAAAACATATCTTTATTTTAAGTGGTACAGGTGACGTAGTTGAGCCTGAAGATGGATGTTTAGCAAGTATCGGAAGTGGTGGAAATTTTGCAATTTCAGCTGCTCGTGCTTTAAAAAAACATTCACAACTTAATCCAGAAGAGTTAGTGAAAGAATCACTTATGATAGCTGGAGAACTTTGTATTTATACAAATCAAAATATTAAAATTTTAACTTTAAAAGACGGAAATAATTCATGAATATGACACCTAAAGAGATAGTAACATATCTTGATGATTATATTATTGGGCAAAATGATGCTAAAAAAACAATAGCATTAGCTCTTAGAAGTAGATACAGAAGGATGCAATTATCGCCTGAATTGCAAGAAGATATTATGCCTAAAAATATCCTAATGATAGGAAGTACAGGGGTAGGAAAAACAGAGATTGCACGACGAATGGCAAAAATGATGAATCTTCCTTTTGTAAAAGTTGAAGCAAGTAAATATACTGAAGTTGGTTTTGTTGGAAGAGATGTTGAGTCTATGATTAGGGATTTGGCTTATGAATCGATAAATCTTGTAACAAAAGAGTATGAAGAAAAAATCCAAGAAGAGATTGATAAAGAGGTTATACGAAAGATTGTTGAGATTTTAGTTCCACCACTTCCAAAAGGTGCAAGCGAAGATGCTCAGGAATCTTTTATCAAAACATATAATTTGATGGAATCAAAAGTTTTAAATGGAACTATGGATGAAAAAATCATCACAATCGAACTTCCTAAAAAAACACATATTGAGATAATCGATAGTAATCTTCCTATGGATATGAGTGCTGTTAGTGAAAGCTTAAACAATATGCTTGGGAAAATGGATAAAAATAAAATCAAAAAAGAAGTGCCTATCGCAACGGCAAAAAAACTTTTAAGACTTGAAGCTAGCGAAGATTTACTCGATAAAGAATCTATCAAAGAGGAAGCTATCAAAAGATGTGAAAATGGCGGGATTATTTTTCTTGATGAGATAGATAAAATTGCTTCTGGAAATAACAATAAAAACCAAGACCCAAGTAAAGAAGGAGTTCAAAGAGATTTACTTCCAATAGTAGAAGGTAGTAGCGTCCATACAAAATATGGGCAAATCAAAACTGACCATATCCTTTTTATAGCAGCTGGGGCTTTTCACGTAAGTAAACCAAGTGATTTATTGCCTGAATTACAAGGGCGATTCCCTCTAAGAGTTGAGCTAAATCCCCTTGATGAAGAGGCACTGTATCAAATCCTTACAAGTACAAAAAATTCACTTCTAAAACAATACCAATCGCTTTTAGGTGTGGAAGGTGTCACTTTAGAGTTTGAAGATGCTGCAATTAGAGCATTTGCACGACTAAGCGTAAATGCAAATGAAAAAGCAGAAGATATAGGAGCTAGAAGACTTCATACAGTTATCGAAAAAGTTTTAGAAGATATTAGTTTTGATGCTGATGAGAAAAGCGGTGAAACTATTATCATTACAGAATCGTTAGTAAAAGAAAAACTTGAAGAGATAGTTAAAAACGAGGATATGGCTAGATATATTCTATAATTATCTCTTTATTTAAAAAGATAGAATAAATTTTTATCTTTTTAATGCAATTTTAATAATTTTTATATATAATTCCACTCTTTTTAAAAGGTTTAAAAAATCTTTTCGTGTCAAGGTAGCTCAGCTGGTTAGAGCGCTGGTCTCATAAGCCGGAGGTCGAGGGTTCGAGTCCCTCTCTTGACACCATTTCCTCAAACAGCCCTTAAAATAAGCCTTTCCAAGAATCAAAGAAGCCGATTGTTCCAAAACTGCGCCAATTTTGTACCAATTTTATATTTCTGTTGTTAAAAAAGTAGCTCTTTTCTTTTGTTCATTTTTAATATATTTTGCATATCGTCGCAAAGTCATTTCAGTAGAACTATGACCTAACATATGAGAAACCCAAAGAATATCTTCGCCTTTACTAATCATCAAACTTGCAAATGTATGCCTAGTATTATAGATTGTTCTGTAGCTTACACCTGCATTGATTAAAGTAGTTTTCCAAGAATAATCTCTTATTTTATTACTATCAAAATAATTTTTATCATTTCCATTTAAAAAAACATAAGAGTTTTTATCTCCCGTTAATGAGTGTTGATTTTTCAAAAATTTTAATAGTGTTGGTAAGATTTCAATCGTTCTAACACTTCCAATCGTTTTAGGGGTAGTTTCCATCCCTTTATTAATTGTTCTTTTTATTGAGATTTCATTTTGATTAAAATCTATATCTTCCCATTTTAAGCCAATAGTTTCTCCCGTTCTCATTCCAGTAAAAAACGCTACTGCAAAAAAGTTTTTAAATTGTCCTGTTGCATGGTGTAAGATAGCTTTTATCTCATCCAAACAAAATGGATTTATTTGTGGTGGTGCTTGCATTGGTAGTTTAGAAACTTTTCTTACAGCATTGCTCGTGATGATTTCGTCACAAACTGCATCTTCAAGTATTACACTTAAAACTATTCTGATATCTTTTATTCTTTTTGGAGATAGCCCCAAATCAAGCATTTTATTTTGCCACAAAGAGATATGACTTGGTTTGATTTCATCGAGTCTTTTTCCTTTAAAATAGGGCAATAAATGCTTATTATAATTACTTTTATATCGATTTAGTGTTGTTACTTTCCTAGATGATTTATGAAGTTCAAAACTAAGTTCTGCAAAATCTTCAAACAAAGGTACTTTTTCAACAATGTCATTTTCAAAGAACTCTCCCGTAGAAACTTTTAAAATCATCTGCGGGATTATTTGTGTTGTTGCTAATTTTCTATTAGCTTTAGTATCTTCAATATTGAGCGATTTTTTAATCACATCATTATTTAAAGTAAACCTTATCCATAGTTTATTACCTCGTGAATAAAGTTTTGGTTGTGTTATTTTATGCATCTATGTATTCCTTTCACATATAGCCATAAAATAAGTGCTTTCTAAAACGAAAAATTTTACTATACATCATATTAAATCTTTCAAAATATTTGACACAATCTCTTTTGCATCTACTTTTTTAGGATTTGAAGTAATCCACTTATCAATCATATTTTTATCAAATAATAATTTCCCTTTTGTTTTGTAGTAGTGTTTATTTTCAATAAAATCACTATCTTTTAGATTTCTAATATGTTCAACTGAATATCCAGTATATTCTGAAATTTCATTGATATTAAACCACCGCTTTTGACCTGATATTTTTGATTCAAGCTCGTTGAGTTTGAGTAAAATATCATTTATCTTTTCTAAGTTTTCAAAATTTATATTCATAGTTCATCTCCATAATCTGCTAATAATCCTCTTTTAATCATCTCTTTTAGTGCTATAAAATAGATATCTTTGTGATGCTCAGAATCATCTTTGCTTTTAAGAGCTTTTTCATAATGCACTTGTAAATCATAATCTCCAAGCTCATTTAGTGAAATTGTATTTACTGGTTTAATAATCTCTTTACTCTCTTTTAAATATCGCAAAGTTTTACTAGGTTTATTTGGATAATCAATTTTTATATCAACATAACCTTTTTTTGAAGATATTTTATTGTGAGATTGTGTGAGAGATTCTTTTGCTTTAAGATATAAAGAGTGGATATATTCATTATTCAATGGAAGATTATTTATTACACCTTTTCTAATAAGATAAATAAACTCCAACTCAAATTTATTTTCATCATAGATTGATATAGCTCGTTTAATTCTTTCAAGTGGGAGAGCTGTTTGATGAAATTCATTAAAAGTATAATTCTCTTTTATTTGTTCCCATATTGGATGGGTTGTAGCTTTATATTTATTATGTTGTTTATCATTGTTTGAAATGCTTTCAAGTTCAATCATTCGTATCTCATCACAAGAGATTTTAAATAAAGCATTTACATTTTCAAGTAAACTATCAAGAGTTAATATCTCTAATTGTTTTAAATGTGTTCTATGGAGTTCAAACTCTATATTAAATATTGGCTCATCTACACTAAGCCCATTATTTAAAAAGTATTGATTCATCATAGGAAGTTTCTTTGACTTTTTGAGTTCTTCAAGTTTGTTATAGATTCTAAGTAAAAAAGGCTTTTTACCAACATAGATAGTTTGAGTGGCATTTGATGTTCCTATTTCACTTACTGTTGCATAATTTCTTTTTCGTGTTACAAACATCTCTTTAGTTAGAAATGAGAAGTCATAATTTATAAAGCAGTTTATATCTACCCTTGTAAGTGGATAATAAGAGGTTGTAAAATCTTTGAGTAAATTATCATTGATAAGTTCTAAAAGTGATTTTATACCTAGTGTATATATCCCATTTGCTTCAAGTTGTACATAGATATCATTTAACCCTTGATTTGATTTTGTATCTTTAAATCCAATTTTAAAATATTCTCTAAAATCTCTTAACCAATAAAACCCTTGAGCCTTACCAAGATATTTAAAAATATACTCATTTTGTAAAATGACATTGATATCATTATTTTCAAACTCAATATCTCTTTTTTCAAATCTACCTTTTTGAAATTCTATTTGGTCTAAAACTTCCAAAAATAAATTATCATAGTTTTTATTTGATTCACAAAAATAATAAAGTGTATCAATGCCACATATCGTTTTAATTTCGTTCATTCATTTTTCCTTTTTGTGTTTAAGAAAGGGGTGTTACTAGAAACCCCTCTTATTCTTGAAAAAAGATAAAATCTGTACTCCTACCGTCCGTGCAGATTTTATTTTTTCTTATAAACTTAGATACCTATATAAACTATTTTTATAGCTACATCTACACTTATTGTTTGATTGATTTTATTTTTATACTTTGAAAGTTTTTTGAGTGGTATCTCAATCGTTTCAAATTCAGTTATCTCTATAAAATCAAAATTAACTATATTTGATATATGTAATATACCTTTGTCTTTTGAAGCACTAATCTTTGTGAGTGTTCCAACTATTTTTAACATTTTTTATCCTTTTTGGATAATCGCGATTATTTTTTGTATTTCAATTGATAAAGAATTATATTTGGAATTTAAAGATTGGGAAAATGATTTTTTTCCTCTTTTTTTGTAGATTTTACTCCTCTTTAGAGTTATATAAGAATATAAGGTCATGCATAACATAGTTTACATGAGAGTTTTTCATCGTATCTATAAAATATTTTTCATCAAAGTATTTAAAAGATTTATTTGCATTAAATGAATGTTTCTTTATTGTTTGTAATATCTTTTTTTCTTGTTCATCATTTAGTTTAGGGGTATATTTTGGATTTTCATGGGCAAATATTGGAAGATAATTAAATACTCTATATGCATATATTTTTTTTGAGAGTTCACTTTTTCTATAGTCTAATTTATTATCTATATCATATAAAATACTATTGCATAGTCTATTTGTAAGAGATAGGGAGTCTTTTTCTTTTAAACGTAGTCGTGTAGTTAAAAATGTATAAACTAATATCATAAGTGAGTTTTTGATTTTCTTTTCTGATAAGTTTGAATACATAAAATAATTTATTACTTCAAAAAGTATCTCTTTCGCGATTTCATCTTCATCATTAAATAATTTGTCCCAATTATAAATATTAAAGTTTAATGCTAATGAATTTATATAGTATTTTGCTCTAAAGCTATATTTTTTAGATAATAAAAGTTTCAATACTTTTTTAGCTATTACAAATGGTGCTCTATGTTTTTTATTTTTTCTATAATTAGTAGATTCTTTATCAAATTTATTGTATTTCTTTTGAATCTCGTGTTTATCTTGGCTTATATGGTAGATTGTATCTTGTAATTCATCTTCTCGTTCAATTTTAAGAATATATGCATTGTGATATTGGTATATCAAATGTAATAAATTAAAACACTCTTTTAAAATAAGTTTATCATTAAATATTATTGCTTCGGTTTTAATATTATTTGCTTTAGGATAAATATTGTTACAGTCTACGCTTTTATGAAGTTTTGAGATATCCATAAACCAATCTTTTAATTCTTCTAGTTCTGAATCAATAAAAATTTGTTTTTGTTGAATATTTGTAAAGTAGAGATTAAAGGTATTGTTTATATGCTCTTTTTTATTTGTCCATCCTTCTACAAAGTGTAGATTTGATTTATCAACTTTATTAAGGTAATCATTGAAGTTTTTTAGACTTAGTTTTGATTGTATTTGACTCTCCATGATTAAATTATAACAAAGAAATTATATATTTAATGAATTTTGGAATTTCTCATTTTGTGACAGTATCTGTGACAATTTTATTGTAAAATTTAGATGAGTAATTAAAATGTAATATTTCCTTAATTTTTACTTAAAGTTTTTATTACGTTAATTGCTCTATAATTTTGACAAATTATTAAAAGGTATTTTATGAGAATTTTTATTGCTTCAAGTGGAGATTTATCAGAGGAAAGAAAAAATCTAAAAATACTTTGTTATGACAATGACTATACACCAATATTATGGGAAGATTTAGATCAATCAATTACAATAGAAAAATTTCAAGAGAGAATAAATGAAGAGGAATTAAAAGAAAGTGATATTGTAATTTTTATGATTAAATCACGACTTGGAAAATACACACAAGAAGAATTTGAAGAATCATATAATGAATTAGGGAGGAGAATCAATAGAATTTATGTCTATTTCTTTGAAATTGATAATAATCAGATTGATAAACGTGAATTACGAAAAATATTGAATTTACAAGCTTTTTTAGAAGATGAAGGTAAATTGTATCACGAGGTGAAAGATTTTCAAGAGTTAGAAAATCATTTTTTAAAGCAAAAACAATTTTTTAATACAAAAAAAACCGAAATCAAACAATCGCTAGAAAAAAATATCGTATTAAAAGAAAAAAATATAAATCTTTTGAATAAAATAGCTATTATGTATACATCACCAGTTAATCAAGACTATAGTGGTTTTATAAGTTTTAGTAAAATAATCGATTATTTTACTAAATATTCTTTAAATATAGAGGTTCATATTTTAAATCTTGAGAATCTATACAATATTGATGAATACGACAGTATATTTATTTTTACAAAAACTAGTAAGCAGTCTTTAATAATAGAGGATGATAATTTTTTATCCATAGACTTAAAATATGAAGAATTAGACGAAATATCAAAAAATAATGAAAATATAAAATTTCATCTATTTTCTCTAAACAGCGTAGAAAATACAATTAACTATCACAATTTTAATTTTATTTCATTTTCTGAAAACTTTACAAAAAAATTTAATGCTTTTATTCATAAAGAGTATCATCAAAAAATAAAAAAAGGAACTCCAAAAATAAATTATGAAAATAGTGATATTCCAAATGACTTTAATATTTCAAAAGATTTAAAAACATTCGTAGGAAGAAAACATGATATTAGGAATGTAATAAGAGATATTATAAATATAAAAAATACAAATAAAGTTTATACACTATTGGCATCAGGAGGAATGGGAAAAACTACACTTATTAAGAAGGTAGCAAATGAATTTGCTTTACGAGGTTATTTTGAAGATGGATTTTATTTTATAGATTGTGAACATTTAAAAGATTATATAGATTTTGAAGAAAAAGTAAAAATTGTATTTCAAATGAATAATGCAATTGAATTCAAAGAACAACTTAGTCTAGTAAAAAGTATAGACAGAATGATAATACTAGATAATTTTGAAACTTTATTACATTTAGATAGAATAGAAAACGTGAATAAAATTAAAGATTTATTATTTTATATTACTTATTATTCAACAATCATTATAACATCTAGAGAGAAAATTGATGAAGATTATGAAGAAGTTTATCCACTTAATTATCTTACACTCAATGAATCGTTTGAGTTATATACCTCAATACATACAATTACTTTAGATGAAAAGGGAAAAAAGTTTTTAAGAGATGAAATTCTTGAAAATATATTAAATAGAAATCCACTTGCTATAAAACTAGTTGCTAAATTAAAATTAAATGTTTATGATTTGTATGAAGAACTTTCAAAAGATTTGTTTATGACAACTGATAAAACAGAAAAAGAAGTTATTGAAAGTGTATTTTCTAAAGAGAGTGATTCTAATATTGAAAAAAGCAAATCATTATTTTATTCTATTAGTTTATCATTCGAATATTTAGAAGATAAGTATAAATTAATGATAGAACTATTATCTCTTTTCCCTGATGGTATACATAAAAAGAATTTTATATTATTTTATAATCAAAAAGAACAAAAGCTAAATCCACATAAAATAGATTATAAAGATGTTAATAGTTTGGAAGATAAATCTTTAATAACAGTAAGTGGTGAATTTATAAAACTACAATCTATAATCGGAAGGTTTGCAGAATATAAATTTTCAAAGAGTTCAATTGATGAAAAAAAAGAATATTTTGAAAAAGCTTTTGAATACAATTATTTTATGTTATGTAATATTATTGCTAAATATAGAAATACCGATATAAATTCAAAAATAAATGTTAATTTATTTAATAGAAATAAAAATAATTTTATTAAATGTTTAGATTATATCTCTCATTGTAAATATAATGAAGGAATGGTGTCATTTATTAGTGATTTAGTTAATTATCTTTCATTTAATACACTATATGATAAAAAAATAATTGTTAAATTTGAAAATATAATATCTACTACAAAAAATGAATTATTTAAAAAATTTTTAAAAGTCTCAATATTAAATTTAAATTATTTTTATGGTAATTTCGATGAAACTTTTAATTTAATTACTAAAGAATATCCTTATAATAAAATATTTCTACTTGATAATAATAATAAAATAGAAAGTTTAATTTTTATAGAAATTATGCATATTTATTATATGGAGGGAAATGTATATGCTTTAGTTAAAGATATTCTTAATAAGTATGTTTCTTTCGATAACCATATAAGTATTACTCATTTGTATTATCTCGGATGTTTTAAATTAGTAAATAAACTCAATCAACACAAATTATTTACATATAGAAAAAGCTTTACTTACTATGAAATTATGTTAAATTCAGGGAGGTTAAATACTGAAGAATTAATTGAGTATAGAAACTCTTTACACAAATCAGAAATTTTAGAGTATGTACAAACAACATATATTCTTTTTAAATCGAATGAAAATTTATTATCTATTAATGAGATAGAAAAATTAGTAAAAACAAATGATTTTACAAGTGGATTAAAATTTTTAATGTTAGCAACCATAGATAAAGAAAATTTTAATAAATTACTTTTTGAAAATGCAATTGAAAAACTTTTTCATATTAAATATTATTATGTTGATGCCATACTTCTTTATACTAAACAACTAAAATTAAAGAATGACAATGATTATATTATTTGGTTAGCAAAAGGTAAAGAATTAGCTATTAAATTTCAATATAAATTTTTAATTTATAGTTTTTATTGTATTGAAAATAATAGTAATATACAATACGATGAGAGTGATTATCCATTTCAAGATGAAATTAATTTTGAACGTTTCTATCAAAAATATAATATAAGTAATTAGTAATGACTATATAGTCTTTAATAATTACATTAATCGTGGTAGTATCTAAAAACGGTGTTTTGTAGTTTTTATCGTGCTATACGATAGAATTTTTTATTGAGATACCATTGAAGAATGATGTCAAAGTTAAATAATATACTTGAAAGTGCTAAACCAAGGAATGATGATAGAATTAGTGGGGATTAATTTGCAAATTATGTTAGTTCTGGTTGTTGTATTAATCTGATGAGTAAATGTGTGATAATCTTATTTAAAAATAGCTTATAATTTTTCCGATGTATAAATATTTTGAACATATACCTCTAGTAATTTAATGATGGTATGTCCCTAGCTATTGAATAATCTATACCTATAGTAATTTCCATAGACCTGAAAATTTGTTCAAATTCACTATCAGAAACATCACCAATTCCAAAAGTATTTGGTTTGCACTTTTTTCTTAGTTCTAATAATTCACTTTTTGATTCATTATCACTTGAAAAGAAGTCACCTTTGCTATAACACTGATTACAAAACTCATAGCCTGCAGGAACATAGGCTAAATATAAATTTCTGTAGTTACCTGAATTTGCTAAATAAATTGATTCTGCATATTCATAGTTCTTTGAAGATAAATTACTATAAAGAATATTAGCTGAATTACTTAGATTGAAAAAAGTTACTTTTCCTAATCTTATTTCCGTGAATGGCTTAATTTTTTTATTAAAATTTTGAGTAACTAAATGTTCTCCAGCCATAAAGTCTTTGAAATCTTTTATAAATGGAATTTTTGGATTAAAGTCTTCTGTCTTACTCGTTATGGCATAAAACTTAACGGTATTGTTTTGGTCGTATACAAGTTGTAAATAAAATTTTTGAAAAGAATATATGTATTCAAACAAATTTAAATTTTTATACTGTTTTTCTACCATGGGGACGCCAAAAATCGATTTTATAAAATGTATTGAAAGACCCGTATTTAAATATTCTAATGAATCTTCTGCCCTTTTTTCCTTTATAAAATTTTGATAAACACCTATGCTATCATTTATTAATGCAAATACAATTCCTATTATAGTTATAAAAGCAAAAAGTGTTTTTATCATGTATAAAGCTAACTGAAGAACATTTTATGTCTAATTCAGTATTCTCCCGAGTTATAAAAATTAAATAAGTAGAATATGCTAATACAAATTCTAATAAAATTATGTTGAAATTTTACCTAAAATATACAAAAAATAATGCTTAATGTTATTAATTCATATAGATTTCAAATAAAGTGTAAATTCACTATTAAATTCGCTATAATATTAACATATATAAAATAGGAGTTTTAAAATGGTAAGTTATACTCAAAATGAATTATTATCAATCACAGATTTTGCAAAATCTTTAAGTAAAGTGCTTGGGGAGATAAAAGAGCAAACTTTAGAAAAAGTTGGTGTGCTAAAAAACAATAAACTTGAAGCTGTTGTTATCTCAACTGATGAATATGAAAGACTTAAAGAGATTGAAAATAAGATGGAAATGTTAGAACATAAAGAGATTTTTGAGATTATTCAAAATAGAAAAGAAACTAATAAATCTGAATATATCTCAATCGATACTATGGCAGAGAAGTTTAATATCAATATGAGTGCTTTGTAGTATGTATGAGTTAAAAGTTCATCCAAAAGTAGAGGATGATTTAAAAGAGCTTGACCATTCACTAAGAGTTCAAGTCTTTAAAAAATTAAAACAAATACAAGAATCACCACAACTAGGACTTCCATTGGGTAATAAAAATAATATGGATTTAAGTGGTTTTAGAAAAGTTTATGTGGCTAAAAAGAAAGTAAGAATTGTGTATGAAATACAAGATGATATATTATCTATCTACACTATAGCTATTGGTAAAAGAGATGATATGGAAGTTTATAAAAAGGCATCAGATAGATTATAAAATTTTATAGTGTTAATTTTATAAATAAACCATAATATAAGAAATTATAATATGATGACTGTTCCAAAACTGCGCCAAAAAAACTCATTTTGACCACCTTTTTGTATAATTGTATTTTTAGAAAGCCCTTATTTATGGGGTTTTTGCAGTTTTGAATTTCCTAAAAACCTGCTCCCTCTCTTGACACCATTCCTGTAAACATCTCATATAATAAGTCTTCCAAAGAAACTAATTGTTCTAAAACTGCGCCAATTTTGTTCCAAATTTATATTTCTGTTCTTAAAAAAGTAGCTTTTCTTTTCATTAGGTTGAATTTGTTTAAAATCTTTTTGAAGGCAATTAAACTCATAATAAAAATATTTATCTGTAACTTCATAAAAAGTTGATTCAATCAAAATTATGATGCTACATAATTTTATATTTTTATTTACCAGTTTTTTTTATCATTAGGGGCATCAACAATTTTTCCAACTTGTTCAGCTACATTTTTAGAGCCATCAACTTTTTGATAATTGATATATCCATAAATAATTAAAGCAATTATAAGTGCAAAAAAAACTATTGTATAAACAATTTTAAGTATAAAACTATTTCTTTTTTTTGCTAGTTCATTTCTTTTGTTTTCCTCTTCTTGTTGGATAGCTTTCTCAATTCGTGTCATTTTAGCCTTCTTGTGTTGGATTTTTTATATTTTATGTAGTATGACATAAAAAACTCTAATTTCATTGTAGTTAGTGGTTTAGGTACTATTTAATATATTAAATACTTATAATATTGGATGATGTTTCTGTCATTCGTGTGACAACAAAATAAACAATGCACCATCTTCTTTATTTTCAATTTTTAGTTTCCACTTGTATTTATCTAAAATATCTTTAGACATCTTCAGTCCAAGTCCTTTGGATTCATCATTTTGAATTGATTGAAGGGTTGCTTCATCAAAACCTTTGCAATTATCTTGATATAAAACTTGATTTTTTTCAATAGTTATTGTTACTTGTGGAGCGATAATCGATTTTTTAATAGCTTCATTGATAGTGTTTGTAAAAAGATTAAGCCAAATATGTATCCACTCATTGATATTCGCATCAATATGAATTTTATCATTTTCAATGATGTCAATTTTGAGTTTATTAGTTTTTATAAGAATATCTATAAATATCATCGAAGTATTTATTGATTCGATAAGATTAAAGCTATCGTGTTGTTTTTTGTTTTTATAAAAGTTCAAAAAGACTTCCATTGTTTGTGACATAAATTCGATACTTGTATCTATTTTTTTTGTGAAAGCTTTCGTGTCTTTTGAAGAGATATTTTCAACTTCATCAGATAAAACCATCAAATGAAGATTTATAGCACTAATATTAGCAAGTCCATTTCTCCATTGATGGGATATGTTTGCTATAAGTTCCCCTAGTTCTGCTTTTCTTTTTTGCTCAAATAATAGTTCTTTTTGTTTAAGATTTTTTGCTACTTCAACAGCAACTCTTCGTCGTAAAATATAGTTCCAAAGTAAGATTACAGCTGCTATCATAATAACAGCTAAAAATCCCCAAAAAGCAATAGTAAGGTAGGTGACTTTTTCTATTACTATATTTACATGTTTATTGATGATTTTATCTGTCTCTTTTTGTGTCAATTTTGCTATTCCATGATTTAAAATATCTCGTAAAATTGGCTCATCTTTTCGTACACCAATTTTTAAAATATTTTCATATCCTTTTGGTTCCCCTATGATTTTAAGATTGAACAATCCATCTTTTTTGATGGTAAATGCTGTTACTATGAGTGAACGAAGAGTGATATCTGCTTTTCTATCTTCTACGAGTTTGAAAGCTTCTGATTCACTATTGGTTGGGATGATGGTAAGATTTGGAAAGTCTTTTGCAAATCTTTCAGCCATTGCTGTATTTCGTGGTAAGGCGATTGTAAGGTGTTCTTGTGAGATATCTTCTATATATTTTCTCTCACTTCTTCCAACTAGTACATTTGGGTCATAGAAGATTGGTTCTGTGAATGTTAGCCACTCTTTTCTTTTTGGAGTTTCATTTAAAAAGCTTAAGATATCACATTTATGCTCTTGTGAAAAAATTATCGATTCATCCCAATCTTTTGTTTTTACAAGCTCTATTTTAAGCCCAATTTGACTTGAAATAAATGAGATAAGATCATTAGAAATCCCTTCATGAAGTCCATTTTTATTGATTATTTCAAAAGGTTCCCAATCAGGATCGACACACATTTTAATTGTTTTTTTATCCAAAAGATATTGTTGCTCTTGAGGAGTTAGGAGAACTTGGTTTTGAGCAAATATAAAAGTTACAGATGAGAAAAAAATGATAAAATATTTCATAAAATGCCTCTAGTTTTTTTGGATTGTATCTAAGAATAGATTTGGTTATATTGAGTTCTATTTGTTTATATATCTTTTGATGATGACTTTAGTTATTAAAAAAATCAAAAAAAGATTGATAAAATTCTCTTAATTCTCTAAAGCATAAAAGTTAATAAAACAAATAAATTAGAATTTTGACTTTCAAAATGGCTAAAAACTCCATAATTAATAAGGTTCAAAGTTTGAAACCACTAAAATTTGCCCCTTAAACTTAAAAAATAAATCGGAACTATCAAATTGACAAACGAAGAACTTCAGCTTTCTATACTAAGAAATATAACACCATCGATAACTCAAAAAAGTTTAGCAGATGAACTTGGCTATAGTATAGGAAAGATTAACTATGTTCTAAAAGGGCTTTGTGAAAAAGGGCTTCTAAAAGTAGAAAACTTTTATAACAATCAAAATAAAAAACAATACAAATATCTTCTTACTCAAAAAGGGATAGAGGAAAAAATAGCTCTTACTGAAAAATTTATCAATAGAAAGAAAAAAGAGTATGACGAACTTGTAAAAGAGTTAAATATGATAAAAATGGAGAATAATTAGAAGATGCAAGAACAAATTAAAAAGTATAAAATAGCAATAGCAGGTACAGGATATGTGGGTTTAAGTAATGGGCTTTTATTATCTCAACATAACGAAGTAGTCGCACTTGATATTATTCCAGAGAAAGTGGAGATGCTTCAAAATAAAAAATCTCCAATAGAAGACAAGGAGATTGAAGAGTATCTTTTAAGAGATGATTTAAATTTTACTGCAACTTTAGATAAAGAAGAAGCTTATACGGGTGCTGATTATGTCATCATAGCAACCCCTACAGATTATGACCCAGAAACAAATTATTTCAATACTCGCTCAATTGAATTTGTAATAGCTGATGTTCTTGCAATCAATCCAAATACTACAATGGTTATCAAGTCAACTATCCCAGTAGGTTACACAAAAAGTTTACGAGAAAAATTTAATACTCAAAATATTATCTTTTCTCCAGAATTTTTAAGGGAAGGATTGGCACTTTATGACAATCTATACCCAAGTAGAATTATCGTAGGTGAACAGTCAGATAGAGCTACAATATTTGCAAATCTTTTAGCAGGTGGAGCTATCAAAAAAAATATTGATATTCTTTTTACAGACTCAACAGAAGCAGAGGCTATCAAACTCTTTGCAAACACATACTTAGCTATGAGGGTTGCATACTTCAATGAACTAGATAGTTATGCAGAATCTCATGGATTAAGCACTGAACAAATAATAAAAGGGGTTGGATTAGACCCTAGAATTGGTACACATTACAACAATCCATCTTTTGGATATGGTGGATATTGTTTGCCAAAAGATACAAAACAACTCTTAGCAAACTATGCAGATATACCTAGTAATCTGATAGAAGCTATTGTAAAATCAAACTCTACAAGAAAAGATTTTATAGCAGATAGTATCCTTTCACGAAAACCAAAAACAGTAGGAATTTACAGACTTGTAATGAAATCAGGAAGTGATAATTTTAGAAGCTCAGCAATCCAAGGGATAATGAAACGAATCAAAGCAAAAGGGATAGAAGTCGTTATCTATGAACCAGCTTGCCATGAAGATAGTTTTTTTAACTCAAGAGTGATAAAAGACCTAAATGAATTTAAAACTATAAGTGATGTAATAGTAGCAAATAGACTAAGTGATAGCATTATGGATGTGAAAGATAAAGTTTACACTAGAGATATTTTTAATAGTGATAGCTAAATCCAATAAATGTTAAAATATACTAAATTAAAAAAAGGGAAGTCATGAGCATAGATGAAATTAAAAAACTTGATGTTAAAGACAGAATAATTCTTATGAATGATATTTGGGAAAGTTTAGAAGCAGAAAATGATGCGATAGTATCTCCATTATGGCATAAAGATATTTTAGAAGATAGATTATTAAAAATTAAAAACAATGAAGCAACATATATTTCACTTGAAGAATTAAAAATTCGATGAATGTAAATAATATTATCGCTTTAGAAGAAGTATCTATTGATATTAAAGTAGCTGAGATATTTTATGAAAAACAAAACAAAGGATTAGGTGGATACTTTAAAGATAGTATTATTTCTGATATAGAATCTTTATGGTTATATGATGGAATTCACAAAAAAGTATAGATTATTATCTAAAAGGTTTCCATATGGAATATACTATGAAGTGGATAAAGATATGGTTATCGTTGTAGCAGTTTTAGATTTAAGACAAAAAATATTGAAATTTTTTTAGAAAATAGAGAGGTTAAATACTAGTAACAGGAACAGCTGGATTTATAGGAAGTCATTTAGCTACTTGATAGAGGTAGTAGGGCTTGATAATATCAATGACCAAAATGTAAAGTACGGAAGACTTCAAAGAGGTGGAATAGTAGATACTCTTGAAGATGGAGCAAATATACCATACGGTGAACTGCTTACTTCTAAAACTATAAATTCATCAAGCTAAATCTTGATGAAACTGAAAAGTTTGATGCAGTATGTAAGATACTCTTTGACAAATCCAGATGCAAAGTAATATCATAGGATTTATGACACCATAATCTATCTTATGCTTCAAGTGTATATGGTTTAAATGAGGAGTTACCTTTATGCAGCGAGTAAAAAATCAAATGAACTTATGGCTCATCTATTTGGAATAAGTACTACAGGTTTACTGTTTATGGGGAAGACCAGATATGGCACTTTTCTTATTTACAAAAGCAGCACTCGAAGGAAATAAGATAGATGTATTTAACAATGCTAAGAGATTTTACCTATGTAGAAGGTGTGATAGACAATCCACCAAAATTGGAACTTCAACATCATCTGCTCCTTATAAAGTCTACAATATAGGAAACAATAATCCAGTAAAATTGATGGATTGAGAATAAATTAGGCAAAACTATAGAAAAAAATATGATGCCTATACAAGCAGGTGAGTGACTTAGGGTATAAACCAGCAACTCCTATACAAGATGGGATAAATAAATTTGTGGATTGGTATTTGGAATTCTTCCAAATTGAAAATATATTAGAGTTGTAAAACTCTATAAGTATATATGTGATGATAAAAAAGAATATATACTGTCTAAACAATTATTAAGAAGTGGGACTTCAATGAAGCAAAAATGACTTCATATCTAAATTGTCAATTTCATTAAAAGAAAGTAAATATTGGATAGAATTACTAAAAGAAACTGACTACTTAACAGATAGAGATATTGAAATTATTAACTTCAATAATTTAAAGAATTATCAATTGCCGTAATCGGCTTAGGATATGTTGGACTTCCACTTGCACACGCATTTTCAGAAAAGTAGTAGGTTTTGATATATCAAGCTGGAGAATAGACGAGCTAAGAAGTGGGTACGATAGAACTCTCAGAAGTGCAAGTAAATTTACTCTTGATATCAAAGATTGTAATATCTACATAGTAACAGTACCCACACCTATAGATAAAAACAAAAGACCAGACCTTACTCCACTTATCAAAGCAAGTGAAAAGATGACATAGTAATCTACAGTTTACCCAGGTGCTACAGAAGAAGATTGTGTACCAATACTAGAAAAGTTTAGTGGACTTAAATACATATCTACGGAAACTATAGAAAAAAAGAGACAATTAAGCGAAGGGTTTTACTGTGGCTACAGTCCCGAGCGAATCAATCCAGGGGATAAAGAACAAAAGTGGTTCAACTCCTGAAATAGTAAATGAACTATACGCAAGTATTATCACAGCAGGTACCTACTATTAAAGTTATAGAAAACTCCCAAAGAGATATAAATATAGCATTTGTAAATGAACTAGCAATTATCTTTAATAAACTAGGTATCAATACAAATGATGTACTTGCAGCAGGGACAAAGTGGAACTTCTTACCATTTAAGCCAGGTCTTGTATCGGTGTAGATCCATACTATCTAACTCACAAGTAGGATACAACCTCGCAGGTAGAAGACTCAATGATAATATGTAGCAAATCAAATTGATGATAAAAAAATAGAGGGTTCTGGGCATCACTTTCAAAGAAAATTGTCCAGATATACGAAATAGTAAAGTGATAGATGTCATTTCTGAGCTTCAAGAGTTTGGATGTGATATCACTGGGCAGATAAAGATGAAGTAAAACATGAGTACAATCTAAACTTAGATAATGAAGCTATAGTTTTAGCGGTATCACATGATAAAAATTTGACATTTGAAAACAAAAATCAGATATAAAAAATAGTGACGGAAGATTATAAATATGACTAATATAATATTATGCGGACAAGACTATAAGCAGTTTGTAGAATTATTTTCTAATAAGTCACTTTTTCAACTTACGGTGATGCGAAAGTATGTGACACTCAAATGCTTTTTAGCAATTGACCAACTAGAAGAGCTAAATATCACTCAAAACAAATACTTGCTAGAACCAATTGGAAGAAATACAGCTATTGCACTAGCTTGATAGTGAAGAGTAACTCCATCAGATCATCTTATCAAAGATGAAACTGAATATGCAAAAAGCACAGAAAGATAATTTGCAGAAACAGGATACATTGACGTATTAAAATTTCATGAGAAGCCAGCACAACAATATATAGAAATTAATTCTTTTTTTGGGATGTTTTTATTTAAAGCAGGAATATTTTTAGAAGAGCTTCAAAAATATTCACCTGCTATTTATGAAGCATTTAATAATGCTAGTAAAGATGAGCTTATTAGAATCAAACATGATGATATCCCTGAAGACTCTATCGATTATGCAGTGATGGAAAAAGTTGTACCATCAGATATTGCTTGGAGTGATGAACTCCCAAAAGATGAAAACGGAAACACTCAAAATCCAAACCATATCTCAATTGATAGTAAAAATAACCTTATCTATGGGTGTGAACGAAAAATCGCAACTGTAGATATAGAAGATTGCATTATAGGCTCTTCTCAAAACTCAAAGAGTGAACTTCACCTTACAGGTCATCGTCCTTGGGGAACTTATACGGTTCTCCAGGGTATAAAATCAAACGAATAGAAGTCAAAAGATTATCTTTACAAAAACATTTTCATAGAAACGAACACTGGTGTCTGGAACAGCAACTGTGACAGTTGGAGATAAAATGGGTGAAATCCCTGTGATCTTAATAGAAGCTCAAGTGGGAGAATATACAGGTGATATCGTAAGAATTGAAGAGATTAGTATATGAAAGAAATCATCGATCAAAGTTTGGATTTTACACCAGAGGTTTGCACTCTCTTTTTTAGATGCTATGAAAAAAAAGTGGCAATTGCTATGGATAATCGTCCAGAGATAGTTTAGAAGCCTATGGTGTATTACCAACTCCAGCTTTAGCACTGCAAGCTATGAGAGATACAATTCCATCTATTATGATTACAGGTAGTCATATCCCATTTGATAGAAATGGTATTAAGTTTTATACCCCAGATGGAGAGATAACAAAAGTTGAAATCATAAATAATATCTACCCCAAATAAAAGTTAGTGCTACAATAAATTATATGCAAACTTTTTTGGCTCTAAATGTTTAAAATTGGTATCTATGAACATTCAAGTGCAGGTAGGGACTTGTATGCAGAGTTGTTTACAACACTAGGGGCAGAGGTAATCTCACTAGGGAGATCGTACCAATTGATACAGAAGCTGTAGCGGATATTGATAAACAAAGAGTATGGTTTTGATGCTATATTTTCTACAGATGGTGACCGTCCTTTGATTGGCTACGGGGAGATATAGTGGGACTACTCAACATCTTGGAATTGAAGTTCCTGTGAGTTGTAATACTGCTATTGAAAAAAGTACTTTTTTTAAAGAAGTTGTATAGGATCACCTTACGTTATAGAGGCTTTCGAACAGTTAAAGACTTATAAATCATTTGCAGGCTTTGAAGCCAATGGTGGTTTTCTTTTCTTGAACAAGATGCATTGTATTACTGAGTCGTGTAGTGAAAGAGCAAGTATCACTATCTAAGCTTGTTGCAACGATTTTCCACTAGAAAAAGGGGCATCAAGTCCGCAAACACTACTAAAAAGTTTTGGATTAGAAAATTTAAAAGTAGTAGATATCAATCAAATTGAGACCATCAGAACTTCGATGCTATGTAGAAACGAATAGTCAGATAATCTAGTTCTATTGGGAAGATTGTATTATGAGCAAACTAGTTCCAATAGAACAGTAGTAGAGTATACACCACTCGTTTCTATAGATTTAGTGACTATGTATCAAGATAAAGTTTTGTTAGGTCGTAGAGTAAATAAACCTGCTTTTGGTTATTATTTTACTATAGGTGGAGTCGTACGAAAAAATGAGTCGTTTCAAAAAAGATGAGCCAAAGTTTTTGAACACTTTTACGATGATAGCGTTTCAACACATTATGGATATTTATTAGAACTTAATAAGGAGCAACATAGTGAATATAAATGGTTCACAATAGTAGAACTTCTTCAAAGTGCACACATATGTAAAGCATTTATTACAGGAATTTTTACTTGACAAAGGGTATGCAATACTTAGGAGATCTTCAGTTTTTACGACTCAAAGGATAGAACATATCATCCAAATCTAAAAACTTATCATGGAGATTCAAGTAATTTACATACATTGTTATCAAAAATACAACCTGATGAGATTTATAACTTGGGAGCTCAGTCGCATGTTGCAGTACCTGAATATACAGTTAGACTTCTTGACGCAATAAATCTAAAACCAAAGTTTTATCAAGTGAGCTTTTTGGAGGGCTTCCAGATACTGCTCCTCAAAGTGAAACTACACCTTATGGTGCAGCTAAACTTTATGCTTATTGGGTAACTGTAAACTATAGAGAATCTTATAATTTATTTAATCATGAAAGCCCTAGACGAGGAGAAACATTTGTAACTAAAAAAATAACAAAAGCAGTTGCAAATATTTATAAAGGAAAACCTTCAACTTGATGCAAAAAGAGACTGGGGATATGCAAAAGATTATGCTTCAACAAGATAAACCAGTGGATTATGTAATAGCAACTTACACTATTAGAGAATTAGCATTTAAAGAAGTTGGAATTGAGATAGTATGGAGTGGTGAAGGTGTAAATGAAAAGGGAATAGACAAAGCAACAGGGAAAGTGCTTGTAGTTGTAAATATTTTAGACCAGCAGAAGTTGAGCTATTATGGGGAGATCCATCAAAAGCTATGCAAGAACTTAATTGGGAACCTAAAACATCTTTAGAGGAACTTGTAAAGAATGAGTTTGAAATCAAAACTAAAAGGTGTAAAACCATCTCAAGACAGAAGAGGTACTATCTGGACTTCATTTTTAAAAGAACAATTAGATAAACTTTTACCAGAGGGTTTAAACATGATAAGTTTTCAGAGTCAAGGGGTAATGTACTAAGAGGTATCCATGGGGATAATAAATCTTGGAAGTTAGTTACTTCTGTTTATGGTGAAATTCATCAAGTAGAAAAGATTCTCCTACAATGGGAAGAATTTGTAATAAATAAAGACAATCAACAACTTATTTTAATTCCTCCTATGATGGGAAATTCGTATTATGAGGGTGATTACATAGATGCCGACGGTCAATTTACTTTTGCTTGGAATGATCCAAGCATCGGTATAAAATGGCCAACACAAAATCCAATACTCTCTGATAGAGATATGGAAGCATATTTAAAAAAAGAAGGAAAATAAAATGGCAGTAAAAGATGGAATTGTATTAGCAAGACATATACCAAGCGAAGATTGGAAAGAGGGGTTGAGTTTTTACTCTGGGGATGATGAATTTATTCAAGTTGGAGCTTGGGGATATGATACAGGGAAAGAGCTTTTGGCACAATGAAGTATATTGGACTCAAGAGGTTCTATCAAAGCAAAAGTATACGATACAGAAGAAAACTTTGTAGAAGAGATTATTGCAAAAGAAGGAGATACTTCTAAGAGGTGGAACACAAGTAAAAAATGGACCTTATGTAGATAGAAGAAGAATATTTTTTCCAAATTAAAATCTTGCGGTAAGAATTATCGATGATTTCTACTCAATTAAAATTATCATCTAATGTACATATTTCTTCAGGCTGTAAAATCATAGGTGGAAGGGACTCTTATGTAGAATTTTCAACACTTGCCCCAAATGTTACACTTTCTGCTGGAAGTGATGATTATGTTGGAGGAATAGCTACTCCAATGGTTCCTTTAGAATACAAAGGAAAAGTTGAAATAGGAAAAATTATTTTTGTATAGTTGGTGCAAATTCAGTTGTACTACCTAATGATGGTGCTTTAGCAAAAAAAGATTTAGAAGCTTGGAGTCTTTATGCAGGAATCCCATCAAAAAAAATAAAAAGTAGAAATAAAGAACAAATAGAATTTAAGGAGAAACAATAAATGGAATTTATAATGCAACCATGGTTTGGTGAATATATGGTTTTATCACTGAGTTCAAGCGAACAGAAAAATTCGAGCAAATGTTAGCAGGGGCAAAACATTGTATAGTAGTAAATAATGGGACAATTAGCTTAACACTTGCAGCTATGGCTGTAGGAGTAGAAGTGATAGTGCCAAACTATACAATGATAGCAACACCAAATTCTGTATTTGTAGATGTCGAGCCTGAAACACTTTGTCTTGATATAGAAAAATGCGATTATGCTTGTTTCTGCAAATGGAAGTCTGGTATAAAAGCTTTTGAAGATTTATGTAAAGAAAAAAATATTATTTTGATTCTGCTCATTTTATCCAGATGGAAGACACATAGGTACCGCTGGACTTGTGGGAAGTTTTTCATTTTCTGCACCAAAAATTATCTCTACAGGTCAAGGTGGAGCATTAATTACAAATGATGATGAAGTTGCTAGAAAACTAAGAAGACTTTGGTAGAGGAAATGATAGTATTGGTTATAATTTCAAATTTACAGAGCTTCAAGCTTGTATTGGAATTGAAACTTCAACCAAGAGTTGAAAGAGATATTTAAACTTTATACAGAACTTTTAAAAGAAGTGAAATTCTTTGAGCAAGATTTATCTTGTACAACTCCTTGGTTTTATGATACTGTAGTAGAAAATAGAGAAGAACTTCAAAAGTTTTTAAAAGAAAACAAGAGTGATGTATGGACCTATAAATAAACAAATTGAAGGTGAACATGAAGTATGATAGGACAAAAAGGATTGTGGCTACCATCAACTTACAGATGATGAGATTAGATATATTTGTTCAAAAATAGTGGAGTTTTATAATTGACTTTGAATGTTTTTAAAACTACTTTAGGGATGTTGAGTTCTTATATATCAAGAAATTATTTGCCTAATTTTGATGAGCAATAGTGTAGAAGTTCTTAAAAATGGTACACCAAAAATCAAAGTTTTGAAGTATGATTATGGGGACAAAATTAGCTTATGAAGAGTATACTCTTAAAAATATGCCTGATATTGAGATAATACGATTTGATTTTTATACAAAATATGGAAAAGAGTATGCAAATCAAATGATAAAAGAAGTGGCACTTCTTGAAGGTGTGGACAAAATACTTTATCGTGATGAAAGATAACTATCCTATTGAAACTAGTATTTGGCTTTTTGATGACGACAAAAGGTATCCTCATACGATAGAGCTTACAAAACAGTAGTTACTACTTTAAAACACGGCTAGAAAAAGGGTTTAGCTGCTAATCATTATCTATACAGAGATTTTGGGCTTAAAAAGATCTATGATGTAGTTTTTATAGGTCAAAATTTTGGTAATCGCCAAATGTATGTGGATTATCTCAAAGCACTTGGTCGAGGTTGGCAGAGTCACTCAAACAAAGCAAAAATTTCAGTTCATCTGCGGGACATCCTGAGCTAAAATTTTTAAAAGGAAGAGTGTTTGAGATACCTGCAACTGGTGCATTTCTACTAACAGAAGAGCTAGATGATTATTTTGAGCTTGATAGATTTGGTACAAAAGAAGAGATGCTTGAAAAGGTAAATTATTATTTATCAAATGAAAAAAAACGAGAAGAAAATTATACATTTGAAAGGTATTTGGGTGAAATACTATTTTACAAAATAGAATATATAACTACTTTGATTATCAAATATTTTTCAGTGCAAAAAATATTATATGGTAAAAATTGGCTACAAGTAAAGATTGGAAAAAGTTTAGAGATCGGTGATAATGTGTATATAGGCCATAACAATTATATATTTGGAAAAGTAAGTATTGGCAATGATTTTATGTCTGGACCAAATGTATCATGGATTTGATGATACAAATACATCAATGATAAATCAAAAAACTAACTCAAAAGGAATATTTATAGGTGATGATGTATGGATGGGTGCCAATTCAATTATTCTTGATGGAGTTACTATTGCCTCTCACTGTATCATTGGAGGGGGCAGTGATTACAAAAGACACTCAAGAGTGGTGGTAATCCAGCAAAAATTATTAAAAAAAGATTTAATAAGGAAAAAAATATTTGTATTTTTTTATATTATTAATAGGGCAAAGTTTCAATATCTAAGTTTTCCAAATTATTGAGAATAAAAAAATAATACTTTATCTCCTCTAGAATTAAAAATAGAAAATAATTGTTGGATTGGTATAAATAGTGTTTTAATTTTTATTGGCTCAAATGTAATGATTGGA
This sequence comes from Arcobacteraceae bacterium, assembly GCA_028687375.1. Taxonomy (GTDB): domain Bacteria; phylum Campylobacterota; class Campylobacteria; order Campylobacterales; family Arcobacteraceae; genus CAIJNA01. The sequence goes on along the minus strand of JAQUAG010000009.1, from coordinate 7,505 downwards.
CCAAATGTTATTATTGTCGGTGCAAAAATTGATGAAAGATGCTCCGTTAAAGGAATAATGATGTATGGATAGGTGGAAATTCAACAATATTGGGAATGGTTCAATAATTGGAGCTGGTAGTGTAGTAACTAAAGATGTTGAAGCATACTCAATTGTTGTTGGTAACCCAGCTAAAAAAATCAGTGTTATAAATAACCAGTTTTTTGATAAAAATAAAATTTCCCTTACATTGTAAAAGGATACTTTGAATTAAATCAATACTGTAGATATTACAACTATCCAAGAAGCTGATTTTATACTATTCTTTGATTTAAATCCAAAGTATATATATCAAATAAATCTATTTATATACCATTTGAACCACCAGTTGTAAGAGAACTACGATGGATTTCCAAACTATTTGGTGCAGTTTTAACTTGGCAAGATGATAATCAAAAGTTTTATAGAATATGAAAAAATAAATTTTCATGATAAAAAATATATTACTACAATTGTGGGATATAAAAAATCAAATGAGTTGTATAGTAAAAGAATAGAAGCTATCCAATATTTTCAAAACAAGTATGATAGTTTTGGAGTTGGGTGGGAGAAAAGTCATACATTGGAAAAGTAGATGCTAAACTTGAAGTTTTAAAAAACTTCAAGTTTACTCTTTGCTATGAAAATGAGTGCGATATAGCAGGTTTAATTAGTGAAAAAATATTTGACTGTTTTTATGCGAGAACCATACCAATATTTTGGGGTGCATCAAATGTAGAAAGCTATTTCCCAAAAGATACTTATATAGACAAAAGAAATTTTAATAGTTATAAAGAGTTGGATATAATCAAAGAATTGAGAAGTATTTAGCATCAGAGGAGTTTAAAAATTTTTCAAGTGAGAGTTTTGCTGTGGAGATTTATAAAACAATCGAATATAAAGATTTCATACCCTAAGTTAATATTCAAACAATATATTTTAAAATGTTTTTAAAAAAATTACTAAATAAGTTATATGAAAAGTATAGATTAAAAAAGAAAAATAATATATTTGACTCTTCAAATTATTTTGGAAGAAAAAGTAGTATTAGCTCAACTTTTTGGGGTAAATACTCTGGTTGCAATAAAAATTATGTAAGTATTGCTTCTAATGTTATCATTGGTCCTAGAAATCACATATTTACTAACTTTACCACTCACGATTTCCCGTATACAAAGAATGAACATGGAGAGGGTATGTTTTAATAAGATTGGGCATGATGTATGGATAGGTACCAATACAAGGTAATGGTTCGATAGTAGTGTTGTAACTAAATCTGTGCCACCATATTCAATAGTTGGTGGTAATCCAGCGAAAATAATGAAGAACCGATTTTCTAAAAAACAGATTGAAGAACTAGAATATAATAAATGGTATGAAAAAGAAAACATTTTAATAAAAGATAAATCGTAAAATTTGATATGAAGGATTTTAATACACCTAAACAATTTTTGGAAAAAAATTGAATAAAGACATTTTGACTCTATTATTAGGTAGAGTGAGCCAATTGGTGTATTAACTTCACTTTTGAGTATAGAGAATGTCGGTCACTAATTGCTTTTTTTACAATGAGTTTCGTATCACCAACGGGTATTTATTTCACAAAAAATGGAAAACTGAAATATACAATCCTGTGGTTGTATTATCTGTTTATTTAATTACAATTGTAGCTATTTATATTAATTATTCAGAGTTAGATATAAACTGTCATTGATATTGTTGTTGGTACATTACTTGGAATATTTAAAAGAATTAAATTTGTCATCTATACAAATTTATATTCTCTCTTTTGTTATTTCACATTGGATTTAATATTAGGATTAATGTTCTCTAAGCTAATTGTTATTGATTTTCATAAATCTTTTAAGCAAAAAATTTCACTCGAGTTGATTAAAAATAAATTTAATCAAAAGAATATAATAGAGTTTATATTTCCAATTTTTATTACAACTTTTTTAGTTTGGGGGCAAAATAATTTGTAGTTGAAGATAAATTTGGAACTCTTGCAATAATAGCTTTTGAATTTATCTATCTCATTTTAAATCAATATATATTCCCTAACTACTATAAATTTATGAATAATGCGACTAAATATAGAAAAGTAATTTATTTTAATAAATTTTGTTTTACCAATGTATCTTATATTTTTATTTGATACTACTTTTTTCAAATGAAAAATATTTAAGTGCACAAAATTTTATGGAGTGATAATAGAATTTTTCAGAGTGTCTAGTGGATTATTTTATGTGCAAAGAAATTATTTAATATCTTGGATTTTGTATATAGTTTATATTTTAGAAAATAGTAGTTTAATTGGTATTTCTCTTATTATTGGTACAGCTACGATGTTTAGCCTTATAGTAATTTATTCAAAAAGAATGATTTTATTTAAAATCTATTTTTAATTTAATTGTCTTGATGTTTTTTCTATTTGTATGTAAGTCATTATTTTCATATAAATAATTTTGTTTTACTTGGAATTTTAGGAATTTTATTTGTTTATCATATTAAGGGAAGTAAGTATGCAAAAATTTAGACTTTATACTGGTGCAGACACAAATTTCTTTTGGGCTTTGTTAAATTTAATAGGCTCATTAAGGTCTTCAAATAAAGATAATTTATGATTTTGGTTTGAAGACAAGAGAGTTTAAATTGTTAAATAGTTTTCATGATGTAGTTGAAATAAGAAAACTTAAAACAATTTATATTGTGCTAAATGTTTTGTTTTTTATGAGATGATGGAAGATGGTGGAAAGTGTGGATGGCTTGATTATAGAAGAAATTTATAGAAGTATTGATCCAATTCTAACACTACCAGGTACGTTTACAATGAGGTATAACCTTCCTATATCATTTGTTGATAAATATAATTTAGAGGATGAGCAGGATTTGTTTTTTTTAATTTCAAAAATGAAATAGCAAAAAGAATTGTATCTCATATGAAAACAGAGAATGTGAAGGTTGGTCTATTTCTGAAAAAAAGGTTTATTATATTCTACCATTGTAAGAGAAGATGCTCCTATGTTTAGGCATGATTCAACGGTGTATCAATATATAAAAAACTATAAACCATTGATGGATATAAATATGTAGATCAAGTTGTTTATACAGCTAGAGTAAAAAATAGAATTTTTTTTACTAAAGAAATATTTGATTTTCTTGGAAAATTGATTTAATAGTAAAGAATTTTATTTTACCTATAAAAGAATTTTACAGTGATTCTAAGGTTGTTGAATATATAAAAAAGAATTACAATTCTTTTGATTTGTATAATTCATTAGAAGTATGAAATTTAATACGGTATATAAAAATGATAAAAGGCTTTACAATATATCAAGGAAGAGCACATTTTACCAAAGTCTAAAAAAGATGTTCTTTTTATTAATATATATGAGCTAACATATAAAATACTAGAAGATTTATTGTTCTTTCTACATACGATATAAATTTTACAGAAAAGATAAATTTAAAAGATTTAGTAAAAAATGCTTATAAGAATTTCACTATTTATGACAAAAATCTAGAAAATATAGAGGAAATTTATGATAAAAATGTTATTTTTGTTGATTTTTTATATTACCATCCCGCATTCCACAAATATGAGTATGTAGAATTATTCTTTGAGGTGAATCCAAAAATATCAGTAATAATGCAGAAAAATATCTCAATAGAAAGTATCTTAAATCAAACATATAATAATTTTGAATTTATTATAATCAATGATGGTTCTCAAGATAATTGAAAAACAAGATGAAAGAATAATTTTAATAGCCAGCTTAAATGAAGGTCTTGATAAAGCTAGAATGGATGCAGATGATATAAGTTTATTCAATAGGTTTGAGAAACAAATAGAATATATGGAAAATAATAACTTAGACATATGTGGGTGTCATTACTACAAAATAACAATTATATTGATACAGAAATAGTTCCCATAAAGTACGACTCGATAGTATTGTATTTATCCGTAACTGTTCCTTTTGCACACCCATCTGTAATAATGAAGAGGTCTTTTTTAGAAACGAATGATATAAAATATGGTATTTCATTCTATACAAATGCGGAAGATTATGCGATGTGGTGTAACCTTTATGGTCAGAATGCAAGATTCGGAAATTTGAATGAATTTTTATTTAAATATAGAGAATTTAATCAATCATTATCAAAAACAAATAGAAAAAAAATATTTAAAGATAGAAAAGATAAGTTGGTTCACTTTTTGATAAACATAACATAAAAAAAGAAGATGAAATAAAAACTTTAATTATTGAAGTATCATTTAGTAAGAGATCAATGATTTGTGGTATATTAAAGTTTATAGCTGATAAAAGATAATGAATAGAATATCAATTTATATGATTTAATAATTGTAAAACTCATAGGTTTAAAAAGGGTATTTAGTCATTTATTATTTTTTATTGATTGATTCAATAAGTGGATATTTTCAACTTAAGGGTATTAGTTTTGCTGGAATGAATTTAAGTGCCTTTTTTAGAATAATTATACTAGCCATTTTACTATAGACGTCATTATAACAAAATGCTTTTTTTGTTTGGTGTATTTTTATCATTAATATATGATAGATGTATCGGTTAGCAACATTGTTTCTAAAGATATACAAGGTTTTTTAAAGTACTCTTTTATTCCACTTTTTTATACTATTGTCTTTTTAAATTATATAAAAATTAGAAAAATTGTCGTAGTTATTATAAATATTACATTAGGAATTGGAATATGGTGTATCAGGAACCATATTAGGGTTCTGGTAATGAATTAAATACAGTTCTAATAGTAATTTACTATTATGTGTATAAGTATGAAAAAAATTATTACACTAATTATTTTTGTTTAGTTTCTTTTTCAAAAACAACATTGGCTTTTTTTCTTTTTTTCTATTTATACTAAATATAGATATATGAAAATGTTCGTCATTTTATTTTTTGTATTAGCTTCATTATTATATATTTAGTCTTTGAAATCTATGGCCGATTAATATTCTTTATTGAAAAAAGTGGTTTAGTTGCAGGGATTACTTCAGATAGAACAACTAGATTGCAAGACTTATTTGATTTATATAATTCAAGTCTCGTAAATATACTATTTGGATATGAAGTAATAAATGTAGAGATGGATTTTTTAGATATTTTAATCTCTTATGGATTAATAGGTTTAGTAATGATTATTATGTTTTTTATTCATAAATTATATATTCTACTTAAGTGTGATATTTTTTTCTTTATGTTTAATTTTATCAGTTTCTGCAATATCATATTTTCAACTATGGGAAGTCTATTTTTAGCAATCTTACTCAATATACCACAAATAAAGTATGAAAAAAAGATTTAAAGTATTATTAATTTCAAATATGTATCCCTCAAAAGAGTATCCTTCCTTTGTAAAAAACTTTGAGAGTCAATTGAGTAAAGAGGATTTTGAATTTGAAAAGGCACTCATAAGTGGTAAGGCGAACAGTAAAATAGCAAAGATAAAAAAATACCTACAGTTTTTTAAAGATGTGATTCGTTTAGTTAAAAAAGATGACTATGATCTTATCTATGTGCATTATGTGAGTCACTCTTTACTTCCGCTTTTGTTTGTAAGACATCTACTTATACTAAATGCTCATGGTAGTGATGTGCTGGTAAGCACTAAATTGATACAAAAGTTAGTAACTCCTATTATTAAAAAAGCGGATTTATTGGTTGTTCCATCAGAGTATTTTTTGAAAATTGTGCACAAAAGATTCATCATAGACAAATCAAAAATTTTTATTTCACCATCGGGTGGGATAGATAAAAAGATTTTTACTCCTCTAGGTGTAAAAAAACAAAATGATATTTTTACGGTAGGTTTTCTCTCTCGTATCGACAAAGGCAAAGGTTGGGATATACTACTTCAAAGTATGAGTTTGTTAAAAGATAAAAAGATTAGACTTTTGTTGGTGGGAAGTGGCTCACAAGAAAAACAGATGTTAGAAATGATTGAGCAATTAGAACTTCAAAATATCATAGAGCTTCATTGTGGACAACCTCATGACAAACTACCATATTTTTTTAACCAAATGGATATTTTTGTTTTTCCTACAACATTAAATGAAAGCTTAGGGCTTGTAGGACTTGAGGCTATGGCATGTGGAATTCCTGTTGTAGGTTCAAACATTGGTGGTTTGACTGGCTATATAAATGATGGTAAACTTTTTGAGGTTACTGATAGTCAAGGATTGGCAGAGGAGATTAAATACTTTATGAATTTAGATGAAAGTAAAATGCAAATGTTTAGTCGAAATGCTCTGAACACAGCGAGTATTTATGAAGCAAAAAAAGTAACATATGAATTATCTAATAAAATAATAGAGATAGGAAAAAGAAAATTATGAATACTAAATCAATAATATTTGTTTATGGTGAGGGCGGTCATAAAGCCCAAATGAAAAGGCTACTACACTTGATGAGAGAAGAACATCAAATACATAGGTATATGTGAAAATAACAGCACCTTAGATGAAAACTACTCTTTTTTACCACTTAGAGATAAATATAGTAATTTAAAAACATTGATTAATACTCCTCTTGCATTATCTAAAGATTCTTTTTATGTTGCATAAAAAGTATGATGTCAAAGCTGTAGTTTCAACGGGTCCTGGGATTGTTTCACTATTTTTTAAGATATTTGGCAAAAAAATAGTTTTTGTAGAGACTTGGTCGAGGTTCGAGACAAAATCTATGACAGGGAAAATAGCTGATAAATTTTATATACAAAACAAATCATTGCAAAAGCACTATCCTAAAGCTATCTATGGAGGACTTTTATGAAAATATTTGTAACCGTAGGAACAACTAAATTTGATTCTTTAATTAAGTCAGTAGATGAAAATCTTTTGGATTTAGACTATGAAGTGACAATGCAAATATCTGATGGAAATTACAAACCAAAGCATTTTGAATTTACAAATGAAATTCAAAAATATTTTCGTGAAGCTGATGTAGTGATAACACATGCTGGAGCAGGTTCGATTTATGAACTTTTAGAGCTAGGTAAAAAGATAATTATTGTTCCAAATTTTGATAGAATTGACAAACATCAATCAGATATAGCTGATTATATGGATAAAAATAATTATGCTAAATCAATTTATAATATTGTCAATGTAATTGAAGCTTTAAAAAGTCATAATTTTGATGAGTTTAAAAAAGAGAACTTTTTCAAAGCTCAGGAAATAATAGATTTTATGAGATAGTAGTTTGATACAGTAGCAGGTTAGAGATCTACTTTCAACTAAAATAATTTAATAAGCTCCAAATAAATTCTGAGTTCCTAATGCGGATATTAGTAGAGTTATTTATTTCTCTTCCTACGACTTGAAAACCTATGTTGTCTGTGAATCATCCCATTAAATAACATATAAAAAATCATAGTATTTAAGATAAATAAAATGAGTGCATATCTTTGGTACTCATACTCAGAGAAGCTTAGACCGATTAAAGAGT
>JAQUAG010000049.1 GCA_028687375.1 Arcobacteraceae bacterium | reverse complement strand
TAAATAATGTAGAAAAACAAACTTCAAAAATAAAAGAATATCTACCCAATTTCACACTTCATAGACTTAGAAATGTTATTGTATCTGCAATGGCAGAACAAGGTATCAGTGCGACTCTTATGAGTGCTGCTCTTGGACACAACAATACAAACACTCTTTCTAAATATTTAACTCTAGGTTACATACAAGGTTCAAAACAAGCGGCAGACCTTATTGAAAATATACAAAAGATTCATTCGATAGAAATAGAAGATGATGAGTAACACATATAACTATGGTTGGATTAAATTTTTCAAATTTTGTGTCTTGTAAAAATGTGCTATAATGCCGTCAAATTTTAAAAAGGTATATTTTGGGTTCCAAGAATAGAATATTATTAGGTTATTTACATTCAATAGTTTTACATTTTCATAGAAATATGTTCAAGAGTAAAAAACTATACTTGACAAGAAAAAAATCTAATAAAATATCAATTGAACATCCAAATCAAGCAAGGTTTATAGAAGAACACAATTTTCAAATCCTTTTGGATAATACAATTGCATCTTGCCATTACAAAGAAGATGGGGTTAAAAACTTTATCACAGTTTATGAAGAAGAGTATTTTGTTTATGGAATTTCAATCAATAATTTTAGAAATGAACTTACTACAATATTTAAACCAAGCACTAGACAACTTACAAAATGTAAAGATACTATGACATTTTTGGATAAAAAAGAAAAAAGCGATTTTGAAGAGTATTTAAAAAACTAAGTGGTGGGAGGGAAACACCCCACATTTTTGCCATACCAGTCCGCCCCAGCTAAAAAGCTCTAAATATTCAACTTGCTCAAGACAAATTGATTTAAGGGTATGAGGCATGTGAACTCCCTTATTTTCACTTCACTTAGTTTCAATAGAGGTATTGTAGTAAAAAATACAACTTAATGTCAAGTATTTTTACAATCTATATAAAAATTGAAAGTAGCTTTGGAAATCAGCAGAATATTATATGGAGAATAACTAATGAAAATACTAAATGTTGGAATCATAACCAAAGAGAAATATAAAGCTAGAACTATTGCAATAGCTAAGGGTGAATACAAACTAAAAAAAGATGAACCTAAAGTTTGGTTTGAATCGATAAAATCAATGGCTCAAATACTATCATGTGAAAATCAACAACTTTTAAAAACTATCCTTGATAATAAACCAACATCTTTAAAAGAACTAGAAGATTTAACAGGTCGTGCAAAATCTAATCTATCAAGAACACTCAAAACACTTGAACGATATGGGATTGTAGAACTTCATAAAGAAAATAGAAATTTAGTAGCAGAACTGAAAGCTACACAGTTTCATATTGAATTTGGTATAGCTACTTAAAGTAACTATACCTATTCTTCTGAGATTATGGTGAAAATAATAAGACAAAAGTAAAGTATAGCTTATCAAACAACCTACTCATTTAAGCAAGTAAAAGTTAAAAAGTTTCAATCTTCTTCCTCGTCTTTTAAAGGATTAAACACTTCCAGCAAAGCTTTTTTATCAATCTTATTTTTCTGACCCAGATAAATGTTTCCTTCGAGTTGTTTTATAAAAGTTGCTATTTGTTGGTCTTGTGAGTAAGAGAGTAAAATATCAAAAAGTTCTTTCTCTTTTTTTGCCTTTTTTATCTTATCTTCAAGCGATATTTCCCCTTTTAGTTTCTTTTGGGGAGTTTTTCTTATCACCATATAAGTGACTAAACAGCCCATTAAAAATCCAAGCAACCAGTCAATATATTCCATATGAAACTCCTTGTTTTCCTCTATTTTTGTTTTTTCTTTCGTAATTGTTTTTATCTCTTTTATTGCTGATGGAGAGGTAATTTCATCTTCCTCATCCCCTTTTATTGTTATTTTTAGTGGCTGTGTTGCTATTTGTTTGAGACTCTTTGTTATTCCATCAAAATATTCTAGTTTAAAACTAGGTATCACAAAATCTTCCTCACTTGCAATTGAAAATTTTTGGGTAAATATTCCACCATATTTTCCATCTTTGAGATAGGTTTGTATTGTAGGATTTGAACTAAAAATAAGTTGATTTGGAAGTGCTAGACTAAACGGTGTAATGTCATCAATATTTCCAAATCCCTCTATTTGTAAAGTGAGATTGATTGGGGTATCTTTAGTCGTTTCAGCTATATCAACTGTAGCTTTTATAGTATATTCCCCTTGATAATTTATATCTTTTGGCAGTTCCAAAATCGTTAGCTTTTGGATATCACTAAACACCCTTTGCCAAATTTTAAAATTGGTTTTTCTTTCTCTCGTTGCAACATTGATAAATTGATTTTGGAGGGTAACATTTCCCTCTTTTTTTGGAACAAGGAGGTAATAAGAGGAAAAAACCATAAAACCATTTTGTTCAATTGGTTTAGAAGAACTCAGTTCTTTTATAAAAAAATTATCTCCAAAAAATGGCTCAATATTTTTATCAATCATCTCTACATCAAGTTTATGTTTAAAAATAATCGATGCAATAATAGGCTCCCCAACATAAATATTTGTTTTTGAAACCTCAAAAAGTAATTGAAGATTATCCTCTTTCTGTGATATTTTTGGCTCAATTTTTTTTATCTCTATGGAAGGAAAAGTAAAAATCTCTTTGTCCACTTTGACTTTTAAAGGTGGAGTGATAAGGGTTCTATTTGGGGTAAAAGTATATTTGATAGTTTTTGTTTTAACTATGCTCTCATTCATATTTGAGTTTTCTTCTGAAATGTGAGTACTTAAAAGTTTAAATTCAAAAATATTTTCTAATTTTGGAAACTCTATATCCTCCCCATTTGCTACTATTTGAAGTGTTACTTCATCCCCTTGATGGAAAAAAGGTTTATCAACAGTTACTTTGACTTCCCCAAAAGCAACGGTTGAAAAAAAGAAAAAAAAGAGGAGATTACCAAGGATTATCAATATTTTCATCTACGACTCCTTTTTGATTTAAAGGGATTAAAAGGGTGTTCAGCTTTCTTTTTTCGATAATTGTTGCCCATTTTTTCTCCTCATTGTGTGCTAATATCTCTAATCTTTTTCTTTGTTTACTTGAAGTTGTCGCCCCTTTGTTGCTCCCTATTGGCTCTATTTGTTGCTCCCCTTGTAATGCAGATGTTGTAGTTCTAACATTCTCCTTTGGGTCTTTTGGATTTTTCTTTTGTACCGATTTTCCTTGTTTGCTCACTTCTCCATTATCCCTATTTTCCCCATCATCCAAATCTTCTTGCCCTTTAAATCCCCTATTTAAGCTATTTTTTTCTTTGCTAGATTGTTTCCCTTTTGCTGTTCTTTTTTTCGTTTCAAGCTCTTTTTTTTGCGATGCTAAAAGAAGTGCAAGATTTGTTTTTGTTGCTGGGTCACTTTTAAGAAGAATCGCTTTTTGATAACTCATCATCGCTTTATCAATTTGATCTATTTTGACATAACTATTTCCAAGATTGTGAAGTGTTTGAAACTCTAAGGTTGCCTCATCAACTTTTTTGTAAGAGGTGATTGCTTTTTGATATTCCCCTTGCATATAATACAAATTTCCAAGATTGTAGTAGATGGTGGCTGTTTTATTTTCCACTTTTTCGTAGTGTTCAAGTGCTTTTTGATACTTATTTAGAGAAATATACCCATTCGCTTTATACAGATGATAGTCATCAAAGATATCTCCAAAAAGGAGAGTTCCCAAGAAAAGAAGAGAGAAAACTATTTTCATCTTCTCCCCCCAAAACCATATACTCCAAAATAGCCAAGAAAAAGAAAAACTATCGCGAAAAAGAGTGCTATTTGAAATAATTCAAGATTATTTTCAATTTTAAGTTCTTTTTGCTGTTTATCCTCAAACTTCAAAGTAATAACCTCCAAAAACTTATCAATATCACCCATATTTGTTGAGTATTCCAAATAAGCTCCATCACTTAAAAGGGCAAGGTCTGCACTTTTATCCCCTAGCTTTGTGATAACAATATTCCCATTTTTATCAAGCACTACACCTGTTTTATCCTCTATCGAACTCCCTTTTTTTGTCCCTATCGCATAGATAAATACTTTAATGTTATGCTTTTTAGCAAACTCTATCTCCTGTGTAAAATCTTTTTTATCAGTTCCATCGGTAAAAAAGATAACAGCTTTTTTCTCTGCATCTCCAAGTAGTTTTTGAACCCCGTTTAGTGCTTCTAAGAGATTTGAACCTTTTGTGCTTACAAGGTCAGTATTGAGGTTATCAACCAAATATCGTAAAGAGTTATGGTCATTTGTGATAGGAGAGATAAGATACGAACGATTGCTAAAACCAATAATGCCAACTTTTTCATCTTTTAGTTTTGATAGAAGATAATGGAACTTCTTTTTTGCAAATAAAAGCCTATTAGGTTCTACATCTTTTGCCAACATCGATTTTGAAATATCAAAAGCAACAACAAATGAGATATTCTTTTGTTGTATCGTAATTGGATTATTTTCTATAA
>JAQUAG010000001.1 GCA_028687375.1 Arcobacteraceae bacterium | reverse complement strand
AGATTATTTACAAAACCATTAACATTAGATTGTGTGTATAGAACATTTCTTTAAACTCTCAAAACCTTTTGGTCCGTCTGTTTAAGGACGGGAATTATAATGGGTTGATGCTTAAAGGTCTCTTAAATATTCTATAAATTTTATATATTTTCTAAAATTATTCAAATTATACTTTCTTATTATCATTTTAAAGCATATAAATTGGATTAACCTTCTATATATCCACTCTTTGGATAAATTGTTATTTTCTCTGATTGATTATGTTTGTCTGATAAATTTATCACGCAAGGTTCTGTAATTTCATAATCATCTTCACTTTTTCCATTTTTTGCATAAACTTTTCCATCATTTCCAAAACTAATTTGACCAACAGTTGAAGTTTGATTGCAACTTATATCTATATTTTCTATTTCGTATTCTTGAGTTAAAAGAACAAATTTTGATTTATCATATAATGCATCTTGTTTACAAGACGTTGCAAAAATATAATTATTTGTTAATGGATCTTTCAAAACTTCTTCTTTATTGACTCCACCACCTTCATTTTCATCACTATATATAGTGTAAAATAATCCGCCAATCACTTTATCACAATTTTCAAATCTCAAACTCCATCTTTTTTTATACCACTCACTATCTTTATAATCATATTTATTATCAACCATTGCGATATATCTCGTATATTTTAAATGAAGTAAGATTTGATTTTTTGCTAATTTAATTTTTGAAAGATTATTTTTTTGAATAGATAGAGAAACAATTATTCCCACTACTGAAATAACAAATATTAATTCCAATAGTGAGAATCCCTTTTTCATTAGAGATGTATGTTTACCCTATCTCGACCACTATTTTTGGCTTCATACAATGCTTCATCTGCCCTACTAATAGCTATTTCTAGCGTGTCCCCTTGTTTAACTTGAGTAATTCCAAAGCTTGCTGTTACTTGTAATGTATCCAATATGCTAGATTCTTTAATTGCTATTCTTATTTTATTAGCTATTTTTTCACTATTTTCAATATTAGCTGTTGGAATAAGAGCGACAAATTCCTCTCCACCCCATCTACAGATAACATCCACATTTCTAAAATATTGTTTTAGTAGCCCTGAAATACCAATTAACACCTTATCTCCACTATTGTGTCCATAAGTATCATTAATATTTTTAAAATGATCAATATCAATCATAATAAGAGACATATCATTTTCTCTTTTAATCATTGTTGCATACAAAGAAACAAAAAGTTCTGTAAATTTATATCTGTTATAAAGTCCCGTTAGAGAATCAACTGAGGCCATCTCTTCATATTTTTTTGTTTTTTTATTAAGTAATTCATTTATTTGAGATAATTCACTTGAATACTCTTTCATAAGAGTTGCCCATTTACTATATGAAAGAGAAATAAGCTCTCTTTGAAGCATTATAGATACTATTTCATCTTTATCGTTAACAACAACTATTCTTTTAAAATGTTTTTTTGTCATAAAGTTAATTGCATCTTTGAGTGTTGCACTCTCTTTTAATGTTTCAAGAGGAGATGTCATATAATTAGAGATTTCTACAGATAAATCAGCAGAACTTTTTAAAAGCTTCATTACATCTTTTGTTGTTACAATTCCAACTGGCTTATTATCTCTTTCTACAATAATATTATCAAGATTACTCTCAACCATCTTCGTTAAAACTTCTAAGGTTTCTGTATCCTCTTTAACTTTACAAATTGGCTTATTAATATTGATTAAATCACAAATTCTATAATTATCCATTAATGTTTCAGGGTCAATATTGCTAATAATATCCGTATGAGTAATAATTCCATAAAAATTATTATCTTGATCTATGACACTAACATATTCTATTGATTGTTCTAAAAATGAGATAGCTTCTAAAATATTTTTATCTTTTAAAATAGTAGGTATCTCTATTAGTCTAATTTCACAGAGTTTTTGATTAAAATTATAATTTTTTAATTTTAATCTTAATAGATCACTTGCCGTTACTATGTAAAATCTATTATTATCTTGAACAATAACACTTCTATGGTTTTGATTATACATGAGTTCAATTGTTTCATTAAGTGTTGCATCAATTTTGAGCAAAGTCACATCTGTAGTTACTAATTCACTAATTACTGGAAATTTCATCTATTACCTTTTATTTTTATGTGAAAGATTATATCAAAATGTCACTAATATGTCATAAAAAAAGCCACCTCATTTGAGATGGCTTTTTCTGTTAAAATATTAAGACTAAATCTCTTCAGCCATATCAACTTGATATAAAATATCATCCATTGGATGTCTATACATAGGCATAGCAAGTCTTTTCTCATCAAGAACATGACCAATAAATCCAATAGTTCTACCAGCGATAAAGAATGCATTTAAAGTTCCACTTGAAATAAATTCATTGATTTCGTCTTCAGCATAACCTAAAGCTCTCCACATATCAACCATTAAAATCCCAATAGTTCCATCAACATTTAAGATAAGATTATCTTTTTTAGAAGTTGTTAATTGTTCAACTGTTAATGCATAATCTAAAAGTGGTGTTGCTGGGAAATGCTCAGCTGCGAATTTTTTAAGCCCAACAACCCTTAAATCTGGATTTCTTAAAGATTTAATTCTATGTCCAATACCTGGAATTGGAATACCAAGTTTTTTCATATGATTTAAAAATTCTGCAGGATTTAAGTTGTTATCATGTGCATATTTGAAATGTTCAGCAGCGCCATCAATCGCTCCACCAAATCTTGGTCCAATTGTAAGCAATCCAGTTACAAGTGATTCAACAACAGATTTTCCAGCTCGTGCAGTTACTTTTGCATTGTGTGCACCTGAAACTGCTGGACCATGATCTGCAACTGTTTTGATAACTGTTTCTATAAATTCTGTAGCCCATTTTGGATATTGTTTTTTGAACCAAAGAAGTGAAATAACATCACCGATCCCTTTTCCAGTATCTGGAGTTGCAACAGAAGAGATTGGGAAACCAGCATATGTAGCTTCATCACCTCTATCGTCAGAGATTGTACAGATAAACTCTTTACTTCTTCTAACAGTTGGAACAGTTCTTAATGCTGGTTCAGCAATCTCACCGATAATTCCATCAGCTTTTAATTTTCCATATACTTCAGCGATTTTATTTGGTAATTCATTAAATGAACTTGGTACATAGAACCCAGCTTCAGCCATTGCAACATTTTTAGCTGCCGCTGTTTCTGCATCTGCATTTGCACTAGCTCCTGCATGACCAAATTGAACACCTGAACTAAAATGTTTAGCAATAGTTCCAATACACCAAGCAATTACTGGTTTAGTAATTAATCCAGCTTTAACAGCTTCGATAACTTTGTACTCTTCAGTTCCACCAACTTCACCTAAAAGAACCATATATTTTACATCTGGATTTTTTTCCATTCTTAACATATTGTCAATGAAAACTGAACCAACGAATCTATCTCCACCAATAGCAACACCTTCAGCGATACCATCAGCATTTATAGAGATGATATTTGAAAGCTCATTAAATAATCCACCTGATCTTGTAACAAGTCCACATGAACCACATCTATGTAGTTTAGATTGGATAATATTTTCGATTGTTCCACCGATATTTGCAATTTTAAATCCACCTGGAGCAATAGCACCAACAGTTGCAGGACCTATAATTGTTACTTTTTTATCTCTTCCTGCTTGATTCATTTTTCTAGCAAGTCTCTCAGGAATCCCTTCAGCAGTAACCATAACAGAACTAAATCCACCCATCTCTAAAGCTTCCATAGTAACATCATAAGCTGTTCTAAAAGATGCAAAGTTTAATAATACATCAGCATTTGGATGAGCTTTTTTAGCATCTGTTGTGTTTTTATAAAGGTTAATCATAATTTCATCTGGACCCCAGAAGAATTTTTGAAATTTACTATCACCTGTTGGAGCAACAATAGCTGCAACTGATGGAGTTTTTCTGTTTATCACATAATCATAGTCTAGCATTCTTTGAATAGCACTTGTGTTGTTATTCCAAAATATTGCTTGTGTTTCGTTTGTATATAATTTTGTCATATTTTCCCCTTACTTCTCTAAAGCCATTCTAACGATGTCAGTAACATGTGTTTCTGGTCCATAAACTTCTATATAAAGTCCTAATCTATCAGCTGCTTCTTTAATATCTTTAAGACCTTTTTCATAGTTTGGTCCACCACGTCTAACATATATTTTTGTGTTATGAGCTTTCATTTTTTCAGCATTATCTTCAAATGATTGGATGATACCTGTAAAAGTTTTTGCAACATCTGTAAAGTTTGCAATTGCTCCACCGATAATTAAAATCTTATCTCTACCTTTTGAATCTTTATGTCTTGTCATAAGGTCGATTACAGTATCAGCATAAAATTTAGTTTCACCTGTAGTAGGACCTCCAGAATACTCACCGTAGTTAGCTAAATCTGAAACTGAACCACCATTTGCTTCTGCAAAGTCTGCGATAGTATCAGCATATACAACTGATGCTCCACCACCAGCAACCATTGTCCAAATTCTTCCCATTGGATTTAAAATTGTAAGTTTTAATGAAGCTCCAGATTTACTATCAGCTAATGCGATTGCTTTTTCTTCAGGTGTTTGATCTTCCATACCAAAAGCTGTTGGATATTCGATTTCTCCCCAAGTATTTGCCATCATAAATCCAGCTGTATCGTCAAGACGTGCCACAAGGTCAAGGATAGCCATATCATTGTTTGGTAACATTACTATTGGATTAATTTCTAAATAAGCAAAATTCATATCTCTATAGAATCTAAAGAACTGAATAGCAAAAGATGCAAATGCTTTTTTATTTATCTCTGGAATATCTGAAGGGATATTTGCTCTGATTGCATGTTCCATATCAGCATCACTCATAGTAATAGGGATAGCAACTTCTACAACTTTGTCCCAGTTTTCTTCAACTTCCATACCACCTTCAGCACTCATATAAAGAACATCATCTTCACCTACTGTTGTTGCAGAGATATAATATTCTTGCTCTTGTGTATGTGGTGTAAAAGGTTCTACTATATAATGTGTAAGAATTCCGCTTTGACCACTTAAAAGTGTTGTGTTGTGAGCTGATTTTGCATCAATCCACTTAGCTGCTTCCTCTAAAGTAACATCTCCTGGTTTATTTGTTCTAAATAAAACTAGGTCATTTTTCCCTCTTTTACCAAATAACATATCTGGTTTTGCAACTAGTGACTCTTGTTTTAACCATTCAAATCCATGTTGTTTAGAAATCTCTAATAATTGCGCTCCACTTGATACCAATACAGATTTAAATCCATAATGAAATCCGCTAAAATAATTTTCCCATTGCTTAGAAAATAATGCTTTACCATCATATTCTCGTATCGCTTTTTGTGCCATACATTCTCCTTTTAGAATTTTAATAATTGATTGTATCTTTTGTAGCGTTAGATATAGTAAAAAGTTACACTTATAACCAATATAAATTATTCATTGTTTAGTTTTGTAACATCTATCTTTTCGCAATATCATATTTTGCAACAGATTTTCCAAAATATTCTATTTTTATATCACACTTTTTGTCGTTTAAACTTGTTTGTACGAGTTTATATCTTCCATCATTTTTAATTCCATAAAATCTAAGCCTAGCCCTTAATTCATCATCTTTTACATAAATTCTTTCTATTCCAAGGGATTTTAATTTTATAGCTAACTCTTTTGCTATATGGTAATCGTACGCAAAATGTTTTTTGGGATTCTCCACAATCAGATAAAGTGACTTATTAAAGAGGAAGATTCCAAAATTAAAAATCAAGCTAAAAAGTAACAGATAGCCTAAAAAAAGATAATTCCCTTGATGTTCTCTTAGTCGAACACGAATACTATGCATAATTAATTTAAGCATAACTGGAATTGCAACTACAACAAAAGGGGCAAAATCTTCAATATAAATCTTTTGCCGTAGAGAAAAAACAAAAGATAAAACAAGAGCCGTAGAGGCTAAATACCAATACATATCTCTTTCAAACTTGATACCAAAACGATAGATGGCATAAAAGAAATACAAAAATAAAAGTGGTGAAAATATAGAAGCATAGATACCAAAAGTATCAACAAAATACCCTCTTGGTTTTCCTCCTATCTCAAAACCATAAAAACTCATAGATAATCCAAAAAGGATAAGTGATACAAAAAGTAATAGATCATCTCTTTTTTTAAGTGAATAGAAAAATAGAGCCAAATATAAAATAGCAAAAGAATTATCTATAAAAAGAAAGATAAAGAGTAAAAGATAGTTCTCCTTTTCTGTTTTTTTATAAAGGTATAAATAAAGTAAAGTGAAAAAAACAACTATTATAGACTCATTGAGTAAAAGTGCTGCACTATTTACCCCTGGAAGTATCATAAAAATAGCAACAGCTAAAACTCTATCTTTTTGATATTTAAAATAATCATCTGTTAAAAGATATAAAACTATTGCACTTAAACTATAAAAAATAATAAATGGTAATTTAATCCATACAATCTCTGCACCAAATCTATCTGCAAAAATATGAGACAAGAGTCCAACCAATCCAGTTTTATTTTGAAATATCGCTAGCTCTTTATATGCTATACTAAAATCATTTACCATATAAAGTAAAAGTGCAATATGAACTATTAAAAGAGCTAAAAATGTAAGATTGTACTTATTAAACTGGATAAATTTCATTTTTAAAAAGTTGTAACCTACAATTTTAAAAAGTTATTTAACATCTCATGTCCATATTCACTCATTATAGACTCTGGATGAAACTGCACTCCATACACATTTTTATCTTTGATTCTTAAAGACATTATCTCATTATCATCAAGTGATTTTGATGTTATGATGATATTACTTGGAAGATTTTTTTGATTTACTGTTAAAGAGTGATATCTTGTTTCTGTTAACTCTTTTGGTAATCCATCAAATATCACATCATCACAAAGTACTTCTATTCTTGAAGTTTTGCCATGCATCATTTTGGGAGCTCTTATAACCTCTCCACCGTACACTTGAGCAATTGCTTGATGACCTAAACAAATCCCAAGCACTGGAATAGTTTCCCCAAATACTTTGATAGCTTCAAGACAAATCCCTGCATCATCTGGAGTTGCTGGTCCTGGAGAGATGATAATTTTTTGTGGATTTAAAGCTTTTATCTCTTCAATATTCATCTCATCATTTCGTATTATTCTTAAATCTGCTCCTAGTTCTAAACAATACTGCACAATATTGTAAGTAAAACTATCGTAATTATCAATCATTAAAATCATTCTATTTCCTATTCCTATATTTTCATTTTATAAATTTTCAGCAATGGTGTTAAAATCGTTGGCTCAAAAAGTGTATCGTCATACTGTTCTAGGACAAATAATTGAAAATAAGTTGAATTATAAGTATCCTCATCCACAACTAGAAACTGATGATAATTTGACATATAAATCACATTTAATTCCCCATCATAAGCTACATTTTGTACATTTACATTAAGTTTTTCTTTTGAAATATACTCTGTTTTTACAAATCTTTTAAGCTTAATACTATTTTGACCAACTTGCATACTGGCATCTTTTTTAGATAATCGAACTCCATTCCCAAGCTCTATAAATTCAGCTGTTTCACTAAATTCTGACGTTTTATAAAAAAATGGATTTTTCCCCATCATTCCACTCATCAAATCAAGATTTGAAAAAAGTTTTACAGTTGGATAGATATTTAACATATTATTTGGTAAGAACAAATACACATCTCTTGTTTTTGGTAACATTTTAATATCACCACTAAGAGCAAGAAGAAAATCATTTGTATCTTTAAATCCATTATTTAAAGTCATAGAAGCTATATTTGTTCTATTCTTATCTATCTCATTCTCTTTAAGTGCAAACTTTTTCTCGGTATACTCAACATCAAGTCGTATCATTTTAGCTGCTACATCTTGTGGATTAGTAAGAGCAAAACTTGTAGGGAAATTCACCTCTCCACTATGTTTTCCACCATCGCTAAGAGTTTTTACATCTGCATAATATCGAATTGGATACCCATAATCCCACCATCCAACAACATAATCCTCTCTAGTTGCAATTGATTTTAGTTTATCTAATACAACTACTTCATCTTTAGAAAAAACTGTTGGGACTTTATATTCTTTTACATGATTGATATTTGGAACCAAAACACTTATAGTTAGTAGTATTCCTACTATAGTTTGTGCTATTTTATTTCCATTTGAAAAAACTCCATCTGTTATCATTCTTGAAAATTCGACAATTAAAAATCCAATTCCAAGTCCCATAACTGGAACTGCATAAACTGTAAATCGAAGCCCTCCAAAAAGTGCTAAAAATCCAAGACCTACTAAAGGCAAGCCTAGAAGCATAATAGGAAATCTAATAGATAGCCATATATAACCAATCAATGAAGCTAAAAATGTGATAGTATGCCCACTAATTCTTTCACTAAAAGTAGTAAATGAAATCTGTCCAGCTTCTCTTACTGTTTGTGCAACTGTATAAAAATGAAGTTTTAAATCATCCCCAGTCACTGAAACAGCATCTTTAAAAACATATGCTTTTAATTGATTCCAAATAAGGTCAAAACCACCTGCTACAAAAAATAATACAAGTGATAATAAAAATATATATTTGAGATATTTAATAAAAAGTTCATTTTTAAACTTCATAAAACCAAATAAAATAAGCACTATAGCAACTCTATAAATCCCATCTAGTCCCATCATTGCAAACATCATAAAAGTAAGGAGTGCAAAGTTAAATCTAAAATCCTCTTTTTTAAAATATTGATAGATTACATAAAGTCCAATCAATCCAAAAAATGCAAATTCTAAACTATAACTTTGAGGATACCATAATCTATACGCAACTATATCTAGTGCCATAAAAAGGATATATTTATCCTCTTTTGTACGAATTGCCCAAATAAGTGACCAAAGGAGAATAGTTGGTAATACAATGTTTAGCATATCTGTATCATAGTATCCAACCATTGTCCTATTGTAGTAACTATTAGCAATGCTAGCTATTAGTGCTGCTATAAAGCCAACTTCAGCTTTTTGAATACTTTGCCCTATCAGGATAAGAGGAATAACCAAAAGAGAACCCAAAAAAGCTGGCATATAAAAAATAATTGTTTCAAATTGAAATGGTAATATTTTAACAATAATTGCGGTTAAAATAGAAGCAGCACTATCAACAGGTGAAAGATCATTTTCTTGATGGGAGCCTGCTAATATATCTCTAGCTCCCTCTGCCCAAATATATCCATCATTTGTATTTATCATAAATTCATTATTAAATTTAAACTGTTCCGTATCTTTAAAATCATTTACCCAAATTAACCTTGTAGCAAAACTAAAAGCAAAAGCGATAATGATATAAAGTATAATTTTTTTATTTTGTGAGATTGACATTTTTATCCTTGTAATTTCTCTTTAAGTATTATTTTCCCTGTTTCAACTCCTGGTTGATCATAGGTATTTATTTGTACAAATTTTCCAACAACTGATGTAAGAAGTTGATAGCTAAACATCAATTTTGCTAAATTGTATTCATCAACTCTATTGATAGTTATCACATCGCAAGGGATATCTCTTAAACTTTCAATAGCTTCAATAGTCGCATCTGCTTGTTCATTTATAAGTTTTTTAAATGGGAGATTATTTATATAATCAAGTTCTTCAAGTCCATAAAGTGAAATAGCAGGGATAGTAATCTCATTTTGAAAATCTTCTATTTTAATAAAAGTAACAGTTTTATCCCTTTTCCCCTCAACGATTAACTGTAAAAAACTATGCTGATCAATTGGTCCGAGTAATCCAATCGGAGTTAATCCTTGCTTTGTCATGTTAATATTTATTTTACCAAGACTTTCACCCCAAAGTTGAATATACCATTTATTAAATCCCTCAAGAAGTGATGAATATGAAAAAATTACATTGATATTAAATCTATTTTTATTTTCAACAATAAACCTAGCTTTATGCATAATCTCATCATAAAATTCTTTTTTTTCAAAAAAACTACTGTTTACCTCTTTGCAACCATTTAAAATATTATCAATATCCAATCCCATAATTGCCAAGGGGACAAGTCCCACTGGACTAAATACAGAGAATCTTCCCCCTACATCTTTAGGGATAAAAAATCTTTTCATCTCATTATGAACTGCAAAATCATTTAACTTACTATCACTTTCAGTAATAACGATACAATTCTCTTTATCAATTTTGACCAAAGAATGGAGATATTTTAAAATACTAACCGTTTCAATAGTAGTTCCAGACTTACTAATCACAATAAAAAGAGCATCATTTAAATCTATTTTACCTATTTTATAATCCATATCCAAAGGGTCAGTTGTCTCCAAAAAATGGAGTTTTTTATCATTTTCTTTATGTTGTAAAAACTTGTGTATAGCATAAGTTCCAAGGCTACTTCCACCAATTCCAAGGATTACAATATCTTTTTGCTTTACTGTTTTGGCAAATTCTTTTATTTCCGTTGTATCTTGAGAAGGAAGGTTGTAGTAACCAATATGAGTTTTTTCCTCTTTTATTTTTTCAAATATCTCATCATTTGACTTAATTTGATAAAAGTTTTTTGTATATTGCATTTGTAGTTCCTAGTGTCATTTTGGAAAAATATTTTATAGAAATGTGACTTAATCCCACATTCACATAAACTAAAGAAACTCTCCACTATGATAAAGCCACATTCCATCTACTTTATAAAATGTGCTTTTTTCAGTAAAACTTATATCTTTTTGATTTGAAAATAATGTAGCTTCAAAAGTAACAGAAGATTCTTCTATCCCATCAACAAATTCTAAAATTTTTAATTTATCAAATGACGTATTTTTTGAAAATTCTAAAATATCTTTTTTCCAATTATCTATCTCAATTGTAAAATCTTGGTTTTCTATATGTGTTGTTTTTATTATGTAAGCTACATTTGAAAAAGTAAATGCACTGAATCTACTCTTCATAAGTTCCAATGCTGTTTTTGGTAGTTTTCCATTATGAAATGGTTGGCAACATTTTTTATATTTGATACCACTTCCACAAGGGCATAATGAATTTACTGAATATTTCATCTGTAAAGTTTTGGGTACTCAAAAAAGATTTTTTTTGCTTTTTTTGGATTTATTGTATTCCAAGTATCAATTTCAAATTGAATTCCTACAATGCCACAAGTTGGTATATTATCCCCCATTTGAATATATTTTTCTACAAACATATTCAAACTTGGATTATGTCCACATAAAAAAATACTTTCATATTTATTATCTATACTTTTAATTACATCTTCCAAAATATCCAATGTAGTTTCATAAATATTTTCATCATAAATAATATTTAAAGGGGGAGTCAATTGATTATTAATAAGTTTTATAGTTTCTTTTGCTCTAATTGCAGAACTTGATATTATGATATCAATGATAAGTTTTTTATTGTTTAAAATTTGACCCATAAAAGGAGCATCTTTTAGCCCCCTTTTGTTTAATGGTCTCTCAAAATCATCTAAAGTTATATCTTCCCAGCTTGACTTAGCATGCCGTATAAGATATAACCGTTTCATAGATAGTTAAGAGTTTTTAGAGTTCTTTGCAGCTCTTTTTCTAGCACTTGGGTCAAGTTCTCTTTTTCTTATTCTAATAGAAACAGGTGTAACTTCCACAAGTTCATCATCTTCAATCCACTCTAAAGCTAATTCTAAAGACATATCTCTAGGAGGTACAAGTTTAATAGCTTCATCAGCTCCACTACTTCTTACATTTGATTGTGCTTTCCCTTTGATAACATTTACATCAAGGTCATTTTCTCTAGCGTGCTCACCGATAACCATACCATCGTATACTTTATCTTGTGGTTTAACAAACATTCCACCTCTATCTTGAAGGTTGAATATTGAATATGCAGTTGCTACTCCATTTTCCATAGAAACTAAAGCACCATTTTTTCTACTTACAACTGTTCCAGAATATGGTCTGAATTCTAAGAACGAGTGATTCATAACACCCTCACCTTTAGTGTCAGTTAAGAATTCATTTCTATATCCAATAAGCCCACGTGCAGGAATTTCAAACTCAACTCTTGTTTGGTCATTACCCATAGGGATCATATTTGTCATAACTGCTTTTCTTTTTCCAAGAGTTTCAATAACACCACCTGAATATTCCGTAGGGATATCACATACAAGGTGCTCAAATGGTTCCATTTTTACACCATTCTCAATTTTTGTAATAACTTGTGGTCTTGAAATTGAAAATTCATAACCTTCTCTTCTCATATTTTCAGCAAGAATAGTAATTTGAAGCTCACCTCTTCCATTTACTTCGTAACTTCCTTCTGCTTTTTGCTCATAATTCATAGCAATATTTGTATTCATCTCAGCTGCAAGTCTCTCTTGAAGTTTGTTAGATGTTACATATTTACCTTCAGTTCCTGCAAGCGGAGAGTTATTTACTGCAAAAGTTACAGATAAAGTTGGCTCTTCAATGTGCATTGGGTCAAGTGGCATAGGATTTGCTGGATCACATAAAGAATCTCCAACATCAATAGTTTCAAAACCAGCAACAGCAACAATGTCACCGTGACCTGCAGTTTTGATATCCATTCTTTCAAGACCTCTAAATCCAATAAGCTTAGAAACTCTTCCTCTGATTTTTTCCCCATCAGCTTTACAAAGCATAACAGTTTCACCCATAGAGATAGTTCCATTGAATATTCTAGCGATACCAATTTTACCAATAAAGTTATCATAATCAAGTGTAAATACTTGAAGTTGAAGACCATTATCATCACTTCCTGTTGGAACTGGAACTTCTGTTAAGATTTTTTTGAATAAAGGAGTTAAATCTTTATTTTCATCTTCTAAATTATCTTTAGCATATCCATCTCTAGCTGCTGCATAAACAACTGGGAATTCTAACTGTTCATCAGTAGCACCCATTTGAGCGAATAGGTCAAATACTTCATCTACAACTCTATCTGGTTCTGCAGCTGGTTTGTCGATTTTATTTACAACAACGATTGGTCTATGACCAAGTTCTAATGCTTTTTTAACAACGAATTTTGTTTGAGGCATAACACCCTCTTGAGCATCAACAAGTAATAAAACAGAGTCAACCATTTTAAGTACCCTTTCAACTTCTCCACCAAAGTCAGCATGCCCTGGAGTATCGATGATGTTAATTCTTACACCTTCATAATCAATAGCTGTATTTTTAGAAAGAATTGTAATCCCTCTTTCTTTTTCGATAGCATTGCTATCCATCATTCTCTCACCAGCTTCAGTTCTCTCATCGAAAGTTCCTGATTGTTTTAATAACTCATCTACAAGTGTAGTTTTACCGTGGTCAACGTGCGCAATAACTGCAATATTTCTAATGTCTCTCATTGTTTTTCTCTTCTGTTTGGATTTTAGTCTTGACTAATTTTCGCGGAGTTTATCCAAAAAAAGCTTTATTTATTGTGAAATTTATTTTTTTTGTTATTGAAGTGTAATATTTATTTAAGTTAAAAAGAATAAAAAAAGGTGATTGAAAAATCCAACCACCTTATAAATTATGAGAAAAATTAAATATTATAATTTTTCGCTATTTTTCGCTAAGTACTCAGCAACACCTTCAGTTGAAGCTTTCATACCTTCATCACCTTTTACCCAACCAGCTGGACAAACTTCACCATGCTCATTTACAAATAACATAGTATCTACCATTCTTATCATCTCATCAATATTTCTTCCAAGTGGTAAGTCATTGATAACTGCATGTCTTACTGTTCCATCTGCATCAATTAAGAAACTTCCTCTAAGAGCTACTGATTCACCGAAAAGTACATCATAATCTCTTGAAATTTGTTTATTTAAGTCTGCAACAAGTGGGTATTTGATTCTTCCGATACCACCTTGATTTACTGGTGTTTCTCTCCAAGCAAAGTGTGAAAATTGACTATCAACTGATACTCCGATAACATTTACACCTCTTGAAGTAAAATCTTCAATTCTATGAGAAAATGCGATAATTTCTGATGGACAAACAAATGTAAAATCTAGTGGATAGAAAAATAATACAGCACCTTTTGGTCCTAAATTACTCATTAAATTAAAATTTTCTACTATTGAACCATCTGCTAATACAGCTGTTGCTGTGAAATCTGGAGCTTTTTTTGTTACTAACATTTTTTATTTCCTTTTTTATTTTTAAATTTTGAACAGTTTATCTAAAAAAAATTTAATTTTTTAACTCATAAATAATAAACTTTTTCCTTTAAGTTACAATTTATGAAAGATTCTTATCCTACAGTGACATCTTTATTTCTTTTTTTAAAAAACTCTTTTGTTACTCTGCACAATGGACAAGCACCTGGAGCTTTTTTACCTCTATGGATATGTCCACACACTTCACAAACCCATTCTTCCTCTTCTTCTGACTCAAAAAATCCTTCATCTTCTAATGCTTGTAACAATTCTCTATACTCTTTTTCATGCTCAACTTCAACTTTACCAATTGCTTTTAACATTCTTGCTATCTCTTTTAATCCCTCTTCAATAGCAATTGCTTCAAATTCAGGATACATTGTTTCGTGTTCATATTGTTCACCCTCTGCTGCAGCGATAATATTTTTTGCTGTTGAATCTACTTCATAATTGTTAACAAGTTTTTGATATGCTTTATATTCTGCTCGTGCATGGTATTTTTCATTTTCAGCAGCTTCGTGAAAAAATCTTGCGATTCTATGGTATCCTTGTTCATACGCAATATCACCATACAAATCATATTTATTTCTCGCTTGAGATTCCCCTGCAAATGCTTTCATAAGATTGACTGCTGTTAAATTCGTAGTGATACACTCCATATCTTCTCCACAACACGAGAGGGTTCCACCACCAACATTTTGCACTTCTACAACATTTCCACATTTGTTACATTTGTATGTTTGATACTTTTTCATTTTTGATCTTCCTTATTTTTAATTTCTATTTTATCAATGGATAATTTTTTTCCATTGTCAATTTTAGAGTAATGATTCTTAGATAAAAATAAAAGTCTATTCTTATATCACAATAATTATCCTCTAAAAAGGACTAATTTGGTCTTTTTATGGAATAATTACAAAATGAATACATTTACAGATATCTTAAGAGAACACAACTTAAAAGCCACACCGCAAAGATTGGCTATTTTACATATTATAAGCAAGTATGGTCATATTAATATTGATTCTTTATACAATGAAATAAAAGAACAATTTAGTTCTATCTCTCTTGCAACAATTTACAAAAATATTAATTCTATGACAGATGAAAAGCTTTTGGTTGAAGTAAAACTTCCTAATACAAAATCGGTTTACGAGATAATAAAAGAAGGTCATGCCCATTTAAAATGTGAAGCCTGTGGAGATGTTGAAGATAGGAGTATCGATACAAGTGTTTTTAGTAAAATATCAAATGAACATCATTTTAAAGTAAATCATTCGGATGTTATTTTAAGTGGTATTTGTAAAAATTGTCAATAATTTTTTAACGATTTGAGCTATCTAAAGAATAGCTTTTAAATCATTAACAACCGAACTATCGATTCTTCCAAAACTTACTTCATCTTCCAAAATCTTAAAAATCTCATTTTTACTAAAAATTCTCCTATAATTTCTCTCTTCACCTAAAGCTTGATATAAACAAAGAGTGATAAGTAATCTATCTTTAAGAGCTAATTCATTTCCAGCAAGATGGTATGGATAACCACTTCCATCAAGTTTTTCACAATAACTTGAAGCTAGTTTTGCTATATCATCAAATCCATAAATCATCGACAAAATCTCTTTTGTATAATAAGGGGCAGATTTCATCTTGTCATATTCAAGTTGTTCTAACTTCCCTTTTTTTACGATTATCTCTTGTGGTATTTTTAACAGTCCAATATTATAAAGATATCCACACAAAAGCAATCTTGAACTATCTTTATTATCAAAGTTATATATTTTAGCCATCTTTAGAAGATTATCTATTAGGTTTGTGTTAAATTCTCGTTGTGTATAGCTATAAACTATTTTACTCATCTCTTTTACAATTAAAAGTAACTCATCATAACTTATCTCAAGTGTAGTATCTTCAAGAAAATCAAGTATAAAAAAAGGCAACCTCAAAGAAACCAAATCAAGCCAAAAGCTTTCAGATTCCCCAAGATAAAAAAAGTTTTCTTTTATTACTTCATCTATGTTTAAAGCTTCTATTTTTTCTATGATTACTAATTTATTAATGATAAAATTCTCTTTTATATCGATATTCTCCTCAACAGTTTCAGCCAAAAAAATAATTTGTTTCATCAACTCATCTCTAAAAATATCAAGATTATCAAATGGAAAAAATTCTAAACTTTTCATATTCGTGTAATGTTTTGACAAAATAGTAAAAGATAAAATATCGCTCAAATTTCTTTTTGTAAAATCGTTAAAAGAAGCTATTTTCATAGTAATAAAAGCCACCCGTTGAGAGCTATACGAGATATTGTTTTGATTTCTTTCAACAGCACAATCAATTCCACTACTCATCGCTAGTAAAAAATTATTGAGATTAAATTTTGTATGTGTCATTTTATCCATTGGGTTTCCCTTTTTTATCTATTTACCCACAAGTTCAAGGTATTGATTTTTTGTGATTATTTTATACTCTCTTTTGAGTGTTGTTTTAAAATGCCCAGCCATCTCAAATAAACGATTGTAGCAAGAGGTAGCCACTTCATTACCCTCCCATACTATCATCATAAAAACTATTTGTTTATTATCATAAGCTATTAAATCGATATTATTTCCAAAATTATCCCACCATGAGCCAATTTTATTTGGTGTAAATCCCAAAAACTGTTCTGGATTTTTGGTAACCATCTCTTTTATAAATAAAGTATAAGCTGGTGTTAAAATATTTTGCACGATTGTATCATCAAGTTCTTTTAGTACTGGAAGGTGTTTTTTGAGTTCAAGATTTCCAATATTTGGATAGATATAACGAAACCAAAACTTCAAAAAGTTATCATTGATATGGTACCTTCCATATTTCGAAAAGATTTGCTCCTTTGAAAGTGGTAATTCTTTTCGTATAATCATCATCTCTTGAAGTTTCTCTATATATCTTGAAAGATAAGTTGATTTCAGTTTAAGGGCATTTGCGATATCTCCTATTTTATGATTTCCAAGGGAGATAGCGTACAGAATAGAGCTAAATGTGCCAATCTCACCTAAATCTTTTTTAAGATAACTAAACCCATAATCAAAAAATGGACTGCTAGGATTTAAACTCAAATGATAAACATTTTTTATAAAATCATTTTTTGTATTGTAGTATGACAAAATATATCCAGAAGCTCCAAAAATAGAATAGATATACATCTTATCTGTTGGAGTTAAACCTCCTCTATTTTGAATATAAAGAAAAGAAAAATTTTCCATAAAAAAAGTTTTAGTTGAAATCTTTTCTATTTTTTTATAGCTTTTATCATCTGGAATAATTGCAGAGGATACTATAAGCATAATTGATTTTTTTGAAAAACTCTTTTCCCAAAATTTAAGAAGCAATTCAAAACTATTTTTATCAACTTTTTGAAGTTCTTCAAAATTATCAAATATCACAGCTATCTTTTCATCAATCGTTTGTTCATCAAGTAACGTCAAAATCTTTTCAAATTTATCATAATAAGTACTTGAATTATGAATCTTAAACTTTTTATTTATCGTATCAACAAAACTAGGGAAAAGAACTGTTTCGATACTACTAAATGAAGAGAAATAGATATAGTTTTTTTTCACGATAAAATCTCTTAAAAAAGTAGTTTTTCCACTTTTGCTTCTCCCAAACATAAAATGTATTGTAGAGTTTGGTGAGTGATATGCTTCATTAAGTGCTATTAAATCATCTTGGTTTATAGGTATCATAAGTTGATTATATCAAAAAGATTATGATAGAATAGACTCTATAATTTAGACTTAAGGATTTATGATGAAGATTATTTTAGTGGCAATTCTTTGTTTGATAAGTTTTGCAAATGGGATTGAATTTGGGACACTTGCAACTGTATCAAAAACTGGAAAGTATTATAAGTTGGGGAATAATATAAGTGCTGTTCTTAAAAATTATAAAATCAATCTAGAGCCAATTACCACAGGTGGAAGTTATGAAAATATGTCTATACTAGATGGTAAATTTATAGAAGATAAAAATACTTTTTTTGCCATCGTTCAAAAAGATGTTATCTCATACTACAACTATTTACAATACACAAATAACAATGTAAGTATTCTAGACAAAATTCCAGCTGTATTATCCCTTGGTGTGGAGCAAATTCATCTTATCACTTTAGACAATACAGACTATGATTATGATAAACGAAAAACTTTCAAAGTATGGTGTGGAGATGAAAATGGTGGGAGTTGTGTGACTGCGAAATATATCGAAAAAGCTTACAACTTTAACTTTGTCTATGTCAACGCAAAAAAAGAGAATAGATTTGATAGACTTAAAGATGGTACAGTGGATATTGTCATCTCTGTTATTGAATCCCCTGCTAGTGATTTTGCTGACCTTAAAGGATTGAAACTTATTGATTTGCCTACAAATTTTATCATGGAAGATATGTACACACATAGTATCATCACGAAAAAAGACTATCCTTGGCTTACTGAAGATATCCATGCTTTTGCAGTCCCTAGAGTTCTTATCACTAATCTTACAGATGAAAAATACAATCCAATCATAGAAAACTTTGTAAAGATACTTATTCTTAACAAACCATATCTTGCAAAAACTTATGGGGAGCATTGGGATAAAATTGACTTTACTTATACAGCTTTTAAGAAGATGTCAAAAGTGGCGAAAGATACTATTTCAAAAACTGTCGAAAAATAAAGTTTGAGCGATTATCAAATCGCCAAACTCTCACTTTTTAACTTCTTAAAATCTATATCTCAATCCAAATGAAGTGTACTGTTGCAGATAATCTAGCTTCTCTGTAGCGATAACATTTACAAGTGTTTCAGCATCAGCTGCTGCATCTCTTATCCCTGAATGATAATTTTTCAATTGTGTTTTTTTATAGTAACTTGTCACAAATAAAGAGATATCTTTCCAATACGCTTCAGCCGTAAGCTTATATCCATATCCATATCCTCTAAATCTCCCATCAATAGGTAATAACTTTCCAACATTTCCATTTGTTTCGTCAGGATAAAAAATACTCTTTGCCGTCCCATTTACATCTGTATAATTTGCTGTCCCGTTACTATAATCGTGTTGTTCATATGAACCTATTATCACGCCATAAAAACGAAACATAGAATTAAAATTTTGTGAAATAGCCACCCCATAAAAATAATTTTCTCCATCCATCGCATTTTCTTTTACATGTTTGTAAAGATTTTCACTTGAAAGTGTTATCTTTTCAAAATCATATTTTCTGGTTACAGTACCTGTTTGAGGTACAGTTAAATCGGAAGTTGGGTCAAAAGTCTCTGTGGCAATTGAATTTGATTTACTTTTTTCAATAGTCAAAATATCATACACAGTATATTTTGTAGTTTCTATTGTATTTTTTCTTGCTCCATAGTTTATAGTAGTTTCATCTTTTTGATACCCTAAAAATTTTGTTTTATCAGACCCTATATAAATCTCTTTACTATCAAAACTATCAGGAGTCTCTATATTGTTTTTATAATAATTAAATCCAACAATACTATTAAAACTACCCTCAATGTGTAACTCTTCATAGCTTAACTTTTTTTCTAATTTATTTGTAGTTGTTTTATTAATATCTTTAAATAAATAATCTTCAAATCTATAGTTTGATTTTGTACTAAGCTCAACATCTAAGTAGTCAGCACTTAAAATTGTTACAAAAAAGAGTGTCATTAAAAAGAGAAGTTTTTTCATACAGTAGCCTTTTATTTCAGTTTTGGTTGCTATTATAACCAATCATAAATTAATCCCGTGGAGCTAATCTTGATAAAAATACTCTTTCTTTCTTTTTTATTTCTTTTCTCTTTCGCTAAAGATGGTGTTCAAACATATGGTGAAGTGAAAGATGGAGAGCTTTTTGTTTATATCACAAATAACAATCTTTTTGATATCACTTATAAATACATAGCCACCTACGATGAACTGTATCCTATGCAACCACTTCCTATTGAAAAAAGCCTTGAAGGAAATACCACAACACTCTTATCCAAATTTATGATTTTAGGAAAACAATACAAACTTACAAATAGCTATGTATGGACTTTAGGAAATACAAACTCTATCCATAATGATAACTATTTTTATAGACTTCCTTACGCTTTAGGGGAAACGCATCTAGTTACGCAAGGTTTTCATGGTGCTTTTAGTCATAGTGGAGACTCAGAATATGCTGTTGATTTTGGTATGGAAGTGGGTACTAAAATCTATGCAAGTCGTGGAGGATTAGTAGTGATGACAAAAAATGATGGATATAAAAGTGGTCCATACAGAGGCTTTGCAGAAGATGCCAATCATATCACTATCAAACACGATGATGGTACTTATGGGAAATATGTCCACCTAAAACAAAATGGTGTAGCAGTTAAAGTTGGGGATATTGTACAAAGAGGTGATTTTATAGGTTATAGTGGAAATACAGGATTTACCAATGGACCACATTTGCATTTTGTAGTTTTTAAAGGGAAAGATACCAAAAGTCGTACCTCTATCCCTATTAAATTTATTGCAAAAAGTGGATTTGTTATCAATCCAATTGTAGGAAATAGATATACAGCTGTTAAATAAATCGTAAAGCTGACTTTCTCAACAAAGAGTGCAAGCACAAGAGTCGCCTGATATTGTTTGTGGTGTTCAGGTAGGAAAAGGGAAAAGTTATGTTTTGGGTATAAAAAAAGGTTGATGCCATGCCCAACCTTTGTCACTTTAGTTTTATTTGTGGTGTCTTGGTTTAATCATAATGATATTTGCAACTAGCAACAATAATTGAAGTTTCATTGACTTTATAAACCAATTGATGTTTAAGTGCTTCTGGTTTTCCTAGACCGTTAAATGGATTTCTATCAATGTCTTTGATAAGTGTTATGATTTTTTGATAAATTTTTTTATCTATAATAGCCCAATTTGTGAAATCTTCAAAAGCACTTTGTTCAAAAACAACTTGCTTCATCCAAATATCTTTGGATTAGCAACTACAAGATTTGTATTATTCTCAATATTTTTAATTGAGGATAATAATTGCTCTTGATTTGATTTTGAAGTGGAAAGATATTGTGTATCATCTGTATCAGATACTAGCAATTCAATCTTTTTATTACCAAAAAGAACTTTTAATTTATCAATAAAAGAATAATCCAACTCATTACTTTCAAAAACGAAACTAACTTGCATTTTAAATCCTTAATTTTATTTTGATGATTGTATCAGAAATATTGTAAAGCTGACTTTAGGTGGTTAAAAAGGGAGAAGTTAGAAGGGAGAAATAACCGACTGAAGTCGGTGTTACGAGGATAAAAAAAGGCTGAGCCTAAGCCCAACCTTTCAAACTCTTTTTCATTCTAATCTGAAATATGCATTGATTCATAAGCACTTAACAATATTGCACCAATCAATACTACAAAAGCAATAATTACAAAAATTGAACTCATTTTTTTAGTGTGTTTTTAGTGATGTTAATTCTTTTGTAAACCAAACAACAAATATACCACCTAGAATTATAATAGAAAAACCACCGATTATATTTATATCAATCATTTCACATTTCCTCATTTATTTTTTTAATGAGATGTTTTTTTTGTCCATCCAAAAGCATCACCTTTTGCCATCCACACAAGAATACCAAGTGTTGCAGCAGCAATCATAAGAGCTATTATCTCTACCATTTTAATCCTCCTTTTCCAATTCATCAAGTTTAGTTTCTATCTCTATTTCAACTTTTTTGTACACAATACTTAAAAAAGCAACACCTAAAAATCCAAAAATAGCTAATACTAAAACATAAATAGGTTTTTCTCCAGAAATTACCGCATAAACAATGACAATAATAGCTGAAGCAAGACCAAATATTAGATTAAACCAATCTTTTCTTTTTTCTCTTAAAATATCAATCTCTTTTGTTAGTTTGTCTTTTTTACTCATAAGAAATTGTAGCACAAGAAACTAAAAAGATAATTGGAAAAAAGAAATAAAAAAAGGTTGAGCCTAAGCCCAACCTTGGAAAAAAGTAAGTTATAATTATTAGAAACTATAAACAGCTTGTAATGAATAGTATGAGCTATCACCAGCTGAACTTTCAGCAGAGATATTTGCATATAATGCACTGATATTTAAATTTTTAACAAATTTACATTCCCATGAAGCTGTTAAGTTAAGTTCAGATTCATCTTCATCTTTTGTTGTACCTTTATAACTTGTAGTCCCATAAAGAGCACCAAGTTCAAATCCAGCTACAGTTGTACTTGTTCCAACATATAATGTTTTTGCATCAGTTCCATAAACTCTAGCACTTCCATTACTCAATTCCCCACTATCTAAAGGATTGATATTATCTCCAAGAGCTGAAATACTTCCTATTCCATTATCTTTTCCAGTTTTGATATATCCACCATTGAGTGCTATTTCACCAATGCTATAAGCTAAATCTAAAGCCATAATACTTCCATTTGGAGTATTTGCTGTATCCTCAGAAGTTTTTGCATATTTAGCAACTACACCAAGTCCACTTACCTCAGCTTCAACTTTAGCACCAACTGCACTAAATACTTCTGGAGCATCCATATAGTAAGCACCTACTTTTGTAGTTTTAGCTATCTCATAAGTTACATCAAGAACATTTGCTCCATCAGTACCAATTTTTGCAAATTTACTTAAAGCACCATCATTTGCATTTGTAGTAATTTTTTCAGTATGTCCAAGGATGATAGTAGTATTAGGAATAACACTTACTACACCTACAACAGCTTCATGATAATCAGCTATCCATTCTAAATCAATAGCTTGTCTACCAGCAATAACAGTAAATCCTTCTGTAGAATAACTAACATTTGCAACATTTAATACAGCATCTTCACTATTACCACCATCATAATCGCCATCATTTTCTTCAGAAATTTTCCCATTTGCCATCACTCCAAGTGCAGCTTTAAATCCACTCATATCTTTTGTTTCAAAATTTAATGAAGCAGACCCCATTGTGTATCCAGCATCTTGTTTTGAATCAGATGTTGTATAAGCACCTATTTCTCCAGAGATAGTCCCTACACTTGTATCAATTGCAAATGCTCCACTTGCTACTATTGCACTTACTGCTAAGCTCATTGTTAATTTTTTCATTTTTGTTCCTTGTTTTAAATTTTGTTCTGTGTTTTGTTAAATTTCTGAAATATCATTTATTATAAAATGATTACTGTATTGTAACCATTTAAATATCAAAAAAAAGAATATGATTGTATAAAATATCTACATTTTTACTTGAAAATTTACCCAAGAAAGTTAGTTTTAGAAATAAAAAAAGGTTGAGCCAAAGCCCAACCTTTTGAAAAGCAAGTATATAAATTCTTATTAGAATGTATATTTAACTTCTAATCTTGATTTATCAGTATCTACATCAGAAGCACCCGTTGTTGATGAAGTCATCATAGAGTATCTTGCATGTAACATAAAGTTTTTAGACATTTTGTATGTAACCATTGGCATTAACTCTGTAACATCAGTATCAACACCAGCAGCTGTATCAGTAGCTGCAGCAAATACTAATTTAGCTTCTACATTGTCAGCAACTTTCATACCAGCAGTTAAAGCGAAACCTGTCATATCTGTAGCAGTTTTTGTACTCATTTGCCATACTTTTGCATTAACTTTTGCATCATCATCACCATCGATAGCAACCGTTCCATTAGCCGTACTATTATCTTTAGCCATAAAGTATTTAGCATCTAATGAAACTGAACCAGCTTTACCTGCAACACCTAAGATAGTAACTTTTGCTTTATTAGCAGCAAGATCAGCATCAGCTTGTGCAGTTTGTCCGAAAACTTTAACACCAGCAACTTCTCCACTTACATTTAAGAATAATCTTGTAGATTCTGGCTTAGCAGCATTTGAACCTAAATCAGTTGCATTATAATGTGCTTCAACATTAACACCAGCAACTTTAGCGATTGCTAATAATTCAGTAGTTTTAGTATCAGGAGCGATATTGTTGTTCCAGAAATGAGCACCTGCAACTGTTAAAGTATCGCTTACTTTGTATAATGCAACTGCACCAGCACCTTGTTTAACTGTATCTACTTGATCTACGAATACAGAAGGGATATTTTGTTTACCAGCCATTACTGTTGTAGCACCTAAACTAAATGTAAAGTATGCTTGATCAACACCAACTGGAGCAGAAGTATCAGTACCTGCAGAAGTACCTGTAGCAACGCTATCATCTAATGCTACTTCATCAAATCCAGCAGATACAGTAGCAGTTACGATATCATTAACTTTTGAATTTAAAGTAACATTTACTGAATACTCATTTAGAGATTTATGAGCTGCACCAGTTTTTGAAATATCTTCTTTTCTATAGTCAACATATCCAGATACATCAACACCTTTGATAGCATCTTCAAGATTTTGAGCAGTTGCAACTGAACTCATACCTGCTACAGCTGTAGCAGCGATTAAACTCATTTTGATCATTTTTGTCATTTTTTGTCCTTGTTTTAAATTTCGAAATTTAACAATTGTGGAATCTAGGATGCACAAAACCCACCTAGCACAATGTTGTACGACAATCTTACATATACTAAACTTAAAGATATATTAAAAAAAATTAATATTACTTTATGATTACCTTAATTCAGGTTGGATTAATAGTTTGTATATGATTTAAAGATGGGTTATTTGAATAATGAAAAATTATGAATGTTGAATTTTGAATTGAGGATTAAGAGTTACTTGGGAACTGGTTGAAAAGTATGTTACTGAAATCTAGTCTGTTAGATATATCCCCATTTATGAAACTTTGGTTGTAAAGAATTATCTTTTTCAAAAGTTTTAAAATAAAGATATTCAAGTGCTAAGTCTAAGTCATCATTCCATTTTAAAGTATAATCTACTTGAAAAGATTTGAATTTTTCAATATCTTGAAGTTGCTTAAATGGTTTTATTTGTCCATCTAAGATAAAATCTTTCAAATCAACAACTCCCTCTTTATTATCACTAAATTGAAGTAGAATTTTATAGTCATTTTGATAATGTGCATTTAAAATACTTAGCAAAATACAGCTCCTTAAAGAGATTTATAGTAAAAGTTAGTAAATATCGCCCCTGTTATTTGCATCAATTAAAAGAATTACTAATTCATCATCGATTATTTCATAAATAAATCTGTAGTTATTGATTCGTAACCTATAAAATTCGCAATTCGATAGTTTTTTTATATCAAGATGGGAATTCGGTTAAGGGTTGTTTTTAAGCAATTTCAATTTGCTATTGATATTTATTTTTTCTTTTGGTGTTCGTTTGTCTATAAACTTTAAGACAGTTTTGTTCAGTATGAGTTTATACATTATAAAATATATTCTACAAAATCTTTTCTATTGCCATTTTTGTAGTCATTTGAGATTTTTTTACAGTTATCTAATTCCTCGGTTGAAATAAAATCAAAACTATCTTTTGTATCTTTTTGTTTTTTTCCAACAATTTTCACATCTGACTTTAGATTTTCTAAAAGATACATAATCTTATCGAGAGCTGATTCTTTAATATCAATAGTTACTAACGTATCATATCCTTTGTTGTTTTAAAAAAATTATAACATAACGTAAGGGAACACCCTAAAGAGATTTATAAAAATAATTTGTAGCTTCTACAAACCCATCGACACTTCCACAGTCAAATCTTTTTCCAGAAAATTTATAAGCCAAAACTTTCCCTTTAAGTGCAAGTTTTAAAAGTGCATCTGTTATTTGTATCTCTCCACCTCGTCCTGGTTTTGTATCTCGTATGGCATCAAAGATTTCAGGAACTAAGATATATCTTCCGATAATCGCTAAGTTTGATGGAGCATCTATTGGAGCTGGTTTTTCTACCATATCTGTAACTTTATAGAGATTATCTTCTATTAATTCCCCTGCAATCACACCATATTTATTTGTTTCACTTTTATCTATCTCTTCAATTGCTACCACACAACAATCAGGAAATCTTTTGTGAATATGTGCCATTTGTCGTAAGACCGTTTCCCCTTCGTTGTTGTCACAAAGGTCATCTGCTAGGATAACTGCAAAACTATCTTCATGCCCGATAAGCGTTTCACCAGTAAGGATTGCATGACCCAAACCTTTCATCTCGATTTGTCTTGTGTAGCTAAAAGTGCAGTTGTTTATGATGGCTCGTATTTCATTTAGATAATGCTCTTTTGAAGTCCCTTTGATTTGGTGCTCTAGCTCGTAGCTTATGTCAAAATGGTCTTCAATAGCTCTTTTTCCTCTCCCTGTAACTATCGCCATAGTATCACAACCAGCACTTAGTGCCTCTTCTACACCATATTGAAGAAGTGGTTTTGTAAGAACTGGAAGCATCTCTTTTGGGATAGCTTTTGTTGCAGGGAGAAATCTTGTACCGTATCCTGCTGCTGGGAATAAACATTTTTTTATCATTTTATTTTTACCTTT
The DNA here is from genome assembly GCA_028687375.1 of Arcobacteraceae bacterium. Lineage (GTDB taxonomy): Bacteria > Campylobacterota > Campylobacteria > Campylobacterales > Arcobacteraceae > CAIJNA01. Next base: position 265,954 of record JAQUAG010000001.1, on the reverse strand, counting down.
TTAATTTTTTATCGAGTTATAGTGCAACTCTTTGATTTGCTATTTGCATTAATTTTTCAGATAACCAAGTTTTTATAACTGCTTGGCGACTTACACCTATATGTCTAGCTTCCTCATCAAGTGACTGTACCATCCAAGTAGGAAAATCAATATTTATCCTTTTTGGTTCTAAATTTGGTCGTTTTGCCGTAGATAAGTCTAAATACTGAACTATATCTTCTTCATTTGCATCAAATATTTCATCAAATTCTTTAGCTTTCATAGATTTCAATCTCCTTTTCTCTTGATTTTCTTGCTGATATTATTCTAATTTTATTTTCTCTGTAAGTTGTGATAATAGTATAAAACTTATTGTGTATTTTCCCAATATTGATAAATCTTTCTTCATCTTCAAAAGAAGCTTTGAACTCTATCCTATTATCATCTTTCCACAACAGTTTAGCTTCATCAAAATCAATATCGTGTTTTAGTTTGTTTGATTTACTTTTATCTTCATCATATTCAAATATCATACAAAAATTGTATCATTTCTATATGAAATGAAACTTATAAGAGATACAAACTAAAGAAAACTTTACGAAATTTTGAGTATAGTTTCCTATGACTTACGAACAATGGATAACTCAACACAAACAAAAACATCACGATATTATGACGAAGCTTACACACTTAAGCGATAGTGAAATCATAGAGTATTTTGATTTTGACAATATGGTTCAAAATGAGCCTGATTTTTGCTTGCTGTATCAAGAAAATAAAAAATGTCACGAGATGGAACATCTCAATTGTTATTTTTGTGCCTGTCCCCTTTTTAGACTTACAAAATCAAAAAGTTTTTGTAAGATAGAGAGTAGATTTGGTGGAGAGATAGTAGGAGTTGATGGGTTTATCCATCAAGATTGTACAAAGTGTAAGATACCCCATAAAGTGAGCTATATCGAAAAAAATTTTGATAGAGATTGGGGAGATGCGATGAGAGATGTAATAATTTGGAGGGAAGGATGACAGCAAAAATATTTTTTGGTAGCCAGAAAGAAAACAGAGAGGATTTAGAAGAGATAGTGAATCCATACACAAAAGAGGTAGTTTCAAAATATCCAAAATGTACAAAAGAAGATACTCTAAAAGCTTTAGAGATAGCAAAAAATGCTTCAAAAGATACAAAAGCTTCACCCCTTTCACAAAGGATAGCTTGGCTTGAAGATGTAGCTATGAAGCTTGAAGAAGAGAAAGAGGATATTGCTCAAACTATCACAGATGAAGTGGGAAAACCCATCACATTTGCTCGAATTGAGGTGGAGAGATGTATCGAAACAGTAAAGCTTTCTATCTATGCTATGGTAAATCTAGATGGGCATACTTTAAATACGGATGCTATGAATAGTGGTAAAAAAACGATGGCTTACTATACAAGAGTTCCTGTTGGAGTTGTTGCTTGTATCACGCCATTTAATTTTCCCCTGAATCTTGTAGCTCATAAAATTGCCCCTGCACTTGTAGCTGGAAATGCAGTTGTTTTAAAACCAACTCCAGAAGCACCTTTGACTGCTTATAAATTTGTGAAGCTTTTTGTGGAAAGTCCATTTGCTATAAAAGATGCGATTAGTTTGGTGTATGGAGATGTAGAAGTTGGAAGTACACTTGTTTCAAGTGATATTCCACGAGTGCTTAGTTTTACTGGAAGTGTTCCTGTAGGCAATATCATCACAAAAACTGCTGGGATAAAAAAAGTAGCTTTAGAACTTGGTGGAAATGCTGGAACTTATATCGACAAAACAGCGGATATTGAACTTGCGGCTAAGAGATGTGCTTATGGAGCATTTGTCAATAGTGGGCAAGTGTGTATTAGTTTGCAAAGGATTTATATTCATAGTGATATTTATGTAGAATTTGCAGCCGCTTTAAAAAAGGAAACTTTAAAACTAAAAGTTGGAAGCCCGTATGATGATGATACTTTTGCAGGTCCTCTTATAAATGAAGAATCACTTGAACGAGCTGTTTCTTGGGTACAAAGTGCTATAAATGAAGGGGCAAAAGTACTTTGTGGAAATGAATATGAAGGGCTTAATTTCCATCCAACGGTGATGATTGAAGTTACTGACCGTATGAAAATAATCTGTGAAGAGGTTTTTGCTCCAATAGTAAGCCTTATAAGAGTAGATGGCTATGATGAAGCGATAGAAAAAATGAATAATTCCCCTTATGGACTTCAATTTAGTATCTTTACAAATGATTTAGGACAAACACGAAGATTTATCGATGAAGCCGATTGTGGAGGGGTTGTTGTAAATGATATCCCAACTTTAAGATTCGATATCCAACCATATGGGGGAACGAAGCTAAGTGGAATAGGAAAAGAGGGTCCAAGGTTTGCTTTAGAGGAGTTTACCGAGATAAAATCTGTAGTAATTTGCTAAAGAGTTTCAACTTGTAAATCTCCCACTAATCTTCTCTTAACTAAATTTTTGGCATAATCCACCAATAACAAAGGTGCCTAAATTTTAGGTGCCTTTTGTAATGTTTAGTCAAAATTTAAAAAATATTTATAATTAGGTAGGAAAAAATGTTACTAACTCCAGGACCAACACCAGTACCAGAATTTGTAAGAGCCGCTATGGCTACAGAAACTCTCCATCATAGAACTCCAGAATTTGAAGCTATTTTTAAAAATACTAGAGAACTTCTTTTAGAAATCCTTAATATGCCAGAAGCTTTAATGTTAGCATCAAGTGGAACAGGAGCTATGGAAGCTTGTGTTATAAACTTAACAAATAAAAAAGCACTTACCGTAAATAGTGGAAAATTTGGGGAGAGATTTGGAAAAATCTGCAAAGCTATGAATATTCCAAATATAGAGATAAAAAATCCTTGGGATACGCCAGTTTCAGCTGATGAGATAGTTGAGATTATCAAAAATGATAGCCAAATTGACTCTATTTGTATCCAAATTTGTGAAAGTGCTGGAGGTCTTAGACATCCAGTTGAAGAGATAGCAAAAAGGGTAAAAGAGATCAACAGTGATATTATGATTATTGCTGATGGGATTACTGCTGTAGGTGTTGAAAAAATCGATACTACAAATATTGATGCACTTATCACAGGAAGTCAAAAAGCACTTATGTTGCCACCTGGTCTTGCTATGATTGGATTGAGTAATAAAGCGGTTGCAAAAATCGAAGCAAATCCAAAAGGGTATTATTTTAATCTTGCAATTGAACTGAAAAATCAAAGAAAAAATACAACAGCTTGGACAGCAGCTACGACACTTATCATTGGTCTTGGAGCTATTTTAGAGAAAATCAAAGCTGATGGATTTGATAAACTTTATAGTGACACGGCAACAAGAGCAAAAGCTACAAGAGAAGCACTTAAAGCGATTGGTCTTCCGATTTATCCTAAAAATCCAGCAGATGCTATGACTACAATCTACACAGAACAAGCAAATGAAATCAGAAAAATTTTAAAAAATAAATACGATGCAAATATTGCTGGTGGACAAGATGACCTTAATGGTAAGATTTTCAGAATCAACCATATGGGACTTGTAGCTCCTTTTGAAGCTGCTTGGGCAGTTAATGCAGTTGAAAAAACTCTTGATGAGCTTGGAATTAGAAAATTTGATGGAACAGCAAACAAAGTGTTTATGGAGAATATGTTTTAATGATTTTTGAACACGAAATACCTGATGGGTGTAGACTTTATTTTGGTGAAATAGCGAAAAAGAAAAGAATATTAGAAAATACTGTAAGTAATTTTTTTGATAAACTTGGTTTTTTAGAGATTGTTACACCAAACTTTTCATATTCTGGACATCAAAGTATTGATGATGAAACAAAACTTATCAAACTCAATGATACAGATAACAACCAACTAACACTTAGAGCTGATAGTACACTTGATGTAGCAAGAATTATCACAAAAAGATTGGGTCGTACAACAGACCATAAAAAATGGTTTTATATCCAACCAATATTTTTGTATCCATCGATTGAAAATTATCAAATTGGGTGTGAATGGCTTGAACATGAAGAGATAAGTGATGTTATCAATCTTACAAGTGAGATATTTGGTATATTAAATATCAATCCACTTCTTCAAGTGGCAAATATCAATATCCCAAAAATTATAGCTAGTGAGTTTAATATACCGCTTGATTATTTTAAAAATGGTGAAATAAATAAACTTTTTGATTTGAAAATTGAGTGGTTAGATAGTTTGATTTATGCACAAACGAAAGAGGATTTAGAAAAACTTTATCATAAATTGCCAGAATCTTTAAAAGATGAAGTGATGAAACTTATCCAAATCATTGGAAAGTTAGAGTACAAAAATGCAATCATTTCGCCACTTTACTATGATAGTATGAAATATTATGATGATATTTACTTTAGAGCGATAGAGGGAAATGAAACCATCGCAAAAGGTGGAAGCTATAAGAGTGATGGTGTAGAATCTTTAGGATTTGCACTTTGCACTGATAATTTATTAAAAATTTTGAAAGATTAAAGAGAGGATTATAAGATGAGTAAAGCAGATATTATTGTAGGAATTCAATGGGGTGACGAAGGTAAAGGGAAGATAGTTGATAAACTAGCTCAAGAGTATGATGTAGTTTGTAGAAGCCAAGGTGGACACAATGCTGGGCATACTATTTGGGTTGATGGTGTACGATATGCACTTCATCTAGTTCCATCTGGTATTTTAAATCCAAATGCTTCAAATGTTATAGGAAATGGTGTTGTTTTAAATCCACCATCACTTATCAAAGAGATGGAACAATTTTCAAATCTAAAAGGGAGACTTTTTATAAGTGAAAAAGCGCAACTTAACCTTCCGTATCATAGTTTAATTGATATTGCACGAGAAAAACTTAAAGGTTCAAGTGCAATAGGAACAACTGGAAAAGGTATCGGCCCTGCTTACTCTGATAAAATAAACAGAGTGGGTCATAGAGTTGGAGAACTTTTAAATCCTACAAAATTACTTGAAAATATTGTTAGTTATTTCACTCAAAATAAAATTATTTTTGATGCACTTGATATCGTTTTACCATCAAGGGAAGAGTTAAAAACTCAAATTGATGAGTATGCAGAGAAACTTTCACCTTTTATCATCAATACTACAAATTTTGTATGGGATGCTTTAGAAAATGATAAAAGAGTTTTACTTGAAGGGGCACAAGGAACTATGCTTGATATTGATCATGGAACATATCCTTATGTTACAAGTTCAAATACAGTAAGTGCTGGAGCTTGTACTGGACTTGGGCTTAACCCAAAAGATATAGGAACTATTACTGGAATCACAAAAGCGTACTGTACAAGGGTTGGAAATGGTCCATTTCCTAGTGAGGATTTTGGTGATGATGGTGAGACAATGGCAAGTGTTGGAAAAGAATTTGGAACAACAACAGGAAGAAAAAGAAGATGTGGTTGGTTTGATGCTGTTGCAGTTAAATATGCAAGTAGATTAAATGGTTGTGACCAATTAGCGTTGATGAAACTTGATGTTTTAGATGGATTTGATACGATTAAGATTTGTGTTGCTTATGAGCTTAACGGTGAGACTATAGACTATGTACCAAATGATTTAGAAAATGTAAAACCAATTTATGAAGAGATTAAAGGTTGGGAAAGTGTTGTTGGGTGTAGAGAATTTGACAAGTTACCTCCTGAAGCAAAAGAATATATCACAAAAATTGAAGCTTTAACAAAAACAAAAGTGGGAATTATCTCAACTTCACCTGAGAGAGAAGATACAATTATAAGATAAGGGCTGCTAAGAAAAAGTGAACTGCTTCACTTTTTTAAGCACGGAACCGTAAATTATATGCCAAAGGCATAATTGAAGGAAGGAAAATAACAATGAAATTACGAAAACAACATGCAAACTTTTTAGCTAGAAAGATAACAAAAGATTTAATCAATAGCGATTTTATAGAATTAAGAAAAGATAGAATGGCTATAACTGAAGAGTGTGAAAGAATTTTACTTGAAGATATAGAAAAAGAGATAAAACTAGATGAACAAGTAAATATAATCTTAGAAAATATGGAAGATGATATCCAATTTTACAATGCAGATTTTAAACAACTCTTTTGGATGACAAAAAAAAGATTGGCAAATGAATTTGATGTAAATCTTAATTTTGAAGATAGATTTTCAAATATTGCCCATAATATTATGGACTTTTTATATGAAGAGGACTTTATCCACTTTACAGTTTCGGACAATCAAGTAAAAAATCTTATTGCAAATGCTATTTCTGCGTTTATCAAAGGATATGATGAAGCTGATGGTTTAGCTTATGAAAAAATCAAAAATTACAAACGAAAACTTATCCCAGGGACTGAAGATTATGACTTAATTTTCAAAAGACTATATGAGGAAGAACTAATAAAAAAAGGATTGTTATAATGGAAAAAATTTATATTTATCTCGAGAATGGAACTTTTTTAGAAGCTGATAGCTTTGGTGCTAGTGGAACTAGTGTTGGAGAAATAGTATTTAATACTTCACTTACAGGGTATCAAGAGATTACAACTGATCCTAGTTATGCTGGACAATTTATCACTTTTACAATGCCTGAAATTGGAAATGTTGGTGTAAATGCAGCTGACAACGAGTCAAAAATTGCTTATAGCAAAGGGATACTTGTACGAGCATACAATGAAGCTTACTCAAATTTTAGAGGGGAAAAACCTTTAAGTGCCCTGTTAAAAGAGCAAGGTGTTTTAGGTATTTGCAATATCGACACAAGATATCTTACAAAAATGATACGAGATGAAGGTGCTATGATGATGATAGCTTCTACAGAAATTTCTAATAAAGAAGAATTAAAAAATATTTTAGCTTCTAGCCCACGAATTGAAGAGATTAATTATATCAATCAAGTAAGTACAAAAGTCCCATATATCCATAAATATGGTGCTTGGAATCATTCAATTATGGACTATAATAAAGCTATGATGAGTGATAAAAAAGTAGTTGTTCTTGATTTTGGGGTAAAAAGAAATATTTTAAATGAGCTAGTTGAAGCTGGACTTGAAGTTGAAGTTATCCCAAATACTTTTAAAGCTGATGATTTAATCGCACGATTTGAAGCTGGTGAGATTGGTGGAATATTTTTAAGTAATGGTCCTGGTGATCCTTTGACTTTAACAAATGAAAAAGAACAAATCCAAAAACTAATAGATAAAAATATCCCTATGTTTGCTATTTGTCTTGGGCATCAAATGCTAAGTATCGCTCATGGATATGATACTTACAAACTTAAATTTGGACAACACGGAGGAAACCATCCTGTAGGAAACGAATCTAAAACAGTTGAAATAACTGCACAAAATCACAACTACAATGTTCCTGATAATATTACTGAGATTGCTGATATTACACATATCAACCTTTTTGATAATACAATTGAGGGTGTAAAATACAAAAATAAACCAATATTTTCAGTACAACATCATCCAGAAGCGAGTCCAGGACCGCACGAAAGCAAATATATATTTAAAAAATTTGCCGAAATTGTAAGATAATTTAAATGCACCACTTTAGATTCTCAATTATTTTTTCTATTCTAGCTCTTAGCATTGCTGGATGGTGGGGATTTTCAAATGGTGGAGTTGCCTTAGCTCTTAGTATGATTTGGCTTGCTCTTGTCTTATCCGTTATGGAAGTTTCACTTTCATTTGATAATGCTGTTGTAAATGCTTCAATTTTAAAAGATTGGGATGAATGGTGGAGGATGCTTTTTTTAACTGTAGGGATGATAGTTGCTGTTTTTGGTATGCGACTTTTATTTCCACTTGTTATCGTAGCATTTACTGCTGACATGAGTATTTTAGGTGTTTGGAACTTAGCTATTAGTGATCCAAATGCTTATTCTGCTGCACTTACTTCACATCATGGAGAGGTTTCAGTTTTTGGTGGAATGTTTCTTTTAATGGTATTTTTAAACTTTATTTTTGATAATGAAAAAGATATCCATTGGCTTGGAACTCTTGAAGAGAAACTTGGAGTTTTAGGAAGAGTTGAATCTATATCACTTTTTATAGCTCTTCTTACTTTGATGTTCTCTTTATCGTTAGTTGAGGATGCTGAAAAACTAACTATTCTCACTGCTGGTATTTGGGGACTTATCGTTTATGTTGGTGTCAATATGATTGGGAGTTTAATCGAACATGAAAAACCAGAATCAAGTGCAGTTGATTTAGTTAAAAAAGGCTCTATTGGTGGATTTATCTACCTTGAAGTTCTAGATGCATCTTTTTCATTTGATGGTGTTATTGGAGCTTTTGCTATTACGAAAGATATTGTTGTAATTATGATTGGACTTGGGATTGGTGCTATGTTTGTACGATCTATGACAATTTATCTTGTTGAAAAAGAGACACTTTCAGAATATAGATACCTTGAACATGGTGCTCATTATGCAATTGGTATTTTAGCTATTATTATGCTTTTGAGCCTGAAATTTCATATCTCTGAAGTTGTCACTGGATTTATAGGGATACTTTTTATCGCTCTATCTGTTTGGTCATCGGTTAAATTTAATCGAGCAGAAAAGTTAAAAAGTTAAAAATTAAAAAACACTTGCTTAAACCAATTCTACAAAGAAAATTCTAAAGCCTACGTGAGTAGGCTTACTAAAAAGAAACTACATAGGGAGATAATTTTGCCTTTTATCCTCAAAAAATACAATTTTACCACTACTCAAAAAATACAATTTTTACTCCAAAATGAATTGGGATTTGAGAGAAGTATCGCTCAACGATTACTCTCTAAAAGTCGTATTTTTGATAGAAATGGAAAAACATTACTCTACGGAGATATTGCCCCTGCTGATTTTATAGAAGTTGCTACTTTTGAGGGGCAAACAAGAGGATTGAAACCACTTTTCACTTGCGATGATTTTGCAATTTTTGATAAACCATCTGGACTTATGGTTCATCCAATATCTAAGAAAACCCCCTATTCTTTACTCGATGAGATACGATATCATTTTGGTGAAGATGCAAATCTTGCCCACAGAATCGACCAAGAAACTTCAGGACTTGTACTCATTGTACGAAATAAAAAAAGCGATATGATTTTAAAAGAGATGTTTGTTGAAAAAAGATATGACAAAAAATATTTAGCTTTAGTTCATGGAAAAATAGAAAATAATCTCATTATAGATACTCCAATAGAAAAAGAAAATGGAGCGATTGGGGTGCGAATGATGGTTCGAGATGATGGGAAAGAATCACTTACTCTCATAAATCCAATAAGTTATGATAAAACTACAAATCGTACTTTAGTTGAAGCCATTCCAAAAACTGGAAGACAACACCAAATAAGAGTTCATCTTCATAGCATCGGGCATACAATAGTAGGTGATCCAATTTATGGAGTAGATGATACAATTGCAGATAGTTATCTATGCAAAACATTAAGTGATGAAGAAAGAATGAACTATATCAAATGCAATAGATTGATGCTTCATGCAAAAAGCTTGGAGTTTAATTATTTGGGAGTAGAATATAAATTTCTCTCAAAACAAATATTTGAGTAAACACTAAAGAGGAGAGAAAATGGTAAATATTGCAGTAATCGGTGCAGGAAAATGGGGAGAAGCTTTACATTTTGCACTTTCGCAAAAAAATGAAGTGTTTATTACTTCAAGAACCAAAAGAGATATTAAAAACTTTGTTTCTCTAGATATTGCTTTACAGTGTAAATACCTTATCATTGCGATTCCAGCTCAAAGTGTACGGAGTTGGTTAAAAGAAAACTTTATATATAGTGGACAAAAAATTCTAGTTGCAGCAAAAGGGATAGAAGCAGATACTGGCTCATTTTTAAAAGAGATTTACGAGGAATATGTTCCAGAAGAAAATCTTGGATTTATTAGTGGTCCTTCATTTGCTAGTGAGGTAAAAAAAGGACTTCCTACCGCTCTTGTTTTAAATTCACAGAGTAAAACTTTTTATGATGAATTCTCTCCACTATTTCCAAATTTTATTAAAACTTATTATAGTGATGATGTAATAGGTGCTGAAATAGCTGGTGCTTATAAAAATGTTTTAGCAATTGCAAGTGGAATATGTACAGGATTAGAATTGGGACATAATGCAAGTGCTAGCTTAATCTCTCGTGGATTAGTAGAGATGGAAAGATTTTCTAAATATTTTGGTACTACTAAAACAGAAACTTTTATAGGGCTTAGTGGTGCTGGTGATTTGTTTTTGACTGCTTCATCTGTTTTAAGTAGAAACTATAGAGTGGGGCTTGGGTTAGCTACAAATAAACCCATTGAACTTATTTTAGAGGAACTTGGAGAGGTTGCAGAGGGTGTAAAAACAAGTGAAGCTATTTATAATTTATCAAAAAAATTTACTATATATACCCCAATTGCCAATGAAGTAAAACTTATACTTGATGGAAAAAATCCAAAAGAAAGTCTAAAAGACTTGCTCAAAAGTTAACAAAAAAGTTATAACTAAAAGAGTTTTTTTAATTATTTTTAATGTAAAATATTTTCAAATCAAAATAAGGATGACATAATGAACAAAATCGTAAGGAATTCGCTTCTTTCAGTAGTTGCTGTAACTTTTATCACTGGTTGTGGAAAAAATGAGATTGATATCGCAGCATATCCTACAAAAATAAATAATATGGTTCAAGTCCCTGATGTTTGTTTACCACAATATAAATCAGCAATGCCTACAGTTGCGGTAATTGACTTCACAAATAACTCAACTTTTGGAAAAGCTGATATTGCAAATTCAAACTCAAGAAGAGATAGTGCTGCTATTGTTGGAGTTGGTGTAGGACCTACTGGATTCGTAGCAGGAGGTGCAAGTACTTCGAATACAACGTCACATAGTGAAAATAGATCTGTTGATGCTAAACTCGCAGAATCTTTAACTGGTCCAATTGAAACTTTGATAGTAAACTCAGGTGGAGCAAAACTTCTTAGTCGTGCTGATATGTCAAAAATAGATGCTGAACTTAAATTTCAAGATAGTGGCTTAGTTGACCCAGCATCAGTTGCAAAATTTGGAAAACTCTCTGGTGCAAAATATATTGTAACTGGTTCAATTGATAATGTTGAACAAAAATATAGAGATAATTCAGGTGCTGCAAAAGCTGCTGGTGATGCTACAAAGAACTCAGATAATAATGCTGTAAAATTGATAGGATTTCTTTTGCAAGCAGGAGCAAGTGTAACTGATGGGATGGTTATCACGAGTACAATGACTGTAAAAATTATTGATGTTGAAACAGGACAAATTGTAATGACAAAAGCTTTAGAAAAAAGTGCAAATATTGGTAAAATTAGAAATCCAAACTATGACCAAATTGTAGGTGGTATCAAAACTGCTATGCTTGAAGCATTACCAGACCTTGAAGCAGATTTTGCAGACTACTTTTCTGTGAAAGGATATATCACTCAATTAAAAGCTAAAGACAAAGAGGTTGTAGCACAAGTAAATATCGGAAGAGATTTAAAAGTGGTAGAAAACCAAATCTTTAAAGCTCTTAATTTTGATGCTTTAACAGACCCAATGACAGGAAAAGAAAGTTGTGATGTTTCAGTAAGTGCTGTAAAACTTAGAGCAACACAACAAATCACACCAAATACAACTTGGGCAACAATTGAAGAGGGTGATGGTACAACATTAAAAGTGGGACAATTAGTACAAAAAACACATGAAAAGGCTGGCTTTGGAATACCTAAATTTTAAAAAATCAATCACTGCAATATCTTTAGCAGTAGCTTTTAGTGGATGTGTTGGTGGGGTAGCTAAAAAAGAGACACCTCTCCCTCAATGGTATCTTCAAGCTCCATCAAACACTGCACTTTATTTATATGGTGAGGGGGAAGGATCTACTTTAGAAGAGGCAAAAACAAATGCTTTAAATACTATGGCAGCTGGACTTGTGGTCTCTGTATCTTCATCACTTCAAACAAATACAAAGTCAATTTTAGCAATTGATGGGCAAGCATCATATTCAAAAGATGTATCAAAAAATGTAAAAGTTGAAGTGCAAAAGATAAAATTTACAAATGCAATAGTGAAAAATAGTGAAAATGTTGGTGGTAAGTTTTATACATTGATGCAAGTAAATAGACAAGAACTATTTACGCAACAAAAAGGGGAATTTGATTCAAAAGATGCAAGGGCTGATGAACTTTATAGTTCACTTGAGGGGAAAGCAAAACTTGATCAAATTCATATTTTACAAGATATGTACCCACTTTTAAAAGAGGCTAAAGCTCAAACTATAGTACTCAATGCTATCAATAACGATTTTCCATATGCAACTTATACAAAAAAATATGATAGCTATATGGATAAACTTGATGATATAAAAAGTAATTGTGTGATAAATGTAACAACAAATCAGAATGAAAAATATTTTGTAGATAACTTAGTTGATATGTTAAATCAAAATAAATTTAAAATATCTTCTAATGCTAGCAATAGTGATATCTCAATAAACCTTACTACTTCACCAAAATACAGTATGGCAAGTGGTTGGAATATTGCAAAAGTTTCTACAACGTTAAGTGTCATCTCAAATGGAAAAGTGGTATCAAATAAAATCATTACAACACTTGGTAGGTCATCAACCTCACCTGAAAGTGCACTGGAAGATGCTTCAAAAAGATTTAGAGAAAGCTTAGAACAACAAACTCTAGACACTGTCATTTTCGCAAAATAATCAACTTTTCTAAAGGGGGCTTTAGTCGGCTTTAACTATAATCCCCTTTATGAAACAAATAGCAATCATCGCACCAACAGCATCTGGAAAAACAGCTCTATCAATACAATTAGCCAAAGAGACAAATAGTATTATACTTTCACTTGATAGCCTCTCTATTTATAAAGAGATAGATGTAAGTTCAGCAAAACCCACAATAGAGGAAAGAGATGGAATAGTTCATTTTGGGATTGATGAAATATATCCAAATGAAAAATTTGATGTTATGAAATTTATAGAGATCTACCAAAAAGCAAAAGAGTTTGCTAACAAAAACAACAAAAACATCATCATTGTTGGGGGAACTAGCTTTTATCTCAAAACAATGATAGATGGTATCTCTTCTAGTCCCGAAATATCTTTTGATGTTGCAAAGCAAACTACTCAAATGCTCCTTGATTTACCACAAGCTTATGAATATCTTTACAAACTAGATAAACAGTATATGGAAGATATCAAACCACAAGATAGTTATAGGATAGAAAAAGCCCTTAGTTTATATCTTCAAACTGGCATCATTCCAACTCTCTATTTTAAAAACAATCCCCCAATTGCAACGATTCCAAAAAATGAGATTAAACTTTTTGAAATTGTTTGGGATAGAGAAATATTGAGACAACGAATAGCACTTCGGACAAAAGTGATGATAGAAAATGGACTTATTAATGAAGTTATTTTTCTTGAAAAAAAATACAAAAGAGATATTCCTCCAATGGGAGCAATTGGATTAAAAGAGACTCTTGAATATCTTGATGGAAAAATTGACAAAAAAAGATTAGAGGAAAAAATTGCTTTTGCTACAAATGGCTTAGCAAAAAGGCAACGCACTTTCAACAATGGTCAATTTGAAGATGTTATTAAAGGGGATGCAAAATATTTAAGAACTGAAGTTTTGAAATATTTTAATATAAGTTTGGATAATATAGAAATATGAAATTAATAATATTCGATATGGATGGGACGCTTATTGATAGTGGAAATGTGATAACCAATACTATCAACTTTGTACGGAAAAATTTGGGGCTTCATTCAATTGAAAAAAGTGAGATGTTGGTAGCTTTAAATGACCCTTCAATCAATGGTGCAGAGTTTTTTTATGGAACGACTCACTTCACAGAACAACAAACAAAACTTTTCACAGAGTATTATGATGAGCATTGTATCAGTGATATTATCCTTTATGATGGGATTAAAGAACTTTTAGAAGAGCTAAAAGATGAATATAAGCTTGGTATCGCTACAAATGCAAATAGTATCTATGCGCACAAAATGCTTGACTTTTTAGAGATAAAAGAGCATTTTAGTTTTATTGCAGGGGCTGATATGGTGGAACATCCAAAACCAAAAGGGGATATCCTTTCTTTGGTATGTCAAACTGTTGGAACAAAAAAAGAGTGCTCTATTTTAGTTGGGGATAGTAAAAAAGATTTATATGCAGCGAATGATTTTGGTATCGATTGTATCCTTGTAAATTGGGGATTTAGTGACCATTTTAGTGAGGCTGTTTGTGATATAGAAAATTTAAAAAAAGAGATAAAAAAAAGAATATGAAAATACTAATACCATTTGACAGTGAAGATTTAGAAGAGGGGCAAATAAGCTCTGTAAATGATGCTCAAAGTTGGCTCCTTTTTGATATGAATGAGGGGAGAGCTTCCAACGAACAATTTTATAAAACTTGGGAAGAGATAGAAGAGCTTATCGATGTCGTTATAGTAAAAGACCAAGGGGAATATGTTTGGCCTTTTATGGAGAAAAATATTGCTGTTTTAGTTGCCCCAATGCAAAGATATTTTGAAGATATAGTAGAAGCCTATATCTTCAAAGAACTTTATGATTTAAATATTTAAAAAATTAGGAAAATACAATGATGAAAAAAACTTTACCCCTTTTAGTATTAGCACTTAGCTTATTTGCTAATGAACCAAATGAAAAATATCTTGATGATACAAAACTTGATAGTTCTGAAATTAACTTTTTTATTGGAGTTGATGGAAGCTACAACTACCAAATTGCAAGTGAATCTTTAGATAAGAGTGCTCTTGGATATAGTTTGTATGCAGGGGTGCCAATATATGATTTTGAGCTTATAGGGAAAATTTCTAATGCTACGTCAAATAATTTAGACCTTAAAAGTAAAAGTATCACTTTTAATATCCCAATAAGTGGAACCGGTTCAAGAAGTGTTTATATAGGATTTATTGGGGGAAGTGCAACGGCAACTTTCAATGATAGTACAAAAACAAATTTTAATATTATAGATAAATCAAATGATGGAAATTTTTATGGGGTGCATATAGGGAAGAGATACAAATATTCAGAAAACTTTTTTTCAAGAATGGAGTTTGAATATCTAAAATATAATCTTCAAGCAAAAACAAATACAACACCTACTTCTGTTAATTTAGATAATTCTTTTAGCTTTATTTATGGATTAGAATATAGATTTTAGTTCAATTGTATTAAAAAAAGGGAGGGGAATCAATGAGTACTTATCTTAAATTATTTTTGCAAACTTTTGGGATATTTTTTATTACATTGGTTGCAGGTGGTTACCTTTATCTTACAACTATCAATGAACTTTATGATGAAAAAGTAAAACTTAGACTCGCAAGTGATAAGGAAAAGATAATCTCCTATATTCAAAATATTGAAAAAGAGGTGACTAAAAACACCCTTGCTCTTGCAGAGAATAATAAAGTTATTGAATCACTCTCTCTTCTTAATAAAGTTCAATCAAAAGAGATTTATGATGCAACACTAAAACAACTTTTAATACATACAGATAGAGTTCTTTCTAACAAAGATTCATCTTTAATAATACTTTTCAATGATACGGGCTACTCTTTGATTAAAAATGGAACTCAATTTCATACCTATTTTAGAGGATATACGATTAGTGAAAATGGAAAAAAATATTTTATAGATAAAAATAAAACACCTCTTATTGAAGAGAGTATTTTCACACAATCCAAATGTCTAACTAGACTCAATTCTAACTTTCAAGATAATCAGTTGGGATTTTGTTTTACCCATGAGATATTAAATGAAAAAAAAGTTGTTGGTTATGTAAAAACTGCTTATTTCTTGGGTGTTAACGATCTTCTTTTACTTAATAAAACACTTAACTATCCTATCTATTTTGATGCTGGAAAAGATAAGATTATCCAAACAAATATCCAAACAAATAAAAATAATAAGATTGTAGATTCGCTTGTATATGATGGTAATACAAAACTCTATGCTAATCATATCATCGATCAAACCATAATAAATCATCAAAGAAATTTACTCTATATCAAATTTCTAGCTATCTGTATAATAGCTTTATTACTTTCTCTTTTTGTATCACGACAAGCTACAAAATCTCTTTTTTTAAATCCTCTTCTACACCTAAGAAAGTCTATAAAAGCGATAAAGAATCATGAAAACTATAATGAGATCATCTCAGAAAATAACGAACTTTCTAAAATAGCCGAGGAGTTCAATAATTTATTTAAAGAGCTTCTAGACACTACCTCGTACAATAGTGCCTATATAAAATCTATAAATGGTACAAACTTAGTAAGTAAAACAAATTTAAAAGGAATCATCACCTATACAAATGAATCTTTTGAAAAAACAAGTGGCTATACCCATGATGAACTTATAGGAAAACCACATAGTATTGTAAGACATCCAGATATGCCAAAAGAGGCTTTTAAAAATCTTTGGGAAACGATTGAAGATGGACAAGTGTGGAGAGGGATAGTCAAAAACAAAACAAAAGATGGTGGTTATTATTGGACAGATGCTGTTATTACCCCTGTTACAAATAAGTATGGAGAGACAATTGAATATCTCTCAATTAGAAGAGATATAACAGAGCTTATAGATCAAAAGAAACAACTACTAGATATGGTTAATTTTGATTCATTAACCTCCCTCGCATCAAGAACAAGACTTGATAGTGACCTTAAAAATTGCAAAAATCCAGCCCTTGCTCTTATCAATATAGATGGGTTTTCTCAAATAAATGATTTTTATGGGCATCATTTTGGGGATGCTGCTTTACAAGAATTTGCAAAAAGATTGCAAAAAATCACAAAAATGTTATGTAAAGATGGAGATATTTATAGACAAAATGGAGATGAGTTTGTTATCCTTTGTGATACAACAGATAAGGAAAATTTTATTGTAATAATAGGTGAAATTCTAAAAGAACTTGAAGAAAAAACATTTACTATAAATGATGAAAAGATAGATTTAACTATGAGTTGTGGAATTAGTTTTGAGAATTCTTCTTCAATAAGATTAACAGCTGATATGGCTCTTAGAATTTCAAGAAATAAAAAAGAGAACTTTATTGTTTATAATGATCAAATTTCTTTAAATACACTCTATGAAAAAAATATCTTTTGGGCTAAAAAAATTAAAAATGCTATTGCTAATGATAAAATAGTCCCATTTTTTCAACCTATTGTTAATAATAAAACTAACAAATATGAAAAATATGAAGCTCTTGTAAGGATGATTGGGGAAGATGGAAAGGTTATCTCTCCTTATTTTTTTCTTGATATTGCTAAAAAAACAAAACAATATATCCAACTTACAACTATTATGTTAGAAAAAACTTTTGAAACTTTTAGTAATCGGGAAGAGGAATTTTCTATCAATATCACGATGGAAGATATTGTAAACAAGTCGATAAATGAACTTATTTTATCGCTTCTTTTACGATATGATGGGATTGGAGAAAGGGTTGTTTTTGAAATAGTTGAATCTGAATCTATTGATGGAAACTATGAAGAGGTACTTAGCTTTGTTGAAAAAGTGAAATCGTATGGTTGTAAAATAGCTATTGATGACTTTGGAAGTGGTTATAGTAATTTTGAATATCTTATCAAACTCAAAGCCGATTTTATAAAAATAGATGGTTCCCTTATCAAAGATATTCACGAAAATAAAGAATCATATGCTGTTGTATCTGTTATTATTAGTTTTGCAAAACAGATGAATATTAAAACAATAGCTGAATTTGTAGAAGATGAAAATATTCTGAAAACTCTTAAATTTTTGGGGGTTGAATATTCTCAAGGTTATTATTTCTCAGCTCCAGTTCAAACTTTACCAAAGGAAATATTATAAAAATGCTTAGTATTAAAAACCAAACATTACTCTTTATCACATCGATTATTCTTTTATCATTTGGAACTTTCTTTTATCTTTTTTATCAGTACCAAAGTGATGAACTAGAAAAAACAAATCAAATTCATTTTGATAAGATAAAGGATTCTTTTGAAAAAAATATAGAAAGAAATTTCATTGACACATATACAATTGTTGCAAAAAAGTTTATTACTAATGATATGCTCAAAGCTATAGCTTCAAATGATAGAGAAAAATTATTAACTCTTTCAAAAGATAAATACAATGAATTAAAACTTGATGATCCCTATCTAGAGCAATTTCACTTCCATAGAAAAGATGGAACTACATTTCTTCGGCTTCATAAAGTTGAATTTTATGACGATGATATTGCGAAGATTCGTCCTATGGTAACAAAAGTACATAAACAACAAACTATTATCTCTGGATTTGAAGTTGGACTACATGGTTTTTCTTATAGAATTTTCATCCCATTGTTTTATCAAGATAGTTATATCGGTGCTTTTGAGCTAGGAATTTCTCCTAAAAAGATAATAGATGTTGTAACATTTTTTAATTCTGTTGATGCCTTACTTGATGTTTATTCAACAAAATTAAAATCTAAAAATAACTCTTTACTATATACGAATATATCAGATAGTAGAATTTTGCGGTACCTTCCTGATATAGCAACTCTCCCTTTAAAATTTGACATCTCATATGAGGGGAAAAATATCTCTATTTTCTCTTTTGACGTTCCTGATTATAGTGGAAAAGTTGTTGCAAAATTTGTATTCTTCCAAGATTTAACTCTACAAAAAGATAATTTTAAGACTTTTGCTGAAAATATGTTTTTCGTATTTTCACTCTCAATTATAATTGTTTTCTTTGTTGTAAACTTTGGTTTTAATAACCTTATCTCTAAACTTGAAAGATCCCACGAACGACTTCAACAATATACAAAACTTATAGATGAAACTGTTATCACCTCAACAACTGATTTAAATGGAAATATAACATCTCTTTCTCAGGCTTTTTGTGATGTAAGTGGTTATTCAAAAGAGGAACTTATAGGACAAAATCATAGAATTATAAAAAATCCAGATACTGATGCTACTTTTTATACAGAGATGTGGAATACTCTTCTAAACAATCAAATATGGAAAGGTCAAATCCATAATCTTACAAAAAGTGGAGAAGATTATTGGGTAAAAGCTACTATCTCTCCCATCTACAATAGGAAAAAAGAGAAAATTGGTTATACAGCAATAAGACAAAATATCACAGATAAGAAAAAAGTTGAAGAGCTTTCTATCACTGATGGGTTAACCCATATTTTTAATAGAAGATACTTTAATACAATGTTTCCAAAAATTATAAATGGTGCGAAAAGAAAGAATCTTCTTATTTGTATGATGATTTTAGATATTGATTTTTTTAAACAATACAATGATAATTATGGGCACAGTAAAGGAGATGATGTTCTTATAGCTGTAGCTCAATGTCTCAAGAATTCTCTCAAGCGAGTTGATGATTTAGCTTTTAGACTAGGTGGTGAGGAATTTGCTATTATTTTTACTGCAGATGATAGAACTAAAGCATTTGAATTTGCTAACTATATAAGAAGCTCTATTGAAGAGTTAACTATAGAGCATAATTTTAGTTCAATTGATAAACATATCACAGTTTCAATTGGATTGGTATGTCAACGAGCTATTGAGATTTACGATAAAGAAACTCTTTATAAAGATGCTGATATTGCATTATATGAAGCGAAAAAGAAAGGAAGAAATAAGGTAGTCTTATCAAAAAGTGAATAAATAGTTATACTAAATAAAATATTATTTATTGTAAAATTATCTACTGTCTTACAAAAAGGGTAGAAGATGAAACCAAAGATTATATTATTAATACTATTATTTCTTGGATTTAATGGGGCTATATATTATATGACCTCCGCAAATTTAAATAATACTACACGAATTGTTTTAGAAAATAAACTTAACATTCTTTCAACTCACTATAAAGTTTTATTAGAAACTCAAAAAAAAGTTGCTGATTCTTCTTATGCTATAACTATCTCAAATGATAAGATTATAGAGATTTTGAAGCTTGCATACGCATCCACTCCTCAAAAACAAAATGAACTTAGAGAAGAGTTTCATAAGTTAGTAACTCCTATGTATAAGATATTTAAAGAGGAGGGAGTTCTACAGTATCATTTTATTTTTCCTAATAATAGAGTCTTTTATAGAGCCCACAAAATCTCAAAATTTGGAGATGATTTAACAAAAGATAGAGCTGATTTTGCCTATGTAAATAAAACAAAAGAAATTTTTAGAGGATTTGCACAAGGGAAAACTGCCCATGCTTTTAGAAATGTTTATCCAATATTTGATAAAAACCATAATCATATAGGAGCAATAGAGATCTCTTTTTCTAGTGATAGTTTCCAATGGTATCTTAACCATATTAGTAATATTCACTCCCATTTTATTGTTGATAAAAAGATTTTTGAAACTAATACATGGAAAAGAGATGACCTCATCTTAAAATATGTACAAAGTAGTGAAAATAAAAATTATATGCTTACCCTTACAGATATCCACAATAAAAAAAGATGTATAGAGGAGAATGGGAAAAAGTTAGCTCCTTATAGTGAGGAGATTAACAGTAAAATCTCTAAGGGGAACCCTTTCTCTCTTTGTGTAACCCCACACAATAATATAGATAAACTTGAAGTTATCTCTTTTTTACCTATCAAAAATCCACTTGAAAATAAAGTTTTAGCGTGGATTGTCTCTTATGAAAAGAGTCCTATTTTAAACTCAACTATCAGAAATACTTTTATTGTTCAATCTGCTATGTTTATCCTATCTATTTTAATATTTTATTTTATTATTAAACAGATTCATGCAAAACAAAAACTTGCTAATTTGAATCTTAATCTTAAAGAGATTACACAAGAGCAAAACCTTCTGCTCTCTCTTTTTGATAAAGGTGAATCCGTTTTATTCAAATGGAATAATGATTCAAACTGGAGCATTGATTATGTCTCTAATAGTGTAAGTAAGCTTCTAGGATATGAAAAAGATGAATTCCTCAATCAAACTATCACGTATGGAGATTGTGTTCATAAAGACGATATACAAAGAGTTACAGAAGAGGTAAAAGAGGGAAGTATAAATCAAAAAGATTATTTTAAACACCAACCATATAGAGTTTTAACAAAAACTAATAAACTCAAATGGGTAACAGATAACACTATAGTAGTACGCAATAAAGAGGGAGTTATTACACATTATATAGGCTATATAAGTGATATTAGTGTAGAAAAAGAAAATGAAGAACTAAAAGAAAAGCAACAAAAGTTTATAGCTGATCAAACTAAAAATGCTCAAATGGGAGAGATGATAGGAAATATTGCTCACCAATGGAGACAACCACTAAGTCTTATTAGTACCGCAGCTAGTGGCATATTGATGCAGAAAGAATTTGGTATACTTGATGATAAAAAAGAAAATGAGATGCTAAACAATATTGTTAAGACAACAAAACATCTCTCATTGACTATTGATACTTTTAGAGATTATATTAAAGAAAAAAAAGAGATGAAAGAGGTTATTTTACAAGATAGACTTCATAATGCTATTGATATTATAAAAGCATCTTTGCAAAATAATCATATAAAACTTATTAATGAAATAGATACTATTGAACCAATTAAAATAACGATGGTTATAGGGGAACTTTCAGAAGTTATCATCAATCTTATCAATAATGCGAAGGATGCTCTTATCCATAAAAAGGTAGAAAATCCTTTTGTAAAAATTGCTTTAGAAAAAAATGACAATAAAGCTATTATCACTATAACAGATAATGGTGGTGGGATACCAGAAGATATTTTAGTAAAAATATTTGATCCCTATTTTACTACTAAACATAAATCTCAAGGGACAGGACTTGGACTTTATATGAGTAAAGAGATAATTGAAAAACATTTACATGGTACTTTAAATGCAAAAAATAGTGATTTTGGAGCTATGTTCACCATAACTTTACCATTGGAAATTAAGAGTTAAGAGTTTAAAAGTGAAGAGGTGAGATAGTCTTTTAGACTAAATCACACCCTTTATCACCTGTGATAATCTCTCCAATAACGTATCCATCTGTATTCGCAAGTACAGCTTCAACATTTGCAGGATTTACAACAAATATCATCCCCACACCCATATTAAATGCTCTATACATCTCATTTTCTTCTACATGTTTTCCCATAAGTTCAAATATTGGTAATACTCTCACTTTTGATTTTTCAACTCTTGCTCTTAAATGGTCTGGAAGTACTCTTGGAAGATTTTCAATAATCCCACCACCTGTGATATGTGCTAAAGCATTGATTTTATCTTTGTTTGCTTTGAACTCTTTTACATAAATTCTAGTAGGTTCTAGTAGAGTTTCGATTAAAGTTCGTCCATTAAACTCATCTTCAAATTTCATCCCTAATTTTTCTAGTAAAAGTTTTCTCACTAATGAAAATCCATTTGAGTGAACACCGCTACTTGGAAGTGCAATTAAAACATCTCCTGCTTGTACTTGTTCGATTCTATTCATTTCAGATTTTTCTGCAATTCCAACACAAAAACCAGCTAAATCGAAATCTCCCTCTTTGTACATCCCTGGCATCTCAGCAGTTTCTCCACCAATCAATGCACATTCACTTCTTATACAACCTTCAGCAATACCTTTTACAACTTGTGTAGCTTCTGCAACTTCAAGTTTCGCAGTTGCATAATAGTCTAGGAAAAATAATGGCTCCCCAAAATTACAAAGTAAATCATTTGTACACATAGCAACTAAATCAATCCCAACTGTGTCAAAAATTCCACTATCAATTGCAAGTTTTAATTTTGTACCAACACCATCAGTTCCAGCTAATATTACAGGTTCTTTGTAGCCTTTTGGAAGTTCAAAAGCACCAGCAAACGAACCAATTCCACCAAGAACTCCTGGAATTCTTGTAGATTTTACATAAGGTTTTATATTTTCAACAAAGCTGTTTCCAGCATCAATATCAACTCCAGCATCTTTATACGAAATAGTTGCCATTTATTTTTCTCCTTTAGGTGTAATTGTACATTTTTTAGTCACGATACAAATGGGACAAAAATCTGTAAGTCCAGCTATAAGTGGTATAGCTCCTAATGCGAACCAAAGATTATAGATTTCATCTTCCCCTATAAAGTAAAATCCAAGGGCAATAACAACTATCCCCAAAACTATCCTAAATTTTCCACAAAAATTTCTTATTTTGTCATATGTATTCATTTTTTTCCTTCTAAATATCATTATTATTTTGAGATTGTACCAAAAAGAGGTTTAATCCCCGAGAAAAAGAGTAGTTGTGGAATTTTCTCCCTCTTTTATAAGATTCTATTATAAAAGTATTTCTTATAGTAACATTTAAAATTTAACTGTAACAAAAAAACGACAATGCTATTCTAATGCTATTTACAAAACTTAGACTTCAAATGAAAATAAAAAAAGGAGAATATTATGGACAAAACAATGATTGAAAAAATCAAAGCAAATCCAAAGTACCAAGAACTTATACAAAAAAGAAGTTCTTTTGCTTTAAAACTTACAATTACTATGTTAGTAATGTATTATGCATTTATCTTAACTATAGCATTTGATAAAGAATTACTGGGGGCTAGTTTAAGTGGAGGAGTTACTACTGTTGGAATTCCTGTTGGAGTTATCATAATTTTAGTTTCATTTGTTTTAACTGGAATCTATACAAATAGAGCAAATACTGAATTTGATGACTTAACAAAAGCTATCAAAAAAGATGTTGCAAAGGGAGATAAATAATGAAGAAAATTGTATTACTTTTAACATTATTAGCTGTTAGTGTTTTTGCAGCTGGTGGAGATATGGGAGTTGAAGGACAAAGAAGTGTCAATATGTCAGCAATTGTTATGTTTTTAATCTTTGTTGGTGCTACTTTAGGTATCACTTATTGGGCAGCTAAAAGAACTAAAACTGCTAAAGATTTCTATACAGCTGGTGGAGGAATCACAGGTTTCCAAAATGGTATGGCGATAGCTGGAGATTATATGTCAGCAGCATCATTCTTAGGAATTTCTGGTCTTGTTTATATGAAAGGTTATGATGGACTTATCTATTCTATTGGTTTCCTTGTTGGTTGGCCAATCATATTATTTATGGTTGCAGAACAATTAAGAAATCTTGGTAAATATACATTTGCTGATGTTGCTTCATATAGACTTGGTCAAACACCAATTAGAACATTAGCTGCTATTGGTTCACTTGTAACTGTTGCACTTTATCTAATTGCACAAATGGTTGGAGCAGGACAACTTATCAAAGTACTTTTTGGACTTGATTACGAAGTAGCTGTTATTTTAGTTGGTATTTTAATGATTTTATATGTAACGTTTGGTGGTATGCTTGCAACTACTTGGGTACAAATTATTAAAGCTATTTTACTTCTTTCAGGTGCTACATTTATGGCTCTTGCTGTTCTTTATTCATT
Organism: Arcobacteraceae bacterium; assembly: GCA_028687375.1. Taxonomy (GTDB): domain Bacteria; phylum Campylobacterota; class Campylobacteria; order Campylobacterales; family Arcobacteraceae; genus CAIJNA01. The sequence goes on along the minus strand of JAQUAG010000001.1, from coordinate 241,516 downwards.
TGATTTTTCATTTGAAAGTTTATTTGCAAAAGCAGTAGAAATTCATGAAAAAGGTGATGCAATTATGGCTCCAGGTGGACTTGTAAGTGATCCTATTTCAGCTATCTCTCTTGGTATGGCTCTTATGTTAGGAACTGCTGGTTTACCACATATTCTTATGAGATTCTTTACAGTTGCTGATGCAAAAGAAGCTAGAAAATCTGTATTCTTTGCAACAGGTTTCATTGGATATTTCTATATCTTAACTTTTATCATCGGTTTTGGTGCTATTGTAATGCTTACAAATGATCCTACTTTCTTTGATGAAACTGGAAAATTAATCGGTGGTTCTAATATGGCAGCTATCCATTTAAGTCAAGCTGTTGGTGGTGACTTATTCTTAGGATTTATCTCAGCAGTTGCTTTTGCTACAATCTTAGCGGTTGTATCAGGACTTACACTTGCAGGGGCTTCAGCTGTTTCGCATGACCTTTATGCAAATGTTTTTGCAAAAGGAAAAGTTGATGAAGCAAAAGAGATGAGAGTTTCTAGAATAGCTACAATCGTACTTGGTATCGTTGCTATTATCCTTGGAATTGCTTTTGAAAAACAAAATATTGCATTTATGGTTGGTCTTGCATTTGCTATTGCTGCATCTTCAAACTTCCCTATTCTTTTCTTGTCTATTTACTGGAGTAAATTAACAACAAGAGGTGCTGTAATTGGTGGAAGCTTAGGACTTGCTACTGCAATTATCCTTGTTATTCTTGGACCAACTGTTTGGGTAGATACTTTCCATAATGAAAGTCCTATTTTCCCATTCAAATATCCAGCTATTTTCTCTGTAACTGTAGCATTTATTGGAATTTGGTTCTTCTCTATAACTGATAACTCTGAAAGAGCTCAAATTGATAGAGATGCATATGAAGCACAAGATATCAGATGTCAAACTGGTATTGGAGCTGATGGAGCTACTGCTCACTAAGGAGCTTTGGCTTCTTAGCATAAAAAAAGCCCCAGATTTAAATCTGGGGCTTTTTTATTATATTAAAAGAATTACTATTCTGCAATTTTTCCAATTAACTCTTTTGCATTATTAAGTGCAACTTCTGAACTTTCTTTATCAAAAGTAAGTGCAACTGCCATTCTTCTTCCCAGATGTGTTTGTGGTTTACCAAATACCCTTACAAATGAGTTTTTAGTAAATAACGCACTATCTACTTCAATTTCTGGTGTAAATGTATCAGTTGTACTTTTATAAGCTGCACTTGCCCCTGCTCCATAAGTTATAAAATCAAGTGGAAGCCCAAGTACTGCTCTTATATGAAGTGCAAATTCACTTTGAGATTGAGTAATCAAAGTAACCATCCCTGTATCGTGTGGTCGGGGGCTTACTTCACTAAAATAAACATCATCACCTTTTACAAAAAGCTCAACTCCAAAAAGCCCTCTTCCACCTAGTCCATCAGTAATTTTTTGTGCTATTTCAATTGCTTTTTCTTTCGCTATTTCGCTCATCTCCATTGGTTGCCATGAGAAGATATAGTCACCATCTTTTTGGATATGCCCTATAGGCTCACAAAATACTGTTCCTGTTTCATTTCGTACAGTTAAAAGGGTAATCTCATAATCAAAAGTGATAAACTCCTCAACGATAAGTTCACTTGCATCCCCTCTAGCTTCTTTTGCAAGTTCCCATGATTTTTCCAAATCATCAGTACTTCTAGCTACACTTTGCCCATGCCCACTACTACTCATAACTGGTTTAATTACACAAGGAAATCCCATAAGGTTTGCAGCCTCTTTTAGCCCATCAAATGTTGTAACAAATTTATATCCGCTTGCTGGAAGCTTCAACTCTTCACAAGCAAATACTCTGATATTTTTTCTGTTCATTGTTTTATTTACAGCTTCAGCATTTGGAATTACATGAAATCCCTCTTTTTCTGCTTCAAAAAGTGCAGCGATACTGATAGCTTCAACTTCAGGAAGGATAAAGTCAGGTTTTTCTTTTCTAATTACATCTAAAAGTTGCTCTTTATCTTTCATATTCACTACATAAGACTTATTTGCTACAAGATGTGCTGGTGCGTTTGCATAACTATCAACTGCAACCGTCTCAATCCCCAATCTTTGTGCTTCAATAACAACTTCTTTTCCAAGTTCTCCACTTCCAAGAAGCATAATTTTCGTACTATTTGCTTTTAATGGTGCTGTAAATTTCATAATTTTTCCCTTTTATTTTTTTTAATATATGTCTTAATTGTAGCAAAAAGTAGCAAAAAGTAGCAAAAAGTAGCAAAAAGTAGCAAAAAATTTACTCCAATTCAAGTCCAAATCATATATAATCAACTCTCCATAATCTAAATACAAGGTAATTCTTATGAAAAAAATTGATGCTATTATTGATAAGTTAAATCTTATCTATTATGAATATGATATAGCAACGAATACCCTTTTTAAAGATCCAAAATTTAATAAAGATGAAATCTATAAAGAAAAAATAAAAATAACTTATACCCTTACAACAAATGGTTTTCAATTTTTTGTAGATGAAAATGAATCAATTTTAATTTCAAAGAAAGATAATTTCATCTCGAAAATAAAACGATTTTTTAAATCAAAACTAAATTCTTACAAAAATAATAAAATGAACATCTATATTTTAAGTGATAAAAAAGTCAAATGGGCAAAAAATCTTCCAATGCTAAAAATAGACTATCAATATACAAATATTAGTCTAGAATCTTATGATGCCCTTATTTTTACTTCAAAAAATGCAATTATTGGAATAGATAAAATCTCTCCCTTATGGAAAAATATCCCAAGTTATGTAATAGCACCACAAACTGCAAAAGTTCTCAAAGAGATGGGTGGGAAACTCACTTTTACTGGAAAAGCAAAACATGGAAATGAGTTTGCAAAAGAGTTAATTCCTCTTCTAAAAAATAAAAATGTCCTTTATGTACGAGGAAAAGATTTAGTTTCAAATGCTGTAACTATTTTAAAAGAAAATGGTATCGCTTGTGATGAAACAATTGTCTATCAAACTTTATGTAACAAATATGAAGCTACAACACCTCTTCCTAAAAACTCTGTTATTATTTTTTCATCACCTTCAACAATTAAATGCTTTTTGTCAAATAATCTTTGGGATGATAGCTTTACAGCTATTGCTATAGGACATACAACTGCTAAATATTTTCCATCAAATATTCAACCAATCATTTCAGATAATACTTCTCTTGAATTTTGTGTTAAAAAAGCAATTGAGATTTTATCTTAGATTATAAAATAACTAATTTTGTGCAATTTAGAAGTTGAAAGTTAGTATAATGAGAAAAATGAAAAATAGGATAAAAATATGAAAGTTGAATTACTACAGCACTCTTCTTTAGCGATATGTGCAACAGCTATAAGAACTTGCTGGCAAAGTTTCGATAAAAGTGATAATGGTGGAGAAAAAGATAAAGACCTCATCGATAGAGTTGGAAATAAATTTAAACATGCTTCAACATTAGAGCATCTCACTTACACATTTTATATAAGTGGAATAAGTCGTGCTTTACTCCAAGAGTTAGCAAGACATAGAATGGCCAGTCCAAGTGTAAAATCTACAAGATATACTCTTAAAGAGTTAAAAGAGGAAACTAGTTTTACGAATGGAATGTCTATGCTAGAACTTAAAGAAAAATATTCAAATCCAACTGAAGTTTATGCAGATATTCATATGGTAAGAGCTTCTAAATACCTAGTTTGGAGTGGTGTTTTAGGTGTTGATTTTTCTTCTGTTGTAGCACTTGAAAACTTGCGACTTATGTTAGTTGATGGTATTTCAAATGATAGAGCAAAATATTGTTTACCTGAGAGTTATAAAACTGAATTAACATGGACAATCAATGCTAGAAGTCTCCAAAATTTTATTGCTTTAAGAAGTAGTAAAAGTGCTTTATGGGAGATTCAAGATTTAGCTAAAACATTATTTAAAATTTTGCCAAGTGATCATAAGTACCTTTTTGAAAACTCTCTTAAAGAGGAATAACTTAACTCTTTTTGTAAGATAATAATCTTTTTAGACTCTTATCTTACAAAGTATTTATTGTGTATCCATTTGAATTATGATTTTCAATTATATGACAAGGTATTTTTCGTCTAATTTTTGCTACAAGTTGCCTTACATGTCCATTTTTAAAACTTTCACCCCAAACATAATCCTCTATTTGATCATTTGAAACAATATGATTTGCATTTTTTAAAAGTATGTCAATAAGTAATAACTCTTTTGCTGTTAATCTTATCTCTTTTTTTTCATAAACAATAACTTTTTTATCTCGATTATAAAATGATTGAGAACAGTTTTTAAATTTAATATTACCAAGTGGTATTTTAAGTGTATGTTTTATCTTAGCTATTATTTCTCTAACATCAAATGGTTTTTTAATATAATCAATACAACCTATATCATAAGCTTTTAAAATAGTTTGTATATCAATATCAGCACTCATAATGAACACATTTGCTTCACTATAAACTTTCTTGATTTGTTTTACAAGCTCTATCCCATTGACATTTGGTAAATTTATATCAATCATAAACAAATCATATGCTTTATCTATATTTTCAAACGCTTTTTTTCCATCATCAAAAGAGGTAACTTCATAACCTAAACTTGAAAATGTACTAGTTATGGCTTCATTTAATAAGATATCATCTTCTACTAAAAATATTTTCATAAAAAAATTATAGCTTTTTTATGTAACTTTTATGTAACTTTATTATCTTTTTTTCAAATTAATATTTTTAAATTAAAAAATTATAATCTTTGACAGTGTGCTAAACCAACTGCAATTGCATCTGTTACATCAAATGGCTTAATCTCTTGCTTTAAATTAAGAAGTCTTTTAACCATAAAAGAGACTTGTTCTTTTGTCGCCTTTCCATTTCCTGTTACTGCTTTTTTTACTTGTAAAGGTGTATATTCATAAAAATTTCCAAAATCTTGTAAAATTTTTAAAGTGATAGCACCACGAAATTGTGCAAGTTTTATAACCGTTTTTGGATTAAATGCATAAAACATATCTTCCATAGCAACTTGACTAATTGTGTGATTTTTCACCACCAAATCAATTCCTTCAATAAATTCAACAATTTGCTCTTGCAAAATTCTTGATTTCATTTTTATAAGACCCGCTTCAACGAGCTTTGGTTTTTTGTTAATCACTTCTAAAATACAATAACCACAATTTATGGTTCCAGGATCGATACTCAATATTTTCATAAATGCAATCATATCTAAAATAGAATTATTCACACTTATTCAATTTAATCACTTTTATTATCACAAGATAAAGAATTCACAGTTTAAAACCTAATATTATAAAATTATTCACCCCTTTATTTATTTTTACATCTACTATACTTGATAATAAAAAGCCCATGATTACAAACCTAAGAGAGTAACTAATTTAACTCTCTTTTAATAGCTTTCACCAATTCACTAAAAGTTATTCACATATTCACAAAGATTTTAAATGATTTTTAGATATAATCAAAAACATTTTAAAAAATAATAGGATTAAAAAATTTGTCAAAAGTAAATATCATAGAAGAGTTAAAAAAAGAGGTTTCAACCTCGGATTATACAAAATTCATAAAGCAACTTATTTTTAAAAAAACAAGTTCTAGTGATGAATTACTTGTATTTGAAGCTCCAAATAGATTTATAGCAACCTATATCAAAACAAAATTTAATACTATCATCCAAGATATTTATTTTAATCAAACTTCGATTAGACCATCAATTGAAATACTTTTAATAGGTGAAAAAAGAAGATCTAAAAAAGATATTATCAATGAGCAATCAGCTATTAATACCCCAGAAAATACTATTTTAAATCAATCGTACACTTTTGAATCATTTGTAGTTGGTAGTTCAAATCAAATGGCTTACAATGCAAGTAAAGCTGTTGCTTCAAATTTAGGGAAACAATATAACCCACTATTTATATATGGTGGGACTGGACTTGGAAAAACTCACTTGCTTCAAGCTATTGGTAATCACGCAATTGAACACAATAAAGTGGTTATTTATGTGACTATTGAACAGTTTATGAATGATTTTACTTTTAGTTTAAAAAATAAAAACATGGAACATTTTAGAAATAAATACAGAAAATGTGACTTACTTCTTATTGATGATATCCAATTTTTAAGTGGTAAAGAGGAGACTCAAAAGGAGTTTTTTCACACATTTAATGAACTTCATACTGCAAATAAACAAATCATCCTTACAAGTGATAAACTTCCATCACAAATAGCTGGGCTTGAAGAGAGACTCAAAAGTAGATTTGAATGGGGACTAACTACTGATATTCAACTTCCTGAACTTGAAACAAAAATCGCAATTGTTGAAAAGAAAAGTGAATTAAATGGGATTCATCTCTCAAAAGAAATTATAAATTATATAGCAACTTCATTAGATAGCTCAATTAGAGAAATTGAAGGATTACTTATCAAAATCAATGCTAGTGCTGATTTACTAGGGCAAAAAATTGATATGGATTTGGTTAAAAATCTTTTAAAAAATCAAGTTAAAGAGAAAAAAAATAACATCAAATTACCAAATATTATAGAGGTTGTTTCTGCTGAACTTAATATTAAGCCAAGTGATTTAAAATCATCAAAAAGAACTGCAAATATCGTAAATGCAAGACGAATTGTAATCTTTTTAGCAAGAGAATTAACACATAACTCTATGCCAGATATCGCAAAATTTTTAGGTATGAAAGATCACTCTAGTGTTTCTAAAAATATCTCTAAAGCAAATGAACTTATAGAAAAAGATGAAAATTTTAGATTGATTTTAGAAAATCTAAAAAATAAAATATTAACAAAATAAGGGAGCTGATAAAAATATGTGAATAAATGTGAATAAAATATGAAAGTTTGGCTTCGTTATAAATAGCGATGGACAAGTCTTTTATCTCTTATTTTCATCTATTCACATAGACTACTATCACTACTAATTTTAGTTAAATATATTAAAAGGACAAATTATGAAATTTAGCACGAACAAAGGAAAATTTGAACAAGTCATTGCCTCTATGCAACCTTTTTTAGAAAAAAAAGATTTAAGTGCAATCACTTCGCATATTTATATAGAAATTACTAATGATATTTTGATTTTAAAATCAACTGATTATGAAATGGGATTATTATCACATATTGATGAAATTGAAAATTATGAAGAGGGAAAAGCAACAGTTAATGGTAGTAACCTTTTAAATATTATTAGAAGACTTAAAAATGAAAATATAAATTTTGAAGTAATTGATAATAATCTTCATATCAAACAAAATAAAACATCATTTAAATTACCAATGTATGATGCAAATGAATATCCTGATTTTCCTAATATGGAAACATTACATAAGATAGATGTAAATATTATTAATGTAATCAACTCTATTAAAAATATAACTCCTGCAATTGATAATAACAATCCTAAATTTGAACTAAATGGTGCATTAATAGATATCAAAGAGGATAAAATAAATTTTGTAGCAACTGATACAAGAAGATTAGCTATTAGTAAAATAGAAAATATAAATAATAAATCAAATCAAATCATAGTTCCAAAAAAAGCTATTATTGAAATTCAAAAATTATTTTTTGATGATTGCGAAATAAAATATGATGATGTAAATCTTGTTGTTCAAAATAAAAATTATATGTTTTTTACAAAACTTATAAATGGTAAATTTCCAGATTATGCAAGAATATTACCAAATAATTTCAAAGTTACCGTTAAAGTTAGTAGAAATCTTTTTATAGATGCAATTAAATTGATAACTTCACTTAAACCAAATATTAAAATTACTTTCTCTCAATCTAATATTGTTTTAGAAAGTTTAGATGAAGATAGTGAAGCAAAAACTCAAATTGAAGAGAATTTAGATATTAACGAATCATTTCAATTTGCGGTAAACAGTAAATATTTACTTGATTTTTTAAGTACATCAAATAGTGAAAAATTTGAAATTGGATTTAATGAAACAAGATTACCATTTGCATTAAGAGATAATAATTTTACAACAATAATAATGCCAGTTATACTATAGAAAAGAAGGAATTTTAAAATGATTGAAGAAGTTGAACAAACAGCGTACGGAGCCGATAATATTAAAGTCCTCAAAGGACTAGAAGCAGTTAGAAAAAGACCAGGGATGTATATTGGAGATACAAATACAAACGGTTTACATCATCTTGTTTATGAAGTTGTTGACAACTCTATAGATGAAGCAATGGCTGGATTTTGTGATACTATCAATGTAACTATTACAAAATCAAATGGGATAATCGTAAAAGATAATGCAAGAGGAATCCCAACAGCTATCCATCCAACTGAAAATATTAGTGCTGCTACTGTTGCACTTACTGTTTTACATGCTGGTGGAAAATTTGATAAAGATACCTATAAAGTTTCAGGTGGACTTCATGGGGTTGGGGTTTCGGTTGTAAATGCACTTTCTAGCCAACTTAAAATGACAATTCATAGAGGTGGAGAGATACATTATCAAGAATTTCATGAGGGACTTTATGATGAGCCTATTAAAGTTATAGGGACTACAAAAAAAACAGGAACAATTATTGAGTTTCAACCTGATTTAACTATTTTTGAAGTTGGTGTATTTGATTTTGAAGTGTTATCTCGAAGATTTAGAGAAGTAGCTTATCTTAATCCAATTATTACAATTGTTTTAGAAGACCAAAGGATAAATAAAAAAGAAACTTACCATTTTGAAGGTGGTATAAAACAGTTTGTTGAAGATTTAAATAAAGCAACACCTATAACTGATGCAGTTGCATTCTCTACAAAAGAGGATGATGTTGAAGTTGATATTGCTTTGATGTATAACACAACTTATGTTGAAAAAACTCACTCTTTTGTAAATAATATTAGAACAATTGATGGTGGAACACATGAAGCTGGATTTAAAGCTGGACTGACACGTGCTATTACAAAATATCTCAAAGAAAATGCAAATGCAAGAGATAAAGATGCAAAAATTTCTGGGGAAGATGTAAGAGAAGGTCTTGTTGCTGTTATTAGTGTTAAAGTTCCTGAGCCTCAATTTGAAGGGCAAACAAAAGGGAAACTTGGAAGTTCTTATGTAAGACCTATTTGTCAAAAACTTACTGGTGATGTTTTAGATAAATATTTTGAAGAAAATCCTGCTCAAGCAAAACTTGTAATGGAAAAAGCTCTTTTAGCTGCACGAGGAAGAGAAGCTGCTAAAAAAGCAAGAGAACTAACTAGAAAAACTGATAGTATGTCTGTAGGAACACTTCCAGGGAAACTAGCAAACTGCCAAAGTAAAGATCCAACAATTACTGAACTTTACCTAGTGGAAGGGGACTCTGCGGGAGGTTCTGCAAAACAAGGAAGAGATAGAGTATTCCAAGCAATTTTACCACTTAAAGGGAAAATTTTAAATGTTGAAAAATCAAGACTTGATAAAATTTTAAAATCTGAAGAGATAAAAAATATCATCACAGCTCTTGGAAGTGGGATTGGTGAAGATTTCAATATTGAAAAAGTAAGATACCATAAAATTATCATCATGACCGATGCCGATGTTGATGGTAGCCACATTCAAACACTTTTACTTACATTTTTATTTAGATTTTTACGACCAGTTATCGAAGCTGGATATGTTTATATCGCTCAACCACCACTTTATCTCTACAGAAAAGGGAAAAATGAAACATATTTAAAAGATGATATGGCACTTAGTAGCTTCTTAATTGAACATGGTTTGGATGGATTTGAGTTCCAAGGGATGGGATACAATGATCTACTTGATATGTTTAAAATTGTAGCGTCGTATAGAAGTATGCTTAATAACTTAGAAAAAAGATACTCTTTGATAGATGTTATCCGATTTATTGTAGAAAATGATAGATTGGTTGGAATGGAAAATGAAGCACTTTTTGTTGAGATAGAAGCATTTATCAAACTAAAAGGGTACAACATCCTCAATAAAACAGTTGATGAAGAAAAAATCCATATCTTTGTACAAACAAATAATGGACTTGAAGAGCTTATGATAGATGATGAACTTTTTGCAAGTCCATATTTTGGGGAAGCTAGTTATCTATATAAAAAATTAAATGAGAGAGATTTATCACTTTTTACTGAAAGTGATTTGATAAAAGTTCTTGAAGAGATTGAAAATAGTGCTAAAAAAGGTGCATATATCCAAAGATATAAAGGTCTTGGGGAGATGAATCCTGCTCAACTTTGGGAAACAACGATGATACCAACTGATAGAAGACTTTTAAGAGTTACTATTGAAGATGCAGAGATAGCTAGTGATACATTTACACTCTTTATGGGTGATGAAGTTGAACCAAGAAGAAAATATATTGAAGATCATGCGAAGGATGTGGAACATTTAGATGTATGATATTATAGTTGTTGGTGGAGGGCATGCAGGTATTGAAGCTGCCCTTGTTAGTGCTAGAATGGGTAAAAAAACTTTACTAATTACGATGTTAGTTGAGCAAATTGGAGCAGCTAGTTGTAATCCTGCTATTGGAGGACTTGCAAAAGGGCATTTAGTTCGAGAACTTGACGCACTTGGTGGAGAGATGGGACAATGTACAGATGCTACAGGTATTCAATTTAGAGTACTTAATGCTTCAAAAGGTGCTGCTGTTCAAGGAAGTCGTGCTCAAATTGATATGGATGCGTATAGAGTTTATATGCAAAATGTATGTTTGAATACCCCTAATCTTCAAGTATATCAAGATGAAGTAAGTGAATTAATCGTTAATGATGAAGAATTAAAAATTGAAGGTGTCAAAACTAAATTAGGGGAGATATTTCAATCCAAAAAAGTTGTTTTAACAACTGGTACTTTTATGAGAGGACTTATCCATATTGGTGAAAATCAATATAGTGCTGGTCGTGCTTGGGAATTGCCATCAACAACTCTATCTTTACAATTAAAAGAACTTGGACTTGATGTTGGAAGACTAAAAACAGGAACACCTGCAAGACTTGATAAAAATAGTATAGATTTTTCAGTAATGGAAGCTCACGGTGGAGATGAAAAACCAACACCATTTAGTTTTAGAACAGACAGAGGAACTTTTAATCCAACGCAACTTCCTTGTTATATCACATACACAAACTTAGATACTCACCATACAATCCGTTCAAACTTTGATAGAGCGCCACTTTTTACAGGGCAAATCGAGGGGATGGGACCACGATATTGTCCTAGTATTGAAGATAAAGTAAATAGATTTAGTGATAGAGATAGACATCAACTTTTCCTAGAACCACAAACTGCAAATGCAAGAGAATACTATATAAATGGATTGAGTTCTTCACTTCCAATTGATGTACAAAAATCTATGATTCACTCAATTGCAGGACTTGAAAATGCAAAAATTGTACGATATGGATATGCTATTGAGTATGATTATATCAATCCTTTAGAATTGCACCATACACTTGAAACAAAAAAAGTGAAAAACCTCTATCTTGCTGGACAAATAAATGCAACAACAGGATATGAAGAGGCAGCTTCTCAAGGATTTATCGCTGGAATCAATGCTGCTTTAGCAGTGGATGAGAAAGAGCCATTTATTTTGCGAAGAGATGAGAGTTATATTGGTGTTTTAATAGATGACTTAGTAACTAAAGGGACAAATGAACCATATAGAATGTTTACTTCAAGAGCTGAGTATAGACTCCTTTTACGAGAAGAGAGTGCTGATTTACGACTTATGGAGTATGGATACAATTTTGGACTGATTAATGAAGAAACATTTAAAAATATGCTCAATAAAAAAGAGACAATACAAAATGCTATCAACTTTATGAAAGAGGAATGGTTTACCCCTAAAAAGGAAAATCTTGAACTCTTAGAGTCTTTGGAAGAGGATAAAATAAGTGATAGAACATTGCTTGTTGATATTGTTGGAAGAAGCACGATTACAAATGATAAGTTTGATAAATTAGTACCAAGTTTTAGCTATCTTGATGATTATTTAAAAGAGCAAGTTATCACTGAAGCAAAATATTTTAGATATGTTGAAAAGCAACAAAAACAGATAGAAAAGATGAAAAAGATGCTTACTCTTACTATCCCTGAAGATTTTGTTTATGATAAACTCCCAGGACTTTCAACGGAGATTATCCAAAAACTTACACTTCACAAACCAAAAACACTTTTTAATGCAAGTCAAATAAGTGGAATTACACCAAGTGCAGTTGATATTTTGCATTTGAATATTAATATGAGATGTAAGAAATAATAAAATTTAATATGCTTATACACTATTTTACAAGGAGATAATTTATGGAATATGGTTCATTATTGGCTTTTGGTCTATTTTTTTTAACGGGTTTAGCTTTCATAGGGGTATTTTTGTATTTGTATGCATTGGTGACACCGTACGATGACTATAAAATGATTTTCCAAGATAATAATGCTGCTGCAGCAATTGGATTTGGTGGATCTATTATTGGTGTTTCATTACCACTTTATAGTGCTTTAGTACATTCTATCTCTTATGTAGATTTTTTAATTTGGGGTGCAGTTGCAATAGTTGTGCAACTCATTTTTGCTTTATTAGTGACAAGAGTACCATCAAAATATAATTTTACAAAAGCTATAGAAGATAAAAAAGTTTCAGTTGGTTTTATGATGGCATTTTTAGCAATTTGCATTGGTATTATTAATGCTGGTTCTATGAGTTACTAAAATGGAAGATAAATAAATATTTTAAGTAGAAAATGTCAAATATGGTAGTTAATATTGTACAAATAGTACAGAGATCTAAAAAATAGATTCTGCCCACTGAGTGATAGGTCCTCTTAGGACCTTTTTTAATTTTATAGCATATAAGTTTACATATTCATTTTCTTTTTTTGTTGACTTTAAAAGTGTTGTGAGGGAATTTGTGTATTTATTTACATAAAAGTTATCTATTTGTTTATTACTTCCAAGTACCACAACTTTACAGCTACTATCTATCCTACTTAAAACCATTTGCATTGTCTTATTAGACATATTTTGAGCTTCATCAACAATTACAAAAGACTCACTCAAAGTTCGTCCTCTCATCTCCCCTACCCACATTGTTTCAATATTGTAGTTTTCGATAGTTCTTTGAACTTTCTCATTTACCTCTTCATCTGTTGGAGGGGTATAGAGTTTTTTATTTGTGTTTTTATTTTTATGCTCACATCTTGCCATATATCGTAAACTATCCATTAAAGGATGGTTATAGATTCTGAACTTCTCTTCAAGCCCTGGTAAATAACCTACATCTTCCCCTTTATCTAGTGATTCTATTGAGTTTCTTATGTAGATGATTTTTTGGAATTGTTTTTTTCTTATAAGTTTTACGGCACTACTTAGTGCTAAAAGTGTTTTTCCACTTCCAGCTTTCGCCTCAACTATTACAATATTGTAGTATTCATCCAAAAGTGCATTTGTAAAAAATAGCTGCTCTTTATTAAGAGGTACAACAATTTGATCTCGTAGTTCAATCTCATTTAAAATATGAATTTTTTTATTTTTTATTGAGGCTAATAAAACTTGGTCACTATTTTTTACTTTTAAGCAATAAGAAAAATTATGAATTTCAAACTCTTTATCAATTAGAGCTATCTCTTTATTCTCAATTGTTTCCAAATCATTAAATTCAATTTCATTATTTTTAATAAAATCTAATTCATCTTCATCTTTCCCATCTCCTTTTAAAAAGTTTGTTTTGAGATTTAAAGAAGTTGCTCGAACTCTTGCCATAATATCATTAGAGATAAACTCTATATTTTTAGAATAATAGTTATTTGCAAAATCAGCTATCTCTAAAATTTTTCTATCGTTTGCAATATTTGGTGAAACTTGTTTTGTATCTGTTGCATAATGCTCTTTTGAGATAATATGAATCATAAGTCCACCAGTTTCTACAATAATAATTTTATAGTTATCAATCTCTTTTGAATCTATAATTTTACTATCTTCTAAAAATCTTGCAAAACTTCTTGCTTGATAATTTATCTCATCAAAGCCACTTTTTTTACTATCTATCTCATCTAAAACTATCTCTGGCAGGATTATGAGATTTTTATTTTCTTCGCTTAGTTTTGCTAAATTTGTATAGTCTTCAAGTAAGATATTTGTATCTACTACAAAATATTTGTCAAAAATTTTATTGAGCATTTTCAACCTTTTTTGTTAAAATTTTATAGATGATAAATCCAAAGAAAAGTGTAATACCGATTGAAAAATAGATAGGTATAGATTTTGTAATAACAAAAACAACTATTAAAATAGCAAACAGTGTTGGGATCTCATTGTAAGCTCTAAAAAATTGTCCATTCTTTGTACATCTATCTTGAGCTAATATTTTTCTATAATACTCCAAAGAAAAACTAAAAATAAGCATCCCAAAAAGCACTAGAAGCTTCGCAATCATCCAATCATTATCCAAGAGTGCTGGATGTAAAAAAAGAAGCGTAAGACCACTTAAAACCGTTGCAATCATAGCAGGGAAACCAATAACTCTATAAATTTTATCTTCTTGGATTTTCACAACCTCTACAAACTCTTTTTTTTCAATATTTTCCATATGATAAACAAAAAGTCTTGGCATATAAAAAAGCATTGCCATCCATGATAAAACACTAATAATGTGAAAAGCTAAAATTTCTTGATAATACTCCATACTATTTTTCCTTTAATTATGTATTGATTTAATTTTATTTACCCATTCAAAAAGAGTTTTCTCAAAACCTATTTGATTTGTTTTGTAATATATTATATTTTTTTCTAAATATTTCTGCGGACACCAACCATTATAATCATGCGGATATTTATATCCAATTGCATTATCTTTTATATTTTTTGGTATCTCCATAATATTTCCATTTTGTATCTCTTGTAGTGCTTTATTAATTGCCATATAACTACTATTTGATTTTGGAGAACTTGCAAGATATACAACGCATTGAGCTAAAATAATTCTAGCTTCAGGATAACCTATCTGCTTTGCACTTATTTGAGTACTAACAGCAAGATTAAGAGCATTTGGGTTTGCATTTCCTATATCTTCACTTGCACTAATTACTAGTCTTCTTGTTATAAAATCTATATTTTCTCCACCATCAATAAGTCTAGCTAAATAATAAATAGAAGCATCCACATCACTTCCTCTAATTGATTTAATCATAGCACTTGCTAAATCATAGTGGCTATCTTTTGAACTCATTCCATCTTTAAGACTAGTTTGCCTTAACTCTTTTAATGTTTCAAGTGAAATATTTTTATCTACTTTATACGCAAAATCAAGAAGATTTAACATCGCTCTTGCATCACCTATACTACTTTGTATAAGATAAAGAATTGCCTCTTCATCAATATTCACATCATCTAGTAATTTTAGTGCTTTGTTTAAAAGTATTTTTAAATCATCTTTGGAATGTGGTAAAAACTCAAATAAAAAACCACGTGAACGAATAGCGGAAGTTAGAGTATGATAAGGATTTTCTGTACTTGCTCCAATTATGATTATTTTATACTCTTCCATAATAGGTAGAAGAACCTCTTGTTGATTTTTAGAAAGTCTATGAACCTCATCGATAAATATAAGAGGACGAATGAGTGCATTTTCATATCGTTTAAATACAACTCGTAAATCATCAATTTTTAAAGTGGTTGCATTAAAGTGATAAAAATCTGTATTGATAAGTTTTGCAATAATTTTTGCTAGAGTTGTTTTACCAGTTCCAGGTTTACCATAGAAAAAAAGATGCGGTAACTCTTTTTTCTCTATAAGTTTATAAAGTGGTTTATTTTTTCCAATGATATGAGATTGCCCTACAAAATCATCTAAAGTTTTTGCATTTAAAAGATTAGTAAGATTTACCATCATCGCTTGAAAATTCTTTTTTCATATCTTTGATAAAAGCTCTTAAATTTTGGTACTCTTTTCTCTCTAAAAATCTTGTTTTCCCTGATGGAAGACTGTTAAGTGTAATACCACCAAAATCTATCCTTTTAAGGTCAACAACTGGTGCATTAAAGTATCCAAAGAATCTTCTAAGTTCTCTATTTTTTCCTTCACTGATTGATACTTTTAATGTTGAGAAGTGCTCTCCATTTTTTTGTATTTGATAACCGTTAAATGGTGCAAAATCCATAGAAGTGATATCACTATATTTATGAGCACCAGCTGTTGCATCATCGAGTGTTATCCCATTTCTCATAGCGTTTTCCATAGCAGGAGTTATTGCACCTGAAATTTTGAGTTTATATACTCTTTCAAGATTTGAGTGCATAAGCTCATTTGCGATATCAACATCATCAGTTAGCAATAATACCCCTTCACTAGCATAGTCAAGTCGCCCAATAGGTAAAAAGTGAGAGTATTTACTTGGTAATGTATCATAGATAGTTGTTCTCCCTTGTGGGTCTTTCTTTGATACTATCTCCCCTTTTTGTTTATTGTAAACGATTACAGTGCTAGGTCTACTTTTATCAACTTTTACAGTTCTTCCATTTACTTTTACAATAGCATCTTGGGCTACTTTTGTAGCAAGATCAGTTACTACTTTATTGTTAATTTCAACTTTTCCCTCTTCTATGAGTTTATCTGCTTCTCTTCTACTAAATCTACTATTATGTGAGATAAATTTATTTAATCTTATTAAGTCTTCTTTTTTCATTTTATACCAGCTTCTATTAATTTGTGAATATGGAGAATTCCATACAATGTTTTGTCTTCATTTAACACTAACAATAGTTGAATCTTATTATCTTCAATGATTTTTAAAGCTTCACTTGCTAGTATATTTTTATCAGTTATGAATTTTGGATTTTTAGTGCAAATATCTTCCACTTTTGTATCAAGTTTAAAATCACTTTGCATCATATATCGTCGTAAATCCCCATCACTTAGTAATCCAGTTACTTTATCGTTTCCATCTACAATTATAGCACTTCCAACTCTACCTTCACTCATAGTTACAACTGCCTCTTTGAGAGTTGTTCCACATGAAACAATAGGAAGATTTTCTTTTTGGAGCAAATCATCAACTTTTACAAAAAGCATTTTCCCTAAACTTCCACCTGGATGAAAAGATGCAAAATCTTCTTTTTGGAAATCATTATGTTTCATAAGGCAAACTGCTATTGCGTCACCTAAAGCCATTGTAAGAGTTGTTGAAGATGTTGGAGCAATATCAAGTGGACAAGCTTCTTTTTCAATAGATATATCTAAAAAAACGTCTGCATAGTTTGCAAGTGTAGAGTTTTTATCTCTTGCCATTGCAATAAGAGGAATATCGAACCTTTTAAGATGTGGAAGAATTCTGATAAGCTCTTCACTCTCACCACTATAACTTATCGCTAACACAATATCATCTTTCCCAATCATCCCAAGATCACCATGCATAGCTTCAGTTGGATGGAGGAAAAAACTACTAGTACCTGTGCTAGCTAGCGTAGCAGCTATTTTACTACCAACCAATCCAGACTTTCCAACACCAGTAACTATCAGTTTCCCTTTACAAGAGGCAATCAATTCGATTGCCCTAGTGATATCATTAGAGATATTATTTGCAGCTCTTTCTAACTCTTTTGCTTCGGTTAAAAGCACTTCTTTTGCTATTTTCACATAATCCATCCAAAAACCTCCAAAGAATTAAAATAAAGCGATTACTGAGCAATAATAGTTGGAACTATCATTGGGTATTTTTTGTATTTTCTTAAACAATGTTTTCTAACTGTTTTTCTGAGTTCATCTTCTAACATTCTATTGTTTTCTAAAATACCATCTTTTGCATGTGTTAGGTAATGTTCAAGCATATCTTCAATCTCTTTTGCAAATGCTTTTTCATTTTTCACATCAACAAGTCCAAAAGATAAAACTTTTGGAGGAGCAACAACTTTTCTTTCATTGATACTGATTTGAGCTACCAACATAACCATACCTTCATTTGCCATAGTTTGTCTATCTAGAACTACATCATTTGCAATTTTTACATTGTTTTGGTTGTCAATATATACTTTTCCAGTTTTTACACTTTTTACTTTTTTCATAAATTTAGGTGTAATTTCAACTTGTTCACCATCACTTAAAATATAGATATTTCTCTCTAGTACACCACAGTCAATTCCCGTTTGAGAGTGTTTTACAACGTGGTTGTATTCCCCATGAATTGGCAAGAAATATTTAGGTTTCACAAGTCTAAGCATAAGTTTTTGCTCTTCTTGACTTGCATGTCCAGATACATGGATATCAGCATAATCTTGATAAGCAACTTTTGCACCAGCTTTTAATAGTTGATTGATAATTTCAGAAACACTCGCTTCATTTCCAGGAATTGCTTTAGCTGATAAAATAATTTGATCTTCTGGTTTGATTTTAATATGTCTGTGCTCATGAATTGACATTCTAAATAGTGCACTCATCGTTTCACCTTGAGAACCTGTAGTAACAATAAGGACCTCTTTATCTTGAAATTTATTTACCTCATGTGCATCAATAAAATTATCTTTTGAATATTTTAGATAACCAAGGTTGATGGCAACATCTATATTTTTTTCCATACTTCTACCAATAACACAAATCTTTCTGCCATATTTAATTGCCATATCCATGGCTTGTGCAACTCTATGGAGATTTGAACTAAATGTTGACATAATTACTCTCCCTTTAGAAGAGGCAAATATTCTATCAAATGTAGGACCTACTGTTTTTTCAGTTTTTGTGAAACCAGTTCCATGTGAGTTTGTACTATCACTTAAAAGTGCTAATACACCTTTTTCACCATAATATGCAAATCTATGAAGATCTGTTGGATAACCATCAACTGGTGTATGATCAATTTTAAAATCACCAGTATGGATTATTGTTCCTGCTTCGCAAGTGATTGCAAGAGAAGAACAATCAATAATCGAGTGTGTAATATGCATCCATTCAATTTCAAAGTCACCAATTTTTATTGGTTTTCTTTTTTGAATAGCTCTAAAATAGCTTCTATGATGTTTCATTTTATGTTCATCAAATTTTGCACCAATCATCTCTAATGGTAATGATGTACCATACACTGGAACTTGTATCTCTTTAAAAAGATAAGCCATAGCTCCAATATGATCTTCATGAGCATGTGTGATACAAATTCCTGAGATTTTATTTCTAATTTGTCTAAGATAAGTAAAGTCTGGAATAAGGATATCAACACCATGCATACTTCCATCAGGGAAACTCATCCCAACATCAATAATGATAGCACTAGTATCAGTTTCAATAACCATCATATTCCCACCGATTTCACCTAATCCTCCAAGTGGAGTAATTTTAACACTGGCATTTGTTTTCAAATTAAGTTTATTATGAGGATTAAGCCTATCTTTTTGAATTCTTTCATTTAATTCAAAAGCTTTTTTGGTATCGTTTACCCAACCATTTCCTGATATTGGTGCTTTTTTCTTTTGAGGAATAGTTTGCCCATTTGGTTGTTTTTTTTCTTCAGTTGTATTATTAGTTGTCTGTGTAGTTGTATCATTGTTTGTATTATCATTTGTATCTAATGTTGGAGTTATCACTTCATTTTCGATAACTATCTCTTCATAGCTAGTATTTTCCATATTTTCCTCTTTTGTATTGTATTGTTTTTATAAATCAAAAAGATTTATAAACTAGTGTAAATTTGGCTATACAAAGATGATGATAGTTCGTGAGGTCTGATATTTTCATTTATATTGAATTCAATAAATAAAGTTGATAAGACATCTTTATTATATGCAGCAGATAGATTTTTGATAAGTTTTTTTCTTGGTTGTGCAAAAGCTACTTTTAGAAATTTATTAAATTTACTATCAATAGTTTTTGTCATATCTTTTTTAAGATAGATAACCGAAGAATCCACTTTTGGTGGTGGACTAAAACTTTCTGGTGGCACTTCAATAATTATTTTGTTTTCCAAACAAAGTAACTCTGCAATAACACCTAACGCCGAAAAATCACTATCGCCAGAAGTAACAGTAAATTTATCTGCTACCTCTTTTTGAACCATTACGATAATATTTTCACAATTATTATCACTAAATGCATTTAAAATTATATTTGTCGCTATATAGTAAGGAAGATTTGCAATCAAGTCATACTTCTCTTCATATAGTGATGAGTTATTATTCCAGACCTCTAAGACGTCAGTCAAAACCAAGTCTAATCGCCCTGAATTTATCTCATTTATAAATTCTACCCTTAAGATAGAGTATAAATCTCTATCAACCTCATAAGCTCTCACATCTTTGTACTTGACAAGTTGTTTTGTCAAATCACCTAAGCCAGGCCCAATTTCTACAACTTTATTGTTGTTTTTGGGCATCGATTCGATGATCCTAAGAACTACAGACTCATCTTTTAAAAAATTTTGTCCATATTTTTTCTTTGCTTTTATCATTTTTTTATTCTTTCAAATTTAAAAAACAGTGAAGTCTACCGAAATAAGACTTACACTCTCTTTGATATTATTTTTTATTTTCGTATTTTGCTAAAAATGCTTTTATATTTTTAGCTGCTTGTCTTATTCTCTTATCATTTTCAATTAATGCAATTCTTACATATTGATCCCCATATTCACCAAAACCAATACCAGGAGCAACGGCAACATCAGCTTCAACAAGGAGTTTTTTACTAAATTCTAAACTTCCAAGATGTGCTACACATTCTGGTATTTTAGCCCATACAAACATGGTTGCTCTATTCTTTTTAAGTTTCCATCCAGCTTTTCCAAAAGCATCTATTAAAACCTCTTGTCTATGATCATATTTATCTGTAATATCTTGTACACATTGTTGGTCACCATTTAAAGCTACAGTTGCAGATACTTGAATCGGTGTAAACATACCATAATCAAGCCAAGATTTAATTTTTTGTAATGCACCAATTAATTTTGGATTTCCTACAAAAAAACCAACTCTCCATCCAGCCATATTGTATGATTTACTAAGCGTAAAGCTTTCAACAGCAACATCTTTAGCCCCTGGTACTTCCATAATTGAAGGTGTTTTATAGCCATCAAAAGTTAAATCTCCATAAGCAATATCAGAGATAACATAAAATCTTTCTCTTTTTGCCATAGCCACTATTCTTGTATAAAATTCAGGTGTTACAGTTGCCGTTGTTGGATTATGTGGGAAGTTTACAACTACATATTTTGGTTTTGGAGAACTATCTCTAAAAACTCTCTCTAAATCTTCAAAAAACCTATCTTCATCAACGTTGTAATCTTCATCAAAAATAAGTTCAAATTTTACAACATTTCCACCTGCTAGTATAAATGCATAACTGTGAATTGGGTAAGTTGGATCTGGAACTACTGCCACATCACCTGGATTTGTTATAGCATAAGCTAAGTGAGCATATCCCTCTTTACTTCCCATTGTAGCTACACATTCTGTTTGTGGATCAAGATCTACATTGTATCTTCGTTTGTACCAATCAGAGATAGCTACTAAAAGTTTAGGAATCCCTTTTGAAGCTGAATATCCATGAACTTTTGTTTTTTGAGCAGATTCAATAAGTTTTTTTCTAATATGTTCTGGTGTATCTCCATCTGGATTTCCCATTGAAAAATCTATTACATCATGACCTGCTCTTCTTTGTGCCATCTTAAGCTCACCTACTTGAGCAAAAACATATTTAGGCAACCGTTTAATTCTATCAAATTCTATTTCATCAAACATATTTTTTCCTTTATAAACTTATTTATCTTACGATATTTATCTGCAAAATTTTGGAATTTTACCTAAAATAACCTTTTAATTTTGAAGACTATTTGAAACAAGTACAGATAAACCTCTTTTTATATTTAAAAGGGAGTATCTATCACTTATTTTTATGTATTTTGTATTTTGTGGTATTAAAACTTTTAATCCTTCATAAACTTTATTCATCTCAATTGTCCCAAGTGCATTTAGTTCATTGTCATAAAATGAAATTTTTGGCACCCAACTATTTCCTTGGCTACTTGCAATAAGAAGTTCTTTACTATTTGGGATAGCTAAATAATATGGCTCAAGAGGCATTGGAAGTGAAATCTTTTCATCTAAACTAATTGTTTTTAAATCAGCTAAAATTCCATTTTTGGCATCTATAGAATATTCCCAATTTGTTAGTGTAACCCTATTTATATCAGTTATATGAGCTTGAAATTTTGATAATTCATCATTAAAATTATATGAATCAAAAGTATAATCACTTGTAAATCTTATTTGCCAAATTATTTCATCGTTATCCTTTTTAATAAAGTCTGTAAAATAATAGGAATATCCAATATTTGAAAGGACATTTTTTAAAATCTTAAAACCTTTTTTATCTCCATTTTTGATATGAAATAAAACTTTTACTTCACTTTGTTCAGGTACAGTAAACTCAAGTAAAGATTTAGATTTTAAAGTTTGAATAAGTTTATTATAATTGATGTGGTTATTTTGAAGGTAAAAACTTTTATTTTCAAAAACTTCATCGATGAGATTTTTATTTGAGTCATAAATTTCTTGGCTAAGAATATTAGCTATCTTATCATCTACCAAATCTCCTTGGAGTACTAATGTAGATCCAAGGAGTAAGAATGATACTAATTTTTTTCGTAACATTTAGATTAATGAGTGTATTAATATCCCAGCAGCAACTGAAACATTTAAACTATCAAAATCATTTGCCATTTTAATAGAGAGTTTGATATCTAATTTTTTTACTACTTTTCCAGATAAACCATCCCCCTCATTTCCTAAAAATAGAGCAATTTTTTGACCTTTTGATTTTTCAATTGTTTTGATGTCATATCCACTTGCATCAGCACCTGCTAGAGTAAATTTTAGTTGTTTAAGTTCATTGGCTAAATCACTACTATTTTGTATTGTAGCTATTGGCAAGTCAAGTGCCGTTCCACTACTTGTTCTTACTATTGGTGCCATATCAAGATTTTTAATCCCACAAATAACAAGTCCACCAACACCTAAAGCATAACAACTTCTAGCAATTGCACCAATATTTCCAACATCAGTTAATCCATCAAGAACAACAATAAAATCTTTTTTCTTTATTTCGTTTATCTCTTCAAAATAAAAATCTTCTATTTCAAGTAAAAATCCTTGATGATTTCCACCTCGTGCTAAGCTTTGTGCTTTTTTTTCATCAGGTCGTATAACCTTCACACCTACATCCATAAATTTTTTAAACATTTTTTTATCTAACTCTTTTGTTAAAAATATTTGTTTAATTAGCTTTGGATGCTTCTCTAAAACGTAAAATACAATTTGTTTTCCATATATAATCATAAGGATAATTTTATCAAATCTATTATCCTATAAGGCTTAAATTTAATCTTTATCAATATCAAGTTTGGTTAAAATAGAGAAAAATTATGGATACAAAAATGAATTGTTTTGCAAAAAGAATAATTCCTTGTCTTGATGTAGATAACGGAAGAGTTGTTAAAGGTGTGAATTTTTTAGGACTTAGAGATGCAGGAGATCCTGTAGAAGTTGCTAAAAGATACAATATTGAAGGGGCTGATGAGCTTACTTTTTTGGATATTGGGGCTAGTCACGAGGGTAGAGATACGATTGTTGATGTTGTTAAAAAAGTAGCACGAGAGGTTTTTATCCCACTTACTGTTGGTGGAGGGATAAGAAAATTAGAAGATATTTACAATTTACTCAATGTTGGTTGCGATAAAGTGAGTATTAACTCAAGTGCTGTCGTAAATCCAAATTTTATTAATGAAGGTGCTAAAAGATTTGGAAGTCAATGTATTGTTGTTGCTATTGATGTTAAAAAAGTAAGCGATGGCACTTATCATGTTTTTGTAAAAGGTGGTAGGGAAGATACTGGTCTTGATGCGGTTGCTTGGGCAAAAGAGGTTTACAATAGAGGTGCTGGAGAGATACTTCTTACTTCAATGGATACAGATGGAGCTAAAACAGGATTTGAACTTAATATTACAAAACAAATAAGTAGTTCTGTTGATATTCCAGTAATAGCAAGTGGAGGTGCAGGAACTATGGAACATATTAAAGATGCTTTCACAATTGGTGGTGCTGAAGCTGCACTTGCTGCTTCAATTTTTCACTTTAAAGAAATAGATATTATGGATTTAAAAAGATATCTCAAAACAAATAATATTCCAGTGAGGTTATAAAATGGGAAGATT
The DNA here is from genome assembly GCA_028687375.1 of Arcobacteraceae bacterium. GTDB lineage: Bacteria > Campylobacterota > Campylobacteria > Campylobacterales > Arcobacteraceae > CAIJNA01. The sequence continues at coordinate 217,287 of JAQUAG010000001.1, read as the reverse complement.
TGATGATTTAGCAAAAGCTTGGGATAGTAAGCCAGAGAGAGTTGAAGGTGCGATGGTTTTTGTCGATAAGATTAAAGAGTATTTAAAGAGTGATATAAAGAACTTTAAAGTGCTTGATTATGGTTGTGGTAGTGGTTTAGTATCATTTGGCTTTGCAGGAGATGTAGAAAGTGTTGAAGGACTTGATTACTCTTTTGGGATGATTGAAGTTTATAATGAGAAAGCAAAAGATATTGGAATGGAAAATATTTTTGGGTATATTCATGATATAAATACTCAAGATTTGAATGAAAATAAATATGATATTGCAGTTACAAATATGACAATGCACCATATTAATGATGTAAATAATTTTGTAAATAAATTGGCTAAATCACTAAAAACTGGTGGTCAAATTTTTATTGCCGATCTTTATAAAGAAGATGGAGCTTTTCATAGTGATAATGCAGATGTGATTCATTTTGGATTTGAAGAGGAGATAGTTTATCAAGCATTTGTAAATGCTGGATTAAAAGATATCAACATAGAGAAGTTACATTCGATTGAAAAACCTACTAACACTTATGATATTTTTATAGCTATTGGTACAAAATAATGATTGTTTGTGCAGGTGATATTGAAACATTTGATTTTGCCATACCTATAGGGATTGGACTTATCAATAGTGCAGTTAATCTTACGAGATTATGTTTATTTGATAAACCAGATTATTTGATATTTATTGGAAGTGCTGGAAGTTATGGAAAATATAATATTTTTGATATAGTTGAAAGTAGTAGTGGAGCAAATATAGAGTTATCTTTTTTAGAAGATAAAAGTTATACCCCTCTTGATAATGTTATCAGAACTCACAATATGACATTTAACGATGAAACAATTGTTAATAGTTCTAATTATATCACTATAGATTTTGAATTATCAAAAGAATTTGAGCAGTATGGTGTAGGAATAGAAAATATGGAATTCTTCTCTTTATGTAGTGTTGCTAAAGAATTTGATATTCCTATTGCTGGTATTTTTGTAGTTACTAACTATACAAATAAAGAAGCTCATAAAGACTTTTTAAAGAATCATCAAGAGGCTATTGATAAACTCATAAAGTATTTAGAAGAGAAAAAACTAATTATTAAAAAGTGAAATGTTCCACATGGAACTAAAGGATTTAAAATGAAAACAATATATGATTATACTTTAGAAGAACTACAACAAAATATTAAACCATCTTTTAGAGCAAAACAAATTTATAATTGGCTTTATAAAAAATATGCCACCTCTTATGATGATATGAAAAATCTTCCAAAAGAGTTGAAAGAGGAATTACAAGAGAAATATCCAATAGATATTTGTAAAATTGTTAAAGAGGAAAAAAGTTCTGATGGAACAATAAAATATCTTTTTGAATTTGCAGGTGGACATACTGTAGAAGCAGTTTTTTTACTTATGAAAGATGAAGTAAAAGATGAAGATGGAAATATTGAACAAGGTGGAAAATATACTTTTTGTATATCTTCTCAAGTTGGATGTAAAGTTGGTTGTAGTTTTTGTCTTACAGCAAAAGGTGGCTTTACAAGAAATTTGACGGCAGGAGAGATCGTCGCACAAATAAAATATCTTAAAAAATTAAATAATATACCTGAAAATAAATCGGTAAATATAGTTTATATGGGTATGGGAGAACCTCTTGATAATTATGAAAATCTTGTACAAGCTATTAAAATTATCAGTGATTTAGATGGTCTTGCTATTAGTACAAGAAGGCAAACAATTTCAACAAGTGGAATAAGTGATAAGATAAATAAACTTGCAAATTTAGATTTAGGTGTTCAGTTAGCTATCTCACTTCATGCTGTTGATGATACACTTAGAAGTGAATTAATTCCAATGAATAAAGCATATAATATTCAGTCGATTATTGATGCAGTTAAAAAGTTTCCAATAGATACAAGAAAGAAAATTATGTTTGAATATTTGGTTATAAAAGATAAAAATGATGATATAAAAAGTGCAGATAAACTGATCAAGCTTTTATCAGGAATACCATCAAAAGTTAATCTAATATATTTTAATCCATATCCAGATACACCATATGAAAGACCATCAAGAAACAATATGGTAAAATTCCAAGAAAGATTGATAAGTAAAGGTCTTCTTTGCACTATAAGAGAATCTAAAGGACTTGATATTAGTGCAGCATGTGGACAATTAAAGGAAAAAACAAATGGGGATACTTGATATTATTTTAGTAGTATTTACTTTAGGTGTTGGATTTGGTGGAGTGTTTTTCTTCATCAAAATGAATCAAGATGAATTAAATAAAGATGAAAAGGATAAATAAAATGGCAATAACAAGATTTGCACCAAGCCCAACGGGATATTTGCATATTGGAGGACTTAGAACAGCACTCTATAGTTATTTATGGGCAAAGAAAACAAGTGGAGAGTTTAAACTTAGAATTGAAGATACAGATTTGGCAAGAAATAGTGAAGATGCAGTAAAAGCAATTTTAGAAGCATTTGAATGGGTAGGAATGCCAAGTGATTGTACTATAGAATACCAATCAAAACGAACAGATATTTACAAAGTTTATATTGATAAATTACTAGAAAGTGGTAATGCTTATAAATGTTATATGTCTAAAGAAGATTTACAAGCGTTGAGAGACAAACAAGAAGCAGCTAAAGAAACACCAAGATATGATGGAACTTGGAGACCAGAAGATGGTAAAGTACTCCCAGAGATTCCAGCTAATATTGAACCAGTTATAAGAATAAAAGCTCCAATAGAAGGGAGAATTGAATTTAATGACGGTGTTAAAGGTGCTATGAAATTTGATGCAAATCAAGTTGATGATTTTGTAATAGCTAGAGGAAATGGTATGCCAACATATAATTTTGTTGTGGCAATTGATGATCATCTAATGGGGATATCTGATGTAATAAGAGGAGATGATCACCTTTCAAATACACCAAAACAAATTGTTGTTTATAATGCTTTAGGATTTGATGTACCTAAGTTTTACCATATACCAATGATAAACAATCCTCAGGGCAAAAAACTATCAAAAAGAGATGGTGCTATGGATGTTATGGAATATAAAAGATTAGGATATCTTCCCGAAGCATTGTTAAACTTCCTTGTAAGACTTGGTTGGTCAAATGGAGATCAAGAGATTTTTAGTATTGAAGAGATGTTAGAATTATTTGATCCAAACAATATAAATAAATCAGCATCAGCTTATAATAGTGAAAAATTAAATTGGTTAAATAGTCATTATATTAAAAATGTATCAAATGAAAGATTGGCAAAAGAGCTTGAGTTTTTTGATTTTCATCTTGTTGGACATGATAAAAAAGAGATGATACTTGACCTTTGTAAAGAGAGAGCAAATACAATTGTAGAATTAAAATCAGCTATTGAATCTATTTTAAATGTTCCTACTATTTATGAAACAACAGGTGTAAATAAATTTATTAAAGAGAATACAGTAGAGATGTTGAATAAATATTGTGAACTTTTAAGTGGTAAAGATTTACATATACCAACAGATGTAGAAGATTTAACAAAACCTTTTATTAGTGAAAATGGATTAAAATTTCCAGAACTATTTCAACCAATTAGAATAAGTTTAACAGGTGGAACACAAGCACCTTCTGTATATGATATCATAGCTATTTTAGGTGTTGAGGAAACACTTCAACGAATCAATAGTGCTATCAATAATAATTTTGGAAGATAAAGAAGTAGTAAAAGATGAAAAAAGATAAAAAATATTTTTTAAAACAGATATCGAATTTTGCCATAGTGGGTGGGTTTGGTTCATTGCTTATCCTTAATTTTGCAGGATGTGAAAATAAACAAGAACAGCAACAAAATGAATCAGCTCTATCAAATGTAAGTGAAAAGAAAAATGTTTTTGTAGTCATTGAAAAAGCACCAGATGGAAGCTATAAAATTGTAGATGAATTTCCAAGTACAAATACAACAATTGTTTTAAGAGAAGATGGAAAAGAGAGAATTTTATCAAAAGAAGAGATTGACAAACTTGTAGCTGTGGAAGCTCAAAAGATTGACAATAATACTTCAGGGCTTACAAATCCATCAATGAGTAGTGGTGGAATGAGTTTAGGGGAAACACTTCTTGCAAGTGCAGCTGGAGCAATGATAGGAGCATATATAGGGAATAAACTGTTTAATAATAACAACTACAATACTCAAAGACAAACAAATTATAAATCACCACAAACATATAGTAAAAGTGTTAATAGCTTTAACAATCCATCAAGTGGAGCATCAACTAAAAATAGTGCAACAAGTAGTGGTAAAAGTGGTTACTTCTCAAATTCAAATAAAGCTACTTCATCAAGTAGTAGTTATGGAGGATAAGCGATGAAACTAAAAAAACTTAAACCTTTAACAAATAGCTATTTAGAATCTATAGGATTTACTTGGCATACAGATTTAGATAATAGTAGCTATATTGCAGATAAGTTTGTGGTACTAAATGAAAGTGAAGCAGAAAAATTTTATGAAGCTACAAATGAGCTCTATGATATGTTTGTAGAAGCAGCTCAATTTGTTATAGATAATAATCTCTTTCACGAACTTGATATCCCTTTTAATTTAGTTGATATTGTTAAAAAATCTTGGGAAGATGATGTCCATTGGCATTTGTATGGGCGATTTGATTTAGCTGGTGGAATTGATGGAAAACCTATTAAATTGATTGAATTTAATGCAGATACACCCACTTCACTTTTTGAAATTTCGATAATCCAATGGGCAATGTTAAAATTTAATGGTTTGGATGAAGCAAGCCAGTTTAATTCCATATATGAAGCTCTTGGGGATAATTTCAGAAGAATAATCACTTTAAATGGTGATATTGAGAAGTTTGATGAGTATTATGAAAAACTCAATTGGAAGATACTTTTTTCCTCAATCAAGGGGAATATTGAAGAGGAACATACTACTAAATTATTACAACATATTGCAAGTGAAGTAGGTTTTGAAACAGAGTTTGCATTTGTTGATGAAGTTATCTTTTCAGATGATGGGATAATAAAAGATGATGAGCTTTTTGAGTTTTGGTTTAAACTCATCCCTTGGGAAGATATAGCAATTGAAGAGGGTGAATTAGCTTTAAGATTAACAGAACTTATTGAAAATAAAAAAGTTATTATTTTTAATCCAGCATACACTCTTTTATTTCAAAGTAAAGGGATTATGAAGATATTATGGGATTTATTTCCAAATCATCCTTTATTACTTGAAACATCATTTGAACCACTTCAAAGTAAAAAGCAAGTGGAAAAGATGTGTTTTGGAAGAGAAGGTGCAAACGTAGCTATCATAAATAGTGATAATTCACTTGATATCAAAACGGAAGGTGTTTATGAAAACTTTAAACCAATCTATCAAGAATATGTAGAATTTCCAAAAGATGAAGATGGAAATAGCTATCAAGCAGGGGTATTCTATGCATATGAAGCTTGTGGATTAGGATTTAGAAAAGGTGGAAAAATACTTGATAATATGTCTAAATTTGTAGGGCATATAGTAGAATAATTGGAAGATTAAAATCCGTTAGGATTAAACCCTCCACTTAAAAATTGGTCAAATCCACTATTAAAATTATTTGAAGATGATGAAAATAATGGATTTGAATATCCATTTTGAACACTGAAGTTTTGTAGTTTTAATATATCATTTTTAATATCTATACTTTGTGGACAAACTATACTACAAGCTCCACATAAAGTACAATCCCAAACGCCATTTGTTTGGATAGCATCAAGTTTTGATTTACTAGATAGCTCTTTTGTATCATTAAGATATCTGTAAACTCGAGTAAGTGCAAATGGCCCTATAAAATTTGAATTGACTTCATACACAGGGCAAGAGCTATAACAACTATTACATAAGATACAACTACTTTCAATATCTATTTTATCTACATCAATTTGTGTAGTTATACTATCTTGATTTAATGTTGATAAAAAAGCAAAAGATTGTTTGAGTTTATCTTTTATATTTTGATTATCAACGATTAAATCTTTTACAATAGGAAGATTTTTCAATGGTAAAATTTCATCAAGAGACTTAATATTTGTAGTGCAAGCTAAACTCTCAATATTATTAACTCTAACACTACAACTCCCACAATTACCACTTTTACAGCCATAACTAAAACTAAAACTTTTGTTGATATGCTCTTTAATATAGATAAAAGCATCAAGAAGATTTGTTATTTTTTCATCAATTGTATAATCTGTATTATTTATATTTAGTTTCATATTGCCTACTTTATCATAAAGGTATTATTGATAATGGTTGTTTTTTTATAACTATCAATAGATGTTGGAAAATCATTTCTAAAATGGGATCCTCTACTTTCACATCTATTTAAAGCACTTACAATAATTGTTTTTGCACACCATACGATATTTCTAAATTCTAAAAAATCTTGTAAATTGGTGTTGTATAGCTTTGATTTATCATCAATTCCAAATTTATCAAGATTATTTATGATGTTTTCTACAAATTCTAAAGCACTTTCCAAGCCATCTTTAGTTCTAAAGAGACCCACTTTTTGAAACATTATCTTTCCTAAGTCCTTTTTGATTTTATAAAAATCTAAACTAGGTGTAGAGTTAAAAATATTTTCAAAATCTCGTAAATTCTTATCCAAAATAGTTTTAGTTAATTTTGTAGTTATAGTATTTGAAGAGGATAAACTCTCCCCTAGTTTTTTTCCAAACAGGACTATTTCTAAAAGTGAATTTCCACCAAGTCTATTTGCTCCATGTACTCCATTTGAAGAAGCTTCACCAATTACATAAAGATTATTTAAAGAAGTTTTAGAATCTTTGTCACACTTCAATCCACCCATTGTATAGTGCGTTGCTGGTGTTATTGGGATAAGGTCTTTATCCATTTCTAATGAAGTAAATTTAAAGATAAGTTTATACTCTTGAGGGAGTAAATGGAGTAATTTTTCTTTTGGAATATGTCTAAGATCTAAGAAAATTTCTTCATTATTGAGTAGTTTTTTATAAATCTCTCTTGCAACAATATCACGTGGTTGTAGCTCATCAACAAATCTTTTACCATCTTTAGTTACTAAATATCCACCTTCTCCTCGTGCGGATTCACTAATAAGTATAAATCTATCTTTGAGTGCTGTTGGATGAAATTGAACGAATTCCATATTCTCAAGGCTTAAACCAGCTCTAAAACCAGCCATAATGCCATCAGCTGTAGTATCTTTACTATTTGTTGTAAATCCGTGATAAGTTCCACTATAGCCACCAGTAGCTAATACAACATTAGAAGCAAAAAGTTGTTTTATTTCAGTAGTTTTAATATCTAAATAGTGTATTCCATAAACTTTCTCTTCATCTTTTATCAAGTCAAGTAAAAAAGAATGTTCTAAGATAGGTATTTGGAGTTTAACAACAGTGTCATAAAGTGTATGAAGAATTTTCAATCCAGTATAATCAGAACTATAGCAAGCTCTAGAATTTGATGCTCCTCCAAGTTTTCTTTGAGCGATACTATTGCTATTGTCTCTACTAAATGGAACGCCTAAACTATCAAGCCACATAATAGTATCTTTCCCATGCTCACACATAAAGCTAATCGATTCTTTATCCCCTATTTCACAGGATGATTTAAAAGTGTCATCAATATGAGATTTGACTGTATCATCATTATTGGATAAAACAGAGTTTATGCCACCTTGGGCTTGCGCTGTTTGAGCAGCTGTTGCATTTGATTTTGTAATCACAATAACAGACAAACCTTTTTGTTTTGCACTTATAGCACAACTTAGCGCTGCCCCACCACTTCCAACAATTACAATATCAAACTTGTCCATTATTTATCCCAAAATTCTTTTATTTCACCATTGTGTTCATCTTTAAAATCTTGCGATAAGTCTACACTTAATGGATCTGATGATTGATGAGAGATTACAGAGTCTGAATCTTTTTGGATAATATGCATCTCATTTTCTATTGCAAGCTTATTTTGTTTTATTTGTTGTTCTATAGGTTGATCTAATATTTGTTTTATAGTATGTTTTTTAGTTTGCTTTATTTTTAAAGAATTTTCTTTTAAAATACTATATTCAGCCATCATTTTTTCATAAAATTCAAAGTCAAGCATTATAAAAGAAGGTTTTCCATCTCTTAAAATTACAGCTTTTTCTATCTCTTTCTCTTGAAGTTTGTCAAATATTTGCTTACTCTGCCTGATTAAATTAGTTGATGAAAACATCTCATTTGAAGAATATAATAAATAACCCATATAATTCCTTGTATTATCTTTATTTGTATTTTAACTCGTATTATAATACTAATAAATTATAGAAATATAAAAGATTTAATCTATTTTAGCAAGATTTTAATTTGATCGTAAATCTAGCACCAATTACATCTTCTCCCTCTACTTTTGTAAGATAATTTTCTGCGTCAATTTTTCCATTTACTTTTTCTATAATAGTTTTTGACATATCTAGACCAATACCTGTACCATGAGTATCATCTTTGGTGGTAACATATGGTTCAAAAATATTATTGATTATATTTGTAGGTATTCCTCCTGCAAAATCTTCAATTATAATAGTGATGGTATTGTCTATTTTTTTAGTAGTAATGACAACATCTTTGACTTTCGTATCTTTTTCTAAAATAACATCTCTTGCATTATTAAGAATATTAATTATTACTTGATTAAGCTCATTTGAATACCCTTGTGTGTAGCAATTTTCAGATAAATTTAACAGAAGGTTTACTTTTTGTATCGCATAAACTTTTCCAATAATTCTTATGACTTGAGAGATGCTATCATTTACGTTATAACAAGATTGAGCTTTTGGTTTGAAAAAGTCTTTAAAATCGTTCATTGTATCATTCATATTTGTGATTTGATTATCAATAGTTATTACTTGTTTATTAACCTCTTCTATATCAAGCATACCAAGTTCTCCTTGGAGTTTTAAGGAGCTATTTGCCATCGATATTCCATTAAGAGGTTGGTTTCCATTGATGAATGATAGCTGCCATCATATCACCAAGTGCTGCACTTCTGTTTTGCAAAATAATTTGTTTCTCTTTTTGAATATTTTTAGCAACTTCCTCTTCTATTTTTTTATTGAGAGATTCATTTTCAACCAAAAGTTCATTTTCCCTTTTATAAAGCATCCAAGAGTAGTAGACGATAAGTAAAAGTAAAGAACCACCAACGTAAGATAAGATTTTATTTTTCATAATATTATTTGCTGCAAGTGGCTCTTCCAGTGGAGTAATAATCTCTAATACACCTCTTCTATCTCCTAATTTCCAATCTTTTGTCCAAGTTCTATCTTTGTGACTATTATGACACTCTACACAAGATTGCTCTGTCATAAAATCAGTAACAGCAACGCGTACTACTGGTTTTCCATTAATTGTGTCGGATGCTATATATATTCCATCTTTATTGTTCTGAGTAAATTTTAAAATCTCTTTTTGTTTCTCATCAAGTACCCTATTTGCTTTTGGTTTAAACGGAAATTCACTATAAAATCTAAATTGGACATTGGTATTTGCACTAAAAATTTTGCTTAAGTCATGAATTGTTGAAGTTGGAAATGGTAATACACCATTCACCCCTTGGTGATTGTAATCAAATTTAATATTTGGCGCATATTCTTTAATATCTTTTACAACAGACTGAAGATAATAAGCTCTTGTAAGTTTGATTTGCTCAGCATTTGTTATACTATTTTTTGCAATAAGATCAATAGTATTTTTTTCTGTAAGTTGCGGAATAGCCACAAATAAGATTGAGAGTATAGCGATAGAAACTATCAAAATAGAGATGAGAATTTTGTTTTTTAAAATTTTTTTAATCATTATTGCCCCATTGTATTAAATTAAATCTTGAAATGAATCATGCATTACAGATATGGTTTTTCGTATTGGATTGTATTTGAAACGACTATCACCAGATTTGATGGCATCGTAGAGAATTTGTTTGATTTGATTGTTACTTTTCCCTTTTCTTCTTAAAAATAAAAGAAATTCTTCAATAGCCATCATCCCATCATTTTTAATGACAGTCTCAGCTACTTTTGTTTTAGATAGATTTGATTGTGGGGTTTCTTCTTTTTGATACTCTACACTTTGTTGTGTTTTATAAAGTGTTTGCATCTCATTGTAAGCTCTTTGGAGTAGTTCAACTTCACTTTTAAAAACATCGATGATTTTATTGTGAGTTTGTTCCATCCTTTGGAGTTCATTTTTGTGTTGAAATGTCATCCATCGTATAGCTTTTTTTAAAAAGCCAATTTGCTCATCTTTTACTTTAATAATCTCTAATTGATGATTGTTAGAATTTTGAAAGTTTTCAGCTTTTTCCTCTTCAATATCTAAATACACAAATGTTTTACCATCTTTTTGGATAGATTTAAGTTTATTTGTTTTGATTCTATAATGGACACCTTGGACAGAGATCCCAAGCTTTTGTGCAGCGTCATTTGTAGATAAAAGAGTCAGCAATCAAAAATCCCCTATTTTTGGTCGTTGCTATCTATTGTGATAACAGTATGAACATTTCCTCGTGGATTAAAATCAGCAACTACTTTAATCCATCTTGGAGTTAGTTTTTCGACTAAAATATCATATATCTCATTTGCAGCATTTTCATGTGAAATATGTCTATTGATAAAAGTATTAATATAAAGTTTAAGGGCTTTAAGCTCTATTACTTTTTCATTTGGAATATATTGTAGTTTAATTTTTGCAAAATCTGGATATCCACTTCTTGGACAAAGAGATACAAATTCTGGAAGTTCGATATCAATAATATAATTTTTTGAATGCTCATTTGGCCAAAAATTTTCCTCTTTATGTATATCAAATTGCGCAATCTCTTTTTCACCATATTTCATAATCTTCTCCTAAATATTTTCCCTTGATTATACCAAAGCTATGATAAATTTTATGGTATAATCGAACCTCTTAATAAAAGGAGTATATTTTGGATATTTTATCAATTATAGTTATCACTTTAACCATAGCAATTATTTTTAATATTTTTCTAAAAAGATTTCAAATTTCATCAATTGTAGGCTATATTTTAACTGGTTCAATAATTGGTTATTTTATGGGATTTTCACAAATTACTCAAAATGAACTTTCCCATATCGCTGAATTTGGAATTGTTTTTTTAATGTTCACTATTGGATTAGAGTTCTCTTTACATCATCTAAAGCAGATGAAAAAAGAGGTTTTTGTATTTGGAGGGCTTCAGGTAGTTCTTGTGTCTTCATTTTTTGGTTTTGTAGCACATCATTTTTTTGGAATAGATGTAAAAACATCTATTATTCTTGGAGCTGCAATTTCACTATCCTCGACAGCAATAGTTCTTAAAATATTAAATGAAAATGGAGATATTCACAGACCATATGGACGAAATAGCGTAGGGATACTTATATTTCAAGATTTAGCAGTTATCCCTATTCTGATTATGATTACAATATTTACAGATCAAACATCAAGTTTGAATGATTTGGTAACAAATACTATTATTTCAGGTGCTATTGTATTGGGAACACTCTATTTTGTAGGAAAGTTTGTTGTCGAAAAACTTTTAGCAATCGTTGTTGATAGCAAAAGTGAAGAGTTATTTGTAGGGACAATTATTTTACTTGTTTTATCTTCTGCTTTACTTGCTCATCTTTTTGGATTTTCTTATTCTTTGGGGGCATTTATAGCTGGAATGCTTATAGCTGAAACAAAATATAAGTATCAAATAGAAGCCGATTTGGTACCTTTTAGGGATATTTTACTTGGATTGTTTTTTATAACAGTTGGGATGCAGGTCAACATCCATTATGTAATTGATAATTTATTGAATATTATTGGATTAACCGTTGGAATTTTATTGGTAAAACTTATTTTAATATTTGCACTTATAAGCATTTTCAATATCCCTAAAAGAGCTTTTAAAACAGCTTTAACTTTGGCACAAGTTGGAGAGTTCTCGTTTGCTGTTTTAGCGGTTGCTGCTTCAAGTAATCTTTTATCAAATGATGTTCATCAAATGATGCTCTCATCGATTATTATTTCATTGATTTTTACTTCAATTGCACTTAAATACGTAAGACAATTTAGTGATATCTTTTTTATTAAAAAAAGTGAATTACTAGAAGAACCAATAGTGAGTGCTGAGATTAGTAATCACATTATCGTATGTGGGTATTCATTGTTAGGACAAAAGATAGTAAAAAAATTAAAGCAAGAGAATATCACTTATATTGCTATTGAACATGATAGAAACCATGTAAAAAGGGGACATGATGTGGGAGATATTGTTTTTTTTGGAAATGCAGCATCAAAGACAATGCTTAATTCTGTAGGGATTAAAAATGCAATGGCAGTAATCATAGCAATTGACAACGATGATAAAGTAAGATTGATAACTGAAGCAATCAAATCGATAGATTCAAAAATAGAGGTGATTGTAAAAATTTCACATCAAGCACAAATTGATGATTTAAGTGATTTAGATGTGAAAAATTTTGTCAATGAAAATGAAATAGTAGCAAGTGAGCTGATTAAAAAAGCAACTACTTGTACATTACCTATCCACTAAAAAGATATTTTTTATGAAAGATTTTATTCATATCATTGAACCGAAGTTATTTGTTTATTTAAAAAAATATGGTTATAGCAAAGCTGATTTTTATAAAGACTTTTTGGCAAGTCTCTCTGTTGCTATTGTAGCCCTTCCCCTCTCTTTAGCTATTGCAATAGCTTCGAATTTACCACCAGAAAGGGGTCTTTTTACAGCTATAATAGCAGGATTTCTAATATCCTTTTTCGGTGGAAGTAGATTGCAAATAGGGGGACCAACAGCTGCATTTATAGTAACAGTTTCACTTGTAGCTATGAAACATGGCTATGATGGTCTTGTGATGGCTACTATTATGTCTGGAGTCATACTTATTCTTATGGCTTTTGCAAGAGCTGGAGAACTTATAAAGTTTATCCCCTACCCTGTAATTACAGGTTTTACTTCTGGTATAGCTTTATTGATTGTTTTTTCGCAATTGAGGGATTTCTTTGGATTACCTATTGAAGTGATGCCACCTGATTTTATTGATAAATTGGTTTTATATAGTACAAATTTATATCAATTAAATATCTATGCACTTCTTGTTTCACTAGGGGGAATTTTTATTTTACTTTATATGAAAAAAAACTATCCAATTATCCCAGCACCAATTGTAGCAATTGTGATTATGACATTTGCTGTTTTTATGTTTGATTTGCCAGTAGATACAATAGAAAGTCGATTTGGAGAGATTCCTTCAATGCTCCCCTCGCCTACTTTACCAGAATTTTCATTTGATAAGATGCGGTTAGTTTTTCCAGATGCTATAACGATAGCTATATTAGCTGGAATTGAATCCCTCCTTTCGGCAGTCGTGGCTGATGGAATGGCTGGTACGAAACACAAGCCAAATACAGAACTTTTTGCACAAGGGATAGCAAATATTGGCTCTTCATTATTTGGAGGACTTCCAGCAACTGGGGCAATTGCTAGAACTGCTACTAATGTAAAAAGTGGTGGAATAAGCCCAATTTCTGGTATATTTCATGCCGTATGGCTTTTACTTTTTATGCTTCTCCTTTCCCCTTTAATAATGAAAATCCCTTTGGCTGTTCTTAGTGCTATTTTGATAGTTGTTGCTTGGAATATGGCGGAAATTAAACATATTAAAGCGATTATCAAAACACCAAAAGGGGATATTTTTGTCTTATTTATTACTTTTGTTTTAACGGTATTGGTTGATTTAAATTTTGCGATTCAAGCTGGAATATCACTTGCTTCTATCTTATTTATCAATTCTATGATGAAGTCTGTAAGGATAAAATCTTATAACGAATATGAAGAAACAGATGATCCTGATTCGATTTTAAAGAAAGAAGTTCCACTGGGTGTTTCTGTATATGAAGTACAAGGGCCACTCTTTTTTGGAATTGTAGAGAACTTTATAGATACATTTACCAATAAAGAGGATACTACAAAAGTTTTTATTTTAAGGCTACGATATGTCCCTTTGATAGATGCAGCTGGGCTTCATGCTATTGAAGTTGTGTATGATAAATTAAAAGAGAAAGATTCCCATTTAATACTCTCTGGTGTTACAAAAAAAGTAGATAAATATCTACATAAAACGAATCTAAACACTAAAATAGGTGAAGCAAATATTGTTGATCATATTGATAAAGCATTACTTAGAGCAGTGGAATTAAAAAATTTATCAACTATTTGATATAATCAGAGCAATTTAAATAAAAGGTATATTTTGAATAATAATGTATTACTTATAGGTTTTATGGGTGTGGGCAAAGGAACTTTAGCTAGAGAACTTGTCAAACATAGTGATTTTTTTGCTATTGATACAGATGATTTAATAGAAAGTATAGAAAATAAAAAAATAAAAAGAATTTTTGAAGAACAAGGGGAACCTTATTTCAGAGCTTTGGAAAAGAAGTGTGCTCTTTGGTGTGAACAAAATGTTAAAAATACAATTATCTCTACAGGTGGTGGATTTTATAGACAAGAAAATATCAAAAATATTGGAAAAGTTGTTTATCTTCAATCATCATTTGATAGTATTATTGAAGCTTTAAAAAAAGCCCCAGATAGTAAAAAGAAATTTAAGAAAAGACCTCTCCTTCAAGATTTGGATGAAGCGAAAAAAATCTATGATATGAGGGTAAAAGAGTATGAAAAAGTCTCTGATATTATCGTAAATGTAGAGGATTGGAATACTAAAAGAATAGTAAGTGAAATACTTTCTAAATTAAAATAAAATTAAAAATAAAAAGAGAAGAATATGAAAATAATAAATACAAAAGATACAAACTTTAAAAATGAATTTGAAGAGATTTTAGGACGAGGGAAAGTTGATATTAAAGGTGTTAGTGGAATTGTTCAAAAGATAATTGATGAGATAATCGAAGATGGAGATAGCGCTATTTGTAACCACATTGAACGATTTGATAAATGGTCACCAAAAGATGTCAATGATCTTTTCATCGATGTTGCTCTTATGGAACAAGCTTATAATAATCTTGAACCTAAATTAAAAGCATCTCTACACTTAGCATATGATAGAATTGAAAAATATCACCAAAAGCAACTTCCAAAATCGTGGCTTGATTTTGAAGAAAATGGGACAATCTTAGGGCAAAAAGTGACTCCAGTTGATAGAGCTGGACTTTATATACCAGGTGGAAAAGCAGCATATCCAAGTAGTTTACTTATGAATGCTATCCCAGCACTAGTAGCTGGGGTTAAAGAGATAGTGGTATGTACTCCAACACCAAATAATGAGCCAAATGAGCTTTTACTTGCAGCTTGCCACCTTTGTGGAGTAACAACTGTGATTAAAGTAGGAGGTGCAAGTGCGATTGCTATGATGGCTTATGGAACAAAAAGTTTGAAAAAAGTGGATGTTATCACAGGGCCAGGAAATATTTTTGTAGCAACTGCAAAAAAACTTGTCTTTGGTGAAGTCAACATAGATATGATAGCAGGTCCAAGTGAAATAGGGATATTAGCTGATAGTAATGCAAAAGCAAACTATTTAGCTATTGATTTACTTTCTCAAGCAGAACACGATGAGATGGCTAGTTCTATCCTTATTACAACAGATGAAAATCTTGCATATAAGACAAGTGATGAGGTTGAAAGATATTTAAAGATACTTTCAAGAAATGAAATAGCAAGAAAGTCTATCGATGAAAGAGGTTGTATCATAATAGCAACTTCAATGGATGAAGCGATTGACCTTATGAATGAGATAGCACCTGAACATCTTGAGGTTATAACACAAAATCCATTTGAATTATTACCAAAAATCAAACATGCAGGGGCAATTTTCTTAGGGGAAAATACACCTGAACCAATAGGAGATTATGTAGCTGGTCCAAACCATACACTTCCTACAGGGGGAACTGCTAAATTTTATAGTCCACTCAATGTTGAAAACTTTATGAAAAAAAGCTCAATTATTAGTTTTAGCAAAAAAGCAATACAAGAGGTAGGATTTGAATGTGCACTTTTAGCTGATACTGAAGGATTAACAGCGCATGCTGAATCTGTAAGAGTTAGATTAAGATAACAAACCAAGGTGTGATAAAGTTACCATTGTTACACTTACAAAAATGTATTTAGAGTGAAAGAAACTTGTTTCTTTCTTTAGGGTTTGCTACTTTAACCTTGATTTGATCAAGGTGCTAAAAGTAGACATTTAATAATAGCTCCCTTTTAAAATGGGACATTTTAAGCGAAAGGAATTCTTTTCTTTCTTTAGGATTTGCTACTTTAACCTTGATTTAATCAAGGTGCTAAAAGTAGACATTTAACAATAGGTCCCTTTTAAAATGGGACATTTTAAAAGGAAATACTATGAGTAAATATGATGCATTATTTGAGGATGAGAATGATATTTTTGGGGGAACTCCAAAATCAAAGTTTTGGGATATTGTTAATCAAGCAAGTGATGATTTAGTAAAAGATCAGTTTGATATTATATTTCAAAGGTTTGCTGTGATGGAAGTGATGCTTAGAGAGCATTATAGTGATGAAGATATTGATAAAAAAATAAAAAGTTATCCATATTCAAATCCAGATGAGATAGAAAATCATAAGAAATCACTTTATGTAGAATTTACTGGTGATATAGTTTGTAGGTTGGATAGTTAAATTATGAACTTTACTTGGCAAAATATAATTGCTGTAGGATTTGGTGGGTTTTTAGGTGCAACTACTAGATTTTATATCAATATATTTGTTGGAAAGAATTTTCCTCATGAACTACCATTGGCTACACTTAGTGTAAATGTTGCAGGAAGTTTTCTTATAGGTTTGTTGATTGGATTATTTCTATATTTTACACCATATGAATGGATGAAGTTATTTTTAATTACAGGTTTTTTAGGGGCATTGACCACCTACTCTACTTTTGCGATTGAAACATTTTTTCTCCTTCAATCATCATTTTGGATGGGAATTTTGAATATAGTCTTAAATCTAATTGGTAGTATAGGTGCAGTTGCATTAGGATACAAGTTGATGTTATATTTTTTAAGATAATAAAAGATACAATCAAAGCTTAAAATTTGAATTAGGAGTAAATTATGGGTGTACCAAGTGGAATGGAATTATTTGTAATAGTAGCAGTTGTAGTGTTACTATTTGGTGGAAAGAAAATACCAGAGTTAGCAAAAGGTTTAGGTCAAGGGATTAAAAACTTTAAAAATGCAGTGAAAGATGATGAAGTAAATGTTGCTACTACAACAAGTAGTGAAAAAACTGATGCTGCTAAAATAAATACAACAGAAGCTACAACAGATACAGTAAAACCAACTGAAACAAAAGCTGTATAAGACAACTATTTTATGCATTTAGAAATTAAAGCACTAATAGAAAAAATTATACAAAGAGATATTGTATTGGAAAAACCAAAAGATATCTCTTTGGGGCATTATGCAACTCCAGCAGCTTTTGCATTGGCAAAAGAAGAGAAAAAGAATCCAATGGTTATTGCACAAGAGCTAGCTTTAAAATTTCAAGATATTGATATTTTTGAGGAAGTTACTGCAGTAAAAGGATTTTTAAACTTTAAACTATCAAATAAATATCTTCTTGACAGTATCAATAAATCATTAGCTTTAGATTTTGATTTTGCTAAAGGTGAATCAAAAAATGAAAAAATCCTCCTTGAATTTGTTAGTGCAAATCCAACAGGACCACTTCATATTGGTCATGCTAGAGGGGCTATTTTTGGGGATGCACTTTTAAGAGTTGGTAGATATTTGGGTTATGATATTACTGCTGAATATTACATCAATGATGCAGGTACTCAAATGGAGATGTTAGCAACTTCGTTAAATCTTGCAGCTAGAGAGTATATTTATAAAGAAGAAGTTGAATACCCAGAGCAGTTTTATAGAGGTGAATATCTTTTTGATATAGCTTTAAAGTGTGTTGAAAAATATGGTTATGATGTCTTTAAAGATGAGTCGAAACAGAAAGAATTAGCCCTTTTTGCAAAAGATGAGGTGATGCAGATTATTATCTCTGATTTAGCTGATTTAGGTGTTTCATTTGATACTTTTGTAAGTGAAAAATCACTTTATAAAGATTGGGATGAAACGAAAAGTAGTCTAGAAAAAAATAATTCTTTATACGATAAAGATGATAAAACATTTTTAAGATCAACAATGTATGGGGATGATAGTGATAGAGTTGTTGTAAGAGATAATGGAATACCAACCTATTTAGCTGGTGATATTATCTATCATAAGAATAAATTTGATAGAAATTTTGACAAGTATATTAATATCTGGGGTGCAGATCACCATGGATATATCACAAGGGTAAAAGCAGCAGTAGAGTTTACTGGACATGATTCATCAAAATTAGAGATCTTATTATCTCAAATGGTCGCTCTTTTAAAAGGTGGTGAACCTTATAAGATGTCTAAACGAGCTGGAAATGTTATACTTATGAGTGATATTACTGATGAGATTGGTGCGGATGCATTACGATTTATTTTTCTTACGAAAAAAAGTGATACACATCTTGAATTTGATATTGATACTTTAAAAAATCAAGATAGTTCAAATCCTGTATTTTATATTAATTACGCGCATGCTAGAATAAACCAGCTTTTCAAAAAAGCGAATTTAACAGTGGTTGATGTTCAAGATGAGAATATCTCTTCTATCAATCAAGAAGGTAAAGATTTAGTATTTCAAGCACTATTGTTACCAGATATCCTAGAGGAAGCTTTTGCAAAAAGAGATATGCAAAAAGTTACAGATTATCTTCATGGTCTTAGTGCTATGGTGCATAAATTTTACAATGAGCATAGAATTATTGGAGAGAGTAGCGAAAAACAATATTTAAAAGCTTTATCTATGGTAGCTCTTAGCATTAGAGTTGGATTAAAAGTTCTGGGAATCACAGCAAAAGAGGTGATGTAGTTTTGGTAAAGTGGATTTTGATAGTTTTTGTTTCAGTTATAGGTTATATGATTGCCACAGGAAATATGGGTGGTGCACAAAAAGCAACTAACAACTATCGAGAAGTGATGACAAAAGGTGGAGATAGAGAAAATGCTAGACCAGCACCTATGTATGAGTATATGAAAAACAAACCTCAAGGGTCTTTATATTAAATTTTAAAAGGATTATTATGAAATGGATTTTAATTATATTTGTTGGGGCTATTATTTATATGATTGCAACTGGAAATTTGGGTGGAGCAAAGAACGCTACACAAAACTATATTGATGTAAAAAGTGGTGGAGCAAAGTAAATTTTTTTTTAAATATTATTAATATAATACACATAAAAAATCTATGAAATGCAGTAAATAACTTAGTAAAATGGATATAAATAGATGGGAATTCTAATGAAAAAAAGTTTTATTGTATTAAATTCTTGTATGGTGATTTTATTAATCTTATTTTCTTCAGGATGTGATGAAGATTATCAAAAACAACAAGATATGTATAAGTATCAGATTGACAAACGAAAAGAGAATAATCAAGAACATTTCTACACCTTCAACAAACAAATTGATGATACGCTTGAGCGTAAAACTTTTTATGTTCCAGTGTATTCCCATATATATACTTCAGAAAATAGTTATATAAAAATGAGTATTACACTAAGTATTAGAAATACAGACTTTTTGGAAGATTTATACGTAGAAAATGTTAGCTATTACAACACTGAAGGTAAATTAGTAAAAAACTACATATCTAAGCCACATGTTTTAAAACATATGGGTTCCATTGACTTTATTGTAGATTTAGAAGATATGAATGGTGGAAATGGGGCAAAGTTTTTAGTTAAATTAGCAAGTAAGAGTAAAAGTTCGATACCTATTACTCAAGCAATTATGATTTATTCTGTTGGAAATAACAATTTTGCATTTGTAACAGAAGGAACTGTTATTAAATAAATTAAATCTCTTAGAATAGTTTATTCTCAATTAATAAAAACTATTGATTGAGAAGTTTTTTCATAAGTTCAATATGATAATTTTCTTGATAGTTAATAAATTCAAAGAATTTAGATAACTCTTCATCTTTTACAGCAAGTGCTAACTTTTGACACTCTTCTTTTGCCATTTTTTCCTCTTCAATCCCATCAATTAGGAATTGTTTCATATCATCTCTTTTATAAATCTCTTTTAAAAGAGTTCTAGGAATTGCTAATATTCCCATAACTCCCAACATATTTCCAAAACATTTCAAATGATAATGCGACTCATCAATCAAATCTTGATACACATTGTATTGTGTAATATTATTTGTATAATTTTGTATATAAGAGTAAACCATTATAAGTTCATACTCTTTGTAAGTCTCTTCAAACAAAAAGATTGTAAGTGCATCTATAGACTCTTTTGATAGTATTTTATTTTGATAGATTCGCTCTTTATTAAAAGCCGTAATTGGAGTATTTTGTGATGTTTCAAGATGATGATTAAATCTTGTTACAAAATAGTACTCATCGCTAAGCATCCTTGCAAAAAGAGGGTTGTCTAGGTCATAGTTTTTTATAACGATTTGAATTTCATGTATGAGATAGTTAAAAGACTCAAATGTAGTCTCTTTAGCGAAATCTATTGCAAATCTGTCGTAGTTGTATTCAATATTTAACTCTTTAAGATGATTACTAAGCCATTTAAGATGACGAAACTCAATTTGTGAAATCTCATAGAGTTCATTTTTGATTTTTTCATCTGATATGCTAAAAGATGTAAAAAGAATTTTAAGCCATAGCTCGTGTTTTGCTTGGTAAATTTGACTAAGATTCATTTTGTTCCTCCAAATTTTCCATCCCTTCACAAGATTCATTTAATTCAAGTGAACACATATCTTCTATTCCACCAGCTTCAATACTAGCCTTATGAAGCAAAGAAGCATCAAATGCCTTGATAACCATCATAGAACATGCTCTTTGTCTCTCTGGGGCATCTAAAAGCTTTAACTCAAGTCTTCTTGCAGCATCTTGAGCGTAAGTTAAACTCATCCCCTTTATCATCTCCGTAAAAAGCGACCCAGCAATAACAGTATCTTGACAAGCATTACAACCATATTTTATATCGTTAATTTCATCTTTATCATCAAGCT
The DNA here is from genome assembly GCA_028687375.1 of Arcobacteraceae bacterium. Taxonomy (GTDB): domain Bacteria; phylum Campylobacterota; class Campylobacteria; order Campylobacterales; family Arcobacteraceae; genus CAIJNA01. The sequence continues at coordinate 196,072 of JAQUAG010000001.1, read as the reverse complement.
GTAGGTAAATAAGGGCAAATTCGCCAGTTTTAGTGTCTACACCCATCCCTGTACAAGTTGGATTTTCCATCTGCCCATAATTTTTTGGAGCCATCATATGTTCCAAAATTTCAGCTGTTACATCTTGGATTTGATGTTCATTTAAATCTGCCATTTTTATCCTTTTTTAGTTAAATTCGTTCAGGTCGTGTATCTTTAAATGCTAAAGATGGAGCATTTTTAAGTATCTCTAAAGCCCCTTTTCCTATCATAAAATCTGCCATTTTTTTACCTAAAGTATGATGCTCTGTAATATTTACAGATAAACTTTCTTTTATAATATTTGAACCATCTGGATATCCTATCATCGTTTGTAATGTGATAGTCTCCTCTTTTAATGTTGCATTACAAGCAACAGGAGCCGAACACCCTGCTCCAATAGCTGAGATAAAATCTCTCTCAACTTTTGTAGCTATAAATGTTGGCTCATGATTAAGTATCATAGCTATTTCTCTTATTTTTTCATTTCCACAAACTATCTCAATACCAAGTGCCGCTTGACCCATAGGAGGTATCATAAGTTCTAAAGGAAGTTTTTCTACAAATGGTATATCTTTTAGAAGATTGAGTCTATGTAGCCCAATATAAGCTAAAATAATAGCATCATATTGACTCTCCGCAAGTTTTCTAAGTCTTGTATTTACATTCCCTCTTAAATCTTGTACTTTTAAATCTGGTCTAATTTTAAGTAGTTGCATTCTTCTTCGTAAGCTTGTAGTTCCAACAACAGCTCCACTTGGAAGTTCCTCTAAAGATTTATATTTATGAGATAAAAATACATCACTTTGGTCTTGTCTTTGCGTAATAGCCACAAGTTCTAACCCTTGCGGGATAAAAGTAGGAACATCTTTTAAACTATGAACGGCCATGTGAGCGTTTCCTGCTAGCATCTCATCTTCAAGTTCTTTTGTAAAGTGACCTTTCCCACCTATTAAAGCTAGCGGTTTATCTAAAACTTTATCACCATTTGAAGTAATAAGATTAAGTTCCACTTCGATATCAGGATAACTATTTTCAATCTTATCTTTTACAAAATATGCTTGCCAAAGGGCGAGGTCACTTCTTCTTGTTGCTATGATTATTTTATCCATTATTTAATTTTCCCTTTGTATGTACTTCTTGTAACATCAATTTCACCATTTAAAAATAAAGTGGGTGTCCCATTTACAAATGCTTTATCGGCTAATTTCATATCTTCATTTAAACTATTTGTGATAGTTGTATTATTGAGTTCATTGAGTGTAAATGATGTTTTAAATACTTTATTAAACGCATCAAGTGCTTTTTGATTGTCTTTTAACTCATATGGATCAAAAAATTTATCAAAGTTTCCAGTATAAAGTTTATATGAAACATTTTTTATCCCTTTAAGTTCTGCTAACTTACTAGCTTTTGCAATTGTTTTAGCTGTTGGATGCATATCAAGTGGAAATGAGAAATAATAAAGTGCAAAAACTTTTGGATTGTTTTGGACATCTTTTATAATCTCTGGCATACTTGATGTGCAGTTAGGACAAAGTGGGTCACTAAATACAACTAATTTGTTTTTTGCATTGATATTTCCAGCAATGAGTCTTTTTTTATCATAATATTCAGCTCCTAAGGTCGGATGCATCAACCTTTTATAATCAAATCCAGTGAGTTTTTTAAGTTCACCTGTTACCTCGGACCCATTTGAAAATAAAATATCATTTGTATTAACATTTTTTCCTTGATAAACTAAAGAGATTGAAAAGAGGTAACCAGTCCAATTATTCTCCAATTTTTTAGAAAAAGTTAGTTTTAAATCTTTGAGTTGAACAGCTGGATTTGAATTTATCCTTTGTTTTTCATACGAAAAAAGCTTTTTTTCAAGATTTGTTGGTGCACCATTGGCACTAATGGTTAATAGTCCTGCTATCGTCAATAATTTCAACATCGATAATTTCATCATCGTCGTATCTCCTTTTTTGTTTGTAAGTAAAATTTTCCTCTTGGTAGTGAAACTTTGGTTCATTTTGGGTATTTTTTGGTGCTATTTTAAATTTAAAAATTTTTGTAAGAACTCTTGTAAGTATCCCAAATTGCAGTAATACCCCAACGATATCTGTTAAAAATCCAGGAATGATTAAAAGTATAGCTCCAATTGCATTTGCAACATTTTGTTTGATAAACTCCTCTTGAGTTATCTCCCGTTTGGTAAGTGCTTTGATATTAAGCATAAGGGAATACTTGAAGTTCTTAAGTAAAAATCCACCAATAAAAGCTGTAATTATAATCTCTAAAAATGTGAAAAATCCACCAAGCATCGAAGCAAAATAGGTAGTTACCATCACCTCTAAAAATAGATATAAAAAGATATAAATCACTCTTGTCGCCCCTTTATTTTAAAGGTTAGATTGTACCAAAAAAGGTTTAAAATTTGATGGTATTACTTTTTTGGAACATTAATAAATTACTGCACTTGTGTAGCCAACAACTCTTTCTTTATCTTGTGTAACATCTGCACTTGTACGATAATCAAGGAGTTTTGAATGTAGTTTTCTCTTTTTAGCTATATCTAAAAGTGCCTTTACTCCAACTCTTCCACAAGCTTCACAACCTTTATTCCAAATATCAATATCTAGTTTAGCTATTGCTTCAAGACAAATACTATCAAGCTGATTTGCCTTATCAAGATTAAAAAAATGGCTTAAATCAGTACTAATAACCACAAAGGTATCACTATCTTTCAAAGCAATTTCTATAATTTTTGCAATATCTTGATAATCAACTCTCCCATATACAATCTCTACAATTTTTGAATTTGGGAATGCTTTTTTAATAAATAAACTTTGCGTTTCTGTTGAGTGTTCATTGTGAGCGTCAGGATAAAAATTTAAAAATGGAAACTGTTGCAGAAGTGCTTGCCCATATTCTTTATCAATAGTAATATCTCCACATACAGTTTGATATCTATCAAACATTGCTACACTTCCACCATCAAAAGCAATCTTATGTGATGGACCAATAAGCAAAACTCTTTTAGGAGTAAGATTACCTAAAAGACTATATGCGACATTTGCCGTAAAACCACTATAAATATACCCAGCATGTGGGACAATAATAGCTTTTGGAATGATATTTATAGGTGCTTTAAAATCTGAATTTTTAAGAAGATTATCAAAATGGCTAAATTGTTTTTCTATCTCATTACAACTATCACTATAAAAACTGCCAGCAAAACTCATATCTCTTGTGGTGTAAAAAATTCCATCAAGTTTAGTGCCACATCTTTTACAAAATATTCCATTTTTCCTATTGTCTTTGATGGTATTATAAGTTACTCTTTCTAGTATCACATCTCCACATTTTTTGCAAGTAGTACTATTTTCTAATCCAGCATTTCCCATGTAAACATAATGTAACCCTTTACTCTTGCCCATTGTGTAAGCACTTTTAAGAGTTTGAATCGGAGTTCTTTCAATATCTAAAAGTTTATAATCAGGATGGAAAGCACTTAGGTGCCATGGTGTTTCAACCCCTAACTCTTCACTTATAAATGTAGCAATTGCTTCAAGCTCTTCTTTGCTATCATTAATTGTGGGGATGATTAAAGTGGTTACCTCTATCCAAATAGCAATTTTTTTAAAGAGTTTGAGGTTCTCTTTTAATTTTTCTAAACTTCCACCTAACTCTTTTTTATAATATTTTTCATTGAATGATTTTAAATCTACATTCGCACCATCAATTAGCCCAGCCATATCATTTAACACTTCAATGGATTCAAATCCATTTGTAACAAAAATATTTTTCAGTCCATTTTTTTTTGCTAAAATTGCAATATCTCTAATATATGGATAAAAGATAGTAGGTTCATTGTATGTGTATGAGATGGAGTCACATTTGTTAGAAAGTGCAAGTTTTACAATATCAGCTGGGCTTTGATATTTTTCTTTATTTATTTCACGTTCTTGTGAAATTCCATGATTTTGACAAAAAGAGCATTTAAAATTGCATCCAACAGTTCCCAAAGAAAGAGTTTTTGTTTTGGGTAAAAAATGATAAAGTGGTTTTTTTTCAACTGGGTCAACATGGATAACAGCAGGATAACCATAGACCAAACACTCTATTTGTTCCCCTATATTTTTATTGACGCCACAAATTCCAGTATGTCCAACGCTTATATTGCAATAATGTTGACAAAGTGTACAAGTAAGTTTATTATCTTTTCCCTCTTTATAAAATTTCATCTATTTTATCTTTTGGGCTTGATATTTATAGATTTGGGGATGATTAGCTAAACAATTCCCATCTAATCCACCTTTTCTACAAAGATGATTAAAAAATGTATCAAAGTCACTTATATCTTCCCAAACTTGTGGTAAAAAAGTTGCTTGTTTATCCCCAAGCTTGAGGATAATCCCATCGATTCCAATAGTGATTTTTGTTTTTAAATCTTCAATATCTTCATATTGAACTAATGTAGGTGGGGTTAAAATAGAAACCTCAAGGGAGATATTATCTAATTCATCAAGTGTAACTGGACGAAATCTAGGGTCTTCAAAAGCAGCTTTTTTAGCATTTGTTACTAAATCATCAAAAAGTTCTCTATGTGCGACAAGAGAACCGATACAACCTCGTAAGTTTCCATCTTTTTTTAAAGTAATAAAGGTAGCTCTTGGGAGGACAAACTCAGGAAAAAGTTTTACAGCTTCATATTTAGAAACTCCATTTTTTTGCTCTAATTGGCTTTTAATTGAATCCCAAGCTATTTTTTTAATAATCTCTTCCATTATTTACCCCTTTTAAAATGTCTACTTTTACCACCTTAAGTAAATCAAGGTTAAAGTAGCCTGTTGTTAAACTCTCTGCGAGAAATCCTAAAGAAAGAAACGAGTTTCTTTTCTCTATGCTAATTTCTCTTTCATCTTCTCATTTTTATAGTTGATATAAATCATTAAAACAACGGCAATATCGATTAAAACATCGGCAAGATTAAATATCGCAAAATCAAATCCACAATGCCAATAAACATAATCCACCACACCCTCATGGATAAATCTATCGTAGATATTACTCACCCCACCTGAAATCAAAATAGCAGCAGGGATATAGTAAGAGTTAAAAATCTCTTTATTAGAAAAAAGATAAATTATACCAGCTATAAGCATAGCTATTTGGATATATTTAAGGTTCCCTTCTAAAAAAGCAAACATCGAAAATGCAACACCTTTATTGTAAGCAAGAACTAGTGAGATACACTCCCCATCAATTCCAAAGCCATTTACAAAGATATTTTTAATACTTTGGTCAACAGTGAAAAGGACTATAAAAATAGATATAAATATAATAATTTTTTTTTGCATTGTTCTTAACACAATTTGCTTTTGATAAATTTTATAAGAGTTTCCATTGAAGCATCTAGTATTTTTTTATCTTCACCTTCAAGAAGCAATCTTATTTTGTTTTCAGTTCCAGAGTATCTAATAAGGTCACGAATACCAAGTTTTCTAAATCCCTCAAGCATCTCTTCAAGTCCAGCTATATCTTTTAATGGTATTTTTGTTTCAATATTGATATTTTTAAGAATCTGAGGTGAGAGTTCGAAAGGATTGAGAACCTCGCTTGCTTTTTTTCCACTTTTGAGGATAAGTGAAAGTACTTGAAGAGCTGATGCTAAGCCATCTCCCGTTTTAGCTACATCGTTAAAGATAATATGTCCACTTTGTTCCCCACCAAAATTGATAGTTTTCTCTTTCATAACTTCAAGAACATATTTATCTCCAACATTTGAACGGTGAAGTTCAATGCCATTTTTCTTTAAGTATTCTTCTAATGCTATATTGCTCATAACTGTTGCTACGCAACAATTAGATGGAAGGTTTCCTTCGCTTTTAAGAAAAACAGCAAGGGAACCTATAAGTTTATCTCCATCTATCACTTCACCTTTTTCATCAACGATTACAAGTCTATCTGCATCCCCATCTAGAGCTATTCCAATATCTGCTCTATATTCTCGTATTACTTTCCCTAAATTTTCAGGATGTAATGCTCCACAGTTATCATTGATATTAAATCCATTTGGTTTATTATTAAGCACAATTAAGTCGGCCCCAAGTTCTTCTAAAATTGTAGGTGCAACTTTATATGCAGCACCATTTGCACAATCAAGAACTATCCTTAGACTATTTAGAGAAAGATTTTTAGGGAAAGATGTTTTAATTGAAACGATATATCTCCCTATAACATCATCTATCCTTTTTGCTTTTCCAATATTCATCCCTGTCACTTGAGCAGAGGCTAAGAGTTTATCATCGTAAAAAATTTCTTCGATTTTAGCTTCGATATCGCTACTTAATTTATCCCCTTTACAGTTAAAAAATTTGATACCATTATCTTCAAAAGGATTGTGTGAAGCACTAAGCATAATACCAGCGTCACATCTCATCGATTCAGTAAGGTAAGCAATAGCAGGAGTGGGCATAGGGCCTATTTGTATCACATCAAAACCAACACTTGTAAATCCACTTACAAGAGCATTTTCTATCATATAGCCACTTCTTCTTGTATCTTTTCCTAAAAGTATTTTTCTCGTTTTTGTTGTTGCAATTGAATTAAAATATATTCCAGCTGCTTGTGCTAGTTTTAGTGCCGTCATAGCATCTAAAAAATCTCCAGCTTTTCCCCTTACTCCATCTGTCCCAAATAGTTTCATTTTTACTCTTTTGTTATTAAATTTAAGAGATAATTTTATCAAATTCCAACTTAACTTCAATTTTATGAAAGACAAATATTAATTAAAGCTTATTTTAAGCACTTCTTAAGTACTATTCCACACAAAAATTCGCTGAAACCCGATAGTAAGAGCGTTTGGCAAATAAAAATAAAAAACAAGAGGATTAAACCAGTATGGCAAATCATAAACAAACTGCAAAAAGAGCAAGACAAACTGTTGTAAAAACTGAAAGAAACAGATTTTACAAAACTAGAATCAAAAACATCACAAAAGCTGTATTAGTTGCTATTGATGCAAATGATAAAGAAAAAGCAACTGAAGCTTTTAAAACAGCTAACAAATATTTACACCATTGTGTAAGTAAAAATATTTTAAAACTTGGTACTGCTTCTAGAAAAGTAAGTAGATTACAACAAAGAATTAATTCACTTTAAGAGATTAAGCAGCCGCTTAATCCCTTTTCTTCCAAAACAACACTCAAACTTTTAAGGCAATCCAATGTTACAAGAAAAACTACAATCTTTTATTAAAAGAAGTGAAGATATACATGATTTATTGGCTTCATCTGAAATACTTAGCGATATTAAAAAAATGACTGCTCTTTCTAAAGAACAATCAAGCATAGCAAAAGTAGTAACAGCTGCTAGAGAATACAATCAAATTATCCAAGATATTGAAGATAATAAGATGCTTCTTGATGATAAAGAGTTAGCTGAACTTGCAAAAGAAGAGCTAAGAGATTTAGAGCAAAGAAAGCCAATTTTAGAAGATGAGATAAAAATACTTCTTCTTCCAAAAGATCCAAATGATGAAAAAAATATTTATATTGAGTTAAGAGCTGGAACAGGTGGTGATGAAGCGGCACTTTTTGTGTCTGATCTTTTTAGAGCTTATATAAGATATGCTGAAAATCAAGGTTGGAAAACGGAGATTATGAGTAGTAGTGAAAGTGAGTCTGGTGGATTTAAAGAGATGGTTTTCCTTGTAAAAGGGGAAGCTGTTTACTCTAAAATGAAGTTTGAATCTGGAATTCATAGAGTTCAAAGGGTTCCTGAAACAGAATCACAAGGGAGAGTTCATACATCAGCTATTACTGTTGCTGTTATCCCTGAAGTTGATGATATAGAAATAGAAATACGAGAACAAGATTTAAAAATTGATGTTATGAGAAGTAGTGGAAGTGGTGGGCAATCTGTAAATACAACAGATTCAGCTGTTAGAATTACACACTTACCTTCTGGAATCGTTGTAACAAATCAAGATCAAAAATCACAACATAAAAATAAAGAAAGAGCTATGAAAGTTTTAAAAGCTAGACTTTATGATATGCAAGAGCAAGAGAGAATGACAAAAGAGGATGCCAATAGAAAAGAGCAAGTTGGAACTGGAGATAGAAGTGGAAGAATTAGAACTTACAACTATCCACAAGGGAGAATCTCTGACCATAGAATAAACCTTACGCTATACCGATTAGATAATATCATGCAAGATGGATTACTTGATGAGATAATTGATCCATTAACAGCTGATTATCAAGCTAGATTGATGGAAGCAGCAGGCGTTTAAAAGATTTTATTCAACGAATTTTTTATCCAATTTTAGTGTTAAAATTGGATAATTTTTCTCTTATTTATCAGTTTTTTGATATATCTAATAACCCTGTAAAAACAGTTTTTTCTATCTGGAGTAAAAATGAAATATTATCTTCTAAAAGCTTTTTGTGAATATCTTGCTAAATTTTCTCATATCAAACATATTAAAAGAGTTGAGAATAATACTCTAAAAATTGAATTCTCAAGAGATGAGACATTTTATTTTGATATGACTCGTGGTAATTCTCTTGTTTATATCAAAGAGAATAATGAAAATATTAAAAAAGATTTTAAATCACCTTTTGATGTGCTACTTCAAAAAAAATTCACAAATTCACAAATTAATAAAAGCTACCTTTTAAATAATGATAAAATCCTTTGCATTGAGGTGACTGCCAAATCAAGCTACAAAAAAGAGATAGTTACTTTACAGTTTGAGTTCACTGGTAAAAATACAAATACAATTATTGTTGATGAAAATAGAGTTATCCTAGAAGCCCTTAGGCATATCGATGAACAAAGTTCATCAAGAGTTGTTAAAGTTGGTATCAAGTTACTTGATGTTCCAAAACCTAACTTTATTTTTCAAAATTTAGAGTGTGATGACATTGTAAGTTATCTCAAAAATAACTATCAACAAAAGGAAGATAGCCTTTTACACAATATTAAAATTCAAAAAACAAATCAACTTTTAAAAGAGAAAGAGAAATTAGAAAATATTATTTTACATCTTGAAGATAAAGAGATGTTAAAGAAGCAAGCTGATGAAATGTATGGAAAAGCGAATCTTCTTTTGGCAAATTTGTATCAAATAAAACCATATGAAAAAGAGATAGAGTTGATTGACTTTGAGGGAGAAAAAATAAAAATTCTCCTTGACGATAGCTTTTCAACACCATCAAATTATGTAGATTTTTTATTTAAAAGTGGAAAAAAACTCAAACAAAAAATAGAAAATCAATATTTAGAATATGAAAACTTATCACAGAAAGTGGATTTTTTAAGCAGACTCATTGAGATAATAAAAAGTGCAAATTCAATCGATGAGATAGAGTTTTACCTCCCTAAAAAAGATAAAAATATCAAAAAAACAAAAAAAATGGAACCATATCAAAGCTTTTTTATCGATGGATATAAAATTATGTTAGGACGAGATGAGAGGGAAAATATCTATTTACTTGAAAATAGTAAAGCCAACGATTTTTGGTTTCATCTTCAAGGGAGAGTCTCTGCCCATGTGATTGTACAAAATACGAAAAAAGAGCTTCCAGAATATATTATTGAAGAAGCTAGTAAAATTTGTGCTAGATTTTCAAGTGATAGTAAGGGAGTTTTTGTTGTTGATTATACTCAAAGACGAAATATCAAAATTCAATCAAAAGCAAATGTTTTGTATAATCCATACTATACGACAGTAGTTAAGATATAAAAAATAATAATAAAGTAAGATGAAAAAGGGGATAAATGTTTGAAGTTTTAAAGGATAGTAGCGAAAGAATAAGGACGGGAGTTATCCTTGTTGCAGTAGTTTTATTTATCGGAGTCATTGATAGTAAAATCATCACTTGGCTATTCTTGGGTGGAATTATGATGGTTGGTGTATCTGAGGCTATGAAACTTTTTAAAAGTGAGAGAAATCTTATTTATTTAGTTTCTGGATTTACTTGGATTTTGGCATACTTTTATCCAAATCCTCAAGATTTAGTATTTCTTTCAATCCTCTTTTTTGCTTCGATATTAGCCTATACAAAAACATTTGACAAAGCATTATTTTTACCACTTTTGTATCCTTTAGTTTCTTATCTTTTTCTATTTTCTCTTTATCTTTCATTTGGGATGGGTTCTCTTTTATGGCTTTTAGTTTTAGTTGCAGGGACTGATGTAGGGGCTTACTTTGTTGGGAGAAGCATAGGAAAAAGACAATTCTGTGCGACAAGTCCTAAAAAAACATTAGAGGGTGTATTTGGTGGAGTTTTAATTGCAATGGCACTTGGATTTGTATTTGCACCATCTGCTTATGAGATACAAACTATACTCTTTGTCTCTTTTGTAGTTTCTCTTGGGTCTGTTTTTGGAGATCTTTTTGAGAGTTATTTAAAAAGAGAAGCTGATGTAAAAGATAGTGGAGATATTTTACCAGGGCATGGTGGGATACTTGATAGAACAGATGGCTATCTTTTTGGTGGTATTTTGATGTATATATTGCTTAAACTTTTAGTTATCTAAAACTATGATTCTCTTAGGCTCAACAGGTTCTATTGGGGTAAATACTCTCCTTATTGCTTCAAAATTTCATCTTGAGGTTGAGGTTTTAGTTGCTGGAAAAAATATAGAACTTTTAAACCAACAAATCAAAATTCACAATCCAAAACTTGTTATCATATCAAATATTGAAGAGATTCAAAAAGTAAATCATCCAAATGTAAAAGCAGGGGAAGTTGCAATCTTAGATGCTATTGAAAATAGCACTTCAAATTTGGTTGTCAATGCCTTAGTAGGATTTACAGGATTAAAGCCAACGTTAAAAGCACTAGAATGTGGAAAAAAATTAGCACTAGCAAATAAAGAGAGTTTAGTTGCTGCTGGAAAATTTATAGATACAACAAATATTATTCCAATTGACAGTGAACATTTTGGACTTTGGTATTTATATGATAAAACAAAAACTATAGATAGTTTACTTGTAACTGCAAGTGGTGGAAGTTTTAGAGATATGCCACTAGAAAAATTAAAAAATGTATCTGTAAAAGAAGCTTTAAATCATCCAAATTGGTCGATGGGAAATAAGATAACAATAGATAGTGCCACTATGACAAATAAACTTTTCGAGCTTATTGAAGCTCGATGGCTTTTTGATACAAAGGCATGTGATGCGATTATCGAACCAAAATCAATCATCCATGCTTTGATAAATTTTAAAGATGGAAGTACAACGGCTCATATTGCGAATGTTTCTATGCAACTTCCTATTGCTTATGCAATTTTAGAAAAAGTAAATGAAGAGATTTTAACAAAAGTTGATTTATTAAAAATCCAAAATTTAGAGTTCCGTGCAATTGAAAAAGATAGATATCCTATTTGGGAACTTAAAGATGAATTATTACACAATGAAAATCTAGGTGTTGTAATCAATAGTGCTAATGATTTTGCGGTAGCAAAATTTTTAGATGGAAAGATTGGATTTTTAGATATCTCAAAAATAAGTATAGCAACTGTCAATAAATTTCATAATCTTAAAGTACAAAATACAGATGATATTTTTTTAGCAAACGATGAGGTAAAAAGATTTGTTATGGAGCTTACGATATGAAAAGTATTTTTCTTTTCCTCCTCTTTTCCTCTTTAATATTTGGAGTAGATTTTTATAAAAGTGAAAATCATGTAGTGGATACTCTAAACAATACAATGTGGCAAGATTCACCTAATGATGTAAAAGTATTAAAACATCAAGACACTGCAGTTTTGTATTGTGAAGATTTAGAACTTGATGGATATGCTGATTGGCGGTTGCCAACAGTTAAAGAGTTCAAAAAGATTATTGACAAAAAGAGAAAAAATAAAGAGCCAAAAATCGTAAAAGCTTTTCAGTATGTACTTCTTGATCATTATTGGACGCAAGATAGAACATGGAGAAATTTCTTTACATGGGGATATTATGTCCATTTCAATACAGGAACAATTTATTATGATAATAAGACTTACCCTAAATATGTTAAATGTATAAGGGATGGTAATTAATGAGTAAAAAAGTTTTAATTTTACATGGTTGGAATGGGAGTGATTTTCCCCATTGGCAGTCACATTTAGCAATAAAATTGATTGAAAATAACTACGCGGTATCTTTTCCTACTTTACCAAATAGAGATTTACCAGATTTGCAAGAGTGGTTGGGGTATTTGGATGTTGAGATGAAACATTTTAAACCAGATATTGTTGTTTGTCATTCGTTATCCAATATTCTTTGGTTTCATTATGTGAATAATTATGCAGTGGAAGGGATTGAAAAGTTGATGCTTGTGGCACCTGTATCACCAACTTGTACAATAGCTGAACTCTCATCATTCTTCCCCTATCTAGTTCCACAGGATTTAAGAGCAAAAGAGAAAATAATGGCTTGCGGAGATAATGATCCTTATTTATCAATAGATGAGGCTTATATGCTACATGATATTTTAGGAATAGGGCTAAAAGTACTTGAGGGTGCTGGACATATTAATGCTACAAGTGGATTTGGAAAACTTGATTGTGCATATGACTGGATTGCACGATGATTTTAAGTATAGAAAGTAGTTGTGATGATAGCTCGATAGCAATTACAAAAATAGATACATTAGAGTTAATTTACCACAAAAAAATATCTCAGGAGATTGATCATAGTGTGTATGGTGGAGTTGTACCTGAACTCGCGGCAAGACTACATGCAGAAGCACTTCCTAAAATACTTGAGGAGTGCAAAGAGTATTTTAAAGAACTAAAAGCAATTGCTGTCACAAATGCCCCAGGACTCAGCGTTACACTTACTGAAGGCGTGATGATGGCAAAAGCTTTAAGTGTATCTCTAAAGTTACCAATTATAGCAGTGAATCATCTCAAAGGGCATATCTACTCTTGCTTTATAGAAAAAAAAGCGTTGCTACCAATGACGGTGTTGTTAGTTTCTGGGGGGCATACACAAATTATTGAAGTTAAAAGTTTAGAAGAGATGCAAATAGTCGGGCAAACAAGTGATGATAGTTTTGGTGAGAGTTTTGATAAGGTAGCGAAGATGCTCCACCTTGGATATCCAGGTGGTCCAATAGTTCAAGAAAGTGGACAAAAAGGGAGTGATACAGCTTATGATTTTCCTATTCCTTTAAGACAATCTCCAAATATAGAATTTAGTTTTAGTGGGCTAAAAAATGCAGTAAGAATGGCTATTTTAGAAGAGGAAAAGCAGAATAATTTAGATGAACAAAAAATAGCAAATATTTGTGCTAGTTTTGAAAAAACAGCAGTCGCCCATATTCTGATGAAACTCAAAAAATATTTTAAAATGAAACCACCCCAAAGGTTTGCAATCGTTGGTGGTGCAAGTGCTAATATAAGACTAAGAGGTGAGTGTGAAAATCTTTGTAAACAATATGATTGTGAAGTTATTTTAGCACCACTTCAATATTGTAGTGATAATGCTGCTATGATTGGAAGAGTTGCAGTTGAACAGTATTTAAACGACGACTTTACACATTTTGATTTACTTGATGTTCATAGTCGAATTCACTAAAATAAGTACAAAAGCAAATTTAAAGAAAGTTTTCTGTATTATTCGCAACTTTATGTAAAAATCGTTACAAATTTATGAAAGGAGTTCTGAATTATGCCAAAAATGAAATCAAACAGTGGTGCACTTAAAAGATTTAAAATCAAAAAAAATGGTCAAATTAAAAGAGGAAGTGCTTTTAGAAGCCACATCTTAACTAAAATGGATCAATCAAGAAAAGTTAAGCTTAGAGGACCACAAACTGTAGATTCTACAGATGTTAAAAGAGTTAAAGCAATGCTTTGTAAAGCTTAATAAGCTTTTTTGTCCCTCCGATTTAATTCGGACAAGTTCAGTGTAAACTGACACCTAAAAATATAAATATATTGCGGTAAAGAAAGGAAATATAATGCCAAGAGTTAAAACAGGTATAGTAAGAAGAAGAAGACATAAAAAAATATTAAAAATGGCTAAAGGTTTCTATAGTGGAAGAAGAAAACACTTTAGAAAAGCAAAAGAAGCTGTAGAACATGCACTAGTGTATGCTTTTAGAGATAGAAGAGCTAAAAAAAGAGATTTCAGAAGACTTTGGATAATTAGAATAAATGCTGGTTGTAGATTGAATGATATCAACTACTCAAGATTTATAAATGGATTAAAAGTTGCTGGTATTGAACTAGACAGAAAAATTTTAGCTGATATGGCTATGAATGATCCTGTTTCATTTACATCTTTAGTTGCAAATGCTAAAGCTGGATTAGCAAGTAAATAATTATTTATAATTACTAAAAAAGGCTAGGTAAATTTTACCTAGCCTTTTTTTATTGAATTTTTTTCTCCTTAAATAACGAGGAGAAAAATATTAGTAAGGTGTAACCCCAATCCATCCATCAGCTTGTCTCTCTATTACTTCCGCGATTCCTGCTTGTACAAAAGATACACCTTTTAAAAATTCAGGATCTTTCCATCCCATAGTTTCCATAGTATTTCGACATACAATAAATTCAACTTCATATTCCATAAGAGATTTGATTCTTGTAAGAGTATCTGGATCATAATCATTTCTCACAGCTCTAACTCCCTGTGCATAAGTAACAACAGCAATTTTAATAGATTCAGTTGGATAAACTTTTAGAACATTGTTAATTGAACTTAACATATGATTTACATCTTCAATATTTGCAGAGTTAAGTTTGATTACCCATTTTCTTGGATTTTCAAAAGAGGGGAGTGGCTCTGCAAATTTCATATCTCCAAAAGAATAAATGAACAACATCATAAGCAATAATACTTTTTTCATAGATTAGCCTTAAATTAATTTTTTCAATTATACAAAACATACCTTAATAATCTCAAGATTGATGAGAATTTTTATAGATTTTATTTTAGTTGAGTACAATATACAAATATGACTATATAAAGGAGAAGAATGAAAGATTTGGTGATATTATTTGATCTTGATGGAACACTTATAGATAGCACGGATGCTATACTCGATGGTTTTTATCATAGTTTTAAAGTAAAAGGTTTTGAATTTAATGGAGATGATGAAGAGATAA
This sequence comes from Arcobacteraceae bacterium, assembly GCA_028687375.1. Taxonomy (GTDB): domain Bacteria; phylum Campylobacterota; class Campylobacteria; order Campylobacterales; family Arcobacteraceae; genus CAIJNA01. The sequence goes on along the minus strand of JAQUAG010000001.1, from coordinate 180,949 downwards.
AAAATCTTATAGGCTATCCGTTAGATACTATGTACGAGCAACTAGGAGTTCCCAAAGAGGAGGTGTGGGATTTTGTAGATCAATACAAAAGAAGATATAGAGAGATATCTTTAGATATGACTTTATTACTCGATGATGCAGCACATAGTGTTGAGTTAGCATCAAAGTATGCAAGACTGGGTGTTGTAACAACAAAAACTACACAATACAGCATACCGTTATTAGAGAATATGGGAATTATGAAATATTTTGAATGTATAGTAGGGAGGCAAGAGGTTGTAAATCCAAAACCACACCCTGAACCAGTATATAAAGCAATGGAAATGATGGATGTCTCGTTGGACCTTTATGACGTTTATATGATTGGAGATACAAAACTTGATTTAATTGCAGCAAATGAGGCAAAAATAAATGGTGTTGGGGTGTTATGTGGATATGGTAAAATAGAAGAGTTGTCACAATATACAACTATTGTTGAAGAGAACTCTTTACAAGCTGTAAAAAGAATAATTAATCTAAAAAGATAAAGCATAATATAAGTTGTATTTGCTTAAAATTGGGCAAGTAATAATTAATAATTTTTAATTTATTCTATAAGTATATTTATAATAAGGAGAAAAAATGCTAGAAATTAGATGGCATAGTAGAGCTGGTCAAGGGGCAGTTACTGGAGCGAAAGGATTAGCTTCAGTTGCTGCAGAAACTGGTAAAGAAGTACAAGCATTTTCATTTTATGGTTCAGCAAAAAGAGGTGCTGCAATGACTGCTTACAATAGGATTGATGATAAAAAAATATTAAATCATGAAAGATATATGTGCCCAAACTATGTATTTGTAATAGATCCAGCATTAGCATATACAGATAATATTACACTAGATTGCAATGAAAATACAAAGTATATTATTACAACACATTTAACTGATAAGAATGAATTAATTAGTTTGATACCAGCATTACAAGGGAAAGAAGATAACGTATTTATCCTTGATTGTTTAAAAATAGCAACTGAAACTATTGGACGACCAATACCAAATACACCTGCTCTTGGAGCATTTATAAAATTATCAGGTATGTTAGATATTGAAGATTTTAAAATAGCATTAAAGAAAACACTTGGGAAATTACCTGAAAAAATCAAAGAAGCGAATATGTTAGCGATTCAGCGAGCATACGACGAAGTTAAGTAGGAGAAAATTATGGCAAAAGAAAAAGACTTATCTAGTAGAGTTGTACCTACTTTAGGTGGAGTAACAGCTCCAAAATCTATTTGGGATATGGGGTGGAATGAACTTGTACCAGGTGCTGCATGTTTCTCTTTCGAAAATGAAATAGACCATACTGTTGTAAATGTGCAACCAGAGAATAGACAATACTCTGAAACAAACTCTATGAACAAGTATGTTGGAGATTGGAGGGTTGTAAAACCTGTTTGGAATGTTGATTTATGTATCGATTGTCAAAATTGTTGGTTGTATTGTCCTGATAGTTCAATTATCTCAAGAGATAAAGAGATGGTTGGTATCGATTATGACCACTGTAAAGGATGTGGAATTTGTGTTCAAGTTTGTCCAACAAATCCAAAATCATTAATCATGTTTAGTGAAACAGTAAAAAATGAAGAGGCGCTTACGCAATGGCCTACAAAAAATGAGAAAGGTGAATAACTAATGTTTAAAAATAAAAGAACAATGGAATTAAATAAAGTTGAAGTTTGGGATGGAAATCTTGCAAACTCTCACGCTTTAAGACAAGCAAGCGTAGATGTGGTAGCTGCTTATCCTATTACACCTTCAACTGGAACGGTTGAGGGATATGCGATGCATCATGCAAACGGATATATTGATGGTGAGTTCGTGATGGTTGAATCTGAACATGCTGCTATGTCTGGATGTATTGGAGCATCAGCTGCAGGAGCTCGTGCTGCAACTGCAACTTCATCACAAGGTCTCGCTCTTATGGTTGAAACATTATATCAAGCATCTGGAATGAGAATGCCAATCGTACTTTGTATGATTAACAGAGCATTAGCTGCACCACTAAATGTAAATGGTGACCACTCAGATATGTATCTTGCGAATCAAAGTGGATGGATATCTATGGATGCTTGTACTCCTGAAGAATCTTACGATTTAGTTCTTTGTGCATTTAGAATTGCTGAGCATTTAGATGTAAGACTTCCAGTTATTGTAAATCAAGATGGATTTTTAACATCACATAAAGCGCAAAATGTAAGACCACTTAGCGATGAAGTTGCTTATAATTTTGTTGGGGATTATAAAGAGGTAAATTCACTTTTAAATTTCTCTAAACCCGTAACTCATGGTGTTCAAACTGAATCAGATTGGCATTTTGAACACAAAGCAAAACAACATGATGCCATGATGAAATCTCCAAAAGTAATTGAAGAAGTTTTTGAAGAGTATGCAAAACTTACTGGTAGAAAATACAATATGATTGAAAGTTATATGGTTGAAGATGCTGATGTAGTTGTAATATGTTTAGGTACTACATATCAAACAGCCCAAATGGCAGTTGATAGATTAAGAGCTGAGGGTAAAAAAGTTGGTGTTATTATGCCAAGAGTATTTAGACCAACTCAATTAAACACATTAGCTAAAATGTTAAAAAATACAAAAGCGGTAGTTTGTATGGATAGATCAGCTCCAGGTGGTCAAACAGGACTTATATACAATGATGTTGCTGCTGCATTATTTAATACATCAGCTAGACCACTTTTATCAAATATCATCTATGGTCTTGGTGGAAGAGATATCAATATTGAAAACTTAAAAAGTGTATTTAATCATGCTTTAGAAGAAGTTGCAAACGGTAAATTAGATGGTGCTATCCAACGATTTGTTGGGGTTAGAGGACCAGAATTAAAATATTATAGTGTAGAGGAGTAGAAAATGAGTTGTAGTCTAAATGGTGGTTGTCAACCACAAGGGAATAAAGAGATTAAAAACTTAAAAGCATTTTCAACAGCGGCTGAAAGATTTGAGGGAGCTCACGTACTTTGTCCAGGTTGTGCTCACTCTATTATTGTTAGAGAAGTATTAAATGCAACGAATGACAATATGGTAATTGGTTCAAGTACAGGTTGTCTTGAAGTTTGTACTGCAATCTATCCACATACAAGTTGGGATAGTTCATGGATTCATATTGGATTTGAAAATGGATCAACAGCAATTGCTGGTGCTGAAGCTGCAAACAAAGCTTTAAGAAATAAAGGGAGAATTGACCCAAATACTCCTGAACCTAAATTTGTAGCTTTTGGTGGAGATGGTTCAACTTATGATATTGGATTTCAATGGATAAGTGGATGTTTTGAAAGAGGACATAATATGATGTATGTTTGTTTAGACAATGAAGTGTATGCAAACACAGGTGGTCAAAGAAGCTCATCTACTCCAATTGGAGCAAGTGCTACTACAAGTCCTGCTGGAACACACTCTTATGGTGAGAAAAAACATAAAAAAGATATGATGCAAATTATGGCAGCGCATGGTGCACCTTATGTTGCTCAAATTGCTCCAAATAAATGGAAAGATATGGTGAAAAAAATCCAAACAGGATTTGCTACTGAAGGTCCAGTTTATATCAATGCTATGTCAGCATGTACAACAGAGTGGAAGTTCTTAGAACACCAAACTATTGAAGTGTCTGATTTAGCTACAGATTCTTTAGTTTTCCCACTATATGAAATTATTGGTGGTAGAGAATTAAATATCACATACAGACCAAAGAATATCGTTCCAGTTAGAGATTATTTAGGTGCGCAAGGAAGATTTAAACACTTATTTAAACCAGAAAATGAGCATGTAATCACTGAATGGCAAAAAAGGGTAGATAGAGATTGGGATTATCTGCAAAGAAGAGAAGAAGCTAGAGTTTAATCAAACTTCTCTTGAAATAGATTTTAAAACCTCGATTTTTCGAGGTTTTTTTATGGGCAAAAATTTCGTACAAGCTAACTATTGTTGGCATAAATATAAAATAATAAAAAGGAATAAAAATGGCAGAGATTAAAAATATTACAGTAAAAAAAGAGGCAAACATCTATTATGATGGAAAAGTGACAAGTAGAACTATCACACTTGAAAATGGAGATGTTCAATCTCTAGGGATTATGTTACCAGGGGATTATACATTTGGAACAGCTGAAGCTGAGATTATGGAAATAATGAGTGGAGAGTTAGATATAAGACTTCCAAATGAAGAGTGGAAAACTTTAAATACGCCAGAAACTTTCAGTGTTCCTGCTAATTCATCGTTTGATTTAAAAATAAAAACTGTTACGGATTATTGTTGTAGTTATATCAAGTAGTAATAACCGACTCCAGTCGGTGTTACTTAAATAAGAGAACTTATCTTAAAGCGTTTCGTAGATCTCTTTGATACTTTTTCCAGTCATCTTAGCTAATATTTTAGCTTTTTGTTTTGGGGGTAAGCTTAACTCTTTTATATCTTCGATTGTAAGATTTTCACCCTCTTTTTTTTCAACACTAGAAAGAATCACAACCCATTCACCTCTTGTATCGACAGTTTTAAATTGCTCTAAAATATCGCAGATTTTACCTTTAAAAGATTTTTGATACATCTTTGTAAGCTCTTTGACTAAAAAAATCTCTTTGCTTGGATTGAGTGCATTTATCTCTTCTAAAAGTTGCATAATTCTATGAGGTGATTCATATAAAATAATTAAATATTCGCTATTCATCAAATCATACAGTGGTGATTTTCTATTTCCAGCTTTATGTGGTAGAAAGCCATAAAATAAAAACTCTTTTTGGTTAAATCCACTCATAGCATAAGCTGTCAAAAGTGCATTTGCACCTGGAATTACATCGTAAGAAATCTCATTTTTGATACAAAAATCAACCAAAATAGCTCCAGGGTCACTTACACATGGCATCCCAGCATCGCTTACATATGCACAATTTTTTTCTTTAAAAGTAAGGAGAAATTCATTTGAAGTATATTTCTCTTCATTATGAGAGTGAACACTTAAAAATTGTTTTGATTGGGTATCGATTGGAAAATTTAGTTTTTGATTGATAAGATTGAGAAGTTGTTTGGTTACTCGTGTGTCTTCACAAAGAATTAGTTCCGCATCTTTTAGAGCATTTAAGCTTCTAAAAGATATATCCTCTAAGTTTCCTATTGGGGTTGGAACAAATGTAAGCACTTAACGTTTGTTAATTACTTTTGAGCGTATTTAGCGTTGAATTTTTCAACTCTTCCAGCGGCATCTACGATTTTTTGCTCACCTGTAAAGAATGGGTGGCATTTTGCACAGATGTCAATTCTCATAGATTCAACATTTGATTTTGTTTCAAATGCATTTCCACAAGCACAACTAACTTGACAAACTTTATAGTCTGGGTGTATATCTTTTTTCATTTTGGTACCTTTGTTTTTTATTTTTTTGTGTTTTATGTGTGAAAGGTCGAGCTATAAATATCCTATCGCCCTTCATCTTATAAAAGTTTGCGATGTTACTAAAAAAAAGCTTAATTCTTTATGAGGTAATGTCAATTGTAAATACGAAGATTTCATTTAGTTTTATTTGTTATAATCGTTGATATAATTGAATATTTTTGAGGTACATATGATAGAAACTATAAAAAATGAGATCAGAAAAGTTATTGTTGGACAAGATGAGCTTATAAATGGGATGCTTATGGCACTTTTAAGTGATGGACATATTTTTGTTGAAGGGATGCCAGGACTTGCTAAAACTACAGCGATTAACTCTTTAGCTAAAGCTTTAGGGTTTTCTTTTAAACGGGTACAATTTACCCCTGATTTACTTCCAAGTGATATTACTGGAAGTGAGATACTTGACTTAAAAAATAACGATTTTAAAATAAAACACGGTCCACTGTTTACAAATCTTCTCCTAGCAGATGAGATAAATAGAGCAGGGGCAAAAGTGCAGTCAGCCTTACTTGAAGCGATGGCAGAAAAACAAGTAACGATTGGTGATGATACTTTTAAACTTCCATATCCTTTTATGGTTTTAGCGACCGCTAACCCAGTAGAACAAGAGGGGACTTATGAACTTCCTGAAGCTTCTTTAGATAGATTTATGTTTAAAATCAAAGTTTCCTACAATACTATTGAAGAGGAATTTGAAATAGTTCAAAGAGTTGCTAAAAAAGGGTTTGAAACTATCAATAAAGTACTTGGATTTGATGATTTTATAGCTATCAAACAAAAGATAAAAGATGTTCATATCGATGATGAACTTTCACGATATATTTTGCAAATTATTTTTGCTACAAGAAATCCTGAACTTTATGGACTTCCTGAACTCAAACAATATATCGATTTTGGAGCAAGTCCAAGGGCTAGTATCGATCTTTATAAAGCTTCAAAAGCGTATGCATTTTTAGAAGGGAAAGATTTTGTAACCCCTTATGATATTTCAAAAGTCGCATTTTTAGTTCTAAGACATAGAATTATTTTGAATTATCAAGCAATTGCAAACGATATGACAGCTGATGATATTATTCAAAAAATTATAGAGAAACTTCCAAAACCATAATGGCACACAATGGATAAAATCACAAATAGTAAGTTGTATCAAAATAACCTACAACTCACAACAAAGCAACGGATATTTTCCCATCTAAGTGGTGAACATAGTTCTGTTTTTAGTGGAAATGGGCTTGATTTTAGAGAGCTTAGGGAATACAACACAAGTGATGATATACGACATCTTAATTGGAAAGTAACAGCTCGTACAGGAACACCTTGCGTTAATATTTTTAGTGAAGATAAACGACTCCATTTTGTATTTGTATTTTTAGTAAGTGGTGGTATCTACTTTGGAAGTTATAGAGCAAAAAAAGAGGTAATGAGTGATATTTTAGCAAACCTCTCTTTCTCAGCACTTAGTAAAAAAGATTTAGTATCTACTGTATTTTTTAGTACAAAAGTGGAAGAAGCAAACTATCTTTCAAAAAATAAGATAACAATAGAGCGAGATATAAAAATAGCCAATGAACTTCAAACTTTAGGGAAAAATATCGATTTTAAAAATCTTGAGAATTATCTTCTTTCAAGTGTAAAACAAAAATCGATTATTTTTTTAATTGGAGATTTTCTTGAATTACCCAAATTGAGATTTTTAAGTGCAAAACATGAAATTTATGCTGTTGTTGTACGAGATAGGTTAGAGGAAGATTTGAAACTTCTTGGAGATTTTACAGTGAAAGATACAACAACTTTGGGTAGTGAAAATATTTTTTTAGATGAGGGGAGTTTAAAAAAATATGAAGCACTTTTAAAAGAACACGATTTGAAACTTTTTGAATTATTTACAAAATATAAAGTTCGATATAAAAAAATATATACAGATGATGATGTTGTTTCAAAATTATTTGAACTTATAAAAGATAGATAGAGGTAACTTACAATGGAAGAGTTAAAAGATATAAAACCTATTGTTACTATACTTGATGATAGCTTTATTGATGGAGCTTTTATTGGATTGCTTATTATTTGTATTTTAGTTGGGGCTTATTTTATATATAAATTTTTTAGAAAAAATAAAAAATTTGATAAGAGAAAACAATCTGTTTTATATTTGAAATCATTTGATTTTCAGCAAGATGATAAAACTCTTGCATATGAATTCACAAAACATGGTTATATTACCCTTGAAGAGCATTTTAGAGATGAGTTTATAAAGATTGTAAAGCAACTAGAGATTTACAAATACAAAAAAGATATTCCAAAAATTGATGAGGAACTAAAAGAGCAAATGAAAGATTATATTAAAGTGAGAATCAGATGAATTTTTATGGTATCTCTTTTCTCTTTCCTTATGCTTTATTACTCCTTGCAATTTATCCTATTTGCCTTTATTTTTGTAAGGAAAAGTCACAAAGTATCTATTTTTCAAATATGGTAATGCTCAAATCTGCCACAAAAAATCAAGGATATATTTTAAAAGTTTTACGATTTTTAGTATTTTTCTTTTTGGTGATAGCATTGGCTAATCCTGTGAAAAAAGATGAACTTATCTTAAATGAAAATACAGGATATGAAATATCACTTATCCTTGATACAAGTGGAAGTATGCTTGAAAATAATAAGTTTAGCATAGCAAAAGAGATATTAACAGATTTTATTCAAAAGAGGGAAACAGATAGATTAGCTTTGAGTGTATTTGCTGATTTTGCTTATGTGGCAGTTCCCCTTACTTATGATAAAACTACCTTTACATATCTTTTAAATCTTTTAGAAGTTGGAATTGCAGGGCAAAGACAAACTGCACTTTATGAAGCGTTGTATCTAAGTAGTAATCTCTTTAAAAAGTCAAAATCGAAAAACAAAGTAGCTATCCTTTTAACTGATGGAATGGACAATGCAAACACTATCCCAATAGAAGTGGCTATTAGTGTTGCCAAAAAATATGGAATTAGAGTTTACACGGTAGGGATTGGAAATAGAGGGGATTTTGACCCAGTGAGTTTAAAACAAATAGCAGATGCAACTAAAGGGAAGTTTTACGAAGCAACTAGTAAAGATGAGTTAAAAAAGATTTATAAACAGATTGATACCTTGGGAAAAAGTACCATTAAAACAGACCAATTAGTGAAAAAAACATATTTGTATCAGTATCCACTTGATGTGGCTATTGGACTTCTATTTATGTTACTTCTTATCAATAGGAAAAATTCATGAGTTTTTACAATCCATACGCTTTTTTAGTACTTTTTTTACTTCTTGTTTTAGTTTTTATTAAAGGAAAAAACAAAAGTTATGAAGCATTATTTTCACCAAAGATGCTTAAAAAGATTATCATTGGAAGAGACCAAAATAGATTAAATTTAGTTCTTCTTTCCCTTAGTTTTCTTTTTCTTATCATTGCTCTTGCAAGACCAATTATTGAAAATAAACCAATAACAGTTTCACAAAGTGCTGTTTCTTTAGTAGTTGCTTTTGATATCTCAAAATCTATGATGGCTACAGATGTATACCCAAATAGATTTTTGTTTGCTAAAAATAAATTTAATCAACTCCTTTTGGCTTTGCAAGATGAAAAAGTAGCTGCTATTGCCTTTAGTAGCAAAGGTTTTCTTATCTCTCCTCTTACAAGTGATTATGGTACTGTCAAATATTTGGTTGATAAGTTAAGTTTAGATTCGATTAGTGTGTATGGTTCACTTGTGAGTGAAGCATTAAATGCCACCTCTAAACTTCTTGATGGGAGTAAAGATAAAGCATTACTTATCCTTACAGATGGATGTGATAGTGATAATTTTACAGATGAGATAGCAATGGCAAAAACAAATAATATTAAAGTTTTTATCTATGCAATTGGGACAAAAAAGGGAAGTGCCATAGATGAAAATGGAGATGTTTTAAAAGATGAAAATGGTGACATTGTTATCACTAAACTCAATGAAAATATAAAAAAATTAGCCTTTGGAACTGGTGGTGCTTACTTGGAGTATTCTCCTCAAAATGATGATATTAGTAAGCTTTTGGATGTAGTTAGGGAAAAATCGATAGAGAAAAAATCTTCCGATGTTCAAATCACCGACAATGAAGAACTTTTCTATATCCCTCTTGCTCTTGGGTTTTTATTTTTTATGGTGGCAATTAGTGGATTTAGGAGAAAAAGATGAAGTTTTTATTTTTTATATTGATTGTAACTACGACATCATTATTTGGAACTATTTTTGATTATTTTTACCTTTACAAAGCTTCAGGACTAATAAATGAGGGAAAATATAATGATGCACTTTATAACTATAAACAAATCAAAGATAAAGATGATGCGATAAACTACAATATGGGAAATCTTTACTATAAAGAAAAAAACTATGAAAAAGCAATAGATTCTTATAAAAATGTAAAAAGTGATGATTTCAAATACAAAACACTTCATAATTTAGGGAATAGCTATGCAAAACTTAACCGTATCGATGAAGCTATTGAAAGCTACGAAGAGGCTTTAAAAGTTCAAAAAGATAAAGATACTTTGTATAATCTTGAACTTTTAAAAAAGAAAAAAGAGGAAAACAATAAACAAAACGAGCAAAATCAAGAACCACAAAATAACGATACAAATAGTACAAATGAAAATCAAAAAAAAGATGAAAAACAACAAGATAATCAAAAACAACAAAAAGAGAAAGAAAAAAATAATAAAAATAAAACCAATGAAAATGGTGAGATGAAAGATGAAAAACAGCAACAACTTGAAGAGCAACAAAAAAAAGAGAAGCTTAAAACTCAGATAAAAAAGGGAGCTGAACTTTCTGATTTGGAAGAGAAGAAGTGGTCGCAAATGCTTGGAAGTCGTGATATAAAAACACTTATGTTGCCTATTTCTAATAATAATGGAGAAAAAAATGAAAAAAATATCAACCCTTGGTAAGGCAATCTTTCTTATAATCTTTACTAATTTATTGTTTGCAAACGTTACGGCTACTGTTGATAAAAAATTTTTTTATGCTGGAGATAGTGTAACGTTGCAAATCAAAGCAACAGGGGAAAATATAGAATTTCCAGATATTAAAGATATCGCTGGATTTCCTATTGTTGGAACGAGTACTAGTGAACAAATTTATGTGATTAATGGCAAAACAACAAGAGGAAAGATGGTAAATTATTCATTTGTTCCAAGTAATTCTATGGAGATTCCATCGTTTAGTATTGTTGTAAATGGGAGAAAAGAACTTACTCCTAAAATAGCGATTAAAAAAACAACACCACAAGTATCTACTGCAAAAGATGCCTTTATCTTAACACTTTCAACTCTAAAAGATAAGGTGTATGTTGGGGAAGCTATAGAAACAGCAATAACTTTTAAATATAAAGTTGGACTCAATATCGTTGATGCAAAACTAGAACCATTTAAACCAAAAAACTTTTGGGTCAAAGAGCTTAAAGGGGATGATCCAAAAGAGGAGAATGGATATATGGTTTATAAAACAACTTTTCTTGTATTTCCTCAAAAAAGTGGAGAGTTAAAACTTGGCAATCAGCTTATCTCAGTGTCGATAAAAGATTTTAATAGTTATGAAACAAAAGAATTGAAAGTATTTTCAAATGATAAAGCTATTACAGTACAGCCTCTTGGTGGTGGACTTAGTGTTCAAGGGGAATACAAAATTCAAGCAAGTGTTGATAAAACAGCAACAACAAGTAACAACCCAACAAATCTTACTTTATCAATTGAAGGATTTGGGAATATTGATGATATTGAAGAGTTTAAATTAGATTTGCCAGAACAAGTTGTTTATTCTTCAAAACCAACGATTACCCAAGCGTATGAAAATGGAAGATATGGTGGAACTTTTATCCAAAAGATATCAATTATAAGTGATAGAAATTTTACAATTCCACCGATTACTTTTAAATATTTTGATAAAAAAACAAAAAAAGAAATTGATCTCAACACCACTGCATTTAATATAAAAGTGATAGGAAAGAAAAAAAATCAAGTGAAAGTATTGGAAGAGGGAACTGCTGACGTGACCACTACTCAAGGAAATTCCAAGGGAGAAGAAAAATATTTTTATCTTTTTGGAGGATTAATTTTAGGAAGTTTTATTACTTATTTTTTAATGAGAAAAAAATATCCAAAAGCAAAACAAAAAGAGAGACCATTTGAAGTAAATATCAAAAAAGCAAAGACAGATAAAGAACTGTATGATTTGCTTCTCCCTTATTCACAAAAAGTGGAATTAAAAGAGATTATAAAACAGTTAGAAGAAAATCTCTATTTTAGTAAAATAAATAAAATAGATAAAAATGCAATTTTAGAAGTTTTTGAAAGTGAAGAGATATGACTTTTACAAAACTTATAGAAAAAGCTTCAAAAAGGGTAGGGGAGAAAAACTATAAAGAGGCTGTAAAACTTTATAAAAAAGCTCTTCCCTACGAGCCAAATAATAAAAAAATATATTTTAATTTAGGGGTTGTTTATCTTCATCTTGAGGAGTTTTACAATGCCATCGAAAACTTTAAAAAGGCTCTCTCTTTAGATAAAGATTATGTCTCAGCGTATTCAAATCTTGCTATTTGTTATAAAAAAATTAAAGAGTACCATAAAACTATCAATTGCCTTTTTAAAGCATTACAACTCTCCAAAACACCAGATGTTGATATTTACTACAATCTTGGAAATACTTTATCTTCTATTGAAGAGTATAGCAAAGCGATAAGTTACTTTGATAAAGTGATAGAAATAGATCCAACTTACTATAAAGCATATCATGCAAAAGGGTTGGTGTTCAATCATTTGACAGATTATAAAAAAGCTCTTTGGTATTTTAAAAAGACACTAGAGTATAAAAGTGATTATAGTGATAGTATTTTTGCAATTTCACTTATTGAACTAAGAAATGGTGACTTTATAAATGGTTGGGAACATTATGAAAGTAGATTTGAAGCGACTAATCCGCTTAAAAAACTAAGCTATGAATTGCCATTTTACAATGGAGAAAATATCACAAATAAAACTATTCTTATCCAAGAGGAGCAAGGATTTGGAGATAATATTCAGTTTATAAGATATATCGAGCTTATTAAAAAAGAGAATCCTAAAAAGATTTATGTCGCAGTTAGAAAAGAGTTGATACGGGTATTTGAACTTATTGATGGGATTAATGTGGTTACCAATGCAGATATTTTATATGATATTGATTTTGTTGTTTCACTCCTCTCTATGCCTCGCATTTTTAAAACAACTCTAGAAACAATCCCAATTAACATACCTTATCTTAGAGTTTCTTTGAGTGATGATATAAGTTTTCAAATTATTCAAAATACAAAAAAAATAAAAGTTGGATTTGCATATCAAGGGAATAAAGAGCATAAAAATGACAACTATCGCTCAATCCCTTTGGAAATTTTTAAAACTCTTTTTACTCTTGAAGATGTGGAATTTTATAGTTTGCAAATAGGAGAAAATAAAGAACTCTTAAAAATTCAAAACGAGTATCACAATGTTTTTGATTGTAATGAGATAGTAAGTGATTTTCACGATAGTGGACAAATCCTCTCCCATCTTGATTTTATTATCACGATTGATAGTGCATTGGCACATTTTAGTGGTGCTTTAGGGAAAATAACATATCTTTTACTCTCTCAAAATAGTGAGTGGAGATGGTTAGAAAGTAGAGTTGATTCCCCTTGGTATCCATCTGTTACGATTTTTAGACAAAAAGAGTTGGGAATGTGGGGAGAGGTGATAGATGAGGTTCAAAAAAAGTTAGAAAATAATCTCTTAATCAAAAAACAAGTATAATCCAAATCTTCAAATGGACGATTGTAAGAGCGGTTTAATTTGCTACCTTGGAAAGGTAGTGTGGAGCAATCCACCATAGGTTCGAATCCTATATCGTCCGCCATTACTTATAAAGCCCACAGTTAACGCATTCCAACAAGAAAAAAAGCAAATTTTTCATAGTAAGCCACTTTTTAATAAAAACTATTCCCCTTTTTCTTTTAACCTTATCAAAGTAAATAATACCTATTATTTCAGGAAGAAAATTAATCATAATTCCTTGACATTAGATACATACGCAAAAGAGTTTGCATTAAGTAAAAAATTAAAAATTATTAACTCAATAATCTACTAATTTTTTTACTATTCTATTATAAGAAAAAGTTATATAAAATTACATTTTTTAAAGTTTTTAATTTGTATAATTTTTAATAGTATTATATGTTATACAAAATAATAAAATTGTATAATTTTTTAAGATAAATCCCATAAATAAGCCTTTTGTATGTCTTAACATAATAAATTTGCCAAATTTTGCCACTTTTTGCCACTTTTTGCTCAGTTTCAACAGAGTTAAATCCCTTTGTTAAGCCATTAGTCCGCATTTGCAGATAGTTCTCGCTCAGTGTCATGAAGTTAGGCAATCAGCCGTATATAACTATACACAGTAAAACAAGCATGAATATTAAGTAGTTTTTAGAGAAATTTTTGAGGTAGTTTTTTAAGTCAGGTAGTCAATTTTTTCAGATAGTTTTTTTGAGAAATTTTTGAGGTAGTTTTTTAAATCAGGTAGTTAATTTTTTGAGGTAGTTTTTTTGAGAAATTTTTGAAGTAGTTTTTTAGTTAGGTAGTAAAACAAAAGAAGACCAAAAAAACAAAAAACTTTAAGTGGACCGTTTTTCATTTTTGTCTTGTTTTGATTTTGATTTTTGGGAATGAGAATTTTTTTTCTAATATTTCGCGTTGCTATGTTAGTTTTTTATGGGGGATACATAAAAAACAGGATATAAATGAGGATGCAAATTGAAAAAACTAATTTTAAGGGGTATAGAAAGCAAAAACAATATAAAGGAAAGGAAACATAAGGGGAATATATAAAAAGTCATTTCTAGCCTATTTAAAACTAAAATAAAGCATATATATAAATTAAAATAATCTTTTCATTTTAAAACACAATAAAAAATCTAATAAATCAAAAACATCAAATATATTAAATTAAACTTAAACTATTAAACTACTTCATTTTTTTCTTTTTTTCAAATTATAAAAAAAAAATTATATCTATAATAATATTAGAAAGCAGCAAAAGGTGAAAGTTTTATAACTTTTTAACAACAATTAAAATTAAAAAAAACAAGGACGGACAAAATGGTAAAAATATTAGGAAATAAAATCCAAGGGATCAAAGAAACAACTAATAAAGAGGGTGAAAATAAAAAAATGTTTAGCATATTAGAATTAACTAATAAAGGATTTAATACTTATTATTTAACAACTAAGGATGAAAATATTGAAAAACAATTAGAAAAAAATATAGGTAAAAGTGTAATTTGTTTTGGTCATAAAAATGGAAACTTTATCAGTATAGCAGCAGATAAAAAATTAGCTTTTGGTGAGGTAGATTTAGAAAAAGAATTTTTTGAGATTGGGGAAATGTTAGAAAATGTAAGAGTATTGAGAGTGGTAAAAGATGAAAAAACGAATATTTTGAGTTTAGCTGTTATGACTTCAACTAATCAAGGATTAACAATAAAAATCAAAGATAGTGAAAAAATAGATGGAAAAATAATCCCATTAAATAAAAATATGATTTTGGATTATGTGTCAATTTTCAGAAGTAAAGAAGGGAAAGCGTTTTATTCTATAACTAATAATCTAAAAAAACATATTATTTTATCAAAAGAAACAAATGAAAAATAAGGAGCAAAAGATGAGAAATTCAAATATAAAAAATAATAAAAAAGAGGGTTTTATGTGGAGTGCATTAATAGGATTTATAGCGATTTTAGCTATTTTCTTAATGTATATTTTACCAAGTTTAAAAAATTCAACTCTTCCAGCTGTGGAAATGGGTATTAAAAATGATTTAAGCACATTTAGAGCCGCAGCAGATCAATATAGACTTTTAAATGCAGGAACTTTAACTAATATCAATTTTCCCACTTTAGCAAATAAAGGAATATTAGACACAAATAATATTTTAAAAAATGATACGAATGCAGTATATTTAAAAGGTGCAATAACAGACATTAAAGACTATTATAAAGCAGCAAGTGGAATTAAATATAAAATAACAGAATATCAAGATAGATTAGTAATATTTATAGATGCTAGTAATAATATAGAGAATTCTTCAATAGATTTTTTAAAAGCACTAGAAACTAATATGAATGGATTTTTTATTAAAAGCGGAGTATATCATAAAGATACAACTATAACAGAAGTGCAACAAGCAACAACAGCAGGTACTGGAGATATTCAAGACGGAAAACTTCAAGTCGTATATTTTTAAAAAGGAGGAAATAATGAAATATACAAATAAAAATAATGAACATTTCGAAAGCGTCATCTTAAAAGAAGAGGATGCTAAATTACTAAGGCTAATAAGTTTAAATAATTCAACAAAATTATATCAAATTATAAATGATATTTTAAAAAGAGATTACCCATTCGCATATAAGGAGGGATACAATGTTCCAAAAAATATTTCTTAAAACTATACATATTAAAGAAGAAGACAAAATTAAAATAGAAAGAATGGCTAAGAAGTGCGAATTATCTATTGAGGATTTTATAAATCTTTATTTTTCTAGTATAGATATCAATGATGAAGAATTATTTTACTTTATCCCTACTAAAAATAACTATATAGAGAATGATCTTTTTAATTCAACTATTGAAGAGGAAATTATTGATCTATCAGACTACGAAAAAGAATTAACTAATAAAAAGGGTAATTTATCAGGAACTTTTCTTGATTAATTATAATATTAAACTAATCTTAAACTTTTAAACTACTTCATTTATTTCTTTTTTTCAAATTATCAAATAAAAAATATTATCTATAATAAATATATAACTAAACAAAACAAGGAAGGACAAAATGGAAAATCTACAAAACGAATTAAACCAAACAATAGCAGAAATCAAAATAAATTATGAGGAAATTATAATTTTACAAAAACGAATAAATGAGGATATGGAAGAATTAGATCAATTAATGAAAAAATATCAAGTTTTACAAATTAGAAGAAGACTTATTATGCAAAAAATAGATGAAATAATTAAAGGAGCAAATTAATGGAAAATAATGAATTAGCCATAAAATTAAATGCAAATTATAAAGAACGTTATTCTATTTTTTTAGAAATGGAAGAAGGAATTTATAACGGAGCTGCTGTCGGATTAATAGAAAGAGATAATGAACTAATTGAAGAAGAAAAGGAATTATTAGAAAGATATTTTTATAATGATTTTTTATTAGCAGAAGAAGCAAAAGAGGAACAAAAAACAGTGGAATTATATATGAGAATTGTATATGAAAGGTATTTATATGAAAGGAATTTGCAAAATGGAAAATAACCAAAATAACAATCAAACAGGGCTACAAGTCCAAGAGGAAAGATTAGCAAGAGCAATTATAATTAACCCATTCATAAACAATATGGGGACATTTAACAACTATAAAAAAATATTATTGAATAGTTCAGGAATAATTTTTATTTCATACACAATCGCATTTTCTATTATATATTATTATAACTATTATAACAACTTTAACATATATAATATGTTTTTGATGTATAAGGATTTTTTGACATACACAGCCTTCTTTTTCATTCAAAATACTTTTGATCTAATAAATAATAATTTAAAATTAGTTTTTGAGAACTTAAATATAAATCCAGCTATTAAAGAGGAAATATTATCAATGATAGACGTTTTTGAAATGAAAAAGACTATTAACCCAAATAAATATTTTTACTATATAAATATATTAGCAATTTTTATTTTTATTTTATTGAATTTTTTAAATATTTTACAAACAATAGAGCAAGTAAAATTATCAAATCATAAGGTCCAAAATTATTATATTCCGAAAATATTTATCTTTTTAAAGTTCTTTTTTGTATTAAATCCAAAACATTTATATATCAAGCAGATCAAACAATTAAAGCAAAATATATTTTTCAACCAAAACAAGGAATTAAAAAAATTAATATTAGAAAATTATTTTAACATAAATACAGATGAAGCGGAAAAATATGAAGTAAAGGAAAATATAGAAACATTTTTATTATTTTATAGCTATACAATATTAACACCTCATAAATTACCAGAAAAAGAGAAAAAAGAAGCAAAAGAAAAAGAACCAGCAAAAGAGAAACCAGCAGCAAAAAAATCAGAAATGATGGAAAGAATAAAAAGCAAACGAGCAGCAAAATAATCTAAATATTAAATAAAACTTAAACTATTAAACTACTTCCTTTATTTCTTTTTTTCAAATTATAAAAAAAAATTTATTATATAAAATATATTATGGATCAAGCAAAAAGGTGAAAAATATTAAATATATTTTTTTAACAAATTATAACAATAAAAAACAAGGAAAAGAACATGACACCAGATCAAGAAAATTTATACAGTGATTTATGCGAATTACAAGAAATGCAAGAAGAATTAGCAGAAGCAATTGACAACTCAACAAATGATGAAGAAATAAATAATTTACAAGATGAATTCGATTTTATACAGGATAAAAAAGATCAAATATTGGCAGAGCTAGATATGACAGATGAGGAATTCCTAGAAGAATTTTATATGGACAACAACGAAAGCGATGAAAATGAAGAACAAGAAGATGACGAACAAGAAGAAGATGACGAAGAACAAGAAGACTGGCCAGAGGACGATTGGATGAACCACAGAGAAGAACACGATCCAGATGATAACGATGAAAATTATTAAAATAAAGGGCATTAAAGCCTTTTAAAATAAAACTTCAACTACCTAATAATAAAACTTCAAAACCAAACAATAGCAGCAAATAATAAAACTTCAACGACAAGAGGAAGACCGAAAAAATGAGAAATAATTTATTAAATAACCATATTGAAAAATATGAAGAAAATGAAAAAAGAAGAATTGAAAAAATAAGCAAAATATTTTGCATAAATGAAAAGGACAAATCCATGACAAATTTAAAACATATTGAAAAAAACCAAATCACAGGCGATAACATATTTAATTATTATAAAAATAAGCATTTTATAGAACAAGATCCACAAAAAACATTTCTATTTTTAACTTATACAATTAACCCAAAATATTATATAAAAAATGAAGTAGCAGAATTAGAAATTATGGAAATTATTAAAAATCAAAATATAGAGATAGAAAAGGCGCATCATGAAATTATAAAAAATATAAAAGAATTAGATTATATCAAAGTCAAAGAATTAACTAAAAAGGGAAATATTCATCTTCACATTATTTATAAAATAGAACCAAAATATTTTAATAATTTCATTTCAACAATTTTAAACAAAAAAGAACAATTTGACATTTTGGGACTTATAAATATCAAAGGAACTTATAAAGATTATAATAAATTATTAAATAATAAAAATTTTAAATTATTAAATATTTCAGAAAAAAGCATTATTTTCAATAAAAACATATCAGAGCAAAATATGCAAACTATTTTTAAAAGTGGTAATTTTTTAGAAATTGAACCATTACAAGAAAATCAGGAAAATCAAAAACAAAATATTATCTCATATTTATTAAAATATATTCAAAAAAATCAAGAAAGCACGAAAAAAAATATTGAGAATAAAGAGCATAAAATATTTAAGCTATTAAAAATTAAAAAAATAACTTCAAGCAATTTTATAAAAAATGATATCAAAAAGGAGTTTTTGTATATCTATTATTCAATGAAACGAACTAAACAAGATTTACAACAGGATTTAATTTATATCTATTTTTTAGCTCAAGAACATATAAAAAAAGTATTAGCAGAAAAAGAGAAAAAAATATTTTCAACTATCAACAGAGAAAAGGATTTTGATTTATTTTATCGAGCTACAAAAGAATCAAGAGAAAATAAAAATGATAGATTAAGTCAAATCTTTTTATATATGAAAACTCCAAAAAATGAGGATGAATATATTTTAAATTATCATTTAGCAAAATTAGAATTGGAACAAGAGGAAGACCAAAAGAATTATAAAAATAATGAACTATGGCAAAAAATGGAATTAGAGGATGATGAAAAATTTTTAAGTTTTCATAATTTATCTATTGAAGAAGCTCAAAGTATGACAGAAGAAGAATTTTTTTTATCAACAATAACACCTTATGAAAATAATAAAACTTTTGAAGTTATTGAAAATTTTTAAGCATTAAAATATTAAACTGCTCTAAATAAACTAATCCACTTTTTGGAGCAAACTATGCCACTTTTTACTATCCGCCATTTTGAAAATATGTTAACCAAGGCATTTAGCGATGTATTGGCTAGTTTCCTATATCGTCCGCCATATGACCTAAAAAATCTAATAGCTTATTAGTCTTAATCTGTTATAATTTATTTTAAAAAAGAATCAACATAATTTAAGCAAATAAAATTAAATATTTCAATTTATAATTTTAGTAGATAGAAAAGGTACTAAATTTTAAGTTAAAAACATCAAAAGCTAGCAGCCTAAGAGTAGTTAAGAAATGAAATTCAATAGCTGAAGTTGTATTTAATTTTTAAAAATACGGTATAAACTTTTACTTTGGAGAGAATATTGCAGGAACTTTTTAGAACAAATTTATATATTGCTGATAGTGATAGTGTAAATACTACATATTCTATTAATGAGTATATTAAAAAATTCAAATCAAGTTTATTAATGGCAAAATCTGTAGGTATGAACCCTAATATGATTTTTGATAGTCAAGGGTTTGAAGATGTTGTAAAAGATGAAACAATCAAAAAGTTTTTTGTGAAAAAAATTTTAGAATTACAAAAAGATGGTATAGAATACACTATCAAAATTCATATATTTAATAATTATATTGAAAATAATTATTTTGAAAATGGAACAAAAGAAAATCCATTTGAGCGATACTATAATGATAAAATTAATAGTAATTACTTATTTAGTTCATTCCAAATAAATAAGTTTAAAGTAGAAGAGGACGTATATCTTAGAAATAAAATCAGACATAAATTAGAACTTATTAATAACTTTTCAAAATATCTATACAATGAAACTGGACAAAATATATTTAAAGTTCATAATAATATTTTCCCTATATTAAGAGAATCTATTTTAAAAAGAATAGGACATACTATTAAAAATATTAAAATGTATACTAATGAATCAAATCAATATTTTAAATTACTAATTTGTTTTAGGGATATAATTAATAATGATAAAAATATTAAAAATAGATCTGATTTTTATTCAATTTTAAAAGTTGATGATTTAGTAAAAGTTTTTCCACATAAAATGCTACAGCAACTTCAAATAGATATTATTGACATCTCTTATAACAGTTCTTTTATTCAAAAAGGTGAAATATTTAGGTATAAAAGTATTAGCAATATTGATAACTTGTATGAAACTTTTTTTGATTCTTATTCAAATGAGGGAAAATTATTTAAACTTTATGGATTGTACAAAACTTTTGATACGATTAAATCAAAACTAGAAATCTTAGAATTAGTTACTAATCCAGCTAAAATAATTGATTATGTCGCTAGTGAGTTAATGAATACAGTTGAAGATAAAGGAGTAAGCGTATTGCATAATGTTGCCTCTTATATAATTCCAAAAACAAAATTAATTGGAATTGCAGATTCTAATAATTTATTAATAGGTGTAAAATGAAATGTTAACCACAAAAGAAAAAGAAATTATATTTGTTAATAAATATATAGAGTTGCAAAATAATTTAGTTGAGAATGTAGAGAGTAAAAAGGTATTTAAGCATATTAAAATTATTGAAAATGGAACAACTACACCAGGTGCTGTTGTTTTATGTGAGTATAAAGAAAAATATCTACTACTTGAAAATTATAGATATGGGATTGATGAAATATGCATTGAATTACCTCGAGGATATATTGAAAAAAATGAGTCTTTAGAAAATTGTGCAATTAGAGAATTGTATGAAGAAACAAATATAATTTTTAACAAACGAACTGATAATATTACGAAAATAGGTGAGATTTCAATTAATTCATCGATAATTGCATCCAAAGTTTCATTATTTTTAATAAATATAAATCAAGAAATCAATGATATTCAACTACAAAATACGGAACATATAAAATCTTATAGTTGGTATAGTAAAGAAGAGATTTATAAAGATATAAAAGAAGGTAAGATTATTGATAGTTTTACAATAAGTAGTTTACTATTCTATAGTCTTATGGAATAACTTGAATATGAAATTAAGACATTAAAAAATCTATGATGGAAAGCTATCTCTGTCTAAACTAGATTCAAATTAGTCTTTTTATTTTCCATCCACTTTGGCTTTGAACTAACAATCTTAGGATAGATATAACACTTTTTAGTATGTGCTCCATCAAGGTAGCCTATACTCATTAAAAATTCTCCAACTATTTCACCACCAGTAAATTTAAATGTTTTTTTAAAAAGTTTGACCCATTCAAGTTTTGTTTTTGGATGGTGAAAAAGAAACCAGTTTTGGAAACTTCCAAACTCTTTTTGAAGTTCTAAAATAGTATTTGCATTGAAAATAGTAGCTTCAATTTTAAGGCGATTTCGTATAATTCGACTATCATTTAGAAGCCTTTGTTTATCATTTTCACCATACATCGTCACTTTTTTTATATCAAAATTATCATACGCTTTTTTAAAATTTGATTGTTTTTTTAAGATGGTACTCCAACTAAGCCCAGCTTGATTTATTTCAAGTATTAGTCTTTCAAAAAGTTCATTGTCATCAGATATAGGAAAACCATAAAAATTATCATGATAGATTTTATTTATATCATCATTTGGTAGATTTTTAACAGCATCACAGTAGGTATTTATTATTAAATTTGGTATAAAAGCTCCTTTTTTACAAACTTATAATACACTCTTATAAATTAGGTCGATTGCGACCAACACAAAAAAGGTAATTAATGTCATTCTCAAGTTTAGGTTTAAGCGCTCCTATTTTAAAAGCACTTAAAGAGGAGGGGTACGAAACTCCAACTCCAATCCAATTAAAAGCTATCCCTGTGATACTAGAAAAAAAAGATGTACTAGCTGGTGCTCAAACTGGTACAGGGAAAACGGCTGGATTTACACTTCCACTTTTAGAACTTTTAAATAGGGCTAAAAAAACAGATGCAAAACCACATGTAAGAGCTTTAATACTTACTCCTACTAGAGAACTTGCAGCTCAAGTTGAACAAAGTGTTGATACTTATGGTAAATATTTACCACTTAAATCAACTGTAATATTTGGTGGAGTTGGTATAAATCCACAAATTGCAACACTTAAAAAAGGTGTTGATATCCTAGTGGCAACACCTGGGAGATTACTTGATCATGTGGGGCAAAAAACAGTTGATTTATCTAAAGTTGAATTTTTAATACTTGATGAAGCAGATAGAATGCTTGATATGGGATTTATCAATGACATCAAAAAAGTTCTTGCAATTTTGCCAAAAAATAGACAAAATCTCCTTTTCTCTGCAACATTTTCAAATGAGATAAAAACTTTAGCGGATGATTTACTTAATAGTCCAGTTTTACTTGAAGTAGCAAGAAGAAATGAAACTGGTGGAGGTATTAGCCAAGCACTTTATATCCTTGATAAAGAGAAAAAAAGGGAACTATTGGCTCATCTGATTGAAGATGGAAAATGGACTCAAGTGCTTGTTTTTACAAGAACTAAACATGGAGCAAATAAGCTAAGTGAATTTCTTGCTCAAAGAGGGATAACATCAGCTGCGATTCATGGAAATAAATCTCAAGGTGCTAGAACAAAAGCTTTGGAAGATTTTAAAGCAAATAATGTAAGAGTTTTAGTGGCTACTGATATCGCTGCAAGGGGGATTGATATAGATTTACTGCCTCATGTTGTGAATTTTGAATTGCCAAATATTAGCGAGGATTATGTTCATAGAATTGGAAGAACTGGACGAGCAGGAAATGAAGGAAGTGCAATTTCTTTAGTTTGTGGTGAAGAGTTAGAGTATCTTAATGGAATTCAAAGACTGATAAAAAAAGAGATTAAACAAATTTTCTTAGAGGGATTTACTTCAAAACAAGTTTATGTTGCACCTGAAAAACCTAGTCGTGGTAGAGGAAATACTCAAAGTAGAGACCAAAAGATTAGAGCTGAAAGAGATGCACGAAATGGTGGAAATAATCGAAATAATGCAGGTGGTGGAAAACCAACTGCATCAAAAGATGGACAACCTAAAAAACCAGATAACCGTGACAAAAGACCATGGGAAAAAGATAAAAAAGCTGGAAGTGGTGACAGCAGATCACCAAGAAGTTTTTCAACTAACACAAGATCGGATGCTGGGCATTCACGAAAAAGAAATTACGACAAATAGCTAAATAGCTATTTACACGATTTGATTAACTCTGGAAGAGTAAGATTTAGGTAACTAACCTCCTCTAAGACAGATTGTCTAAATCTATCAAGAGGGGTTCTTATACTATAATAAGCCCATCTTCCCTCCCTTGAAACCTTTAAAAATCCAGCATCTTTTAAAATCTTTAGATGTCTTGAAATTCTAGATTGAATCATATCAAATGAATTTTCAATATCGCAAACACAAACCTCTTTGTGATGATTGATGAAATTAAGTATTTGCACTCTTGTCTCATCATTAAGTGCGCCGACTGTTTTTAAAAAAATATCCATATTCTTTTTTTATCCTTTTTATATTTTGTGAATAGAAGCTGTATTAAAAATAAAAATCATAAATGATTTTCACATTGATTGGAAGTGCTATGATATTTAACACTTTCAGGTTGAATCACAAAGTGACTAATTCCTATTAATAAAAGTTTTTTTCTTATATTTTCAATAATATGCTCAATGGTTTTTAGATCTAAATTGTCTGAAAAAACAATATGAATACTACCATATACCTCTTTGGAATTTGGATTGTAAATATGTAAATCATGAATCGAATGAACCTCTGGAACTTCTAAAATAAGTGCGGTTACTGCTTCTAAATCAACACTATTCCCATCCATAAGAGAGATAAATGACTTTTTCAATAAAGGGTAAGTTTCTTTAATGATATAGATACTAAAAAGACTCGAAAGTATTGTATCAATCGCTACAATTCCAAAAAAGTAAATAACTATACCACCAACAACAACACTTAGTGAAATAATAGCATCGCCTAACATATGAAGATATGCTGAAGAGATATTTAAGTCTTGATGGTGGTGATGGTGTGAATCTTCTTCATCATGGTGATGATGATGGGAGACCCCTTTTTCACTTAATAAATATGAACTATAACCATTTATAACCAATGCTATAAGCGAAGTAAAAATAACTATTGGTGCATCTATCGAGTTTGGCTCAAAAAATCTATTTATAGACTCAAGAAAGATAAAAATCATTGTGATAATCAAAAACAATGAATTTACGAATGCAGCCATCATTTCAGCTTTTATATATCCGAAAGTCATTTGTTTTGTCGCTTCTTTCGCTCCATAGATGATGGCAACAAGTGAGATAACAAGAGCCAACACATCCCCTAAATTATGAAAAGCATCTGCAATAAGTGCCATCGAACCACTGAAAATTCCAGCACCTATTTCAGCTATAACTAAAATAATATTTAAAAATATCACTTTTTGTAAAATATATTTGTTATCCATTAATAATTCCTAGTATTTTTTTGATAATTCCACAAGTTTAAGCATCTCTTCACCACTTAAACCACCAATATGTCTATAAACTTCTTGACCTTTTTCATTGATGACCACTTGAGTTGGTATCATTTGAATTTTAAAATAAGAAAAAACACTCATATCATCATACACATCTATAATATGGATTGGAAGATTTGGATTATTTAATTTGAGTGCATCAATTGTTTTTTTCATATTAATACAAGTTTTACAACTACTCGCACCAATCTCAAGCACCATAGCTTTCTTTCCTATTTTCTCTTTTATAGTTTTAAAATAAGATTTTGATTTATCTGTTTCAGCACCACAGCCACCAAGTAAAAATATCATAAACAATAATAGTAATAGTCTTTTCATAATCCTCGATAACCTTGATAAAATAAATAGAGTGAAACTACAATTAAAACAAAAGCAAAAAACTTGGTTACTATTGCAGAAAGGATTGTGATTGCTTTATTGCTTGTTATTTTTTGGGTAAATCCAATACTAGCTCCAGCAATCAAAAGCAATAAAGAATGCCCAAAAGCAAATACAAGCACTAAAATATAAGCTTCAAAACTTCCTAAACTAGAAGCTAATGAGATAATAGCTACAAGTGGAGCCGAAGCACAAGGAGTACTCACAAGTCCAAAAACAATTCCAATCAAAAATATTCCCAAGAATTTGAGTTTTAAGAGTTTGTGGAATATCTTTGTTTTATCAATCTCCTCTAAAATTCCCAAAGAATAAAGCCCAAATAGTAGAGCTAAGATTCCAGCCAATAAGTATGCCCAAAAAGGAGCAATAGAGAAAAATAGCCCAAGTTTTGCTACCAAAAAAGCTAAAATAGAAAAACTAATAACAACTCCAAAAGCAAAAATCGATGAAAAAATAAGTGTAAACTTTGCTTTATTTTTTTCATCAACATCTTTACTAAAAGCAACAGCACTGCCTACTAAAAGTGGTACAGTAAGAAGTGAACAAGGAGCAAGACTTGTAATTGCACCAGCTCCAAAAGCTCCTAAAAAAAGCCAAATAAAATTTGTTGAACTAAGAAGTTCAAGGATGAAGTTTTCTAACATTTTACTTTACAATTACAATCATGTTTTTTATTCTTTTAAATAAGTTCTTAACCGATTAAAGCAATTATCTCTTCAACACTTAAAAGTTTTCCTGTACTTTTTACAACACCATCAACAACAAGTGCAGGGGTACTTACTACATTGTATTTCATAATCTCCATAATATCATCTACTTTTACTATCTCGTGAAAGCCACCAATTTTTGTAAGTGCCTCTTTTGCATTGCTCTCAAGTGCTTTACATTTTGCACAACCTGTTCCTAATATTTCTATTTTCATTGTATTTCCTTTTTTTATTTATATTTATAAAATTGCATTAAAAAGATACCCAACGAGTAGTATTCCAAATCCAACTATTCCAAAAAATATTGCAATAAGTTTGATATGAAGTATTCTTTTGAGTATCATAGCTTCTGGTAAACTTAGTGCCGTAACTGCCATCATAAATGCGAGTGCCGTTCCTAAAAGCATCCCTTTACTTGTCAAAACCTCTATAAGTGGCATAATTCCAGCAGCATTTGAATACATTGGAATTCCCATCAAAACTGCTAAGGGAACCGCAAACCAACTCTCTCCACCAGTGTAAGTTGCGATAAAATCAGCAGGAACAAAACCATGAATAAATGCTCCTATACCAACTCCAGCTATCACATATAGATAGATTTTTTTGAATATATCAGCTGTATATTCCCAAGATTCTTTTACTCTTTGTTGTAGCGATAATTTTATCTCTACATCATCAAGTTCCCCCTCCATTGGAGTAACTGGAATAAGTACATATTTCTCTAGTTTCATTTTACCAATAATATAGCCACCAATAATAGCTACACTAAGTCCCAGTCCAATATAAAGTGCTGTAATTTTCCATCCAAAAAGTCCAAAAAGCATCGCTATTGCTATTTCATTATTGAGTGGTGCAGAGATTAAAAAACTAAAAGTTATCCCTATAGGAATTCTTGCTTGCATAAATCCTAAAAAAAGTGGTATCGCTGAACAGCTACAAAATGGGGTAATAATCCCAAAAATTGCAGCTAAGATATTACCACTAAATTCACTTTTCCCTTGAAGATAGACTCGAACTTTTTCAGTGTTAAAATAGGTACGAAGGAAGCTAACTGCAAAAATAATAGTAATTAAAAGGATAAAAATCTTAATAGTA
Source organism: Arcobacteraceae bacterium (assembly GCA_028687375.1). Lineage (GTDB taxonomy): Bacteria > Campylobacterota > Campylobacteria > Campylobacterales > Arcobacteraceae > CAIJNA01. The sequence goes on along the minus strand of JAQUAG010000001.1, from coordinate 153,565 downwards.
TCATAAAGAAAAAAATGGATTGCTTCCCCTAAATGACTCTCTTTCGTAAGCCCTAAAATTTCAAAAGTAAGTTTTCCACTTAGAAACTCCCACCAATCAAACATCCAAAGCCTCTTTAACCTTTGGTAATAAAACCTCTTCTATCTCTTTATATGTTGCTTCAAAAGCTTCAAATCCTTTTCCATCTGGGTCTTCAAAACCGACATGGATTTTTGGAGCAGGGCGCGGAAACATTGGACAAGTTTCATTTGCATGGTCACAAACAGTTACAACTAAATCGAACTCTTCATCAATCACACTATCTAATGTTTTACTGTGATACTCCTCTTTCCAAATCCCTTTTTCCACAAGCAACTTCTTAGCATTTGGATTGACTTTTCCACTTGCTTTTACACCGCTACTTTTGGCAATTACACCTTCAAGTTTTGCATTTACTAAAGCTTCAGCAATAATACTTCGGCAACTATTTCCTGTGCATAAAATCAATACTTTTTTACTCATAAATTATCCTTTAGTGTAATGTTTCAAAACTATATCATATTTATGATTACATATCAAGATATATTGATATGTAATATCGATTTTAAAAAGAAATCAATCGAAAAAGATTCTTTTTAAAAATGTATCACAGCAATTTTAACCTTGAGTTTTCTTTGCTTTTTTATCATTTCGTTTTTCTTTTAAAGTTTTTTCTGATTTTTTCTTAACTGTTTTTTTTGCATCTTGACTTTTTGCCATAATATCCCCTTTCTTTTGATTTGCTAATGGATACATTGTATAGGAGTAACGCTTAAAAGGAGTGCTATCGTAACCTTTCGATAGGTACTTTAGAATTATAGGATTAAATAAAAATCCATAACGATACAAGTACCACAAAAAGAATAGGTGGAGTGACAAGAAGCCCAAATTTGCTATACTCCCAAAATCCAATTTTTACACCTTTAGAAGCCAAAACATGAAGCCAAAGAAGTGTAGCAAGAGATCCAAATGGGGTCATTTTTGGTCCAAGATTACATCCTATGATATTTGCATACGCTAAAGCTTGATTTGGAATATCTGCAAGTGCTATATCCATTATCATAACGGTTGGCATATTGTTCATAATAGCACTTAAAATAGCACTAATAAATCCAGTTCCTAGAATCGCCATTAAATCATTTTGGTTAGATAAATTTTGTAAAACTACACTTAGATAATCAGTCAAGCCACCATTTTTTAATCCATAGACCACAATATAAAGCCCAATACTAAACCAAACGATTTGCCATGGAGCAGTTTTTAAAATAAGCCAAGGGTGGATTGCTTTCATAGATGAGGCAATAACTAAAAATAAAAGAGCCCCACCTAAAGCAAATAAAGAGATAGGTAAATGGTAATTATCCCCTATAAAATAAGCCATCAATAATAAGGCTAAAAATATCCACGAAAGATAAAAAAGTGGTTTGCTTTTTAAAACATCATCAGGATTTTTAAGTAGCGTTACATCAACTTTTTTAGGAATATCGTTTTTCAAAACTAGCCAAAGGATAACTATCGAGATAATCACACTTACAATAAATGGGATAAACATATTAGATAAATACTCTACAAAACCTATATGAAAATAGTTTGCTGTTACGATATTTGTAAGATTTGAAAATACAAAAGGAAGGGACGCACTATCGCTTATAAATCCACCAGCAAGTAAAAATGCCACAATTGTTTTGGTATTGAGTTTCAAAATTTTCATTTTTGCTAAAAGGATTGGGGTTAAGATAAGTGCAGCACCATCATTTGCAAAAAGTGCTGAAACGAAACTTCCCAAAAGAAGTGAATAGACAAACATAAGGTGACCATCTCCACCACTTAATTTTGCCATTTTAATCGCACACCATTCAAAGAAACCAATTGTATCAAGTACCATCGAAAGGATAATAATCCCAATAAATGCTAAAGTAGCATCCCAAACTATTGAAGTAACTGTAAATACATCAGCTATATTTACAGTTCCAATCACTAAAGAGATAATAGCACCAACTATAGCAATAGTTCCAATTTGGAGTTTAAAAGGTTGAGTGATGATGAGAATTAGAGTAATGATAAAAATTAGACTAGGTAATAGCATAAATTATTTCCATTCAAGTTGATTATAGTAATTTTGAATATTACTATAGTTGAGTTGTTTATAAAAATTTAGATAGTTAAATTTATCACTTTTTACAGCTTTTACTAAATCCAAAGTATCCACTCCATCATCATATGCTTGTTTTAAATCGCTCCTTAATATTTGAAGATATTCTAACGATACTTTATATGAGTTCTTATCGTACTCATCTCCATGACCACCTAAAATATATTTTGCGTTGAATTTTGATAAATTTTCTAAGGCTTCAATCCACCCATCGATATTTGAATTTTTTGTATAGTTTAACATTCGACCATTAAAGACAATATTCCCAACAAAAAAGAAGCTATCATCTTTACTGTAAATTACAATATCACTTTTCTCTTCAGAAATAGCGCTTAACTTGATTATCTCCAAAGTTTTTTTACTTCCAACTATTTTGTACCCATTTTCAACTAAAGTATCGGCTAAAATTAGTTTTGTTTTATCTAAAATATCTGGTGATAAAATCATCTTCATTCTTTCAAATTTACTTTGATTTTCTTTGATATCATCATTTAAATTTTTATATCCAACAATTTTTGCTCCAAGTTCTTGGAAAAAAGAAGCACCTTGCGTTCTATCATCGTGGAAATTTGATAAAACTACATGGGAGATTTTTTTATTTGGGTAATCTTTCTCTATAACTTCATAAAATTCTTTTGCAAATTTATAAGTTGGACCTGCATCTAAAACAACAACACTATCCCCAATATCAACATAGCACATATTAGAAACAAAACCATTATTTTGTTTTGTAGGAGGATTGAGATCCCCAATAACGCAATGGATATCTTTCGTTATAGTAATAGGTTTTAGATTGTAAATCGAGCCAGCAAAAAGGTTTGTTGCCAATAAAATTGTAGCGATTAGATAGTATTTCAAGTAACTTCCTTAAGTTTTAATTGAAGAAGTGTAACAGAATAATTTTAATATATCAAGATATATTGATATATTAATTGTAACCAAAAAAAGAAAAAGAGTCTAAATGACTCTAAAAATTGAAGTTAAAGCACATTTGTAACAGTAACACTACTATTGTGAACAGTTACAAAAATTGTGAAAACATAAGCATGCTCATGATTTATACCAACTTGCAGTTCATATTTCCCATCATTACTAATATCTTCCCACTTATCGAACCCAACAACTTCATCCTCTCCTTCATAAGAGTATCTATCAAACTTTTCAATTATTATCTCTTGAAATTCTTTGATTTGGCAATTATGAATAGTTTCTAAATCTTTTACAACTTGTTTAAGAGTTTTTCTAAAACTTAAAATTTCATTATCATTCTCAAACATTATCATTCACTTTTTTGTAAAATAAATTTTTTTAATACAGCCATTCGTATTGCAACACCATTTTCAACTTGTTTAAGAACTTTACTTCTAGGATCTAGTAACATCTCATCGCTAATATCGATATTTCTATTTACAGGACCTGGATGAAGCAATAAAATATCTCTATTTCCCATTAGTTTTTTTGTAATGCAATATTTTTTTATATATTTTTCTTTTTGTTTTGCTTGTTTTTCTGGACTTGCAGTTATTTCATGTCTTTCATGTTGCACTCGTAAACTCATAATAATATCAAGATCATCGATTACATCTTTGATATTTGAAACAGTTTTAAAAGATGAAGTTACTTTAAATCTTTTTGGTGCTACTAAAATAGGATTGAGCCCAAATCGTGGTAATAATTCTAAGTTTGAAGTGGCCACTCTTGAGTTTGCAATATCACCAACGATAGCTATATTCTTCCCTTCAATATCACCATTATAATGTTCATCAATAGTAAAAAGATCAAGTAAAGCTTGCGTTGGATGGGCATTTTTACCATCACCAGCATTTATAATAGGGCAATCTACATAACTTTTTAAACTCTCTGGTAATCCACAATCTTTATGTCTTATGATGATAGCATCGGGTTTCATAGCATTTAGGTTTGCTACAGTATCTTCTACTGTTTCCCCTTTATTTGTAGAACTTGTATTAACTTCAAGATTTACTACATCAGCACCTAGTCTTTTAGCAGCTATTTCAAAGCTACTTCTTGTTCTTGTAGAGCTTTCAAAGAAAAGAGTAACCACAATTTTTCCATCAAGGAGATTGTTTGATTTTAAGTCTTTAAATAATTTTGCATCTTCAAATAGCTCTTCTATCTCTTCGTTTGTCAAATCGTTTGGTGTTATTAGGTGTTTCATCTTTTGACCTTTTAAATTTTTTTTCGATTATAGCAAAAAGTTTTTTAGGAAATTACCTATTGTCAGGGATTATTGTATTAAAAATTTAATTTAAGCTCTTAAAGAAAAGTTTAAGAGTTTCTGGTAAGATTTCCAAAATTTCAATTTAAAAGGAAAGAAAGATGTACAATAGAGAATATCTATCTGATGGAAAATCGAATAGTGAAACTTATTCAAGTTATGAATCGCAAGCTAGTTCGAGACCTGAAAACTTAGTAGGGTTTTTAAGAGCTACGTATCAATTATTTGCAAGTAGTTTACTTGCAGCTACTGTTGGAGCATATATAGGACTTGGGATGGCTTCTGTTATCTCTAGTTGGTATTGGGGACTTGTTATTTTAGAGTTTGCTATGCTCTTTGGACTATATGCAGTTAAAGATAAACCAGGTATTAATTTGGCTGTGCTTTTTGGATTTACTTTTGTAAGTGGACTTACATTAACTCCGCTTCTTAGTTCAGTGTTTAATATGCCAGGTGGTGCTTCAATTGTTGCTCAAGCATTTTTAATGACTTCAGTTGCTTTTGGTGGAATTTCTATGTTTGCTATGACAACTAAAAAAGATTTTAGTAGTATGGGAAAAATGTTATTTATTGCTGTGATTATCTTAATTGTTGGATCAATCAGTAATATCTTTATTGGTTCTCCAATCCTTCAATTAGGGATTGCTATGATAGGTGCTTTAGTATTTAGTGCATTTATTTTATACGATACACAACAAATTATAAAAGGTGGATTTTCAACTCCAATCGAAGCTGCAATTGCACTTTACTTGGATTTCTTAAATCTTTTTATCTCACTTCTTCAAATACTAGCTTCATTTGCTGGTAATAAATCGGATGACTAAAGAAAATCTAAGACTTATAGATGCAAATCTAAACCGTCTTAGGGAAGGTATTCGAGTTGTTGAGGATATATTTCGATATATCTTCAACGACAAAACAACCGCTTCAAGATTAAAAACTATTCGACATCTTGCTCGAATAGAAAACTACCAAGAACTTTTAGAATCAAGAGATATTAAAAATGATGTTTTAAAATCATCTACTTCAAGTGAGCAAACAAGAGAAAATCTTACTTCTATTCTTATCGCTAATTTTAAAAGAGCTCAAGAGAGTGCAAGGGTATTAGAAGAATTTGGAAAATTGTTATCTTTAAAAGATAGTGAAAATTTTAAATATATTCGTTATGAACTCTATGATATTGAGAAAAGTATAACCTTATTAAAGATATAATGCCGATTGTTTTATAAAAAACCAAAAGGCATACCATGTATAAAAATCCTCTACTTGCTCTAGTTTTAACCACATCACTTTTTGCTGATGTTACTATGTGCTATAAAGAAAACTTCACAACACCTTCAAAAATAGAAACTGTCACTCTTGATGGTGGAGATTGTAATGGTAAATATTCTGTAAATGATATGAAAAAGAGTGGTTGGAGTATAAAAGACATTTCAACTTCAAAAGGGGAAAATGGTATGAACTACACATATATTTTCTCTAAAAGTTCAGATGTTGCAGGTATTCCTATTGCACCTATTTCTTCAGAAGCACTCAAAGAACAATTAACAATTTTAGATAATCAAAAAACCCAAAAAGCAAAAGATGAGAAAGAAAATGAAGCTTTAGCAAGTGGGAAGAAAATTTATGAGAAACAATGTGCTAGATGTCATGGACTAAATGGTGAATTAAAACCACATACTTCAGATAAGCTAATTGGGATGAGTAGTGAAGATTTTTCAGACATTATGAGAGCATATGGTATGCATGATAGAGATAAGGGAGCTGGAATTTTAATGAGTCCATATTCACTTATTTCAAGTGATAAAAAAGATGTAATAAAATATTTAGAAAGTATTAATGTACTTGTAAATCCAGTAAAAAAATAAAAAGAAAATAGAGAGAGTAAAAATGACAAAATATATATTTGTAACAGGTGGAGTTTTAAGTAGTTTAGGAAAAGGTATTACAAGTGCTAGTATTGCAGCTTTATTGAAACAAAGTGGCTATGATGTAAGTATGTTAAAAATTGACCCATATCTCAATGTAGATCCTGGAACTATGAGTCCATTGGAGCATGGAGAGGTTTATGTAACTGAAGATGGTGGAGAAACCGATCTTGACCTTGGGCATTATGAGAGATTTTTAGATAGAACTCTTGGAAAAATGAATAATTTTACAACAGGTCAAGTGTATAGTGCTGTTATAAAAAGAGAGAGAGAAGGGGGATATTTAGGGAAAACAATTCAAGTTATCCCTCATATCGTTGATGAGATAAAAAGTCGTATTTATGCAGCTGGAAAAGGGCATGAATTTTTGATAGTTGAACTTGGTGGAACTGTTGGGGATATCGAAGGGTTACCATTTATGGAAGCTGTAAGAGAAGTAAGACACGAAAATCCAAAAACAACAACTATGAATATCCATGTAACACTTGTACCATATATCGCAGCCGCTGGTGAACTGAAAACAAAACCAACACAACACAGCGTTCAAGAGCTTAGAAGAATTGGAATTATGCCTCATATGCTGGTTTGTAGAACTGAGAAAAAACTTCCAGCTGATTTGAAAAGAAAATTAGCATATAGTTGTGATGTTGAAGAGGATTGTGTTATCGAAGCTGGTGATGCTGCTAGTATCTATGCTGTTCCTATGAATTTCTTAAAAGAAGGAATTATGGAGCCAATTGCAAAACATTTTGAGATGGAAAAAATGAAACCAGATATGGATAAATGGGATAACCTTGTAAAACATATCGTTCATCCAAAAGATGAGGTAAATATCGCTTTCGTTGGAAAATATCTTGAACTTAAAGAAGCATATAAATCACTTCAAGAGGCACTTATCCATTGTGGAGCACATTTAAATAGTAAAATTAATATCAATTGGTGTGATAGTGAAAAAATAGAAGAAAAAGGTGCGAAAGATATAATTGCAGATAGCGATTGTGTTTTAGTTGCTGGTGGATTTGGACATAGAGGTGTTGAAGGAAAAATAGAAGCTATTAAATTTGCAAGAGAAAACAATATTCCATATCTTGGGATTTGTCTTGGGATGCAACTTTCTATTTTAGAATATCTTAGAAATGTTGTAGGGATAAAAGAAGCAAATAGTGTTGAGTTTGATAAAGATACAACTGAACCAGCTATTTATCTAATAGAGCAATTTTTAGATACAAATGGAAATAACCAAATAAGAACTCACACTTCACCAATGGGTGGAACTATGAGACTTGGAGGATATCCATTTGAAGCGAAAGCTGGATCTATTTTAGAAAAAGCTTATGGTGCTGGGATTAGCAGTGAAAGACATAGACACAGATATGAAGCAAATCCTGCATATAAAGAGATGTTAGAAAAAGCAGGGATGATAGTAACTGGTGAATCAAATGGACTTATTGAGGTTGTTGAAATACCAGCACATAAATGGTTTGTTGGTGTCCAATTCCACCCTGAATTTAAAAGTAGTCTACAAACACCAAATCCAATCATTCTATCATTTGTAGAAGCTGGATTAAATTCAAAAAATTCTTAATATTCTAAAGAGGAAATTAGCTAAAAATAGCTAGTTTTTCCTCTGGAATCCGTGATGGTTTCCCATCTTTTAAAAATACCAAAGTAACAATAGTTTTAAATATATTTTCTTCTTTTCTTGTAATAAGTTGTTCGATTTTTAATGAAGCTTTTTTTATCTCAAGTATTTGTGTATTTATAGTTAATATATCTCCAAATTTTGCAGAAGCTATAAAATCACACTCCATATGTTTTACAACAAAAAAATTATTTTTATCATGTGGGCTTAAACCTTTTTGAAAAAATAATTCACTTCTCGCTCTCTCACAAAAGTTCAGATAATTACTGTGATAAACTATTCCACCACAATCTGTATCTTCGTAATAAACTCGTATCTGCACCTTACAAACCCCTATTTTTAGGGCTTTAGCACTTCTCACTCAGAGAAAGTGCCCATAATCGTGCCCATTTTTTCAATATTTCTTATTCTTACTTCATCATCTTCTTTGATAAATTTTGTATATGTTGAGAGGGTAATTGAAACATTTTTATGTCCAAGCATATTAGACACCCAAACAATATCTGCCCCTCGGCTTATCATCTGTGAAGCAAAAGTATGTCTTAAATTATACAATGGTCTCTCTTTCACACCGCTTTGTTTTATAATCTCCCTAAATCTTTTTCCTATAATGTCATGACCATAGAAGGGTTCATTTGATTGATTTAAAAAAATATATGTTGCATCAACTGTAAGTTTCATTTGCTCAAGCAGTGCTTGTTCTGCGATTGGCAACAAATCTATTTTTCGATTTGATGACATCGTTTTAGTAAGTCCATCTTTTGGTTTTTCACCCTTTTTACTTCGTACTCTTGTTCTCTCAATAGAGATCATTTTTCTTTCAAAATCTACATCACTCCATTTTAAAGCGACAATCTCCCCTGGTCGCATACCAGTTGCAGCCATAAAGCTAATAAAGTTTTTTATATATCCTGAACTATTTTCAAGTATCAAGGCTAACTCTTTGTGAGTAAAAGGCAATACCTCTTTTTGCTGATTGTTAATCTGCATTTTAGGAGCATTGACCTTTTCAAGTGGATTTTTTAAAATAATATCGTTGTTATAAGCTTTTTGAAGTATTGAATATAAGACTGAACGATATTTTTGTACTGTTAAATGCCTATACTTTAAAAGCAACCTATTTTGCCATTTCTCAAGCTCTATAGGAGTCAAACTTGAAATCAATCTTTTTCCAAAATATGGCGACACATGATTTTTATAGTGCTGTTTGTTCTTTTCGTTTGTGTGCTCTCTTATTTGAGTTCTATGAAGTTCAAAATACTCATCTGCAAAATCATCAAGTATCCACTCTTTTGACTCTTGAATCTCTTCTACTGGCTCTTTTCCAAGTCCAATGATAATATCAGGAATGATTTGTCGTTTTATGATTGTCAAATTTTGCTGATTTGAAGATAGTTCAGTAGATCTTCTAATCCTTTTCCCATCTGGCAAATAAAAATCAAGCCACCATTTATTGTATCTCTCTTTTATGGTAAATTTAATATCTGTATAGATAAATCTGATATTTTTAGCCAACTTTTTGTCCTCCTAAAAACTTTCTAGCAGTAGGATGTAAGTGTCTTTCTGGAGTTTTAACCTCTACAACTCTATTTTGTTTTGTTGATTTATCTTTGAAGTCCACTATTCCAGATGGGATAAACTCTATATTGTTTTTTTCATTGATAAAATAGTGTTTACCAAGCTCAAATCTTCCATCTTTGATGTAGTTGTTAATTGTACCAACCGACACACCAAGAAATTTTGCAACATCATTTTTATTTTTAAAGTGTGTAATTACAAGCTGCATCATTTGCTCTTGACGATGCAACGACTGCATAATTTGCATTAAAACATTTTCAAGTGATTCAAACATTTTTTCCTCCTATTACAATACATTCATATTTTTTATTTTTAACGATTATCTGATTTATAAATTTCATTTTCTACTTCCTTTACATCTACAAATGGAAGCTTTGCCATTTGTTCTAGTGTATAAAGCTTATTTGCATTTGCTTTTGTAGATGTTTGCACATCTTTTAAAATCAAGCGATATAGTTCATCTTCTATGTTATAGCCGATAATTTCATAATAAAATGTCTCAAGCTTATTTGTCATTTTGCTTTGAATTTCAATTTTTATATATCTACCTACATACTTTTCAATATAATCGTTTTTTACTACACCTATCACATCTTGGTTCTCATATAAAATTTTCCACAATTCTTTTGCTCTATTTGGATTGATATCTATTTTATTTCCATTGTAATAACTTTCAAGATAGCCATTATCATTAATTCTCAGCTCATTCCCTACAAGTAGTGTTGGACAACAATTTGTAAGCACCTGCCCTTTATATTTTTCAACACAAAAACTTTTAAAGCTCAAAAAGCTTTTCATATCATTTTGCTCTGTAGCTTTTAGCTTTAGCTCTTTTTCTTTCTCTAGCTTTATTTCTAGCTCTAGCTCTGGTGGATTTTTGTCTGGACATTCTTCGGACATTTGTCCCAAGAGTTTTTTATCTTCATTAATTCTTAGTCTATAGGCTCTTTTTCTATCAGCTTCCGTTGAAGATTTTCCAATATAGTTTTGAATATCATTGATGTAAATTGCACCATTTTGTAGTATTTCGATTAGATTTAATTTTTGAAATATATCTACTGCTTTTTCAATATCCCCTACACTATGCCTTGTTACATTAGCTAGCATATTTGAGTTAAAAGGGATTGTTTTATTGAACATTAACTTCCCATCATTTTTGATACTTCGTAGGATAAATTTGAGCAAAATATTTGAGTATTTATACCCATCTGGCATACTTTCAAGAACAATCATTTCATCACTATCAAAATAATCAGCTTTTAATTTGATATAGTAGTAATGTTTATTATCGCTCATACATCACCTCATTTGAAAAAAGATAAATTTGTGTATAATTCAAACTTATCCACTCTGGATAGCTTGGCTTGAGAATGTTTGGCGACGCCTCAAGCCCTCTTTTTAAGCCTTTAAAATCAACTGGCATATTCATCATCAAATACCATCATTAGTTGAACTTGTCCACTTTGAGTTTGTTCTTTTTTATACTTTTGCAAATTAATTGCTTCAGTTCCCACAATCTGTGATACTTCAAATCCAAACTTTTTACAAAGATATTCCATATCAAGATAGTCCAAATCTTCCTCAAGCATTGAGTTTTTCCAAATTGTTTGAAGTCCTTTTTTTATGGTATCTCTATCAAATTTTTCAAGTTCCATAAGCTCAAGCACCGCTTCAAGTTCATCATTTGATTTGATATTTTCATGAAGTTGTCCAAAGCTAGGGGCACAGTAGAGTTTATACTTTTGATTGGTGGTTATGTTTCTCATATTGTTAAGTAGTCTCTCTATTAGCCAACTCACGGCATTAGCTATATTTTCACACTGTAAAAATCTACTAACTCCTTTTAGGTGGGATTTTTGAAGCTGACTTTTTAGCATTTCAACTGCATCAGCGTATGCAAAATCAAAATCACCAAATAAAAGTCGTTTTGATTTAGCAATTTTGTAAATATCATCTCTTGCAAGTTCAACAACTAAATCAAAATGATTTAACAAATCATCAACAGTTTTGATTTTATTGCTATGGCTTAAAATTTCAACAAGTTGCATTTTTTATCCTTTCAACTATTTTTTTGTGAACGAATAGTATAATTGTTAATCAAAATATAATTAGTTCACTAATTCGTGAATAATACACTATATAATTTTAAATTAACTTTAAAGAAGGCACTTAAAATGCATGAAATTAATACAGAATTAGCTGTAAAATATCTTGTAGAGGAACTAAATTTAAAAAATGAAGCAGAACTTGCTGAAAAACTACAGATGACAAAAAATGCACTCTCTATGCTAAAAAAGAGAAATTCTTTAGGTACTTTGATCGAAAAAGTTCTTACTAATATAGATGCTAATGTATCTATGGATAGGCTTGTTTATGGGTATAGCTCGAACTGCTTTAGAGCTCAAACTTTGGCTATTGAAAATCAAAAAGAAGATGAGTTAGCAACTATTTTAGAAAATTTTATCGATAGTCAAACTATTATGATAAAACTAAAAACAAAAATTCAAAGAATCAAAGGTCAAACTTTTTTTGAGAAACTTTCAAATGTAGTAAGCGGCGATGGGGAGAGAATGTTAGTTTTACTCTACTCTTTTTTGTTGCATTTAGAAAAAACGAATCTACAAGCAGGTACAAAAGATTTAGATGTCAAATTTCATGAGCTTTTAGCACAATATGAGTTTTCTAAATTAAATACTCTAAAATATGGTGTGTGGATTAAAGACAAAGATTTACATGCACTTATCGATTGGGCAAAAGATGATTTAGATACCATCTCAATGAGTGAAATGATTATGACTTTGCCTGAAACAAAAAAATTTATCAAAAGCCAGCTTTATAAAATTGATAAGCTGACAATTGAATTAGTAGAAAAATACTTTTCATAATGTAGTAGCTTTTACATTTCTATTTACGAAATGTAAAAATGCGTTATAGCTGATTTTACCTTCTTCTGGAAGGTCTGCATTTATTATTCTCCAAGTTGATCTAACTGAAACACCTTTATATATCAAATCTACGATTTGTAATCTATATTTTTCCATTCTACTTTTTGCTGCCATTTGTTGCTCCTTTTAAAAATCTACATCTACATTCATATTTTTACAAATCTAAAAAAATATGAATGTAATAAACAAATAAAATCAAACGAGGTGAACATGGAACAAAAAAACAACATTGTTGACAGTAGTACTCTTTCAAGTTTAGAGTTTCACACAAAGCTCTCCAAAGAGCAGCGAAAAACACTTATAAACTGGTTCAATAAACAAAACATCGAATTTCAGATACTGATATTTGATGAGCAAAAAAATCAGTTTTTTAAACTAAAAAATGAGGGAATTGATAAAAAGCTTTTATCTCTGGCTTCATATTTACTTGCTATCAAGCACTTTTACGACAAAGAGCAGCTTTTAAAATCAAAAAATAAAAGCCAAACTCTAAATGAACTTGGAGGTATCGCCAAATTAGAGCGAATAAAACTCAAAAAAGAAAAACCAAAGCAGAAGCTTCAAATGCTTTTATCGATTCATTCAGTTATTTTGGCACTGCATAATGATGGGTATAGTCTAAGAGATATAAAACAACACTTGCAAAGTAAATATAGAAAAACTATCTCTCATACCTATCTATCTCAATACATAAACGAGTACATCATAAAAAAGGATGCGAAAAATGTATAACCAAACAACTTTTATGATGATGCAGGTGGTTGTCTTTTTTAGTGGAGTGATTGCTGGAGCTGGAATATTTTACTTTTTACAAGATAGATTTGCACTTGGTATTCAAAAGCTTCTTATGAACTATTCATCAGAGTTTCAAACCCAACTAGCTCAAAATGTTGATGAGATTGAAGAGCAATTTGGTGAGTATAAAAAATATCTTTTAAAAATTGCAAATGAAAATGCAAAGGAGCAAAAAGATATTCAAGATAGTTTCAAACTTATAGACAACAGCCTCTCAAAATTTCATACAGAGATAAAGTCAACTCATTATGTGAGACAATCTTTGGAAGATGAGATTACAAAACTAAAAAATATTGTCAAACGACACAATAAACACAATAAACAAAAGGAGCAATAAATGGCGTTTTTATTCGATAAATTTAAAAATATGTTCAAAGAGAAAACTGGTGAGGAATTCACAAAAAATGAAAAAGAGTATGTGATAATTTATTTTGCAAATAGCAATCCAAAGTCATCTTCTAAAACAATATTCTATGGTGCAATGTGTTGTTTAAGAGCATTTTATCCATTACCAGTGGTTAAAGCTATGATACAAGGTGAAGTAAAAAAAGCATTTCAAAAAGAGAAAGCACCAAAGCGTATTAAAAAGCTTTATAAAGAGTTTGCGGAAATAATTTTTGATGCAGCTATGGAAAAAAATATCAGCAATACAATCAAATGGGATGAAAAATCATAAACTTTCCACCATCTTACAAAAGAGTTCCTGTCAACTCTTTTGTAAAGCTTTGTAAAAAAAGATGTAAATTCCACCTCTTCTCTTTTTGTAAACTATTCTCTAAAAATCCCCAAAAACAAGCCATTTTTTAAACAATCTAAAAAAATAAGGAAACGGGGAGCAAAAAATCTTATTGCAAATATATTTTTTTACTATCGGTTATAGTTGACAAATTTGGTGTTAGAATTTTCTTTTTTATAACCCTTACCAAAAGTAAGCATTGATTCAAACAATGACTAAAGTTGAGCTAGGTGGAAGAGTTTACCAGAATCTTTTCTTTCTAGACTATTTAAAAACTGTGAAGCAAAATGTAAAGTTTTCAGATACTTTTCAAAACTGTATAGCTGCTTTTAGCAGTAGGAGAAACGCCTAAATTTAGTTTTATTAGATCTATTAAAAATCTAATCTTTGTTTGATGCTTTCAAAGTGAAAAAAAGTAGAAGGACTCAACGCATACCTGTATATAGAGGCAGGAAAAAGAAAAATTATAGATAAATGAAAAAAGCAAAAAAATGAGAGGAAGTGTATATTATCAAACAGCAGTGCTTACAAAGCTCATATTCTTTGAAGGTGCAAAAAAATCTGATAGAATCAATCCAAATCATGAGCATTTTGGATGTGTATCATCTTTTAAAACGATGGAGAGTTATAGAAATGTTTGGAATAACTTTTTTAACTACCTCAAAGAGCATTTTAAACTCAAAAACTGTGAGCTAATCACTGATGAGCATATCAAAAGCTATATTGAGTATAAGATAGAATATTACCCCTCAGAACAGTATTTAGAAAAAATCACATCTGCTCTTGGTAAACTAGAAATTGCCCTTAATCGCTACTCAAAAGAGAAATACCAATTTCAAATTATCTATGATTTTAAAATAAGACAAGAGATTTTAAACAATGCTAGAGATTTAAAACTTGTAGCAAATAACTATCATAACCGTGTGTATGATAATCCACATCTAATAATAGAAAATCTCTCCAATCCAAAACACAAATTAGCTGCAACCATACAGCTTGAAGGTGGTGCTAGAAGTGAGGGAGTGGCACTTATAAAAAAGGAACAACTAAAAGCTATAAAAATTGATGAGATTAGCAACAAAAGTGTCGGAGTGATTGAAACCAAAGAAAAAGGTGGAAAAGTTGGCGATGTGTTTATCTCAACAAAAACCTATGAAACCTTGCAAAACTTCTTTTTGCAAAACGATACTTCATATTTTAAAATCTCTTACCAAGAGTATATTGATGATATCAAAACCACATGCCAAAAGTTAAATATCCCTCATCATGGCTCACATGGATTTAGATGGACCTTTGCACAAAATCGTGTAAGGGAGTATCAAAATCACGGCTACACTTATGAACAAGCCTTACAAGGGGTTAGTTGGGAGATGAAGCACTATAGGGCAAGTATCACTGAGCATTATCTTGGACACTAAAAATAAATCATTACAAAGGAAAAATAAAAATGGAACCACTTATCATTAAAGAGTATTTAACGGCTGTCAAACTAGATGAAGAAAATAAATTGCTATTCGCCTATGACATCAAAGAGAAAATCATAGATGAGCAAAGTGAAGGGATTTTAAGTGAAGTAAATGAAGTAATGTATCAAAAAATAGCATCATACTTTCATATCAAGCCAGAGGATTTTGGAGTGCGAATTGGTTGAAATTTGAGCTAAATTTTGGTAGAATTTGCTTTGAATATCAAGCCCTAAGACTGGAGCGACTCTGCTAGTTCTTGAGGGCTGAAACCTTTTTACTTCTCAATCTTTACAAAATTATTCATCACTATTCATCAATACAACTTATACTTAGCCAAATTTGAGTAAAATAAGTGATATTTTATTCAAGGTACTAATCATGGAAGACAAATGGCTTACTGTCAATGAAATATGCGAATACCTGCACACTACAAGAGATACTGTTTATAAATGGATCGAACAAAAGCAAATGCCTGCAAATAAAGTTGGTAGAAAATGGCTTTTTAGAAAAGATGAAGTTGATGCTTGGGTAAAAAGCGGTAAAGCTGCCGATGAAAAATAGCAATATGAGGATAATTTAATGACAGCCATTCAATCAAATTTACTAGAATTTATATCAAAGTCTTCACAATTCGTCATTCCAATTTATCAAAGAACTTATAGCTGGACTGAAAATGAATGTTTACAATTATGGAAAGATATATTAAGAGCAGGAAAAAATAATCAAATAGGGGCTCACTTTATTGGTTCTGTTGTTTATGTCCAGGATGGGCAATACTCTGTAACAGCACAATCGCCACTTTTAATTATAGATGGTCAACAAAGGCTTACAACGGTTACACTGCTTTTAACTGCACTATCCGATTTATTAGACGATGAGCAAGAAATAATAGATGGTTTTTCAAAAGAACAATTAAAAGATTTTTACCTTATGGATCCTAGAAAAAAAGATAACAAAAAATATAAACTTATCTTATCTCAAACAGACAAAGACACTTTAATAGCCCTTATTGATAAAAGCAAAGTAAATTTCCCAAAAGATTATTCTCTTAGAGTAAAAGTAAATTATGAGTTTTTTAAAAAGAAACTGGCTGAAAATATAGATGAACTTGAAACTATTTGTAAAGGTATAGCTAAACTACTAATTGTAGATATATCACTTGATAGACAATATGATAATCCTCAATTAATTTTTGAAAGCATGAACTCAACAGGTAAAGAGCTAACTCAAGCAGATTTAATCAGAAATTACATTCTGATGGGATTAGAACATGACCTTCAATCACGACTCTACGAAGAGTATTGGCGACCGATGGAGCTTGATTTTGGACAAGAAGCATATCAGACATATTTTGATGCTTTTATGAGGCATTATCTCACTGTAAAAACAAAAGAAATTCCGAAAATAGATAGTATTTATGAAGCATTTAAAAAATATCATAGAGAAGAAAATCTATCTATAGAATCATTGGTATCAGATATCAGAGCTTATTCTCAATATTTTTGTAAAATGGCATTAGGACAAGAAGAAGATAAAGAGTTATCTTATGCTTTCAAAGATTTAAAAGAATTAAAAGTCGATGTTGCATATCCATTATTATTAGAGCTTTATGATGATTATGAAAACAATCATTTATCTAAAGATGATTTTGAAAAAGCTATTAGATTAATAGAAAGTTATGTATTTAGAAGAGCAATTTGTGCAATTCCTACCAATTCACTCAATAAAACATTTGCAAATTTTACAAAATCAATCAAAAAAGATAGATATTTAGAGAGTATTCAAGCTACATTTATGCTTTTAACATCTTATAAGAAGTTTCCAACAGATGATGAATTTAAAATACATTTATCATCAAAAGATCTTTATAACTTCAGAAATAGAAGTTATTGGCTTAGAAGATTAGAGAATTTTGGTAGAAAAGAGAGAGTTAATGTCAATGATTATACGATTGAACATATTATGCCTCAAAATGAAAACCTATCACAAGAGTGGAAAAATACTTTAGGAGAAAACTGGCAAGATATTCAAGCTCAATGGCTTCATACATTAGGAAACTTAACTCTTACAGGATATAACTCTGAATATAGCGATAAACCTTTTGAAGAAAAAAGAGATATGGAGGGTGGTTTTGCTAAAAGTCCTCTCAAGCTAAATGAGTATTTGAGAGATTCAAATCTTATTTGGAATGAAGATGCTATAAAAAGTAGAGCTAGTATTTTATCAAATCAAGCAGCCAATGTATGGGTTAGTCCAAAACTTGAAACATCAATTTTAGAGACTTATAAAGCACCTAAAGCTTCAAATAGCAATTACACTATTGATGATCATCCAAACCTTTTAAAAACTCAAAATAAAAAGCTTTTTGAAGAATTTAGAAAAGAGGTATTGTCTTTAGACTCAAATGTAACTGAGGAATTTTTAAAACTCTATATAGCTTATAAAGCTGAAACAAATTTTGTAGATATAGTTCCGCAAGCAAATAGTTTAAAACTTTATGTAAACATCGCACTAAATGAACTAGAAGATCCAAAAAAACTTGGAAGAGATGTATCAAATGTAGGAACTTGGGGCAATGGGGATACTGAAGTAATATTAAACTCTATAGATGAAATTCCATATATCATAGGCTTAGTAAGACAAGCTTTTGAAAAACAATTTGAGTAAGTTGGAGGTGATTTAAATGTCAAAAAAAGAACTCTCAGAAAGAGATATTTGTACCAAATATATCACTCCAGCCCTCTCATATGCTGGTTGGAACATTGAAACTCAGATAAGAGAAGAAGTCTCTTTTACGGATGGAAAAATCTATGTAAAAGGTAACCTAACCAAACGAGGTGAAGGTAAAAGAGCTGATTATATTCTTTACTATAAACCAAATATTGCAGTAGCTATTATCGAAGCAAAAGACAACAATCATAAACTTCAAGATGGAATTCAACAAAGTATCGAATATGCAAGAATTTTAGATATTCCTGTAGTGTTTAGTAGCAATGGTGATGGTTTTTATGAACATGATAAAACACTTTCCAATGGTACAATAGAGCGAGAAATATCACTTGAGAACTTTCCAACTCCAGAAGAACTTTGGCAACGATACAAAAAATATAAAGGTATCTCAACACCAGATGAAGAAAAAGTAGTTTCTCAAGATTACTTTTTTGATGGGACAAGTAGAAATCCAAGATATTACCAACAAATAGCTATCAATAGAACTGTAGAAGCTATTGCAAAAGGTCAAAAAAGAGTTTTACTTGTGATGGCAACGGGTACAGGTAAGACTTACACTGCATTTCAAATCATCCATAGACTTTGGAAAAGTGGTGCAAAAAAGAGAATACTCTTTTTAGCTGATAGAAATGCTCTTATTGACCAAACAAAACGGGGAGATTTTAGACACTTCAAAGATAAAATGACCGTTATCAAAAAAAAGCAAATCGATAAATCGTATGAAATATATTTGGCTCTTTATCAAGGACTTACGAACTATGATGAAGATAAAGATGCTTACAGAGAATTCAGTCCTGATTTTTTTGATTTGATAGTGATAGATGAGGCTCATAGAGGAAGTGCAGCCGAAGATAGTGCCTGGAGAGAGATACTTGATTATTTTGGGAGTGCTACACATATTGGACTTACTGCAACTCCAAAAGAGACAAAAGAGGTTTCAAATATCGAATACTTTGGAGAGCCTGTTTATACCTATTCTCTCAAAGAAGGTATAGAAGATGGATTTTTGGCTCCGTACAAAGTTATTAGAGTTGGTTTAAATGTAGATTTAGAAGGCTATGAACCAGAAGCTGGCAAAAAAGACAAAGATGGCAACGATGTAGATAAGAGAATCTATAATAGAAAAGATTTTGATAAAAATCTAGTTATCGACGAGAGAACAGAAGCTGTTGCATCAAAAGTCACAGAGTTTTTAAACAAACATGATAGATTTGACAAAACAATTGTATTTTGTACCGACATTGACCATGCAAGCAGGATGAGAAGTGCTATTGCAAATCTAAATAGTGATTTAATGGCACAAAATCCAAAATATGTAATGCAAATAACAGGCGATAATGATGAAGGTAAAAGAGAACTTGATAATTTTATCAACCCACAAGAGAGATACCCCGTAATCGCCACTACTTCAAAACTAATGACTACTGGTGTTGATGCCCAAACTTGTAAACTCGTAGTACTTGATAGTAATATAAATTCTATGACAGAGTTTAAGCAAATCATCGGACGAGGTACAAGAATAAACGAAGAGTACGGTAAAACATTTTTTACAATTATGGATTTTAGAAATGTTACAGATAAATTTGCTGATCCTGATTTTGATGGTGAAGCTGTTCGAATCAAAGAGATAAAAGAAGATGAACCACTTCCTGAGCTAGAGGAAGAAGAAAATGACGATACACCAATTATAGACGAAGAAAGTGGTGAGGAGATTATTTTTGAACCACCTACAATTAGAGATGGTGGAGAGATTGATGAAGATGAAAAAACACCAAGAGAAAAAATCTATATAAACGGTGTAGATGTAACAATTTTAAATGAGAGAATTCAAGTAAGAAATGACAAAGGGGAGCTTGTAACCACAAGCTACAAAGACTATACAAAGCAAAAAGTTCACGAAGAGTTCAGCTGCCTTGATGAGTTTTTAAATAAATGGACAACTGCCCAGAAAAAACAAGCCATCATTGATGAGCTTTATGAAAAAGATATTTTATTTTCTGAACTCAAAGATGAAATTGGCAAAGATATGGATATATTTGATCTTATTTGCCATGTGGCTTATGATAGACCACCGCTTACAAGAAAAGAGAGAGTTGAAAATATCAAGAAAAGAGACTATTTTACTAAATATGAAGGTAAAACAAGAGCAGTTATAGAAAAACTTCTTGAAAAATATGCCGATGAGGGGATAGAAACAATTGAAACCATAAGTGTACTTAAACTTCCAGAGTTTAACGAATTTGGCTCCGCATTAGAGATCGTAAATATGTTTGGCGGTAAACCAAAATATTTGGAACTAATACAAGAAATAGAACATGAAATTTATAAAGAGGTAGCATAGTAAATGAATCATAATATAAGTGCGATAATAAAATCAATCCAAAACTTGATGAGAGGTGATAAAGGGCTAAACGGTGATGCCCAAAGAATAGAACAGCTTGGATGGATGATATTTCTTAAAATTTTTGATGACAAAGATATCGAGATAGAACTACTTGAAGATGATTATATTTCACCAATTCCTAGTGAGCTACAATGGAGAAATTGGGCAAGTAATAATGAGGGAACGACAGGGGATGCACTTTTAGATTTTATAGACAATAAATTTTTTCCTACTCTAAAAAATTTACCAACAGCAGCGACAAATAAAAGAGCACTTTTAGTAAAAGAAGTTTTTGAAGGTAACAACAACTACATGAAGTCTGGTACTATCATCAGACAAGTTATCAACAAAATAAATGAAGTTGATTTTAACAGCAGTGAAGATAGACATCTATTTGGAGATATTTACGAAACTATCCTAAAAGAGCTTCAAAGTGCTGGAAATAGTGGAGAGTTTTATACTCCAAGGGCTATTACTCAATTTATCACTGAAATGGTAGATCCAAAACTTCATGAAGTTACCATGGACCCAGCATGTGGTACGGGCGGATTTTTGGTAAATACTATTGAACATATTATCAAAAGTGGTGAGCTCAAAAACACTGATGATAGAATCACTATGCAAAAAAATATCAAAGGGATGGAGTTAAAACCACTTCCTCATATGCTAGCACTTACAAACCTCATACTTCATGATATAGAAGTGCCAAATATAGTTTATGATGATGCACTCTCAAGAGAAATCTCATCTATCACTTCAAAAGACAGAGTTGATTGTATTTTGGCAAATCCTCCTTTTGGTGGTAATGTAAGTGATGGTATGGAGATGAATTTTCCTATGAACTACCGTACAAAAGAGAGTGCAGATTTGTTTTTGATACTTATGATTGCATTTTTAAAAGATAGTGGAAGAGCTGGAATAGTTCTACCAGATGGAAGTCTTACGGGTGATGGAGTAAAACAAAGAATTAGAGAAAAACTACTAACTGATTGTAATCTTCATACAATTGTACGACTTCCAAACTCAGTATTTCAACCTTATGCATCTGTTGCAACAAATCTTCTATTCTTTACAAAAGGGATACCAACAAAAGAGATTTGGTACTATGAACATAAATTACCAGAGGGTCAAAAAGCATATAGCAAAACAAAACCTATAAAGCTTGAAGAGTTTGAGCCACTTAAAGCTTGGTGGAATAACCGTGAGGAAAATGAACAAGCTTGGAAAGTGGATATAGAAACTATCAAAGCAAATGGCTACAACCTTGACATCAAAAACCCTCATAAAAATGAAGTAGAACAAACACATACATCATCAGAACTTTTAGAGATGTTGTCAAACTCTTTTGCAAAAAGTAATACACTTTTAGAAAAATTAAAAAGTGAGCTTTCATGATAGTAAGAAGCACAGACTATATCAAATCTCTTGTAAATGAGATTATAAAACTTCCAAATGAAACTGAATGGATAGAGTTCAAACACAATAACGAAGATCCTCAAATGATAGGTGAATATATAAGTGCTCTTTCAAACTCAGCTGCACTCAATGGTAAAACAAATGGCTATATCATTTGGGGTGTAGATGATGCTACTCATGAAATTTTAGGTACGACTTTCACTCCATCATCTGCAAAAAAAGGTGGAGAAGCACTAGAAAACTGGATATTGCGACTTCTAGAACCAAAAATTGATTTTAAATTTTACGAAGTAGAGATAGATGAAAGAAGTATCGTTTTACTTGAGATAGCACCTGCATATAGACACCCAGTAACATTTTCAGGTACAGAATACATCAGACTCGGCTCTCACAAAAAAAAGCTTAAAGAGTTAGCAGAAAAAGAGAGAGAACTTTGGAGAATATTTGACAAAGTACCTTTTGAGAAGCAAATAGCAGTAGATAATATAGACGCTAGTGAAGTACTAGGATATCTTGAATATACTAAATATTTTGAGCTATTAAATATACCTTTACCAGAAAATAGAAATGCTATCTTAGAAGCACTTATAGCTGATAATATGGTCAATAAACTTGATAATGCAAAATATGCCATCACAAACTTGGGAGCAATACTTTTTGCAAAGGATTTATCAAAGTTCAATAACCTCAAAAGAAAAGCCATAAGGGTTATCCAATACAAAGATAATACAAAATTTCAAACTACAAAAGAGATAGTTGGGAATAAAGGTTATGCTGTTGGATTTGAAGGACTTATAGAATACATAAACAATATGCTTCCATCAAACGAAGTGATAAAACAAGCATTTCGAGAAAACAAAACAATGTATCCAGAACTCTCAATAAGAGAAATCGTTGCAAATGCTATTATCCATCAAGATTTCTTTGCTACTGGCAGCTCGGTGATGATAGAGATTTTTGCAAACCGTTTTGAAGTAACCAATCCAGGAACTCCCCTTGTAGATACTGAAAGATTTTTGGACTCTCCTCCAAAATCAAGAAATGAAGCAATAGCATCATTTATGAGAAGAATCGGTATTTGTGAAGAGAGAGGAAGTGGTGTAGATAAGATAGTAATCCAAACAGAGCTTTATCAGCTTCCTGCCCCAATATTTGAAACAAATGGTGATCATACAGTAGCGATACTTTTTGCACATAAAGAGCTAAAAGATATGGACAAAGCAGATAAGATAAGAGCTTGTTATTTACATGCGAGCTTAAGATATATCCAACATGACTATATGACAAACACATCTCTTAGAGAGAGATTTAACATTGATGTCAAAAATCGTTCAATGGTTTCAAAAATCATAAATGATGCAATTGAAGCGAACAAAATAGCTATCTATGATGAAAATGTAGGAACAAAAGCAAGAACTTATATACCAAGTTGGGCAAGATGATGAAAATTTGCTTCACCGTTGCTTCACTGAACACTTATAATAGACTTAAAAATATTGGAGAAACCCTTTATTATAGGGCTTTCCCTTCTCAAAATTTGCTTGACTGTTGTTTGTCCTCGTGCCTGCGGGATTGCATGATTGATGGAGCAAAGTATGAGTAATTGGCAAAAAGTAAACCTTGATAAATTATGTTTTTTTGAAAAAGGTAAGACAGGATTGGCAAAAGCTATACCAGGGGATTATCCTTTAGTAACAACTTCAGCAGAAAGAAAAACAAATGATTCTTACCAGTTTGATACAAAAGCTGTTTGTATTCCATTAGTTTCATCAACTGGACACGGTCATGCAAGTTTAAACTATGTACATTATCAAGAAGGAAAATTTGCTCTTGGGACAATATTAGTAGCCTTAATTCCAAAAGATGAAACAATCTTAAATGCTCAATTTTTACATTTATATCTATCAAGATTAAAAGATATGATTTTAGTACCATTAATGTCTGGAGCTGCAAATGTATCTTTATCTATATCGAAAATCAAAACAGTTGAAATACCTTTACCACCTATAGATGAACAGCTAAAAATTGTTGAGCTATTTAAAAACTTAGTGAATGAAAACAATGAATTAGTAGAAGAAATCAATACACAACAATTCCTTTTAAAACAGCTAAAACAAACTATTTTGCAAGAAGCGATTGAAGGTAAACTCACAGCAAAATGGAGAGCTAAAAATCCTGATATCGGCACAGCCAAAGAACTTTTAGATCAGATAAAAATAGAAAAAGAGAAGCTTATAAAAGAGAAAAAACTTAAAGCTTCAAAACCACTAGCACCAATAAATGAAGATGAAATTCCATTTGATATTCCACAAAGTTGGGAATGGTGTAGATTGGGGGAAGTATGTAATTATGGTTCTAGTTCTAAGATTGAACCAAAAGATATTAAAGAAGATACTTGGATTTTAGATTTAGAAGATATTGAAAAAGAATCCTCAAAATTGCTTTGTAAAATTAGAGGAAATGAAAGAAATAGTTCAAGTACAAAAAGTGTATTCCATCAGTTTGATGTTTTATATTCAAAACTGCGACCTTATTTAGATAAAGTAATTGTTGCTGATGAAAATGGTGTTTGCACAACAGAAATTTTGCCATTAACATTTTATATAAATATTGATAGTTACTATGCAATGTATGCTTTAAAAAGAAAAGATTTTCTTAAATATGTAAATAGTTTAACGAAGGGTATGAAGATGCCTAGATTAGGTACAGATGATGGTAAAAATGCTTTATTTCCTCTTCCACCCCTTGAAGAGCAAAAAGAGATAGTAGCCACAATAGAAAAATTTTTTGCGATTTGTGATGAACTTGAAGCTGAAATCAACCAAAACAAAACCAAAGTTGATAACCTAATGGCAACAGTCCTTAAAGAGGCGTTTGAAAACTGATGAAAACAAAAGAAATCATAGCAAATTTAAAAAACTCAATACAAAATCCCTATGATTTCTATCAAATTTTATATGGTATCAGAGATGAATCTGAATTAATATTGGTTTGTGAAGAGTTAACAAAGCAAATAGAAATAGATTATTTTAAATTGGCGAGTAATGCTATTAATGATAAGCAAGATGTGTTTTTTATATCACATATTTTAGAAAGAATAGCTTTTCATTCTATTCTTGATATACAAAATATACTCAAACTTTATGAAATTTTGTACATACAGATGAATGGAGATTTAGCAAACTTTACACAATATGAAATTACTAAAAATATTTGTATATATCATAAAGATTTTTCATTGAATTTACTAAATGAACTTTATAGAAATAATCAAGATTTTTCAATTTATCATATATCTACAATTTTATTGACTTTACATAATGAGCATAATATGAATCAATACACAACAATAAAGAAATTTTTAGATATCACTTCTGATAAAAATAAAACTTTAGCTTCTATTGAAGCTATATCAAAAATTGATTTGACTGATGAACAACAAAATGAAATATTTGAATTGTTGAATAAAATAGTAGCTTTAAATGATGAGTCTTTCAATAGTTCTATTGTATATAGTTGCAATAGAATGAAAGATAAATATGCTTCATTTAAAATGATACTTTTGAAATTATCTGCTACCAAAAACAAAAATATTAAATTTCATATATCAAGAATACTAACATCTAATAAAAAAGAAGCAATTTTTGAAGAATGGTATCAAAATTGTTTATTTTCATTAACAGATACCATGTCAAATGAATTAGGAATAGTTAATAACTTATCTCATGTTTTTGTAAATATTTTAGAAGAGGGCAACGAATATATTGTTATCAAAAATTTTTTTATTGAATGGGTTAAAAATAGTGATATATCTTCTAATTTTCCAAGTAAAAGTTTAGAATATTTTATACATGATTTTTCTTCAAAATTTCATGTGTTGCACAATAAGTTTATCACTGATATTTTTTATATGGAAAATACTAAATTACATATGATTATTTTGAGGTTCATTACAAAAGAATCAACTTTAGATGCTGAATCTCTAGAACAATATAGTGATGAAGATTTGTTATTTATATGTAGAAAAGTTTTAGGCTACTTATATGATTTTGATAATTTAAAAAATTTAATTTGGTCAATTAGCTCTAAAAACAATTTATCTTTATCTAGTCAAGGATTACTTATTGACATATTTATAAATCATATTGGAGTTGATTATCCGTATAATACAATTGAATTTTTTAAGAATATAGACATAAAAAACTTGAATAAAGCTCAAAAAAATATGCAACAACAAATATTACAATATGTTGAACAATCTCTTAAAACATACCAATCATTACCAAGATTAAAAGAATTAGTTCCCTCTTCTCAAGAATCCAGAGAAATTCACAAAGCAAACCAGCTTTCAATGGCAGAAGTAATGAAAAAAGCTGAACAAAATAGTATTTTTAGTCAACTAGCTACTAAAATATATATCAAATATGGAAAAGGTAACTTTTATAATATAAATGGACAATATACTAAGCCTACAGATATGCAAAAAATATCAACAGAAATGGCTTTCCCTCTTAGTGAAAATGCACATCCCATATCATCGGCAATACAGAGATATCATTTTAGAGTTGCCAAAAAAGGTGATAAATTAAACTAATTATAAAAGAATACTTGAGTTTATTGAAAGAATCCAATGAGCTAGATGCTTTAATACCTGAACTACTATTATCAATGAAGCATATAGTCATTAGCAAAGCACAAATTGGCGTTAGACAATATGGTGTCGATATAGCGTCTGTTGGTATTGATAAAGACGGTATTGAAAAAGTTTTTTTATTTACTGTAAAAGAAGGTGATATTGATAGAAAAGATTGGGATGGTGGTTCAGAGCAAGCTGTTCGACCATCTCTTGAAGATATACGAGAAACATATATATCAAGCCACTTAGAAGAACAATATCAAAAATATCCTAAAAAGATAGTACTTGCTACTGGTGGAGATTTAAAACAAACGATACAGCTAACATGGAGCCAATATACTGATAAATATACTATTGAAAATCAACTTGAATATGCATTTTGGGGTGGTGATGAGCTTGCTATTTTAATTGAAGAACATCTATTTAATGAGCATATGATACCACAAAAGATTAGAAGTAAGTTTCGTAAAACATTAGCACTTTTGAACGACACAGATTATGATTTAAGAGATTACTATGATTTTTTAAAATATGTACTTGAAGATGAGAAATTAGCGACTTTATCACCCAAAAAACAGTTAAAAGCATTGAGATTAATATATTTAGCACTTAATATCATATATAGTTGGTCAAAAGAAGAAAATAATCTAAAACCTGCTTTATTAGCATCTGAAAGAACTGTTTTAAATGTATGGGATTATCTCTATAAAAATAATTTGACTAATAAAAAGAATTTAACAGATGTAGTCAGTAAAATATATTTTAAGCATATTAATATTGTTTCAGAATACTGTGAAAAACTTGCTCCTGCAATGAGGATTAAAGATGGATTATCAATGTATGGGCATCATTTTATTCAAGAAAGTAAAATTTTATTTGAACAAGTAGGAATTTTAGCTGAACTTGGTCATTTATGTTACTTTACAGGTTTTCAAACTGAAAACAAAGAATATCTAAATTACTCTCAACATATATCTAGCTTGTTAAAAATATACATCCAAAATCATAAAGCTATGTATAACCCCGTGTATGATGAGCATATCATTGATATTTCATTGGCAATATTGCTCTTAAATTTATGGAATGAAATTGATTTTATAGATGAATGGATAAGTAATTTAATTTCTCATATACAATTTGCATATAATGCTCAAGGGAAATATTTTCCAATTGATTCTGATAATTTTGATGAGTTAGTAGAACTCAATTTAAAAGATGGTGCAAATAAAGAAGAATATATTCAAACTTCAACAATGTTACCAATCTTGGCTCAATGGTGTATATCACTTGGCTTAATCGAAAGTTATAAATTTATTCATCATGTATCAACAGAAATTTATGAAAAATCAACACTACAAATCTGGTATCCTGATGTTGATATAGAAAAATTTATGTACATATCTAATGCCGCATATAAATGTGGATATGCTGAAGCCCCAATTACAATACACAAACATCCTAAAGATTTTGCCAAATTAATGGAAGAAATTCATGATAGTGACAATTTTATTGATATTAAAAACTTATCAAGTGTTAAACACGGATTATTTCCTTTAATTTTAATATCAAATAGACACTTTAGAATGCCTGTATTTCCACAATTATGGAATATGAAAGATAATTAAATGACAGAGAATATGGAATATTTTTCAGGACTAGATGAAAAAGATAAAAAATCTCAAAATAAACAATTTGAGATTATTAAAAATTTAACAGTTTGGAGTGATTTACTAGGATTTGGCAAAGACTTTTATAAAAATCAATGGGAATTAGATTATGAAAAATGGCAACAAATTGACTTAAGACTAAAAAACTTTTATCGACATCATTATCTTAATTTTGCTTCTATAAATGAGTACATTTTTATTTTAAATGATGGGATTGTAAGGACAATACCATTAGTTTGGAGAGATACTGCGATGATTAATCAACTCTTCGAAATTTCAATGTGGATTAGAAATATTATTATCTCACATGTGAATGTAAATAAAAACGATAATATTGGAGCTAGAACAGTTTTATCCTATGGAGAGAGATTCAATAGTTTTTTAGATGAAATTACAGTAGATGATTTAGTTTATAACTATACAAAAAAAGACAAAAATCAAAAATCCCAGTTAGCTATAAATACTGGGGATTATGCATTAATGCATAATCCTCGACCACTACAAATGAATACTGCTTTATCTAAGTCTTATATTATCGAAAGTTTAGGTTCAAAAGCAGGGATAGATGGCAGTAACTTTTTTATTGATAAAAGTTTTTTTGAATATGTCAAAAGTGTAGTTCAAAATGATAGTGTTCTAGAAGTTATTGATGAAACAGAATTATTTGCAATAAAGTATAAAGATGAGCTAGAAATTGAGTGTAATTGGCTAATGGGATTTGATATTGAAAAAGCTATCAAAATATATGAGCCTTTTACAACAGTCGTGTATAAAATAAAAAGTTTTTATCCTCACGATGAAAATCCAAAAGAATTTAAATTTGAGGTAATAAAATGAAAATTCCATCAGACCTATTTGAAAATAAGCAGTTAAAACTATCACCACTATTAATAAAATCATATATTGATAAGTTAAATGCACTTGGTAAATTTGAAGAATCAAAAGTAAATTTGCAAGGTTCAATAGGTGGGAATGAGGAAGATGAAGCAATAAATCATTTTGTAGGAAGATTCCCAAATGGTGCTGTAAGATCACAGTATGTTGTGATAAATCCAGATGGAGATTTAAATCATATTGCATCACAATTAGCGACTGTATTTTCAGATAAAACCTTAAAGATATTATATTTGCCATGTGGAAGCGGTGCAGGATTGGTTGGTTTACTTACTACTTTTTTTACATTAAGACAACACAAGTATTATCCAACTTTGCCATTAAATATTGAAATTATAGGTGCTGATTATTCAAGTGATGCTTTAAGTATTTTTACTGAAATGATGAATTCAATATCGAAAGAGTTGTTGAGAGTTGGGATTAATATATCATACTCAACACAACAGTGGGATGCCACAAGTAACACTGAGACAATGAAATTAATGCATCAATTTTTTACTACTCAAGCAGATGAACATTTTGTATTTTTTTCTAATTTTTCAGGTGCTACAGGTACGAATAATAATTTTGATGATTCATTCCGTACTGTTTTGGACTATGTTGCTACCATCGGCAAAAATTCTACTATTTTGTGGATAGAACCTGGAAATTTTAAAAAAGCAGAAAAGTTATTTGTAAAAATTGGAATGTTAATCGATTCAATCAAAAAACTTTGGGCACAATTTACTGATTCAAATAGCGATGCCTGTGAAATTTCAACAAGAGAATTTAAATTTATTCATCCAACTTCTTTAAATGAGCTAAGAGGCAATATATCTGGCTTAAGATTAATTATAGATGGGCAAGACAAATGATAGATATAAAGAAAATAGCACTTAGAGCCATTAATTCAAGCAGACGAACTTCTCCAGCTACATATGTAGCTCTTAGGTTGTTACTTGATAATCAACACAATTTAAAATGGCTACAAAGCTATTGTGAACGAAAATTAACTACAACATCAAAATGGTCTTATTTTGAATATCAATGGTTTAAAAAGATTGATGAAGAAGATAAGTTAAATCATCGTACTTTTTATATAGGTAGTCCTACAACTCTACTTGTGGAAGCATATATTTTGTCTATATTATCAAAAGAGGAAATATTTAAAAACAATTCACAAAATTTTAGCTATTACCTCGCAGAAGATTATGCTAGTTATAATTATTCATACTACTATAAAGGTTATCGCAACAGAAATATTTCTATCTCAAATAAATTAGCAGAAGACACAAATCTAAGGGCTTTTGTTTTTGATTTGAGCAATTATTATCCTAGTATGGACAAATCTTTTGTTTATGAAAATTTTTCTAACTATATCGAACAAAGTAATATTGATGAAAAAATCAAAAGTGGTATTTTAGATTTCATCAAATCATCTCTTGATGTTACAGTATCAGGGATACCAGTCAATCCTGATATTGGTCATCTTTTAGGTAGTATCACTTTAAAATCATTTGATAATGAAATGTATGAAATTTTTGGAGATAGATATTTTAGATATGTCGATGATATTGTAATTATTGACAATCAAGACAATGTCGAATTTGTAAAAGCTATTTTAGATGAAAAAATACCTAAAAGTAAAGGTGCTATTTTAAATCAAGAAAAATATCAAGAATTAGATTTAGTAGAATGGAAGCTTCTTACTAGCGAAATTGGTCATAATGATGAATTTATTAACTTGCTCAATGACATACAACTTTACTTATCCATGCAAGACACTGCATCAGAAATACAAAAGCAACTAAAAGACAATAAAATTTCACTTCCTGTGTATAAACTTTACATAAACTCAAGATATGGTGGCTGGCAATCTTTTGTAAAGTGGCTAAGTTATTATAATCCTTTAAAAAGTTATAGAAAATCTTTGACTGTTGAAAAGCTTGTAGATAGAGCTATAAAGTTGAAGAAATTCTATATTGAAAGTTTAAAATCTTTGGATAAAGTTGCCATATCTGAACAAAATGTGAATCAAAAAGTGTTGCTTAAAAAGTATCATTTCTATATAAATAGACTCATTTATTTATTTGATGTAAGTGAATTTGAGGATAAGCTATTACCTTTAATACCTACGACAAAAGAGTTTTTTGAAACAAAATCTGTCGTTGAGGCTTTAATAATAAATGATATTTCAAATATATTAAGTATTGGTGGTAAATCTATTTTAACATTTGTAGAAATATCTAAAGCAAATTCTTTATCTCTTCCAAAAATCAACAAAACATTATTAAAAGCCGATGATAACACACAGCTGTACTCATTAGGTGTATTATCTTTATATGGATTAATTCTATTGAATAAAAGTATAGAAATTGAACAAATACAAAACAATCAGATAAAAAACTTTCTCCTATTTTGTAATGTACAAGCTCCTACAGAAAGATTATTAAATGATTTTTCTTACAATGATGAAATATTGTCATTAAGATTAAATACATTGCATGAGAATATGCTAAAAAAATTGTTTAGTAAATATGATAGTAAAGAAAAATTATATTTAGCTGGTTTAACTTTGGATGAAAAGGACTATTTTTCACTTTAATTATATAATATATTGATTATGTATATTTGTATAAACCAAAAAGTACAACTATTTGCAATACCCCTATCAATCCAATAAAACTTTGTTTATTCAGTTTTAGCCTTATATATCCAGATAGTTTAGAGGTAGTAAACAATATAATCAATATTGAAATCGGAAAAATTAAAGCAAACATCCACATGAACACATAAAATGATAATATTGCTAAAGAGAAATAGAAAAGAAAACTTATGGCAATTTCATATTTTGTTGGTATAGTTAAATTGTATTGATTCGCTATTGATATAAGATCACTTGGATATATTTCTGAGACAAAAATATTCACTAAAATGATTAATCCTACTAAACCATAAATATACATAACAGGTTTGAATTCTTTAATGGTTTCACGATGTTTAAAGACCCAGTTAAAAGAGAAAATTGTAGTAATACTTAACATGATTATGCCGAGTAAAGCTTGCAAAACTGCAATATTGTCTATCTTCAACCACATTGTTAAAAAGATAAATGCAAGTGCTAGAAAAGCTAGTTTTGAAAATAAATCAGGAATGACTTTCATTTCTTCAATAATATTGGCATCAGAACGCCAATTTATAAAAGCTTTTAAGCCTGTTTCTAAATATTCAAAGACAATGTCCCATTTTTTATTCTGTCGCAAGTATTGTTCTAATGAGAACAAGATTACTAAACCTTGTAAAGTATAAAGTATTTCTTTCATTTTTCAGTATTCTCCAAATGTTTCAAATGAATAATCACGGTATCTTTTGCAAGATTTTTTATTTTTCAAATTGACTTTTTGCCTGTTTGTAAGTGTCACAAAATATTGCAATTTTTTTAGTGAGTTTCATACTGCCCTTTGTTCCTCGATCTGTCCAGTAATGGCCTTCAAGTTCTACAACAGGACTTCCGTGTATTTCTAGAGAAAATGAACCATGATGTATTTCACTACGGTCTCCTTGAAGTTCAATTTTCGGTTCATTGCGATAAACTCCAACCAACTTGAATAAACTATCTTCTTCTTGTGATTCAATACTGTGAGCAATCAATACTGAACGAGATTCTAGAGTCATCAATCTAAAGCTTAGTGATGTTAAAGACTGTCTAATTGTTGCATAGGCAGTGATTGGTGGAATTGGTTCATTTGTTTCAGGATTAATCCAGCTACTTTTTAGCTCAACCTCCCATGTACCCCTAAGGTCTGGTCGTTTAACATACCAACCTCGAAAAATTATCCAAGACCAAGCATATTTATTGAACAAGGTGACTATTAATGTTATAGCACCTACAACAATACCAAACGGTTTAATGAAATCAGCACTTAAAACCGGCATACCTTGAATCCAAAGTGCAATAAGCCACACAGCTATGGTGAGCCCAATAAAAGATGAAATATGAAGTCTTGTAAGCATTATTCGAATCCTATATAATCCCAGGCATCACTAACAAAGTTATGTGCATCCTGCCTGGTCCAAGGTTGTGATGATCTAAATAAGTATTTCAATTCACTAACTTCACCCCACTCATTACATTTATCATCAGCCTTTGTATTATTAAAGAGATGTGCAAGTACAGCTCTAACATCTGCTGTATAGGAGGAACGGTTAAAGTATTCATTTGGTGTGTTCCAAACTAGGCATTCAATTAAAAAGCTAGGTGCTTTTTGAGCGGATTGAATACCTTTAGATGACATCTCATTAGAAAGAGATTTTAATATCCTTACGATTCTTTTATAGCGTCTGTTCGTCGAGTCATTCTTATTAACAGCGTTTTCGTAATGTTGCTCTGGCCAATTTCGGATCATGAAAGGGTTGAAATCATCGGGTATCATTTCTACACCAGATAAATAATGACTAGTCGAGGTATAGCGTCGATGCTCAAAAAATGCTGCGACATCTGATTCTACACGATAAGTATTTGCTTTTATATCAAAAGCTTTTTTACCACGTGTCACAGCAGCTTGCCCAAAATATGCTACAAGAGCTTCTTCAAGTTCATTCTTGAATGTAGCGTAATTATAAGTGGCTGAATTAGAACTTTCCTCAAGTTTTGCTTTTACATTATCATCAGGATATTCTGGGAAATATGTGTCATAACACAATACACCAACATCAACATCACTATCTTTTTTAACATTTACTCTATTTCTGTAAGAGCCTTGAGTAAAAACTTTTATATTTCTATTCTTCAACTTATCACTAGTTTGAATGGCTTTTCTAATCTGTCTTTCTGCATTTTCAGCTCGCTCTTTTTCTGTTGCACTTGGTCCTTGTGCCCATGAAGCAAAAGTAGATTCCCAATTTTTTGTCATAGTTTCGAATATCCTTTAAGAATTTCATAAAAGAAAAATAATACTAATAGATATATTTCGAAATATGGGACATTCTTATAAAAATTAAATATTTCAGCATATAAATATAACTATCAAATTAATATAATAAAAGAAAATTATATCCAATCCTTATTAAAGAATAAAACAAATTTTTTTGTGATAGATTACTGTACCCAAAAATAAATATTTACACCAAATGCAATCAGCATTAGTACTACATCAACTTTCCAGCTCCAGTAATTAGCAATATTATTGAAATCATTACCACTTGATTCGCCTGTTCCATCATCAAAATTGTCTGAACTACAACCATAAGGTGTACCTCCTGCATCAATTCCTCCACCTGACATCGGTAAGCCTGTAGCTGGGTTTATATCGTTCATTGTTTTCTTCCTTTTTATAAATATCTTTATGTATATTCATATTTTGAAAAAACAAAATATCACCTCTAAAAAAACATTAGTAAAAATAAACCTATTTTATGGGTTTTAATAGCTGTTTATAAAAAATATTTTTCTAGAAAAAAGTATATGTTTTTCTGGATTTTATTATCAAAATTTATTAAGATAAGTCAGATAACTAAGATAACTCTATTTTATGGGAGATTCAAATAAGAAGATAAAAAAGATAGAGAAAGATAACCAAAAATAGTTAGAAAAAAATATGAAAATTTTTCATCAAAAATAGAGTCTAAAATCGTGCCTATTTTTATGTAAAGATTTTGATTTTTAAAAATAAGAGTTTGTACCAGAACCCTTTATTTAAGGGTTTTTAGAGATTATGGCTTTAAAGGATTATTTTCGTAATATACACGAATTTTCATATTCTAATTCCTTTAAATAAATCATTCTTAGTAAGTATATACTACAAGTAATATGGTAAATACGTGTTTAATAACAACCTTTGTAGCTAGTATAATAATATTAAAAAATATTTTACATATACCTTCATTATAATTTTTACTATAGGCATTCCCTTTGTAGAAAGCGTTATATGATTTGTGATTGTATAGTTGAGAAAGTAATGTACTTGTTAAAAGAATTAGAAGTAAATAAATCTATATAAGCGTGAAAGTTTTTTTGATGTTAGCATCAAAAAGAGCTGATAATTTTGAAAATTATCCTCTTTTGATCTCTTTTAAAAACTCTTCGATATTGTATCTGTCTCTATGCTCTTGAGTCATAATATGGATAAGCATATCTCCCATATCAATAATTGACCATTCTCCATCCTCTTCAACTCTTACAAACTCTTCACCTAATGGTTTTAAAGTTTCTCTTAAATAATTTAAAAGAGCTATTGAGTGTTTATTATTAAGTGCAGTAGCGATAATAACACTATCTACAATATAACCTTTCCCTTTTAAATCTATTGTTTCAATATCTTCAGCTTTCTTTTCACTAAGAAAATTTACTATTGTTGCTAGTCTTTGTTCCAAATTTTTGTTACCTTTTCTTTTAATTTTGTTGGAATTAAATCCAAATTTATACTTTTTCTTAAATCTGTAGAGCTTACTTTAACATCAAGCTTTAACTGAATAAAATTGTCAAGATGCTCATTTTTCAAAACATTATCACCTCTAGTAACCACTACAAATGAAACAAGTTCCTTTAATTCTAAAAAATTATACCATAAATGTATATTTTTAAGATTATCAGCACCGATGATAAGATAGATTTTATCTATAGCATAAGAATTTTTTAAAAAAGAGATTGTTTCAAAGGTGGTTGTTTTTCGATTTTGTAGTATCTCAAAATTGCAAACTTCAATCTTTTGATTTGATTGAAATAACTCTTTTAAAAGTTCAAATCTCTCATATGGCTGGAGATGAAAATGAGATTTAAATGGATTTAAAAAAGTGGGTACTACAAATAATTTATCAATTGGTAATTCTAAAAGTGCCATATCAACAATTTTTTCATGTCCAATATGAGGTGGGTCAAAGCTACCACCAAAAACTGCAATGTCCATTTGAAACCTCTATTTTTAACAAAAATTATAGCTTAAATAGGATAAAATCGGTAAAATTAATTTACATTTATTTAACATTGTGAAACAATATGAAGGAGAAAAGATGGCTGTAAAAGTTGCAATCAACGGATTAGGAAGAATTGGGAAATGTGTAGCTAGAATCATAGCAGATAGAGATGATGTAGAACTGGTAGCTGCAAATGCAAGTGGAACAGATGATATGATTCAATATGGACTTCGATATGATACAGTACATGGAACTAGAAATGATGTTATGGTAAAAGATGGTTATATAACTATTGGAAAACAAAAGGCAAAATTATTAAGTGAAAGAGACCCAGCTAAAATTGATTTCGCTTCTTATGGAGCTGAAATAGTTTTAGAGTGTACAGGTGCATTTTTAACACAAGAAAGTGTTCAACCATATCTTGATAATGGTGTAAAAAAAGTAATATTCTCAGCACCTGCAAAAGATGACACTGCAACTTTTGTATATGGTGTAAATGAATCAACTTATGCTGGACAAAGTGTGATTTCAAATGCAAGTTGTACAACAAATGGATTAGCACCAATTGTAAAAGTTCTTGATGATAATTTTGGACTTGAAAAAGCTCTTATGACAACAATTCACAGCTACACAAGTAGTCAACCTATCCTTGATGCAAAAGATAAAAAAGACCCACGAAAAGCAAGAGCAGGTGCATTAAATATGTCTCCAACTACAACAGGAGCTGCAAAAGCTATAGGGAAAGTTCTTCCACACCTTAATGGGAAAATCAACGGTCAATCTGTAAGAGTTCCAACTCCAAATGTTTCAATGATAGATTTAACTGCTACACTCAAAAGAGATATCACAATTGATGAAGTGAAAGAGGCATTTTTTAAAGCGGAAGCTGGTGCTATGAAAGGGATACTGGCAGTTGATACTGAATATAGAGTTTCAAGTGATTTTAATGGTGAGACAAATAGTACAGTTATCCCAATTGATACAATTCAAATAGTTGGTGGAAATATGATTAAAGTGCTTTCGTGGTATGACAATGAATGGGGTTATTCAACAAGACTTGTGGATATGGCAGTGTATGCCTCTAAAAATTAAGGAGCAAAAAAAATGAAATTACAAGAATTAAAAAATATTGATATTAGCGGGAAAAAAGTATTTATAAGATGTGATTTTAATGTTCCTGTTGATGAATATCAAAATATTACAGATGATAGAAGAATCAGAAGTGCATTGCCAACTATTAGATATTGCATAGACAATGATTGTTCAGTTATTATAGCAACACATTTTGGAAGACCAAAAGGTGGATATGAGGAAGAGTACTCTCTCAAACCAATTGCTAAAAGATTACATACTTTACTGAAAACAGAAATTAAATTAGCTCCAAATGTTATTTGTGATGAAACAATTGCTATGGCAAATGATTTACAAAAAGGTGAGATTTTACTTTTAGAAAATATGAGATTTGAGCTTGGTGAAACGAAAAATGATGAGAATCTTAGTAAAACACTTGCAGATATGGCTGAAGTTTATATTAATGATGCTTTTGGGGTAAGCCATAGAGCTCACTCATCTGTTGAGGGGATTGCAAAATATTTTGATATTGAACATAAAGCTGCTGGGTTTTTACTAGCTAGTGAAATTAAATTTTTCTATCATATCATTCAAGAACCAAAACGACCATTTGTAAGTATTGTAGGGGGAAGTAAAGTAAGTGGAAAATTAGAAGCACTTCATAATTTAGTACCGAAAGTTGATAAGATTATTATTGGTGGTGGTATGGCATTTACATTTTTAAAAGCTCTTGGTTATGAAATTGGAAACTCTTTAGTAGAAGATGATTTAATCCCAGAAGCTTTAAAAATTATGGATGAAGCAAAAAAATTAGGTGTTAAATTTTATCTTCCTGTTGATGTTATAGCAGCAGAAAGTTTTAGTAGTGAAGCTTTTGCGAAAGCTACAACCGTTCAAGAGATTCCAAAAAATTGGATGGGATTAGATATTGGACCAGCGACCGCATTACTTTTTGCACAAGCTTTAGAAGATGCTCATACAATCCTTTGGAATGGTCCAATGGGAGTTTATGAGATGGATAAATTTGCAAAAGGAAGTGCAAAAATATCTCACGCTGTTGCTTCCTCTTACGCTACAACTGTTGTTGGTGGTGGAGATACCGCTGATTTGGTGAGAAAAACAGGTGATGAAGATGCTATGACTTTTATAAGCACAGGTGGTGGAGCTTCACTTGAACTAATAGAAGGAAAAGTTTTACCAGGTGTAAAAGCACTTATCATCGAATAATGAAAATACTTTTAAATGGTGTTGGACGGATAGGAAAGTCAATTTTGCGACTTTCCCTTCTGAAAGATTTAGAGATTGTAGCGATTAATGAGATAAATCAAAATATTGAAAATATAGCTTATTTGATAAATTATGATTCAACATATGGTAAGTTGAGTGATAAATTTACAGCCAATAATGACACAATCAGAAATAGTAAAAAAACTATAAAAGTTTTAAATCATCCAACCTTAGATACCATAGATTATAAAGCTTTAGGTATCGAACTTATCATCGATGCTAGCGGAATATCACAAAATAGAGATTTTTTAACTAGCCTTGATGCGAAAGCTATTTTTTTAACCCATCCAAATAGTGAGGCAGATATCAATGTAATCCTTGGGGCAAATGAAGAAAAACTACAAACTAATCATAAAATAATATCAACAAGCTCTTGCAATGCTTCAGCTCTTTTACCATTTTTAAAACTCATTGATGACAATTACAAAATAAAAAGTGGCGATATTGTAACCATACATCCACTTTTAAATCATCAAAAAACACTTGATAGCAAATGTATAAGTAGCAGTGATAGGGATGTAAAATGTAACTTTGAATTTGGAAGAAGTGCCACTCAAAATATCATTCCAAGTAAAACTACAACTATTGAAGCTTGCAGTTATGTGTTTCCTACTTTTAATTCAACTCTTATCTCATCAAGCTCGCTTCGGGTTCCAACACCGACAGTGGGGGCTATAAATGTTGTATTGAATGTAGAAAATAGTTTAATTCTAGAAGAGCTAAATACCCTCTTAGAAAAACAAGAGGCAACTCAAAAGTATGATATTTTTAAAAATATAAAAGAGCCACTTGTCTCAAGTGATTTTCAAGGGGAAGTTTTTTCAACTATCATCGATGGAAAATTTACACAAATCATCAATCACAATATGATAAAAACACTTATTTGGTATGACAATGAATTTGGCTATGCTTCAAAAGTAGTAGAGATAGTTAATAGGTACATTATGTTAAAATCAACAAATAATCAAGAAGGAAGCTCAATATGAAAAAAATCGTAGCAAGTAATTTTAAAGCAACTCATACAAGAAAAAGTACAAAAGAGTTTATTGATGATGTGAATGGTTACCTAAAAGAGAGTGAGATAAGTAATGATGTTTTTATCTTCCCTGCTGCAACAGCACTTGATAGTTTCGAAGTAAATGAAAATCTCACCATTGGTGCTCAAAATGCTTACCCTACAAAGAGTGGTTCATTTACAGGTGAGATAGGGACTATCCATCTTGATGAGTTTGGAATAAAAACCATTCTTATTGGACATAGTGAAAGAAGACATATTTTAGGGGAAAGTCAAAAAGAGATAGTGATAAAATATAACTATTTTAAAGCGATGGGATACAAAATTATCTATTGTTTTGGCGAACCACTTGAGGTAAAAAACTGTGGAATGACTGAAACTTTGGGATATATTTGGGAACAATTTGATGGGATAGATTTAAACTATGACAATCTTATTTTAGCTTATGAGCCAGTTTGGGCAATAGGTACAGGGATAAGTGCAACGAGTGAAGATATAGCAATTATTCACAAAAAGATAAAAAAGAAAATCAATAAACCACTTCTTTATGGAGGAAGTGTAAAAGTTTGCACGCTTCAAGATATTTTAGAAGTTCCTAATGTTGATGGGGTACTTGTAGGAACAGCTAGTTGGGATGTGGATGATTTTAAAAAGATGATATATATAGCTAGTAAAATGGATAAAGATTCAAAAAAATTAACTTGTAATACGGAGGAATAAGAATGGTAATGAATGGTAAAAAAGGTGTAATTTTAGGTGTTGCTAATGATAAATCAATAGCGTATGGGATAGCAAAAGCTTGTGCAGCTCAAGGTGCAAAAGTAGCATTTACATACCTCAATGACTCATTGAAAAAAAGAGTTGTTCCAATTGCTGAGGAGTTTGGAAGTGGTGATTTAGTTTATCCTTGCGATGTAAGTAATCCACAAGAAATTAAAGATTTATGTGAATCTTTAAAAAGGGATTTAGGGGAGATTGACTTTGTTGTTCACTCTATCGCTTTTGCTCCAAAAGAGGGACTTAGTGGAAGATTTATGGATGTTTCAAAAGATGCTTTTAGAGTTGCTATGGATGTCTCTGTTTTTAGTCTTATGGAGATAACAAAAGAGTTAAAACCAATTATGAGTGAAAATTGTTCAATCCTTACACTTTCATATTATGGTGGTGTAAAATATATTCCAAACTATAATCTTATGGGTGTTGCAAAAGCAGCACTTGAAATGACTGTAAAATATCTAGCAGAAGATTTAGGAAAAGATGGAATCAGAGTAAATGCAATTTCAGCTGGTCCAATTAAAACTTTAGCAGCTGCTGGGATAAGTGACTTTAGATTTATGCTTAAATGGAATGAAGCACATAGCCCACTTAAAAAGAATGTAACAATTGATGAAGTTGGAAATAGTGGGATGTATCTATTGTCTGATTTAAGTAGTGCAGTAACTGGTGAAATTCACTATGTTGATAGTGGTTATAATATTATGGGGATGCCTGCTGTGAAGTTTGATGAAGAGGGAAAACCAACAATAGCATGGAACGGAGAAAAATAGATTTAAAATAGCATCTTTTTGGCGAACTCTTCGTTAAAGATAAAATTTTCAATAGTCACTTACACAAGTAAGCTCCCATCGAAAATTTCATCTTCGCCTTGATTTCACTCAAAAATATACTGTTTATAAATCTATTTTTTTAAGCCTTGAAGGGGATTTAGATGTTCGTCTTTGCACCTAAATCCCTCTCTTTGTCAGAGACTTCCAAAAACTTCATAAAATCTAAACTGAGTATTCTTGGAATATTCAGTTTAA
Source organism: Arcobacteraceae bacterium (assembly GCA_028687375.1). GTDB lineage: Bacteria > Campylobacterota > Campylobacteria > Campylobacterales > Arcobacteraceae > CAIJNA01. The sequence goes on along the minus strand of JAQUAG010000001.1, from coordinate 112,274 downwards.
ATTTTAAAAAATATAGGAAAAAATATAAATGAGCAACAATATAAATTTTAAAGAGTTAGCAACAAAATATGGAACACCATACTATGTGTATGATTTTGACCATATTACAAACCAATACAATGAACTAAAAAATGCTTTTAGAGCTAGAAAATCACTTATCTCTTATGCTGTAAAATCAAATTCAAATTTAAGTGTTATCAAACACCTTGGAAACCTTGGAAGTGGGGCTGATTGTGTGAGTATTGGTGAGGTTAAAAGAGCATTAATGGCGGGTATTCCAAAATACCAAATCATCTTTAGTGGTGTTGGAAAAACAGATGATGAGTTAAGGGAAGCTATTAGTTTAGATATTTTGATGATAAACCTTGAGAGTGAAGCTGAATTTGGAAGAGTTGAGCTTATTGCAATTGAGTTAAATAAAGTAGCTAGAATAAGCATCAGAGTAAACCCAAATGTAGATCCAAAAACACATCCATATATCTCAACAGGGCTTCATGAAAATAAATTTGGAGTTGATTTAGATACTGCAAAAAGAATGTATATCAAAGCTAAAAAAAGTGAGTTTATTGACCCAGTTGGTATCCACTGTCATATTGGTAGCCAACTTACTGAACTTTCGCCGATCAAAGAAGCTGTAAATATTGTAGCAAATTTGGTAAGAAATTTAAAATCAGCTCTTGATATTGAGTTGAAATTTTTCGATGTGGGTGGTGGACTTGGAATAGTTTATAAAGATGAGATTTTAATCGATACTTATGAATACGCACAAACAGTTTTAGAAGCTATCTTTGGGCTTGATATTACTATTATTTGTGAACCTGGAAGATTTATAGTTGGAAATAGTGGAACATTTGTAACAAAAGTTTTATATGAAAAAATCAATGGTAAAAAAAGATTTATTATTGTTGATGGCGCTATGAATGACCTTATAAGACCTAGTCTTTATAACGCTTATCATAAAATTGAAGTGTTAGAAAAATCGGAAAATGTAAGTGATTGTAATGTTGTTGGACCTGTTTGTGAAAGTGGAGATTTTTTTGGTAAAAATATCCAATTACCACTAACTGAACATAACGATTTAATAGCTATTTATAGTGCTGGTGCTTATGGATTTACAATGTCTAGTAACTATAATACAAGAGGTCGAGTTGTTGAGATTGCTTTAGAAAATGGAAATGATAGAGTTATTAGAAAAAGGGAAACTTTTGAAGATTTAATAGCTTTAGAAAAAGAGTATTTGCAATAAATAAAAAACAAGGGGAAAAAATGAATGAAGTAGGAAAGAAATTTGGTAATATAAAAATTCGAACGAAGATTATAGTTCCAACAATATTAGTATTAGTTTTAAGTAATTTAATTTCCGTTTTTACTTCTGCTTACAAAATGGATGACCTTGCAAAAAGTAATGCAAAAGCTGCGCTTGAACAACTGAGTGATTCAATTTTTTTAAATCTAAGAACAGCTATGAATACTGGTGATTCTACTATTATAGAAGATGCTGAAGAAAAGAGTAGAAAGCATATTAAAGGGTTGGAAAAATTTGTAGTTGCAAGAAGTGAAAAGATGATTGAACTTTTTTCACCTCAAGTAATTTATACAAAAGATCCAGAAACACTCAAAGTATTTGCAAGTAAAGAGCAAAATATCCTTGAAAGTTATGAAGATGGGAAACATTATATTCGTTCTTTAAGACCAATGATTGCTAAAGAAGAGTGTACACATTGTCATGTCAATCAGCAAATTGGGGAAGTTATAGGTGTTTTAGATTTGACTTTTAACCTTGAAGAATCAGATACAATTATCAATAATACAGTTATGAATTTAATAATTCAAGCAGTAACTGTACTTATATTAATCACTATTTTTATGACATGGCTTATACGAAAAGCGACTAGACCTATTGATGTATTTCAAAAAGGATTGGAGATGTTCTTTAGATATATCAACAAAGAGGAGAAAGAAGTTGGATATATCGATGGATATAGCAATGACGAAATAGGAGATTTAGTAGATTCAGTTAATAAAAATATTGATGCGACTGTTATCGGTGTTAAACAAGATGAGGCTGTTATTGCTGAAGCGAAAGAAGTTTGTCAAAAAGCGTCATCTGGAAATTATGATGTAAAAATCAATTCAGTTGCTCATAGTACAGAGATAAATGAGTTAAAAGATTTAGTAAACAAACTTATCTCTTCAACTGGGCATAATGTCCAAAGAGTTGCAGAAATACTAACAAAATATGAAAATAATAATTTTATAGAAAGAATCAATTCACAAGGAAATACACAAGGAAGTATGAAATATGTATTTGATAAAGTGGATACTCTAGGAAATAGTCTTACTCATAGTGCAAAAACAAATTTACAAAATGGACAAACTTTAGAAAGAGATGCAACTATTTTAGAGAATTCTGTTTTAAAAATAAAATCATCATTATCTGAACAATCAAATCAATTGGAACATAGTGTTACGGAGTTAGAACAAATAACAACAGCAATTAGAAAAACTGCATCAAATGCTGTTGAGATGGCTTCTTATGCACAAAATGTAACAACTTCTGTTTTAGCAGGACAAAATTTAGCAAATAAAACATTAGAAGAGATGGATGAGATAGCTTCAAGGGTAAATCTTATTAGTGAAGCGATAACAATTGTTGATCAAATTGCATTCCAAACAAATATACTTTCATTGAATGCAGCAGTTGAAGCAGCAACGGCGGGGGAAGCTGGAAAAGGATTTGCAGTTGTTGCACAAGAGGTAAGAAACTTAGCAAATAGAAGTAGTGATGCCGCAAAAGAGATAAAAAGTCTAGTAGAAAGTGCAACACAAAAAGCAAATATGGGAAAAGATATATCAAATGATATGAAAAAGGGATATGATGAACTGAATTCTCATATAGAAGCAACTATTAAACTGATTGATGATGTAACTAGAGCATCTCAAAATCAGCAAAGTGGTATTGAACAAATTAATAAAAATATCCATCATATTCAAGATTCTACAAGAGAAAATACAAATATGGCAGAAGAGGCATTTCATATTGCAAGAGAAACAAATAGTTTAGCTAAAACAATAGTGAATGATGCGAATGAAAAAAAGTTTAAGTAGTAGATATTGGTAAAAGAGAGGTGAATATGGATAAAGAGATTGAACTAAATGAGTTACGAGCAACACTCGATACAATTGATGATAAGCTTTTAGATTTATTAAATCAACGAATGGAAACGGTTCATAAAGTTGGAGCTGTAAAAGCAAAAAGTGGAGGAGCTATCTATCGACCAGAAAGAGAAAAATCAATAATTGAACGACTTACAAAAAAGTCATTAAATACAAATGGACTTCTCAATCGTTCAGCTATCGAAGCTCTTTTTTTAGAGATTTTTGCAATTAGTAGAAATCTTGAATTACCTGAAAATATAGCATACCTTGGACCTGAGGGGAGTTTCACCCATCAAGCAGCTGAAAGTCGTTTTGGGGCTATGAGTTCATACCTTCCTATTGGAAGTATTAAAGGTGTTTTTAGAGAAGTTGCGAGTGGAAAAGCAAGATTTGGAGTGATTCCTATTGAAAATAGTAGCAATGGAATAGTGAGTGATACTATAACTTGTTTTGGGGATTATGACCTCAAAATAATTGCAGAAGTGATGATTGATGTACACCATACATTTGCAACAACTTGTGATAAAGTAAAAGATATTAAAAAAATCTATTCAAAAGATATCGCATTTGATCAATGTCATAAATTTTTGGAAGATTTTGGACTTCTTGAGTGTGAACTTATCCCTGTTGAAAGTACAGCAAAGGCTGCAAAACTTGCTATGAATGAACCTTATAGTGCAGCTATTTGTTCACATGTTGGGGCAAAAATGTACAATTTACCAATTTTATTTGAAAATATTGAAGATACAGGGAATAATCGAACAAGATTTTTGATAATATCTAATTTTCTAAATGCCAAAAGTGGTGATGATAAAACGTCAATCCTTGTACAACTTTCAAATGAAGCGGGTGCATTGGTTAAGTTTTTAAATGTTTTTGATAAAGAGGGAATTAATCTTACGAAAATAAAATCACATATTGTTGAAGGTATTTCTACATTCTTTTTGGAATTTAATGCGCATAAAGAGGATGTTAGGGTACAAAATATATTTAAAATATTTCCAAATGAGATAAAATTTTTGGGAAGTTATGTAAGGGAAGCAGATGATATTTAATAAAAGTTTAGACAATGTAAGTATTTACGAAGCAGGGAAACCTATAGAATTAGTTGTAAGAGAATATGGAATTGCGCCACACGATATAGTAAAATTAGCGTCAAATGAAAATCCATATGGAACTTGTGATGGAGTTGCTGATGTAATAGCTAGAAAAGCTATTAGTGCATTTGTATATCCTGATGATAGTATGTATGAACTCAAAGAAGCATTGGCTCAAAAATATGAAGTTGAAAGTAAAAATATAGTAATTGGTGCTGGAAGTGATCAAGTTATAGAGTTTTGTATCCACTCAAAATGTCATGAAAATAGTAAAGTTTTGATGGCAAAAACAACATTTGCAATGTATGAAATTTATGCAAAACAAGTAGGTGCAAATATATTAAAAACACCAAGCGATGCACATAATCTTGATGAGTTTAGAGAGATTTATAAAAAAGAAGGTGCTGATATTATTTTTCTATGCCTTCCAAACAATCCACTTGGAGAATGTCTTGATGCAAAAGATGTTTATAGTTTTTTGGATGAGATTGATAGTAATACTTTAGTGATACTTGATGGTGCTTACCAAGAGTTTGCAAGTTATAAAGATGGGGCTAAAAAGATTGTACCAAATGATGTAATTGCAAAATATTCAAATGTTATCTATCTTGGAACTTTTTCAAAAGCGTACGGACTTGGTGGAATGAGGGTTGGTTATGGGATATCAAATAGTGAAATCATTAGTGTATTACATAAAGTAAGACCACCTTTTAATATCACAACATTGTCCCTTGCAGGTGCTATTGAAGCTTTAAAACATGAATCATTTGTAACTATGGGGATAGAGAAAAACTTTAGTGAAATGAAACGATATGAAGAATATGCAACATCTAAAGGGTTAAGATTTATCCCATCGTATACAAATTTTATCACTATTTATATGGATGGATATATTTCAAAAGAGGTAGCGTTAGAGCTTCTTAAAAAAGGGATAATCGTAAGAGATATGACTGGATATGGTTTTAATGCTCTTCGTATAACTATTGGACGAGCTGAACAAAATACAAAAGTATTTAAAGCACTTGATATTATTTTAGGTAAATAAATATATGGAAAAATATTATTATGGGTATGATGAGTTTAAAGTTGATGTCAACAATCTAGCTTCCAAACTACAAGATGAAAATTTTGAAGCGATAGTAGGGATTGCTAGAGGTGGACTTCTCGTAACTCAATTTTTAGCTATAAAATTAAATCTTAGAGATGTGTTTACAATAAACTCAATACTTTATGATGATACGACAAAAAAAGAAAATGGTGCTGTTTTTAATGTTCCAGATTTGAGTAGCTATAAAAAAGTGGTTATTGCTGATGATATTATTGATAGTGGAGAAACTATTGAAAATATTATAAAAATACTTAGCGATAGATTTCCACATATTGAGTTTAAGGTAGCTAGTTTATTCTACAAACAAACAGCTTGTGTTCAACCAGATTTTATGGAAAAAGAGGCAACTGCTTGGATAGACTTTTTTTGGGAAGTTGATTAGGATACAAATGATAGATATAAAAAATAAAAGTACAAAAGAGTTAGAAATAGTAGCTCAAAAAATACGAGATAGAATTATCGATGTAGTTTCACGAAATGGTGGACACTTTAGCTCAACTTTGGGTGCAGTTGAACTTACTATTGGAATGCATAAAGTTTTTGATAGCACTTTTGACCCTTTTATTTTTGATGTATCACATCAATGCTATCCTCATAAACTTATAACTGGAAGATGGGAAGAGTTTGAAACTATTCGACAATTTGGTGGTTTAAGTGGATTTACAAAACCTAAAGAGAGTCAATGTGATTATTTTGTAGCTGGACATTCTTCTACAAGTATTTCACTTGCTGTTGGTGCAGCCAAAGCAAATAAACTAAGTGGTGGTTCAAAAGTTCCTGTTGTGATGATAGGGGATGGAAGTATGACCGCTGGGATGGTGTATGAAGCTTTAAATGAACTAGGGGATTTAAAACTTCCAGTGGTTATTATCCTCAATGACAATGAGATGTCTATAGCAAAACCCATAGGGGCTATTAGTAAATACTTAAGTAAACTTCTTGCTGGAAAATCATACCAAGGGTTTAAAGAGAGGGTAGATAAATTTATCAGAAACAATCTCCCTGATGGTTCACTCTATTTAGCAAAAAGATTTGAAGAGAGTCTGAAGCTTATCACCCCTGGAATGTTGTTTGAAGAGATGGGAATAGATTATATAGGACCTATTGATGGACATGATATTGAAGAGATTATAGATACTCTTACTTTAGCTAAAAACTTTGGAAAACCTGTAATTGTCCATGCAAAAACAGTCAAAGGGAAAGGGTATAAAATAGCTGAAGGGCATTTTGAACACTGGCATGGTGTGGGTCCTTTTGATATAGAAACTGGAAAATTTGAGACAAAAGAGGGAGCTAAATCGGCAACTGCTGTATTTAGTGAAGCACTTTATAATCTAGCGCTAAAAGATGAAAAAGTTGTAGGTGTAACTGCAGCGATGCCAAGTGGCACAGGGATAGATAAACTTATGCACGAGTTTCCAAATCGTTTTTGGGATGTAGCAATTGCTGAACAACATGCAGTAACTTCAATGGCAGCGATGGCAAAAGAGGGATTTAAACCATTTGTGACCATCTATTCAACTTTTTTACAAAGAGGATTTGACCAGATTATTCACGATGTTTGTTTGATGAATTTGGGAGTTACTTTTGCGATTGATAGAGCAGGGATTGTAGGAGCTGATGGGGAAACACATCAAGGGCAATTTGATATAAGTTTTTTAAGATTTTTACCAAATATGACTTTAGTAGCTCCAAGAGATAGCAAAACTTTAGAGCTTAGCTTAGAGTTTGGGGCAAATTTAGGCTCACCTTGTGCTATAAGATATCCAAGAGGTGCTTTAAAAGAGTTACCCTATGTGGCTACTCCATTTATCCATGGAAAAGGGGAAGTATTAAAATCAGGCTCTTCTAATATCGCTTTTATTGGATATGGGGCTGGGGTGAATCGAGCTATAGATACTTCAAATCTTCTGGATATTGATATTACCATTGTCGATTTACGATTTGTCAAACCACTTGATAAGGAACTTTTAACCAAACTAGCAACTCACACAACAAAATGGTATATCTTTAGTGATAGCCAAAAACAAGGTGGAGTTGGAAGTGCAATTTTAGAGTTTTTAAATGAAGCAAAAATTCAAATAGAAGTTATCACATTTGAATATGAAGATATCTATATCCAACATGGAGATACAAAACTTTTAGAGTTTGATTTGGGAATTACTCCTCCACAATTAGCTAAGAAAGTACAACTTTCTTAGTATTCAATCCTATTAATTTACCTTTTGTAAAAACAAAAATCGTAACAGCAGCACTATAAACAATTACCATCATAGAAAGCCACACAAAAATAATATCCAAATGCCAAACTTTTACAACAAAATATAGTATGATTGATGGCATTAAAATTTGTCTATAAAAACTGATAATTGGTACAGCTAGAGGTTTTTTAATCCCTTGGAGTGTAGAGTTTGAGATAAATATAGTAATAAATGCGAAGAATATAATACTCTCAACAACAATATAACCATAAGCAACATCTAAAACAACATTATCACTACTAAAAATCATCACAATATATTTTCCAAAAATTGCTAAGAACACCACTCCCAAACCACTCATCATATATCCATAAGTAAGAGATTTTCTTATAACTTCATCGATTCTATCAAAATTCTTTGCCCCAAAGTTATTAGCAACAATTGTAGAAACAGCAATATTTAGCCCCAACATAGGAAGTAAAATAATCTGCTCTACTCTATACCCTATCCCAAATGCAGCAACTGCTTTATATCCATATTCAGATACAAAATAGGAGATTATCATTGTTCCTAAACTCATCAAAAACATATTTAAACTTGCTGGTACTGCTTGATTCAATAGGTCTTTATAAGCTCTTATATTTGGTAAATGTGAAAAAAAACTTTTAAAGTCAAAAAACTTTGTCTCATAAAACTTTGAGAAAATATAGAAGAAATTGATAAATTGTATCAACACTGTAGCAAGTGCAACTCCACTAAATCCAAAAGTTGGAATGATTCCGTATCCATACATAAAAAGTGGATCAAGGATAAGATTGGCAAAAAAACCAAAAATAAGGGTATTTCGATAACTTTTCGTATCTCCCTTTGCCACCAAAACAGCATTAGCCCCAAGTCCTAAAAGCATAGGAACAGTACCAATTAGAATGATGTAAGTATATTCAAGAGCCAATTCTAAAGCTTCCCCTCTAGCTCCCATTAAAAGAAACATATCTTCACTAAAAATATATCCAAATATACAAAGTAAAATAGAGATAAATGTAAAAAAACTCACCCCATTTGATGCATAAATTTTAGCTAATGAACTTCTTTCTTTTCCAAGAGAGTTTCCAACATAAACTGTAATCGCAGAAGACAATCCAAAACTAATCGAAAGCAACATAAAATAAACGATAAAACTATAAGAAAGTGCAGAGATAGCTACAGTTGAAATCAGTCCAACATAAAAAGTATCCACTACATTGTACATAGTATTAAAAAACATCCCTACACTTGAAGGGATGGCAATTTGAAAAATAAGTTTTTTGATATCTTTTGTGATTAGGTCGTTTGATTTTCTCATTTGGGAGTATACAAAGTATAGACTTACAAATAAAGGTTATGAAAAAATTACAAATCTGTTAAAATCCAAAAATTAAATATAATACAATATAATTCAATATAAGTATAAGAAGGATGATAAGTGAAAAAAGCGATAGTTTTACTCAATATGGGTGGACCAAATAATTTAGATGAGGTGAAAGTATTTTTAACAAATATGTTCAACGATAAGTATATTATAGGAGCTCCTCAACCAATACGAGCGATGATAGCATGGCTTATTACGACACTAAGAGAAAAAGAAGCAAAACATAACTACTCACTTCTTGGTGGGATGTCGCCGATTGTTGGGCATACAAAAAGATTAGTAAGACGACTTACTAAAGAGCTTGGGGTGGATGTTTACTATGCGATGCGATATACGCCTCCATTTGCTAGTGATATTATGAAAAATCTCACAGAGTATGATGAGATATTTGCTTTTCCTATGTATCCACATTATTCACAAACAACTACAAAATCCTCTATAGAAGATTTTATGGAGTCTGCTAAAAAGTATGGAATCGAAGATAAAATCAAAACAATTGATAGCTATTATGATAATGAGCTTTATAATAAAGCGATAGTTGAGAAAATAAAAGAGTCGATGAATGGAGTTAGTACAAATGAATATGAGCTTATTTTTTCTGCGCATGGACTCACAAAAAAATTAATAGAGAAAGGTGATCTATACCAAAAGCATATTTTAGCAAATGTAGAGCGTGCCAAAAAAGAGCTTCAATTTCAAGGGATAAACTTCAATAGTATCCACCTAGCGTATCAATCAAGACTTGGACCCATGGAGTGGCTACGACCTTATATGAGCGATAAATTAACTGAATTTAAGGATAAAAAAGTGTTGATTTATCCTATTTCATTTACTGTTGATAACTCAGAGACCCAATGTGAACTTGATATTGAATATAGAGAGTTAGCTAATGAGATTGGTATAGTTGACTATAAGGTAGCAGAAGCTCCAAATCATCACCCATATTTTATGGAGATGATAAAACAAAAATGGGAAGAGAGCTTAAAATAAAATATTCCCTAAACAAAACTAATTAACTAAATCATAAATCAAAATAAGGATTTAACGATTAAAAAAATAAAGTTATAAATCAAAATAAGGATTTAACAATTAAAAAATAACTTTATAAATCAAAATAAGGATTTAACAATTAAAAAATAACTTTATAAATCAAAATAAAATTTTCTTTTTTGTATAATCATTGATATTTACAAAAAGGCTACATATGGAACAATTTTTACAAAGTGCAAAAAAAGCAAAGTCAATCGTTGCAACTTTAAGTGGTGAAAGGAGAAATGATATCCTTCATCAAATGAGTGAAGCTATCTTAGAAAGTGCTCTTTTTATCATTCGAGAAAATATGAAAGATATAGAATATGGGAGAATTAATAACCTAACATCGGCACTTATGGATAGACTATTACTCAATCCATCTCGTATCGAAGATATGGCAAAAGCAATCCAAGAGATAGCATCTCTTAAAGACCCAATTGGTAGAATCCTTGATGGTTGGGTAACTGAAAATGAACTTTCAATCGAAAAAGTTGCAGTTCCAATTGGGGTAATTGGTATCATCTATGAAAGCCGTCCAAATGTTACAAGTGATACAGCAGCATTATGTTTTAAAAGTGGAAATGTTTGTATATTAAAAGGTGGAAAAGAAGCAGAGCACAGCAATAAAGCGATAGCTCAAGTTTTACAACAAGTGCTTATAAAAAATAATCTTCCAGAAAGTATCATCTCACTTTTACCTGATAGTAGTCGTGAAGGTGTCGCAAATCTTATCACACAAGATGCTTATGTTGATTTGATTGTTCCAAGAGGTGGAGAAGCTTTGATACAGTTCGTAAGTAGAAACTCTTCAGTACCAGTTATTAAACACGACAAAGGGCTTTGTCATACTTATATCGATAAATATGCCAATGAAGAGAAAGCTATAAAAATCGTTATTAATGCAAAATGTCAAAGACCTGGGGTTTGTAATTCACTAGAAACGTTACTTGTTCATAAAGATTTAGCACCATTTATTTTGCCAAAACTCTACAAAGAACTCAAAGCAAATGGTACAGAGCTTTTTGGTTGTCCTAAAACGATGGAGATTATCTCTACAAAAGAGGCGACAGAAGAGGATTATAAAACAGAATATTTAGCAAATATCCTTACAATTAAAATAGTAGCAAGTACAGAAGAGGCGATTGAACATATAGAAACATATAGTTCAGGACATAGTGAAGCAATTCTCTCTGAAAGTTACACAGAGATTCAAAAGTTTTTAAATACTGTTGATAGTGCTTGCGTTTATGCAAATGCAAGTACCAGATTTACAGATGGTGGTGCTTTTGGTTTTGGGGCTGAAGTTGGAATTAGTACAAATAAACTTCACGCACGTGGTCCAATGGGGATTAATGAGCTTACAACATATAAATTTAAAATATTAGGAAATGGTCAAGTAAGATGAGTAGTTCACAAGAGATAGCTTCTGTATGCACCTATTGTGGTGTAGGATGTGATATAACAGGTGTTGTAAAAGATAATACAATTGAAAAAATTTACGCTCAAGCAGATGGTTATGTAAGTCGTGGAAAACTTTGTATCAAAGGGAAAAGTGGATTTGATTTTGTTGCAAGTCCACACCGTCTTCGTGATGTAAGGATAAAAAAATCTTTTATCGAAAAAAACCTAGATAGCTTACCTCAAGAGCTAAGAGCAAGAACAAAAAGGCTTGTAAGTATAGATGATATTTGGTATAAAGGTGGTTATGAATTTTCTACAAGCTTAGTAGCTTGGAAACTCTCTCAAATCAAAGAAAAATATGGACGACATAGTTTTAGTGCTATGGGAGGTGCTAGAACATCTTGTGAAAGTGCTTATAGTTTGCAAAAATTCGCCAGAGTTACGATGGAGAGTCCAAACATTGATAACTGTGCTAGAGTTTGTCATAGCCCAAGTCTTACAGGGATGAAAGCAACAATAGGGGAAGGTGCTGCAACAAACCCTTATGATGATATTTTTAAAAGTGAATTTTTACTTGTAATTGGCTCAAATACAACTGAAGCCCATCCAATAGTAGCCAATCGTATGATTGAAGCGGTGAGAAATAAATCGTGTGAGATAGCAGTTTTTGATGTAAGACAAATCCAACTTCATAAATATGCAACTTATGAAGCAATCATCCCTTTTGAAGCAAATCTCCTTATCTTAAATATGATAGCGTATGTTATTATCACTGAGGAACTCTACAACAAAGAGTTTATAGAAAATCGAACTTTGGATTTTGAAAGCTATAAAAAATCTATCCTTGAAGACCCATTTGCAAATCCAGAGTATTTTCAACAACTAAAAGGATATGAAGAGCTTACAGAGACTATTCAAACGGTAGCCAGACTCTATGCTTCAAAAAAATCTATGATATTCTGGGGACTTGGTATCACTGAACATCTTGATGGAAGTTATGCTGTTATGGCTATCACACATCTTGCTCTTATGACTGGAAATATTGGAAAAGAGGGTGCTGGGCTTATGCCACTTCGAGGTCAAAATAATGTTCAAGGTGCTTGTGATGTTGGGTGTTTACCATACTTTAGTCCTGATTATGGGACACCAGATGAGATAGGACTTATGACTCCTGATGCTGTTGATGCTATGATTGAGGGGAAAGTAAAATCACTTTATGTAATGGGGGAAGATTTCACTCATATCCATCCAAATCAAAATAAAGTGCATCAGGCAATTGAAAACTTAGAACTTATCGTGGTACAAGACCTATTTATGGTTGATATTGCACAAAAAGCGGATATTGTTTTTGGGGTAAAATCAGCTTATGAAAAAACAGGAGTTTATGTAAATGCTATGAGAAGACTCCACCTTTCTCAACCACTTGTAGAGTGTGAGATGCCAGATGATTGGGAAGTGTTAAGGGATATCGAAAATAAAATCAAAGGGGATTTTGGTTACAACTCAAGTGAAGATGTTTGGGAAGATATCAGAAAAGATGCTCCAAAAAGATTTAGTGGGGCAAGTTATCTTAAGCTCATCAAAAATCGTAGTCGTGGAATGCAATGGCCAGTAGGGAGAACCGACACACCAACACTTCATCTTGAAAGCTTTAGAACAGAAGATGGGTTTGGAAGATTCAAATACCACCAATATAAGCTTAGAGAACAAGTCAAAAAACTTCTTAATCATGAGGTTCACGAAACTTTTTATCTTACAACTGGAAGAACTATAGTTCACTACAACAATTCAGCTCAAACGATGCATAGTGAGACACTTCTTAGCAAACATGAAGAGGATGTCTTGCAAGTTTCCATTGCAGATAAAGAGAGATTTACCACTTCAAAAGTGATACTCAAAAACCAATATGGAGAGACAGCACCACTTACAGTGAAGTTTGTAAAAACACTCAAAACTGGGACAATGTTTTGTACTTTTCACCATGCAAAATCGAATATCAACTACATCTTTGGGGATGAATGTGATGAACTTATCAAAACAGCGAGATTTAAATCTGTTGAGGTTGAAGTTATCCATGCATAAGAGATTTTTCTCTTTTGTATTAGGTGTTGTTTTATTCTTTGGGAACCTTTTTGCAAATAGCTTTGATGAATACAAACAAGCTTTTATCGATACCAATTACAATAAAATATTTTCACTATACCAAGAGAATATCCATAATGAATCAGGTGAACAATACAAAGAGTATCTTTTTAATGAGATATCCAAAGCTATCTCAACCAATACCTACCACGCACATAAATTAACCAATCAATTTTTACTTCTTGAACCAAATAATAATTATGGTCGCTATTTTCAAGCCCTATTATTCTATGAAGAGGGTGATTATAACAGAGCTTATGAACTTGCAAAACAACTAAGTGAGGGATATATTGAGTTAGAGATAAGTACTAAAGTAAATACACTCTTGGATAAATTAAATAAAATCCTCTACCCATCAAAACAACAGAAAACTATTGGATTAGAAAAGAAAAATAACCAATATTTTATAGAAGCGAAAATAGATAATCAAAGGGTAAAATTGCTTATTGATACAGGTGCTACTACAACTATGATAAATAGTTCTGTTGCACAAAGACTTTACTATCAAATAATCAGTGATAGTATCGATATTCAAACTGCATCTGGAATCACAAAAGCAAAAAGAATTGAAGTTCAAAATCTTTCTATCAATGACTTAAACTTTGAAAAAGTAGAAATTATAGCCTCTAGAGAAAATGTTTTTAATGGATTTGATGGTCTTTTGGGGATGAATATCTTAAAGTATTTTCAACTAGATACAAAAAACAATAAACTTATTTTTGAACATTAAAATGACAAAAGATAAAGGGAACTATTTTGAAGATAAAGCGGTGGGTTATCTAGAAGATTGTGGTTACCTTTTAGTTGAGAGAAACTTCTATGCAAAGAAACTTGGTGAAATAGATATCATCGCAACCAAGGAGGGTGTGTATCATTTTGTTGAGGTAAAAAGTGGCGAAAGTTTTGAAGCAGTTTACAATATCACCCCATCAAAACTAGGGAAACTCAAACGAAGTGTTGAATATTATCTCCAAACTAAAAAACTAAGTGTGCCATACTGTATTGATGCTATTATTTTTGCTGGGGAAGAGCTGGAGTTTTTGGAAAATATCACACTTTAAATAGTAGCTAATTTCACTTTTATTGATTAAAATCAATTTATTTACTTATTCTTTTAACTAAAATTCCAAAAATATAAAGGAATTTACAATATGACCTACCCACACTTTTTTGACACAATAGAAAAAATAATTTTACAAGATGATTTAGCCAAAACTTTAGGGACATTTGAAGATGGAATAGTTGAGTTTTCTTATCTTGATGTAGTAAAATGTGCAGGGCATAGTTGCCCAACAGTAACTGGTGCTTATTTATCCACTTTAGTTGGGCTCAAAGCTCTTTATCCAAATGGTTATCCAAAAAGAGGGGAGATAAAAGTTGAACTTCCAAATGATATCACTGAGGGGGTAACTGGAGTTATTGGAGCAGTGATAGCAAATATCACAGGGGCTACTTCTAATTATGGGTTTAAAGGGCTTAATGGTAAATTTACAAGAACAAATTTAATGTTTTACAATGCGCGAATAAGCTCAAATGTAAGATTTACAAGATTAGATACAAATGAGGCTATTGAAGTTTATTATAATCCTTCAAATATTCAATTTTCTACAACTTCTTGGCAAGGGAAAGTTGAAGAGATATTTCAAAATATTGATAAGATTATCAAAGCAAAGAGAGTTTAACCTCTCCTTTTTTGGTTCTATTAAAGGGAGTTATTAAAAATATTTATAAGCTCCATCAACTACATCTTTTCTGATTTGTGCTAATTTACTTTCAAAAATACCAAGTATCATCTCAGCTGCTTTTTGGTCATCTGCTTCAGGAACATCCCAATCAGTTATTCTCATATGTGCTTGAAATAACTCTTCAAGTTCAGTTTCAATAGTCTCTTTTCTCTCCATTATCTCTTTTTGTGTCATTGATAATTTATTCATCGTTTCCTCCAAAATTAAATTTATAGAAGTTTCAAATTTAGAATTTTGAAACAACCTCAGCTATTTTTTCTATTTCATCATCCGTTAAAGAATTTACATTTGGTATCATCATCGCTTTTTTATCATTACCAAAAGTACCATCTTTATATCCGCGCAGTTTTTTTGCTATTGCATCTTTTGTTTGTCCTGCAAGTTTTGGAAAAATTGATTTCCCTTCACCTTTTGTACCATGACAGCTAGAACATTTTGAAGCAAATGCGCTAGTTGCATCAAAAGCTTTTGGTTCACTTGTAGTTGCTACAGGCGTAGTTGCTTCTGGCTTTGTTTCAGTTACTGTTGGAGTTGCTGTTGTTACTGCTGTAGGCTCAACTACTTTTTGTTCCTCTTTTGGTTTATCACCACCACATCCCACAAATAATGCTCCACTGAGCATTAACCCTATTAAAATATTTTTTTTCATATTTCGCTCCTTGTAAAAATTGATTATACACTATGATTGGTTACTTTTGCTCCAATTTAGCTTCCAACTTGGCTAGTTGTTCCTCTCTATGAACGATAACATCGTAGAGATTCTTGATTTTAATATTGTTCTCTTGAAGATAGCCATTTAGTCGTTTTGCCTCTTCGTATTGTGCTTTGATGATTTTATTGTCGTGAATTATCTGCTCTTTTGCATCTTCTAGTTTTTTATGGAGCTTTTTTTTGTACTCGTATGATTCATTTTCAATGTTTGATATTTTGTATTTAAGTTGTTTTTCTATCTCCTCTTTTTTAGCTATTAAATCCTCATAATACAAAAGCTGTTTTTGAGATTTTTCATTTTTTACTTTTTCCATATTGAGATTGTATAAAACGATATCGATATCACCACTAAGAGTAAGTTTTTGTTCAAGCTCTTGAATCTGCTCTTCTAGGGTCAATTGTACTGTTTTTTGATAGTTTATCTTTTGAATCACTTTCTTTTGAAATTCTCGTTTTTCTACTTCCTCTTTGGTAACCACAAATCCAACAGACATATATTCTAAAATATTCTCACCCAAAATATCAAAAACAGGTAAAACAGTGGTGTTTACAATATAATCAACACCATCTTTATTTCTATTTTTTATCTTTCCTCTCCATACTTTTCCATCCCTTAGACTATTCCATAAAGTATCGAAGTAAGATTTTGTCATATCTTCATGTCGAACTATCCTTTGGTTTTCTCCTAAAAGCTCCTCTTTTGTGTATCCTGAAACTTCACAAAAAATATCGTTTACATAAGTGATTGTTCCACTTAGATTTGTTTTTGACACAAGTGCTACTTGATTGATAATATTGATAAATCTTTCATTTTGAGTCTCTTGAGTTTTGATAATCTTGCTATCGTAATATTTTTTAGTAGCCTCTTGAACAGCATCCATCAATCTTTTTAGATTGACAGGTTTAACTGCATAATGGGTGATATTTAGTTCAATAGCATCAAGTAAAAATTCCACATCAGAATGAGCAGTGGTAAAAATAATAGGTATCTGCTCATCTACTGTTCGTATCATCTTTGCCATCTCGATACCGTTTATTTTAGGCATATTGATATCGCTAATAACAATATCAAATTCGATATTATGTTCTTTAGAATTTACAAATTCAAAATACCCCTCTTCCCCATTATTTGCCATTACGATATGTTTAAAAAGTTTTAGAAAAATCCCTTGCATAGACTCTCTAATATGTGGGTCATCCTCCACATATAAAACGGTAATATTTTTTAAAAATTCTTTATTGATCATTTGGCATATCTTATTTTTGAGAGATAAAGTCCATTTGGTGGTGCTAATCTTTTTGAGATGTATGCTTCACAATGGAGTTGTTTTTGTAAATCCTCTATAGTTAAAACCCCATCAGAGATTTTAAGTAAAAATGCAACCATCATTCTAATTTGACTTCGTAAGTAACTATTCGCACAAAATTTAAAAATGATAAAATCTCTATATCGATAGATTTTCACACTATAAATCTCTCGTATTGTACTTTTAGGCTCACTTCCACTTTTACTAAAAAAAGCAAAATCATATCTCCCCTCTAAAATTTTTGAGGCTTTTTGTAAGAGTTCAAGATTGATATTTTTATGATGATATATATAGTTATGATTAAAAGGATTTGCCTCTTTGAGTGATACAATATAGCGATATTCCCTTTTTATCGCACTAAATCTTGCATGAAAGTTATCATTTACAACTTCTAGTTTTTTAACCTGTATAAAATCCCCAAGGAGCTTTTTTAGAGTAGTTTTGAGTTTTTTTGTATTTTCCCAAAAAGGGGGAATTTGAAATGAAACTACTTGATTTGTACTGTGAACATCTTTATCGGTTCTTCCACTAAAAACTGTTTTTCCCTCTATTCCTAAAACTTTAAGGGCTTTTTCTAGCTCCCCTTGTACGGTTGTAGATTTTGGTTGGATTGCTGAGCCATTAAATTTGCTCCCATCGTAGGCGATTGTTAATTTTATCATCATTAGTAGTGTGGTTTTATCCTAATTTGGTAGATGATAAATGATATAAAATACCAGATAAAAAAGAAAATAAAAATATTTGCTATATCTCTCAATTCAGCTACTTTTTGCATCGAAATCATATAGATAACAGTCAAGACAATTGCATAAATAGTATTTTTATTTTTTTCATATCTTGGATTATAAAATCCTAAAGCGATATAAAACATCACCGATACCAAAGGGAAAAATGATATAAAAAAGTTTTGGATATAGATTCTCATTTTTGAACTATTTGGATCAATATTTTCCCAATACTCTATCAAATCACTAATCGAACTTATCTTTTTTGCTTCGCTTAGTTGATAGCCAAGTATCATTTTTTCAAAGTTAACCTCTTGCATCTCATCTCCTAGAATATTCATAGCTATCCCATTTTCCAATGTCAAACTTAAAGAGCTATTTTCATTTGAGATATTTGCATTTTTTGCCATTACAAAAGTATCTTTTTTCTCATCAGGTAAAAAGAGGGTGATATCTTTGTATGAATTACCTTTTTTCCCTTCGACATAAATATACCAAGGTCCAAAAACTTGCCCATATTCACTAGGTTTGATATTGAACTCTGCTTCTTGTTGTTTTTGAATAAGAAACTTTTCTTGCAAGTAGTCAGTTTGCGGGATGATGATAAATGATATCACAAAAAGAGCTACACTCATAAAAAATGAAATAGGTAACACAAGCCAAAGAAGTCGCATAGGAGAAAGCCCAAAGCTTGATATTACGATAAGTTCATATTCCCCTGAAAGTTTTGAGAGATTGATAATCATAGCAATAAAAAAAGTTATAGGAAGTGTATAGTATAAAATACTAGGAATGCTAAGGGTATAAAGATAACTAAGCTCAGAAAAATCGATTGTGATTACTGAAGTAAGTGAAGATATTTTGACTAAATAAACAACTGAAGTGATAGTAAAAAGAGATAAGAAAATCGGAAAAAATGTTCCTGAAATCGTCTCACTTATATATCTTTTTAGTAATCGCATCTCTACCCTTTAGTTGATGTTTATTGTGTAAATTGATTCACCCAATAATAGTACCAAAAATAGCCCCAAAGAGAGATATGGGATAAACGGTGTTTCTATCTCTTTATGTTTGAAGTTTCCATAAAGTGCAGGAAAAAGTGCAAAAACAGAAGCAAAGATAAGAGCAAAAAGTCCAAGCTTTACTCCCAGAACTCCGCCAATAATAGCTACAATTGGAATATCCCCTTCACCCAAAGCTCTTTGGGTTTGAAGTTCCTCATTTTTGGTGATTCTAGCTTTTATATTTTGGATATAAAATGTCACAATAAAATCAAGTAAAACAAATCCTCCTGCAAACATTAAAGCATCACTAAAAGAAAAATTCGGCAGAAATAGAGCTACAACTAACGATATTAAAAGTAAATAATCTGGTACTGCTTTGTATTTCAAATCTATAAAACTCAAAAGCATTAGAAGTGAAAAAAGGAGACTGTAGAGTACAAAAGTGCTACTTAAGCCAAATTTCATAAATAAAGCTAAAAAAATTGCCCCTGATAGTATCTCAACAAACAGATAACTTACGCAGATTGCTTCTTTACAATGTGAACATTTTCCTCTCAAAAACAGATATGACAAAATAGGAATATTTTCACTCCATTTTATTTGATGCCCACAATTTGGGCAAATGGACCTTTTTGGATTTATAAGTGATATTTGAAGTGGCAATCGATAGATAAGCATATTTAGGAAGCTTCCTATCATGGTACCAAAAATAAAAATAAGAATACTAAATACCACCAAATCTTCTCTCTCTTTGTAAAAACTGATCGATAATCTCATCTAACTCAATCGAGTCAAAATCTGGCCACAAAGTATTTGTAAAAAACATCTCACTATACGCACATTGCCAAAGTAAAAAGTTTGACAATCTTACCTCGCCACTAGTTCTTATAAGCAAATCAACATCACCAAAAGATGCAGTATCAAGGGAAGAGTTGATATTTTCTTCGGTTATCTCTAAATTATTTGTAACAACTTTTTGAAAAGCCCTTGTAAGCTCATCTCTACTTCCATAGTTCAGTGCCAAAACTTGTGTAAGTCCACTACAAATAGCTGTTTTTTCTTCAACATTTTTAATAGTTTTTTGTAAACTTTTAGAAAATTTACTAAGGTCTCCAATAGCTTTAAATCGGACATTATTTTCTAAATAGATTGGCAATTCACTTTTAAACCATCTTTCAAGTAATTTCATTAAAAATTCAACTTCTAGCTTTGGTCTTGTCCAATTTTCTGTACTAAAAGCATATAAAGTAAGATATTTAACCCCAATTTTAGAGCAATGAGTAGTTATATCTCTAACTGATTTTGCCCCCTCTTCATGTCCAGCTGTTCTATTAAGCCCACGACTTTTCGCCCATCTTCCATTGCCATCCATAATGATAGCTATATGATTTGGAAAATTATTCACTAAAAACCTTTTTAAAATTTTCTAAGAGCTCAAACGAGATAGTAAGCTTATCTCCACTAACTGTGAAATTATCTTTTTGGTTTAAAAATTCAATTGTATTAGTATCACTTCCAAAAGTGTTATTACTATCCAAAATATTTAAACAAACCCCATCGAGATTTTTATTTTCTAACATACTTTGGGCATTTTGTTTCCCATTCTCTTTATCCATCTCAGCTTTAAAGCCGATAGTATAGATATCCTCTTTTGGTAGATTTGCCAAAATATCAATATTTTTTGCTAGTTCCAAACTCCAATTTTCCCCAATATCATCTTTTTTAAGTTTCCCATTTTGTGGATATTTTGGAGTGTAGTCAGAGACCGCCGCTACCCCAAAAAAATATGGTTTTTTCTGAATAAGTTGAACATTTGAGTTATCCATCAAAGTAGCATTTGAAAGTTTCCCTTTTTTTGCCACTCTGATACAGTCCACAAGGTAACCATTCATCTCTTGCGTGCTCGTTGTTTTGATAATATGCACTTCGCTAGGGACTTTAAAATCACTACTTCCAACCAAACAAACATCAGCACCTTTATAGTAGAGTGCAGAGGCTAACGCCCCAGCCATTTTTCCACTTGAAAAATTTGAAATAAATCGTACATCATCAATCTTTTCAATCGTTGCTCCACCGTTCATTACAACTTTTCTATCCATCCAATAGCTATCACTTAAAAGTTCCCTAGCTGTTGCATCAAAAATATCAACAACCTCAGCCATTGCACCATTTCCAATATCTCTACAAGCTAACTCTTTTGAGATTGGGCTAATTGTTTTAAAATTACAAAGAGCAAGCATCTTTAAACTAGCTTTTGTAATAGGATTTTCTATCATATTTGTATTGGCTGCAGGACAAAGTAGTTTTATTCGAGGATATGCTAAAGCAGTTTGCAATAAAAGATTATCAGCTATCCCATTGCTTAGTTTATTTATCGTATTTGCAGTAGCAGGTGCAAGGACAAAGATATCAGCCCATTTTCCAAGAGCGATATGGTTATTGATAGAGCTTTTGTCCCAATTTTCAGTGCTTTTATCAAGTATATTATTTTGTGAAATCGTCTCAAATGTAAGAGGTGCTATAAATCTTTTTGCCCCATCTGTCATAATCACTTTGACATTTGCCCCAGCTTTTATATAAAGACGAATAAGTTCAAGTGACTTGTAAATAGCAATCGAACCAGTCACCCCAAGGAGTATATTTTTATCTTTTAGTAACATTTAGTCTTTTCCTGTAATTGTAATTTTCTCATTGATAGCTCTCAATAATATTAGATACACTATCTTCATGCTCGTGCTTTGCAATTTTAGAAATCAAATAATTTGTTTTGTTTTCAATTTCATTATAATTATTCAAATTATTTAAAAAATCAAAATTACCTTGTTCTAATGTAAAAAAGTACAAATACAATTCTTCAGCAAAACAATTGTCATCTATTTCTAAAATCTTTTCAAAATATTGTTTTTTATCTTCAAAGCTTAACATATTTCACCTACTAAATGGTATTCTTTTGATATTTTTGAATTGATAATTCTCTCCTCAAATTTTAAATTCTTAATTGGATTTTCAATGCTTAAAAATGTCGGCAAATCGTTCATATTTAAAACCAATGTTATAATATAGTCATCTTTATATTCTAAAGCTTTATTGTATTCATTTTCGGTTAGTCTAAATTTACCTTTTTTTTCTCGAATTCCTTTAACCTCTGCCAAATAGGTAAAGTTATCTACACTTACTTGAAAATCATATCCATCTCCAAATAACCTTGCATCTTCTAATACACCTAAATGAAATTTATCGATTTGATTAAAATTATTCATAAAATAAAGTTCCGCCTCAAGTCCTGTTTCTTGTAATTTCTTAAATCTTGATTTTACAATTGGTTTTGTATTTACAATAATATCTTGTACTCCAAAATTCTCTTGCAAATAAAGCTTAACTATATTTGCATATCCCTTAACATCTTCATTGCCAAAAAGATTATCAATTAAAATTTTTCTATGAATGTAAGCATCACCTTTTTGCCACCATCCTTTTCGTCCATTTTCAGGAAAAAAATGGTCAAATAAATCCATTCTATTTTTCACAGTTCCTGTCGTATCAGCAATTTTATTTGCAACACAATATTCATAAAATGCCGTCTTTGTTTTAAACTCAAATTCCTTAATAAATTCATCATTAAATTTTGAAAGTCCATATCCTATAAGATTTAGTATTTCATAATTTTGATGTTTGTTTTTAATCATTTAATCTCTTTAAAGTATCCATAGTTAAATCTTTGGTACTAAATACACCTTGAGTATTTTGTAAATATTCAAATGCTATATAAATTTCATCTGCTATAAATAGATAAACATTGTGATTTCTAATTGCTTTTACTTTTTCTTCTGTTAAATCAATTCCCAAAGTTATCTCAATCATCACATCAATTTTGGTCATTTGAGCTGTTTTTATAAATTGTTTATATCGTTCTCTTAAAGTTCTTTTTGCACCAATTCCATAAGTTTTTCCATCTAACTCAAAGAAAAAATCAAATTCTGTTGAACTGTCATTTTTATCATGAGTTTTTGAAACCTTACTCTCATCAATACCAATAGTTTTCAAAACTGATAAAATTCTATCTTCATAATTACTTCCACTATAACTTGTGATTGATTGATTAATACTTTCACTAAACATCAACATAAAAATTTGATTTGGTTCAAGACCTATTTTTTTAAGTTTTATTGCTTCTTTTGAAAGTTCTTTTAAAAAATCTGTTGTATCACTCGATAAAAAAACTGTATCTTTACTCTCTAACTTGTCAAAAAATATTAAAGATAATAATGCACCACTTACTCTTGTAGAATACGGTGTAAATGTTGTAATTTTATCATAAGCTAACGAAAGAGGATTAAGCAAAGGAAGTTTGGAACTATCTAGCAAATCTCTTGTTTTTGCTTCCTGAAGCAATAAAGGTTTTATAGCTATTAGTTTTAATGAAAAAATAAAAAGTTCTATATCCAAATCACTTTCCAATAAATCCAATATATCGCCTAAAAATGAAATCTTTTTTAATCCTGATTTTGTATTTCCAAAATAATTTTCATAATTCTTTGTCAATGCCATTTTAAGTGAAATACTTTTATTTAATGAGTAAAGCTCTAAAATCTTGTGTATATCTCTATCTGTACAATTTGCTTTTAAAAGATACTTCAAAATAAAGTAAAATTTTAAATTTATATCAAATATACTTTTTTCAATTTTTATTTTTTCAATACTCATTATTTTTTCCCGATATACTTTTTTATTTCTTTTGAAATAGCTCTAATCACTGGGACACTTACACTATTTCCAAATTGTTTATAAGCTTGAACATCGCTACATACTATTTTAAAGTTTTCATTAAATCCCTGTAATTTTCCAGCTTCTCTCGGAGTTAATTTTCTCGGATTTTTTCCACTTTGTGCTATTAAAATTTCCGAACCATCTTTATAATATCTTGCACTAATTGTACTTGTGTAATTTGAATTTTCATCAAATAAAGAATAGCCAAAACCATTACCTTTTGCCTTGTGTTCAATTTTTCTTCTTTGATGTCCAGCCCAAAGCTTATCTGAAATTGTATATTTATCAGGAATTTTGCCATCTAAAATATCCCCAACCTTTACCTCTTTATCTAAGCTTTTTGGAAACTCAAACTCCACCTCATTATCCAAAAATCCAACAATATAAATTCTTTCTCTATTTTGGGGTACTCCAAAATCTTTTGCATTTAAGACTTTTGTAAATACTCTGTATCCAAGTTCTTCTAAAGTTTCTTTTACTACTTTAAAAGTATTTCCTTTATCGTGATTGACAAAACCTTTTACATTTTCTAAAAAAACAACTTTTGGTTTATGGTGTTTGATTATCCTTGCTACTTCAAAAAACAATGTCCCTCTTATATCTTCAAACCCAAGTCTTTTTCCAGCTATAGAAAATGCTTGGCACGGAAATCCAGCCAAAATAATATCATGAGAGGGAATATCTTTTTCATCTATTTGTGTAATATCACCATGAGGCATTTCTCCAAAATTTGCATAATAAGTTTGTTGTGCATATTTATCTATTTCCGAACTAAATACAAATTCAATATCTTCTTTAAAAGCTTCTGCAAATCCCAGTCGAATTCCACCAATTCCTGCAAAAAGATCTATTGCTTTAAGTGTATTTGGTTTGTTCTTTAGTGGATTATTAAGATTAAATTGTTGTTGCATAATTTTGGTCATTTTATCCCCTTATCTTTTTTCTAATTGTAACAAACCAAAATAACTTTTTAAAAAAATATTGCATTTTGACATATTTTATTTTGTCCCAAAGAATTTATAAAAAAACTTACCAATACTTTTTTGAGGCGTTCGGCTCAGTACCAAGTCGCCACTTTGTGGGTCTTTTGTCACAGTTGTTCCCGCTGCTATCATCACATCATCAGGGATTGTTACTGGAGCTACAAGTTGTGTATCGCTTCCTACAAATACATTTTTCCCGATAATTGTTTGGTATTTTTTCTTCCCATCATAGTTACAAGTGATAGTTCCAGCCCCAATATTAGAACCAGTATCAATTGTACAATCTCCAAGATAACTTAAGTGTCCAGCTTTAACACCATTTAGATTTCCTTTTTTCACCTCTACAAAGTTTCCAATATGGGTATCTTTGAGGATACTATCTGGTCTTATTCTTGCCATTGGTCCAATATCGCTATTTTCTAGCACACTATTTTCAACAACACTATTTGCTTTGATGTGGCTTGCGATAATTTTAGTATTTCCTAGAAGTGACACACCATTTTCAATGATACTCTCCCCCTCTATCTCCACACCACTTTCGATATAGATAGTTGAAGGTAATCTCATAATCACACCATTTGCCATAAATTTCTCTTTTATTCTATTTTGATGGATAACTTCTGCGTTTGAGAGGTCAACTTTACTATTGACACCTTTGAAATTCTCTTCACTTACAACTATTGGTTTTACATCTATCCCCTGCTCTATCGCCATCTCTACAAGGTCTGTTATGTAGTATTCTTTTTGATTATTGTTATTTGTAAGTTTTGGTAAATTTGCTAGTAGAAACTCGGTATCAAAACAATAAATCCCAGCATTTGCAACATTAATAGCAAGTTCACTAGGAGTACAATCTTTTTGCTCAACTATCTTTTTTACTGCATCATTTTCCACGACAACTCTTCCATATCCCATAGCACTTGGAAGTTCAAGCACAGACATAGTAAGTTTACTATCGCTTATCAAAGCGTCAAGTTCTTTTGCTTCAACAAGTGGCATATCACCGTTGAGTACCAAAGTTTTTGAATGTTTTGGAGTAATTCCCATCACTGCACCACCAGTTCCAGGGAAGTTTAGATGGTCTTGGATATGATAGTTTATACCATCGAAGTATTTATCCATAGCACTTTGTACGAGTTCTGCTTGATGATATAAAACCACTGTAATATCATCACTTAACTTTTTAGCTTCAGCGATAGAGTAATACAACATCTCAAAGCCTGATATTTTGTGAAGCACTTTTGGTAGTGTTGATTTCATTCTAGTACCTTGACCAGCTGCTAGGATGATGATTGAGATATCTGTTTTCATTTTGATTTGCCTAAATTGTATGAATTTTATTTAAGGATAGATTATAACAAATTAATGCCAAAACAAATAAACGGTCATTAGAACTCTATCAATTTATCAAAAAATATTGTAAAATCGAACAAAAGATTAAGGAGTTAAAATGAAACAAACATTTCAAGTCTCAAATGTAAAATGTGGTGGATGTGCTAATACCCTTAAAAAATCACTTTTAGAGGAATTTGGAGAGGTTGAAGTCAATCTTGACTTGATGCCACGAGAAATTACCCTTGATATCGATGAAAGCCAAATAGAAAGCTTAAAATCAAAACTTAAAACATTAGGCTATCCTTTGGCATCAGATGAATTAAATACAATCGAGAAAATAACAACAACAGCTAAGAGTTTCGTATCTTGTGCTATTGGAAAAATAGATAATTAGGGGAAATTTAGAATGACTTTATATTTGTACGCAAGAAGTGGACATAATTTTGGATTGGAAAATATTAGAAGAACATCGGCTATTTATAAGCAATTAGCTCATCTTGATCCAATTTTAGCGACGGCTGACTATAGAGCAGCATCATTTGCAAAGGCTGAACTTGGTGTAAAAAAAGGTGTAGGGGTCGATATCATAGGAAATCTTCCACATATGATGAGACGAAAAGATATACTTATTTTTGATTCACTAGAACCAAGTGCTACCATGAGAGAGTATATGGCTGATTTTTGTGAAACTCTTTTGGAAGTTGGGGTTGATATCCCTTATGATATTATCGATGATGAGTATTTTACATCTTCATCAAAGATTCACGAAAAGGGATTTTTCTTTGCAGATGATGACTATGAAGCAGATCTACTTAAAATGTGTGAAAATAGTAAAAACTGTGGATTACCAATACTTTTAGGACACTATTTTTTCCTTGGAACCGAAATAAAACTTGCCCCTTATTTTGGTGAGATTTATGAAGATGAAGAGTATATGAAGTTTATCAAAGGATGTTCATATCTCCTTACTTCTTCTGTGCATGCTTGCTTGGAATCGTTAGCTAGTGGAAATAAACCAGTATTTTTTCCACGAGATATTAAGCCATATAAAGGGGAATTAGACCTTTTGGAAAAATATAATATTCCTCAAATAAAAGGGGGAACTCTTGATGAAGTTGTGGCGCAATTTGACGACCTTATAGCAAATTATCCTCAAACTCTTGAGATAAAGAAAGTAGATATAAGTGCGATTATAGAAAATATCGAAGCAACGATGAAAAAATATGAGGGTATGTTTCAATAGATGAAGCAACTTTTTTTACCCTTATTTTTTATCTTTTTTGGGGCAAGTACACTTTATTGTGCAACTACAACTACACTTTATAATGGGATGGAGTTAGAGCAAACTAAAGATAAACCAATTGAAGTGGTTACTAAATATTATAATAGTGGTGAATTAAAATCAAAGCAACTTTATAGTGATGGACAAGCTTTTGGGATTAAAACTACTTTTGGGAAAGATGGCACAATTATAAGGGAAGAACCCTATTCAAACAACCAAATAGAGGGTATTGTTAAGATTTATTATCCAAATGGAAAACTCCATTTTGAAATCAACTACAGCAATAATAACAAAAATGGAATAAGTGTAGAATACTATGAAAATGGTGATATCAAACTTGAAGAAACTTATAAAACTAATCAACGCATAGGAATTGCAAAAGAATATTATCCTCAAAAAAAATTAAAAGTTGAAATATCTTATGAAAATGATGTAAAAAATGGGGTAACTACAGAGTATTTTTTGAATGGTTTAAAAAAGAAAGAAACACCCTATAAAAACAATCAAATTGATGGTATTGAAAAAGAGTATTTCATCACAGGAGAACTCTATAGTGAATATCCATACAAAGAGAATGAACTAGATGGATTGGCAAAGATATACAATAAAAATAAACAAGTGGTAAGTGAAAGTTATTTTAAAAATGGGCTTATTTATGATAAAGAGAACTACTTTAAAAATGACAAAAAAGCAAAATCAATCACAAAAGTAGCTATCTCAAGCTACCCAAGTGGGAAAAAACAAGAGATACAATATACTCAAAATAAACAAAATGGTCTTATGAAACAATATTATCCAGATGGAACAATGGAATCAAAAGTTTCATATAAAAATGGAAAGCCAGAGGGGATAAGAACACTTTACTATAAAAATGGAAATCTTAAATCAACAGAAACTTTTGTGAATGGTGCTTTAAATGGTGTGGTTACACTTTATGCGATGGATAAAATACTTTATAGTAGAACAGAGATGAAAAACAATAAGCTTGATGGATTAAAGATAACTTATTACAACTCAGGAACTGTTCTTGAAGAGGCAAACTATAAAGAGGGAGAGCAAGAGGGGATTACAAAAACATTTTATAAAGATGGAAGTATAAAATCACAAACACAGTATCATAATGGTGAAATTGATGGAGAGGTGATAACTTACTATCAAAATGGTAAAATTAGAACTAAAGGAAACTATGTAAAGGGTGAGGAAAAAGGGTTACAACAATTTTTTGATGTATATGGAAAGCTTCTTAAAGAAACGCAGATAAAATAGATAGATGGTCCCTTTTAAAATGGGACATTTGCGAAGCAAGAGAGATTCATCTCTCTCTTTAGGATTTGCTTCTTTAGATGTGGCTTTGCCATATCGTTAAAAGAAGACAAAGAACACTATGTCCCTTTTAAAATGGGACATTTTAAAAGGAAAACAAAACAAAATGGAATTTTATAAATTAGAGATAAAACAAAAAGAGAATGTACACAATATAGTGTTAGAAGTGGCTATGAGCTTTGGTGGGAAAAATAGTTTTTTAACTGTTATTGAAGAGATGAGAAGAGAAAAAACAAACCCATTACTTCATCAAAGTTCAGTATTTCATCATCCAAAATTTAAAATCAACTGGACGAAAGTTATCCATAAAGATTCACTAACGGCACTTTTTTATGCAGTTAAGAAAGAGGAAACTACTAGTAATATTTTAGAAAATTTAGCACCAAAAGATTTCAAAAATACCTTAAATATGATAAAAGCTCTTAAAAATGTAGAATTTACAGTTTCTCCAAAAGTAGACACTATTCAAAGTTCAACTTTCCCATTGTTTAGTGAAGTAGGTGAAAATGATGCAAAAATTAGCATAGTGTTTAAAGCACTTTTCTTTTATCCCCTTGAGTACCTTAAAAAAGCGCTGTCTTATGAGATACGAGAGGTGAAAGAGAGTATACAAGAGGATAAAGAGGAGATTAAATAATCTTTTCTTGATACAAATCAACTAAAAACTTTTTTTGTTTTATTATTATTCTAAAAACAAATTAGGAAAATAATATGACAGTAAATCAATTTATGACAAAAGATCACAGAAGTTGCGATGAAGAGTTTGCAACCTTAGAAAATATAGTAGATAGTGGTGATTTTACGAAAGCAGAACCACTTTTTAAAGAGTTTAAAGAGCATATGGAACACCATTTTTCTATGGAAGAGAAAGTTATGTTCCCTGAGTTTAATAACTGTAGTGGTGGTGGATGTAACCCTACAACTGTTATGCTTATGGAGCATGAGCAGATGAGAGGATTATTTTCTCAAATGGAAGTGGCTCTTGAAAAAAAAGATAAAAATCAATTTTTAGGTACAAGTGAAAACCTCCTTTTTGTGATGCAACAGCACAATATGAAAGAGGAGCAGATTATGTACAATATGGTAGATAATGCTTTAAATAGTGATGAAATTATAGAAAAAATGAAAGCACTTTAGAACTTTATGAGAACTGATATTGAGGTTGATTGTAGAGAACTTGAAGCTCCAGAACCACTTAATTTAGTGGTTTCAAAACTTCCTTTCCTCAATGCTACAAATCGCCTTAAAATGCTCCATCGACTAAAACCTCAAATGCTTCTCAATATCCTAAATGAAAATAATTTTAAATATGAGATAGTTGAAGATGATGAGATGTTTCAAATATTTATTTGGAAAGAGTGAGGTTTAAAAAATGTTTGCAGGACTTTCCCTCGACCAAGCTCCACCATTTGAAGCACCACTAAAGTTTTTCCTTACAGCTCCTATATTTGGAATAATAGCTAGTTTAATGGTATTGTTCGGCGGGATAAATATCGTAGCATTACATCTTATTACCATTGGATTTATGATAATGATGATGTTTGGTGCGATGCAACAGATGTTGCCAGTCGTAGCTGGTGTGGTTATCAAAAAACCACTGTTTACTGCAAATTTTACATATACTTTTCTACTTATCTTTCTTTTTTCATTTTCAATTGGATTTTATTATCACCTAACAGTGCTCTTACAGCTCTCAATGATTACACTCTTCCTTAGTATCGCATTTTTTAGTTTCGTTAGCCTAAAAGGTCTTCTAGGGGTGCAAAATCGCTCACTTATTGTAAATGGTATGATTGCAAGCTTTGTCTTTTTTATGGTTGCATTTCTTCTTGGATTTTATATGATATATCTTCATACTATCTCAAATATAGAAGAATCATACACACAACTTCTTGCACTTCACTACAATATTATCTTTTTTGGTTGGGTGTTTTTACTTATTGCCTCTATCAGCTTTCAAGTTATCCCTATGTTTTGGGTGTGTGACGCTTACAAAAAGCACGAACAAAAAATCATACTTTTTGGAACAATCTTTGCCCTATTATTTTTAGTTCTTGATACTATTTTTACACTTGGATACTATTTTATTTTTAAGATTTTGATTGTAGGTATTGGAGTTTATTTCACTTTTCTAACTTATCAAAAACTCAAAAATAGAAAAAGAAAACTGAAAGACCAAAGTGTTTTATTTTGGCAAACGGGATTGGTATTTTTTATTTTTGGTATTTTTTATTTTATTTTAGGTGAGTTTATAGAATTTGATGGAGTTATAACACTTACATTATTTGGAGGATTTGCTATCTCTATTATAAATGGTATGACCTATAAAATCATCCCCTTTTTAACTTGGTTTCATCTTTCAAGCAAAGGTATTTTTACCGTACCAAATATGAGAGATATGATAGATGATAAACTTATCACTATACAAAGATATCTGCATATTATCTCTTTGGTAGCTTTTATTTTTGATAGTAGTATTGGAGCATTTTTCTTTTTGCTTTCAAATGGAGTGCTTTTTTATAATCTTTTAGTCCCTGCGAAGATATATTTTAGGTTGAGAGCTACAATAAAGTAAGTATCTCTTTCCAGATTTTAAGCATATATTAATTTATTTACACTTACACTCAAAAGAAAATCGGAGAAAGTTATGCTTAAAGATGCTGATATTATAGAAACAAAAGACGGAAAATTTAGAATTAAAGGTATAGGTTATAAAACATTTGATAGTTATGATGAGGCTAAACGAGAGATAAATAGATTAAATGCCATTGCACAAAATATATTAGAAATGTATTATGAAAAAAAAAGAGAAAATATTTCATGTACTATTGGTGATGTTGATGATGAAAAAGAAATTGAAATAGTTAATCGTATTATCACAGGTATTCTTATTAAACAACAGATTGCTCAAGATGATGCAGAACAACGAGAAAAAGTAATTGATTACATCTCGGATTTATAATCTTATCTCTACAAAAGTATGACAATATGACATATTTCTCCTACTAAGAATATCTTTTTGGTACACTTTTCACATAAATTTAGGAGGTGTAAGATGGATGCAATAGTAAAAAATGTTTTAGTGGATGAAAAAATCTTTATCATTCGAGGTGTGCAGGTGATGATAGATAAAGATTTAGCAGAGCTGTATCAGGTAGAAACAAGAGCTTTGAATCAAGCAGTTAAAAGAAATATGGAAAAATTTCCACAAGATTTTATGTTTGAACTTAATGAAAATGAAAAAAATGAGCTTATCACAAAATGTGATAACCTACAAAGTTTGAAATTTAATCCATCAAAAGTAAAAGTTTTTACAGAGCAAGGTGTTTATATGTTGGCTACTGTACTCAAAAGTTCAATAGCTACAGAAGTTAATATTGCAATTATGCGAACATTTACAAGGCTAAAAAACCTTTCTGTTCCATACTTTGACATCATAAAACGACTTGAAGCACTTGAAACAGACAATAAAGAAACAAAAGAGTTGCTTCAAAAAGTTGTGCAAGTTGTAAGTTCGATGCAATCACTTCAAAATGAAGCAAAAGAGAAAACAAACCCTATTGGCTTTCGTCCAAATATGAAATAATAGAATTGTTGTTAATCTCCCATTAACATTCCATTTACACTTTATTAACCGAGCTTTCTTATACTTTCATATCAAAACAAGGAGAAAATATGAAAACGAGTAAAATATTAGCGGGTCTTTTAGTAGCAGGTGTGAGTGTAGCTTTTGCAAATGGAGCAATGGGTTGTAAAGTTAATAAAGATGATAATCGACCAATGAAAGGGGAAAAGAGAGTTGATTCTAAAAATTTCAAAAAAGGGGAACATCCTCATCATGATTTTATGAGAATGTTTATGGGAAAAGTTGAAACTCTTGGACTTACAAAAGAGCAAAAAGCGAGTATTGGGAAGATTTTTGATGAAAATAAACCAAAAATGGTTACCCCAATGGAGGCTTTTAGTGATGATAAATTTGATGCACAGAAATTTGTAGATATCATACAAAATCAAAAATTAGAAAGAATCAAACAGCAAGCGGATATCATTTCAAAAGTATATGATATTCTGACACCAGAACAAAAAGTAAAATTTAAAAATGAGATGAAAGATGGTTTGCCATCAATGAGAGGAAAATGTGATAAAAGCCCTACTTTTAGAAGATGATATTGAACTTGGCTTTATGCTAAGTTCCTATCTCAAACAATTTAACATTGAGGTTGAGACTTTTGAAGATCCATTTTTGGCTCTTTCAACGCTCAACCTTAAAACATTTGATATTGTGATACTTGACCTCACTTTACCTGGGATGGATGGGCTTGAAGTTTGCAAAGAGATTATGAAAAAGCATAAAATCCCAGTGATTATCTCAAGTGCGAGAAGTGATATCACAGATAAAGTAACCGCTCTTGAACTTGGAGCTGACGACTATCTTCCAAAACCTTACGACCCTAGAGAACTAGAGGTACGAATCAAAACAATTCTGCGACGATATAACCATACCACGCCAAATCCAACAATACAAGAACAATACAAAATATTTATTTTAGATGAAAAAAAGAGAGAGATAACAAAGAATGGTGTAGCACTAAAGCTTACAGTTGCAGAGTTTGAAGTGTTGTCATTATTTTTACAACGAGATGGTTTTGTGATTAGTAGAGAGGATATTTTTGATAATTGTGATGCTTTTAGCAATGATGAGGGTTCTTTAGTTGTTATTATCAATCGGATACGAAATAAAATAGAAGAAAATCCAAAAAAACCAGAGTTTCTTGAAACAATAAGAGGGATGGGATATAAATTTGTTCAAAATAAATAAAAACTCAATATTTTTTAGTCTATCAATTGTTTTTCTTATTTCAATGATTTTAATCATAGCTTCATTTGCTTTTTTAATGCAAAGCAATCATAAATTTGAAGAACTGAACGCTGGTAAAAAATATCACTCTATGGTAAAAATGGTGATGCACGAAGCTAGATATAGTGGAGAAATAACGAGTGAATTAGAAGATGAGCTAAGTGAGATGAACTTTGAAGTTATCAAATCTCCTATGGAATTTAATGAGATTTTAGAAAATGCCCATAAAAAGTTTAGATTGGGTAGAGATAAACATGGCAATATGAAAGTATTGGAATATAAAAATTTCATCTATTTGGATATAGAAGTTCATGAAAATCATTTTTTATTGAAAGATAAAAACGAGGCAAAATCGGCAACTTTTTTGATTATGGTTGTTTTTGGATTGATTTTATTAAGTTTTATTTTTGTCTTTATAATGACACTCAAAAAACTTTATCCCATCAAAAAACTACAAGAAAAAGTTGCATCACTTGGAGATGAAGATTTTGATTTTAGTTGTTTTGAGAGTGAAAAGAAAGATGAAGTAAGCCTTTTAGCACAAGAATTTAGTAAATCAGCAAAAAAGCTTGAAGAGATAAAAGAGGCTAGAAATATATTTATTCGGAATATTATGCACGAATTAAAAACGCCAATAACAAAAGGAAAGTTTTTACTAGAACTCCCAAATGATGAGGAAAACAAACTTTTGATGCAAAAAGTTTTTTATAGACTGGAGAGTTTAATCAATGAATTTGCATCTATTGAAGAGCTAATCTCTGTTAAAAATTTCCAAACAAAAGAGTACTTTTTAGCTGATGTTGTTGATAATGCAATAGATTTGATGATAAATATTGAGGATAAGGTTGACCTTAGCATAGAGGATGAAAAGATAAATGTTCATTTCAAACTTTTTAGTATAGCAGTTAAAAATTTACTTGATAATGGTATCAAATATAGTCAAACAAAAAGGGTAACACTCAATGCTTTAAAAGATAAAATAGAGTTTATAAATGATGGAAAACCACTTAAATATCAACTTGAATATTATTTTGAGCCATTTAAAAAAGAAAATACAAATGATGATAGTTTTGGTTTAGGGCTTTATATCAGCAATCATATTTTAAAAGCACATAACTTCCAACTTGAGTATAAATATGAAAATGAAAAAAATATTTTTACGATTTTATTTTTAAAAGTTAAGTAAAACTTCTAATTTATTTTTATCGATAATATTTGATTCATTATCTAAAATTTTCAAATCTTTGAGTTTTTTGAGTACTCTGGAGAGTGTTTCAGGGGTGATATTGAGTTCACTTGCGATCACTTTATTTTTTTTGGTTTTAAAGAGTTCTTCATTGTGATAGATATATGAAGCTATCGTTGTGGTTGCATCAAAAATCAAACTACGATTGAGAAGTCCCTCTAGTGCTTTTATCTTTCTAGTAAGCGATTTTGTAAGCAAAAAAGATATTTCTGGATTTGTTTGTAGAATTGCTATAAATTCATCTTTTTTGATAAGAGCAATTTTACAAGGAGTAAGTGCCACCGAACTAGCAGGAAATTTAAAGTTTTCGATACTAGCCATCTCTGCTATAAAAGTAATAGGTGCAAAATTATGTAGCACTATCTCATTGCACTTGTGGTCAGTTTTATATACTTTGACAAAGCCATCAAGGAGAAGATAAAAATAGTGTGGCATCTCCCCCTCAAAAAAAATTATTTCTGTTTCATTATAGGTTTTGATAGTTGTTATTTTTTCAATTTGCGGAAATTGTATGAGTGTTCTTAAATCGTTTTTCATACATTTAGTTTATACTATTTTAGAAGTGATGTCAATATTTTGTATTCAATAAATTCATTACGGCTCTAATCTATGGATATCCCAGTTTTTATCCTCTTCCAAAATATATTCAAATCTATCGTGCAGTCTATCTTTTCCACCTTGCCAAAATTCAAATAGCGTTGGTCTGATGATATAGCCACCCCACTTATCAGGAAATGGTATCTCCCCTTTTGCAAACTTTTTTCTTATTTGGTCAAATTTTTGTTCCAAAATACTTCTTGAAGTAACCACTTCACTTTGATGCGATACCCAAGCCCCAATTTGACTTCCACGTGGACGACTTAAAAAGTATTTGAGTGATTCTGTTTTGCTAATCTCTTCAATCGTCCCTTCAATTCTAAGTTGTCTCTCAAGTCCAAGCCAAGCAAAATGGGCTGCTACAAAACTATTTTGTTCAATTTGTCGTGATTTTTTACTTGCATAGTTTGAGAAAAAAACAAAACCACTTTCATCATATCTTTTAAGTAATACTGTCCTTTGCGATGGTTTGAGGTCAACGCCAACAGTTGCTAGTGTAAAAGCATTTGGTTCAATAAGTTTTGCATCAACTGCTTGATTGAACCATAGCTCAAATTGCTCATATGGATTTTCCAGCATATCTTTTCTATGAAGCCCTTTTGTTGTGTACTCTTCCCTCATTTTTGATAAGTCTGCCATTTCCTCGTCTCCTTTGAAAATGTCCCATTTTAAAAGGGACCTATTATTAGTGTCTACTTTTAATGGCTTAACAAGTCAAGCCTAAAGTAGCAAATCCTAAAGAGGAAATCAATTTCCTTGCTTTACCTATTTTTTACCAAGGACCTTGAAATCTGTTTGGTTTGTGGTCACATTTTTGGGTATGTTTTGTGATTCTCCCTTGAACCCTTTTTCTCCATCTATTATAAGCTTTTTTAGTTATAAGTGTTCTCATTTTATTTTTGAGTTGATTTTCCCTAAGCCCATATTGAGAAAAAATAATATCAAAAGGGACTCTATCTTGCCAAGCCATCTCAATAAGCCTATTTTCATCGAACTCTTCTAAAGATAAATCTCTACTTTTAACTTTTGGAGGATTTAATGGTTTTTTATCATCACACTCATTATTGAATGATAAAGTCTTGAAGATTTGTTTTTCCATAATAAATATCCCCATTTGATTGTTTGATTTTATTAGCAATTATCCCCATCAAAGTTTTTACCCCTTTTGTTTTTTCTGGATCAGTTAAAGGTAAAAGTCGAACTGTCACAGCATCCCCTTTACTTGAAAGTTGGATAAAAAAGTTTTGATTTTTCCCATCTTCAATTGCGATACTTTCAATTAATGCACTAGTTCCTTGAGCATTGAGATAACTATCTGTGATTTTTAAGATTCCATTTGGCAACTTTTCCATCATTGGCGTTATCACTTCAAAACACTCTTTTACACTTTTTGCTTTTTCTAATACGATATGTGGCATTGTAAGTTTTCCTTTATTCTTTGGTTGCTTTTGTTACGTTTATTATGACATTTTCTCCATCAGTAACCACTTCAAAACTATGTTTTTTACAAAATTTTGTATTCCCTTGCTCACACATTTGGGATGCTACTTTTTGGGCCTCTTCTAATGTTCCAAATGCTAATTGTTGTCCCCAGCTTTTTCTTTTCTTTACACAACTACAAGGGTTTTGTATCTCTATTTTAAACATTTATTACTCTTTTTATTTTAAATTTTTCGTATCGGTTCAGCTGTTGGCTTCGCATAATAATACCCTTGCACCAAATCAACCCCAATTGATTGTATCATCTCCAACTCATACAAAGTCTCAACACCCTCAGCCAAAACTGTGATATTGTGCTCACGTGCAAGATTGTACAAGGCCCTATAGACTGATTGTTTGAGTTCATTTTTATCAATTCCATCTATGATATTTCTATCAATTTTGATAATATCTGGGCGAAGTTCTATCAGCATATTGAGACTTGAATACCCCTCACCTACATCATCTAAAGCTATTTTATACCCTTTACTTCTATAAAATTCAAGTATCTTTTTAAGATGTTTTTGGTCTTTTACAAGCTCCGTTTCCACCACCTCAAAAACTATCTGAGAGGGGTCAAATTCGAGTTGTTTCGCCCATTTTTCAGTGGAAGCCAAACAAAACTCTGGGTCATAAATAGAAGTTGGGATAAAGTTGATAAATACTTTTTGATGAACTTTTTTAGTCGCTGCCGTTTTAAGAGCACTTTCACGACAAAGTCTATCAAGTTTGAAGTTCAAATCGTTTCTTTTTGATTTTTCAAATAATTCATCGGGATACATCAAACTTCCATCTGCCTTTACCCCACGAATCAGTGTTTCATACCCATAGATTGTATTTGTTTTCATATCAATAATCGGTTGAAAATAAGAGGTTAAACTCTCATTATTGATGATATCAAAAAACTCTTTGTCAAGAAAAAGATTGATATATCTTTGAAGTGGTTTTGCACTCATTATGCTTTTGTAGTTAAATTTATTGTTTTCGTCTTCGATAAAAACTTTGATATCATTTTTCTCCATATCATTGAAAGTTTCATTTAAAGCATCAATGTTTTCTCTAAAAAAATTCTTCGTATCATCAACATATTTCAAACAAACCACCCCATCATCAAGAACAACATCCAAAGAGAGTTTCGTAAAAAATAAAAAACTTTTTCGGATAAGCTCATCAAATTCACTTATAAAATATATCGTTGAAGATATTGACTGAAGCTGAAACTTTTCTGTACATTTCACACAAGACATTACAAAATCCTTTTTTATTTTATTGTAATAAAAAAAGAGATTGTTTGGTAGTGTTAAAATGGGAGTTTATAGGGGAATGGTGATGAATTTTGATAAATAAAACGAATTTGAAAAATAGTTGAAAGCTAAGGAATCACTATTTATCCAAAAATATTGCAATTTGACATATTATTTTGCTTTGTGTATTTTTAATAGTATAATTTAAAAAAATTCCAAAATAAGGGAACTAATTATGCTTAAACAGAAATTAGAAGAACAACTCAAACTTTTAAAAAATTCTTGTGAATTATACGATAAAAGCAGAATTGAAGAAGCTTTAGATATAGCTAAAACTTTAAGAACTTTGTTTTATGATAACAACCCCAAGAGTCCATCATTGTTTAAACAATTAAATCAAAAAGATAAGATAAAACTTTTATCTACTTTGTCCGATAGAACAAAAGACCCTTTGTTTAAAAATATGAAAAATGTAACAGCTATACCAATAATGATGACAAGTGATGGGCAAAGACCTTATTTAAATAACTCTGATAAAAATGAATTGATTACTATAAAAGATTGGCTAGAGGAAAATGTACTAACATTAGCTGATAAATCTTACTCAAGATATGATATTATCAAAATCACTACTCATAAAGATGGTGGAGCACATATTGAAATTGTGGATAAAGACTTAGAACCCTTAAAAAAACAATTTGGCACTTTTACAATAAGTGAATACAATCATAAAATTACTAAAGATTTAACTAATCATCATTATATACTGCTTAGACAATTTGCTTATGAAGTTTTACATAGTGAAGAAATATTTACAAATAATAATTTACCTTTTGAACCTATGAAAATTTATAAATCATATAGAGAATATATGATTGATGGTGACACATTTTATGAACAAGGGAAATTCTATAAAGCTATTGAATCATACAAACGTGCCGTTGAAATCAACTCAAAAAATTGTGAAATGGCTTACAATAATATTGCAAATTGTTTAGTTGAATTTAAAGAAATTGATGAAGCAATTGAATACTATAAAAAAGCAATAACTTTAAATGACAAATATGTTGATGCTTTATTTAATTTGTCAATTAGATATGAAAAAATGAAACGGTATGATTTAACAATTGACTTATATCAAAAAATATTACTATTAGATAAAAATCATAAAGGTGCAAATCATAATATGAGAGCAATTATAAATATTCTAACTGATCTAGAAGAAGAAATTTTACTGCAAACTGAAAATTATTCTAAAAACAATTCTAAAAATCTAATATATTTACAAAATTTAGGTATAGGATTGTTTAAATTAAGTCTTTATAAAGAAGCTGAAAAATTACATCAATATGCATTAAAATATTTTGAAAATGATATTTATTTATTGAATAATCTAGCCTATAGCTTTTTTAAGCAAAATAAATTTGAAAAAGCAAATAATATATTTAATGTTTTAACTAAACAGAATATAGAAAATTATGAAATTTATCTTTCTATTCTCGAATTTAAACTGATTTCTAATGATATTTTACATGAAGAAATAATTGAACATTTTAAAAAATATTTCAATGACCAAATTCTTTATTTAGAAATGTTTATTATTCTATTTAACTTAAAGAACAATAATAATATTGAAGAAATTTTAGTAACCAAATTTTTGTCTGAAATTGATAAAAAAGAATTTCATTTTGATTTTTCAGATATTAAGGTTTGGGCAATAAATAAACAAAATATAATAAATTTTATAACTGCATTAGAGAAAATGATTTAAGCATATAAAACTTAGTAAATTCACAACTTTTTTCCCTCGTCCCCAATTTGTACTTGGGGATGCATACAACAATAAAAATAGCAAGTAATATACAAATTCCAAAACTAAAGCTTTTGGAACTAGAGCAAAAATTTCTCATTCTTAATACTTTTTATTGGAGATGAGGATTTTATGTTATCGATTGTTTCAAAAAATAACCGACTGAAGTCGGTGTTACGAAAAGCTGTAAAGCTGACTTTAATCGGCTTAAAAATTCTCACCAAGGGACGAGCAAAAAGAAAAATCCCCAGCCCAAATACTTAAAAATATTATACGAAAGAAATTCTAAAGCTCACACAAACCCAATCTTTTTAGTCCCCTCTTTTGCTTCATTTTGAATATTTTGCATACTTGAAACCACTTGTACCACTTTCTAAAAATTGAAACATAAAATAAAAAGACTCAAAAAACATTGCAACCTGACATACTTTGAAATCAAAATAAAAACTTGTGATATAGTTATAAAATTTCTAAGTAGGAAAATATTATGCAACTAATTATCGATAATATACACAGTAAAATATATACCATACGAGGGGTTCAAGTTATGCTCGATAGAGATTTGGCAGAGCTGTATCAAGTAGAAAATAGAGTTTTAAATCAAGCAGTCAAAAGAAATATTGAGAGATTTCCACTTGAATTTATGTTTCAGCTGACAAAAGAAGAGTTTGAAAATTGGAAGTCACAAATTGTGATTTCCAATTCTGATAAAATGGGTTTACGAAAAATGCCTTATCTCTTTACAGAACAAGGTGTATCAATGCTAAGTGCTGTACTTAAAAGTGATACTGCAATACAAACAAGTATCAAAATTATTAATAGTTTTGTACAAATGAGAAAATTTCTCTTAGACAATGCCTCTATTTTCCAACGATTTGACAGGATTGAACAACAACTTTTACTCCATAACAATAATTTTGACACAATATTTAAAGCGATAGAATCCAAACAATTACAACCAGCCCAAGGGATATTTTACGACGGACAAATTTATGATGCTTATATTTTTGCCAATGATTTATTAAGAGGAGCAAAAAATGAGATAATCTTGATAGATAACTATATCGATGATACCGTTTTTACTCTATTTTCAAAAGTACCAACTATTCAAGTGACGATATATACTCATAGTATTTCAAAGCAACTCAAACTTGACTATGAAAAATACTCCAAACAATATTTCAATATCACCCTAAAAACTTTCAAAAACTCTCACGATAGATTTTTAATACTAGATAACAAAGAGATATTTCACATCGGAGCAAGTTTGAAAGACCTTGGCAAAAAATGGTTTGCATTTTCTAAAATAGATTTAGAAGTGGAGACATTGATAGAGAGATTGGGATAAAAACTCACACAAACCCAATCTTTTTAGTCGATTTCTTTGTTTTCTCTTCTGAAATAAGTTGAGTGAGGACATCGAGTATCTGTCTATCAACTTGCTCACCTTTTTCCACTTTGGCTTCAAGTTCTTCAAGTCTTTTTGCAAGTTCATCGTGTGTGAGAGCATATTTTCTAAGAGCAACAAATGTTCTCATTATAGATATATTAACTTCTATAGCTATATCACTTCTAAGAACTGATGAAAGCATTGCAATACCTTGTTCTGTAAAAACTTTTGGTAACTTTCTCCTTCCACCCCAACTTGATGTTCCATTTTGGAACATCAAGTTTTCAAATTCTTCTTTAGTAAGTTCAAACATGAAATCAAGTGGAAATCTTTTTATATTTCTAAATACTGCTTTATTTAAATCTCTTGTTTCCACCTGATATAATTTTGCCAAGTCACTATCTAGCATCACTTTCATCCCACGAACTTCATATATTTTGCTATTTATCTCTTGCACTGTTAAGTTCATTTTTGTTTCCTTATCGTTTGATTTTACAAACTATAACACGAAATATTTTTTCAACTTAAAAACATTGCAATTTGACATATTTTTATTAGTTAGTGGTACTTATTTATAAAAAATTCTAGCAACTCCAAATACAAAAAGTGCGATTGCTATCTCTTTGTACTCCTTATCCAAAAGATAGACAAATATCCCACCAAATAAAAAGCTCAAAGAGACCATATATGATTTGATTTTTTGAGAAATCTTCTCTTCTAGGTAACTTATTTGGTCAGAATTTAGTTCTACTACAAGTTGATTGTTTGCTATTTTTTGAAGCGAGGTTTTTAAATTTTTAGCAACTATTGGCAAATCTTTTATCTCATCGATTATATTTTCAAGCAAACTATCTTTAAGTCCCAAAGCATTTGGGATATTTTTTTGCAAGATGGGTAAAATATCTTTTACTCCATTGAAGTTTTCTATATAAGTTGTCCCCAACCCCTCAATAATAGCACTTACTCTTAAAATATATATTGCATCACTAGGGAGTTTAAAAGGTAAATCTTTTGTCCCCTCAAGCACTTCAAAAGCTAATTTTTGCATCGAT
The DNA here is from genome assembly GCA_028687375.1 of Arcobacteraceae bacterium. Taxonomy (GTDB): domain Bacteria; phylum Campylobacterota; class Campylobacteria; order Campylobacterales; family Arcobacteraceae; genus CAIJNA01. The sequence goes on along the minus strand of JAQUAG010000001.1, from coordinate 69,868 downwards.
TCACTTGAGAGGTTGTCATTTGAAAATATCTTAAACATCTTTTTTGTAAACGTTGCTAGTTCACTTATTGGTGCTTCATAAGCGATTGTTCCTAACTTCTTATTTGCTATGATGTAGCTTTCATAGTCTTGTTCATTTGCACTTTTGATAAGTTCAATGATTGCTAGTCTTGTCTCATTTGGTATAGATTTTACCATTCCAAAATCAAGCAATACAAGTTCCCCTTTTGGAGTCACTAGAAGATTTCCTGGATGTGGGTCTGCATGAAAATATCCTTTGATAAGCATTTGTGTAGTGTAAAAATTGACTAATTTTCCTATGAGTTCTTTAAAGTCAATATTGTATTTGAAAAGATTCTCTTTATCATCAAACCTAAATCCCTCTTCATAACTCATCACTATTGTTTCATCGTTACAATGTTCAAGATATGGTTTTGGAAAGATTATCCCAAAATTTTTATACACTTCACTAAACTCAATTAAATTTTCCACCTCATGAGTCAAACTCACCTCTTGTAAAATCATCTTTGAAAATTCAGCAATAACCGCTTCAATTGAGTTTTTTGTATGTTTTGAAAAGAGTGGTCGAAAAATAATATTGAAAAATGAGATGATTTTGATATCTGCTACTACTCTTTCTTTTATCCCAACTCTTCTTAGTTTCACAGCTACTTTTGCTCCATCTAAAATGGCACTATGAACTTGCCCGATTGATGCTGATGCTATTGGAGTTTGATTGAAAGTTTCAAATGGAGAATTTGGAAAGACTCTTTTAAAAATCTCTTCAAAATCTTTTTGCTTCATAGGTGGAATATCATCGTGAAGCTCTTTTAACTCCTCCAAATATTCCTTTGAGAAAAAATCGCTTCTGGTAGCTAACACTTGAGCGAGTTTAATAAAACTAGCCCCTAAAATGATGATGGTATTTTTTAGTTGTTTAGGTTTTAGTGGTTTTATCCCCAAAAGACTCGTTTTTTTCTTTATCACTAAAAAAAGTGTAAAAAGAAATCTAAAAGTAAGATAGAGTCTAAAAGGGCTATAGAGTTGCATCGGTTACTTTAAACTCTCTTTTAACTTTTCTATATCCTCTTTGGTAGCCACACCAAGTTCATCGATTATCTCTTTGAGCATCTTTTTCATCTCATCTTTTGCTCTTTGCTCTTCATCTTTCCCTTTTTGTTCAAGTGACTCTAAAAAACTTTTTGCATCATCAGTTTTGAGTTTTCCACTCTCTTCTAGTTTTTTGATTTCACTTTCCACTTTTTCTTTGAAAAGCATCGTCGCCCCAATCCCTGTAAATAATAATTCTTTTAACATTTTGTATCCTTTTTAATTTATTAGGTAGTTTATAGCAAATTGATAACATTTAGTAGAGATATTTTGCTATTTGGTTATTCTTGAATAGTCCAAATAAATTTTTCTTTATCAAAGCCCAATTTTGGAAGTTGTGCTAAAATTTTCTCTTTTGTACTTTCATCTATCGTTTTGGTTCGACTTAAAATCCATAGCAACTCCCTACTAGGAGCTCCAACAAGAGCATAACTATAATCACTAGCTACATCTAAAATATAATAATCCCCATAAAATGGTCTAAAAAAACTCACTTTGAGTTTAGAGTTTGTTTCATCTGTAGGATAAGCGACACCAAAAGCCTCTTTTTGTTTATTATCTTCAATCATCGTACATCTATTGATAACTTTGATATCCCCATCACTTTTTAGCTCATAAGTAGCAGTAACATTTTTGCATCCTTTTTCAAAAAAATGCTCAAACCTTGCTATCTCGTACCAAGTCCCTTTGTATTTTTGGATATCTACACTTTTGACTGTTTCAAGATGGGGATGTTTTGTGCTACATCCTACAAAAAAAAGAGATAGTGCGAGGAGAAGAAGATAATTTTTCATATTGGTTTTCCTTGTGGTGGGTTAAAATTTGTAAAGTATGCTAGCTAGTATCATACTCTTATTTGACTTTTCTACGATTGGGCTATCTGTAATATTTTTACTTAAAAATTTGTTGTTTGCAAGGAGAAAAATAGAATATGTTTTATTTATATTATAAATTCCCATCACTCCAACTACAGGGCTTAAACTCTCTTTTGCTTCATATTTTGGATAGGTTGTATTTGGCTCAACTCCAAAGTAATAATTGGTAACTTTTTTATCTTCGTACTCTATTCCAAGAGATGGAGTTATGATAAATGGATAGTTTACAAAAGTTTTTGAGAGTTTTAGTGAACTTTGTGTTCCATTATGGGCATTTGAAATATCGTGTAAAAGATTGAGTGAAATCTTGTAGCTATCTATTTTGTGTGTGAACTCAACGCCACCACTAAATGCTTGTTTTTTATCTTCTAACCCTTCAATCTCTCTTGTATTAAAATTAGGTCTTAAGATAAAAGAGATATTTGGATTGTACTTGTATCCAAGCTCAATCCCTCTAAAATAAAAATATTCATTTTCATAAAACAATGCTGGGAAAAAAGTGTTTGTATCATCTGTTTTGGTGTAGATAGTTGGGGAGTGCAAATAAGCCACCCCAATACTATTTTGGAAACCAAATAGGAAACTTGCTACCCCTAATAGGAAAAAAACTATTTTCATGTCACTCTTTCTTGTAGATTTTGTTGAAGCATTGTAAAGAAAAAATCCTTAATGCCCTTTTGTTTCCCAAATTTTTGTGTACTCTTCATTTGTCAAATTTACAAGCTCTAGCTCTTCTAAAAATTTATAAAGCTCAAACCATCGCATATCATCTGATTTGATATCTGTTTCAAGTCGTGGGATTGTATCTTTGATGATATTATCCATTAATAGCGATGGCTCCTCTTTTGTGTAACTATAATAAATTTTTCTTGCGTCATCACTATTTTTTCTACAAAAACTTGCCATCTCATTGGTTACTTCGATAAATTTACAAAGTGCTTCCCCTTTCTCTTTTATGATGTTATCTGTTGTCATAAATTCTAAAGCTGAGAAATTTGGATATGGCGAGAGATACTGGTCTATAAAAAGATTTGGAAAGTTTTTCATACTTGCTTCTATCCCCTCAAAGTTATAAAAACAAAGCCATGCACCATCAAAACTTTCATCATTTTCCATATTGTTCAAATGCCAAAAATCAGTTTGCACGAAAGTCACATTTTCCCTATTTAGAGTAAAACCATTTTTGAGAGCATATCTTCGTAAGATTTCAAAACCTATTTTATTTGTCACTTCATTTGATGCTGGTGTGGTTATACGAATTGGTTGATTTGACTCTAGTTTTTTGACACTACTTTCCCTCATCATCACCCCACCTCTCGTTTCAAAAAAACATCCCATAGACTTCAACCCATCAAAATGGTGTTCAAAAAGATGCAACGGCTCATTACAGTGAATATCAATCTTTCCACTTTTCAAGTCATCAAAACCATCATAATGTTCAATCGGTTGGATAATCTTTACATCAAGCCCAGCTTCCTTGTATTTCCCAAGCTCAACTCCTGCAATCATAGGAAGATGGTCTGGATTTATAAACCACTCAAGTGCTATTTTTATTGTTGTCATTTGATAATCCTTTTTATTTTTTCAAAGAATATCAAATGCTTTTGTTTTTTTGTATTTGTGTTTTGTTAGTTTATGAGATTGTTATAGTAGTGTTACTTATCCATATCAATAGTAAGTTCAGGTTTACTATAATAATACCCTTGCGTATAATCAATCCCAAGTTCTAAGACTTTATTTAAGATTGATTCATTTTCTACAAACTCTGCGATAGTTTTCATTCCCATTTTTTTTGCAAATTCAACGATAGTAGATACTACCATTTGAGCATCTGTATTTACATCGATATTTTTTATCATACTTCCATCTATTTTGATGTAGTCTGCTTTTACTTTCATAAGATATACAAAGTTACTATATCCTGTTCCAAAATCATCAATTGCTATTTTACAACCGTATGCTTTTACCTCTTTAATAAAAATGGCTATCTGTTCAAAGTTCTCTATTGATTCAGATTCAACTATTTCAAATACAACTTTTGAACCGATATTGTATTGTTCTAAAAGGGTAAAAATATGTATTTTAATATCATTATTGAGGATATCTTCTATTGTAAGATTAACTGAAAACTCTATATCTTTCTCTTTAAACATTTCAAATGATTTATCAAGCATAACTTTAGTGATTTGTGTATAGTGTTTTGTTTTTTTAGAAATCTCCAAAAAGAAGTATGGTGATATTAGTTTATTATCATCTTCTAGTCTTACTAAGGCTTCATATTTTTCCCATTTTTTAGTTTTATTATTTACAATTGGTTGAAATACAGGGACTATTTTATCATTTTCAAGTGCATACTTTATTTTTTTTGCCCAAGTGATATTATTTTGGTATTCATCATTTAAAGAGATAAAATCACTATAGACTACAATATTTTTATTCTCTTTTTTTGCAATCTTTAGTGCCATATCTGCTGTTGTTAATATTTTTGATTTATCTTCAAAAGAGATAGCTGTACTGAAGTTCAAAAATATCTCCTCTCCATCTAAAACAATGGGCATAGTTGATATCAAGATTGAAAGATTTGTCATATTTTCAATAAATAAGTTTTTATCTATATTTGCATCAAATACTACAAACTCATCACCTTGTAAATGGTATAATTTACAACTACTCCTTTTTAAAAGATTAGATATGTTTAAAGCTAATTTTTGTATAACTATATCACCTTTTTCATGTCCATAAAAATCATTCACTTGAGAAAAACTATCAATATTGAGTATCGCCAGTGCTGGATTGATACTATTTTTGATATCGTTGTTAAGTTTATATCTATTTCCATACCCTGTAAGTGTATCTGTGTTTGCTGCTGTATCCAAAATTTGTTGTTGCTGTATCATTTTAGTTATATCGTGACGCACAGCTATATACTCAACAATTTCACCTTTTGCATCTAAAATAGGAAGTATAGAAATATCTACCCAATAGTCTTGATACTTTCCTCTATTTTGAAGTATCCCTTTCCAAACTTGTTTTGATTTTATTGTTTTCCATAAGTTTTTAAAAGTCTCTTTATCGTTTGATGGATGTCTTAATAAATTGTGTGGTCTTCCTATTACTTCTGTTTGTGTATAACCAGTGACTTTGCAAAAATTATCATTTACATAAGTGATATTACCATCTAAGTCTGATTTACTTACGATACTTGATTCATCCATTGCTAGTTGATGAGATTTTAAAAATGCAATACTTTGGGATAACTCTTGATTTTGTGTTGCATATTCATTTTGTAATTTTTTTAGTTCTGTTATATCTGATAAATATCCCACATAGTGAGTTATATGATTATTTTCATCTCTTATAATTTGTGTGGTGTCATGCACCCATTTATAGCTTTTATCTTTACATTGCAATCTATAAGGTTGATGTTCAAATGTTATATTATTTGAGCTTGAAGCACTTATCACTTCACTAAATACAGTAGCTAAATCATCTTCGTGTATTAAACTTGAATATTGTAAATTATTTGATATAAAGTTATCTTTTTTATGTCCATATATCCTTTGTATATTTTCAGATACGATTAGTACTGGCCAATTTTCTTTATTTTCCCAAATAAATACGACAATTGGTCCTACTTTGAAAAGTTCACTATTGATAATATCAATATATCGTTGAAGTTGTTTATCCATTTATACACACCTTATTTCTACCACTTTCTTTTGCTTGATATAGAAGTTCGTCAGCTTCTTTATACACTGCATCTTCATTTTGTATCTCATTTGCATTTTTGCATACAAGTCCCATAGATACAGTTACATAAGGACTGGCACTGTTATTTTTATGTATTATTTTTAACTTTTCTATATTATCTTTTAGGATATTTCCATATGTCAAAGCTTTCTCTTTATCTTCAACGACAAATACAACGCCAAACTCCTCACCACCAAGTCTAAAACAATAATCATTAGCTCTTTTTAAACTCTCTTTTAAAGTTTTTCCAATAGCTTTCAAAACATCATCACCCTTTTGATGCCCGTAGGTATCGTTGTATTGTTTAAAGTGATCTACATCCATTATTAAAAAACATACCAGTTCATTTTTTCTTTTACTTGTGCTGATAACTTTTGGAAATATCTCATTGAAATGTCGTCTGTTATAAATATTAGTTAATGCATCAGTAATAGAGATATGTTCAATATATTTTTTATCTGTGATATTTTGTCTTATTGCAGTGTATCCTATTTTTTGCTTTTGATTGTTATAAATTGGAGAGATTGTTGCATCTACCCAATAGTATCCACCATCTTTTTTAAGATTTTTTAGCTCACCATTCCAAATTTTATCTATATTTATAGTGTTCCATAAATTCTTATAAACCTCTTCATTCATATCTTTATGTTTTATAATCCGATGGTTTTCCCCTATAAGTTCCTCTTTTTTATAGCCACTGATTTCACAAAATGCCTCCGAAACATAAGTGATATTCCCTTTTAAATCTGTAGTTGAAGTGATGATATTTTTATCAATTAGTTTTACATATTCTTGTAAAAGTTTATCAGTTTGTCTAATAGCACCAATATCTTCTGCAATTCCTAAGTAGCCAGTTATATTTCTATTTATATCATAAAGTGGTGTGATATATATTGATACAGGATGTTCAACACCATCTTTAGCGACATATATCCAATCTTCATGATTTATGAGTCCTAATTTTGTTTTTAAAGTAAATAGTTCAAACGATAGTGTAAGATTGACGCCAAACTCTTTATTGTATTTTTTTAGTTTTTCCTCCATCTCCTCTTGTTTATGAAAAATAATTGGGGTGAATTTCCCTACAAGTTCCTCTTCACTAAATCCAAGCATCGTTTGAGCTTTTTTATTAAAGAGGGTTATTATCCCTTTTGTATCTGTGGCAATGATGGCATGGGCAGAATTATCTAAAATAGAATCTGTAAATAACTTAGTTTTATCAAGTGTACCTATAAGTTTTGAAAAAGTATAATTTATAATGATAAAAAGAGATACAGATATGACAATAAATATAAAACTAATTTGTTTTATGGTGTTGTAAAAATAAGTATACTCTTTTGTAAGGTCTTCAAAAAATATAAATTTCCCTATCGTGTCATTATTGAAATCTTTCATATCTATGCTATATGCAAAAATATATTTTCCATCAATATCTATTGTAAGTTCATCTTCAATATCAAAATCTTTAGGCAATCGTTTTAAAATCTCTTTATTTTTAACATTTGTATAAACTATCTCTTTTGAATCTTTTTGTAATTTTGATTTTTCCATATAAATTAAAGCATCTATATTATTAAAATAGGAAACAACATCAAGAAGTTTTTCGGCACTTACCCCAATCTCTAAAGCTCCAATATACACTTTTTCTTTAAAGATAGGTAAAAAAACTCTAAAAGTAAGACCAGCTTTTCCTGCATCAAAACCACTTACAATTTTTTGTTCTTGATGAACGATAGTAACCATAGAGCGAAGTTTTGCAATATTGTCTCCAAAATTTTGTGGGTTATGAGCACGATAAAGCGAAGTTCCATCACTTAGGTGAAAATGAACTTGTTGAAGATAGATATCTTCAAGTTTTAAATCATTATAGTTGTTCTCTATAAGCTGTTCTAGTGCGAGTCTGTCTTTCTTATAAACAGCATCTATAACCTTTGGTGAAAGGAGTAATTCCCCCTTTTGTATATAAAAATCTTCCAAATGAGTTACAATATTTTTATCATAAGATGATTGAATTTTATTGATATTGAGTATTTTTATATCATGGATTCGACTTTGTTCTTGAGTGTATATAAAAAATAGTATTGAAGATAAAAGTAAAGAGAGAATTATAAAGATAAATAAAAAAGTTTTGTTTTTGGTACTGAGATTTTCTAGCAAAATATTTCCTTGCAATAGTAAAAATTGGATATAAGTATTCTTAATATTTTAAAAAATAGTGTATCGTTTTTAATCTTTTATTAAGGTATTTTCTAAACCATATTACTTATATATTCGATATAAATTTTTTTGTAAAAAATGTGACTTGTGAAGTTATATCAACACTTTTCCAAATATCACTTATAACTGCTACCATATCTGGTTGATATTCCATCACTTCATCTATATTTTCACTATTTATCCCACCAATCGCACAAATAGGAATAGAGAGCTTTTTTTTTGCTTTTTGAAGAATCTCTAGAGGAACAAGGGAGGAGTTTGGTTTTGTAGGGGAACTAAAAAATGAGCCAAAGGCAATATAATTTGCACCTAAAGATTCAAAATATTTCGCTTTTTCTATATCACCATAGCAAGAAACTCCAAGGATTCCTTTGAAATTATGTCGTATTTTGGTAAAGATTTCATAGTCGCTTTCCCCTATATGAAGCCCATCGAAGCTATATTCTACTGCTAGAGTTATTCTGTCATTGAGGACAAAAAGAGCATTATGATTTCGGCACAATGTTTGCAGTTGTATAGCCATATATTTAACCACATCATCGCTGTCTTTTTTGTTTCTAAGTTGCACTATTGTAGCTCCGCTTTTGAGTGCCTCTTCCACTTGTGAAAAAATTGTATTTGATGGGGTTAAAGTGTCATCAGTGATAACATAAAGACCTTTTAAATTTTCTCTATATGGCATATTTCACCTCCTATTTTATGTGCAATTGGACCTTTTCCTCCACCCAAATCTGGTGCATTTTTGATAGCTAAATAGATAAACTTTTTAGATATAGAGATAGATTCTTGTAAAGTTTTCCCTAATGCTAAGTTAGAAGCTATTGCACTTGAAAAACTACAACCAGTACCGTGAGTATTTGAAGTTTCCAAATAGGGTGTATCGAAGATAAATTTATCTCTTCCTATATAAAGGGTATCAACACTTCTTTTATGGAGATTTATCTCATGAATATGATTTTTGATAACTACAGCACTTGGAAGTTTTATAATCTTTTCTAAACTATCTGTAGAGGCAAATTTATATCCAAAAAGCTCAAAAGCTTCAAACTGATTTGGTGTGATAAGTGTCACATAAGGGATGAGTGATTTCATATTAGTAACTGCATCATCACTTAAAAGTTTACTACCAGCTTTTGAGATAAATACAGGGTCAAAAACAATTGGAATCTTTAAATCTTTGATAAACTCCCTTACGACATCGATTATCTCATTTGAAAAAAGCATCCCAATTTTAATTGCACTTACTTCAAAGTCATCAAAAACAGCGTTTAATTGAGCTTTGATAAAACTAGGGTTTAGCTCACTTATTGCAGTTACCCCTTTTGTATTTTGGGCAGTTAAGACTGTTAAAACTGAAGTTCCAAAGACCCCAAAAGCTTCAAATGTTTTAAGGTCAGCTTGTACCCCAGCACCACCGCTACTATCGCTTCCAGCTATTGTTAAAACTACTTTCATCTTCTCTCCAATTTTTCTTTTATTGTAGTATGTGAAAATTATTTTTGTAGTCGATTTTTGTCGATTGGTTTTTATTTTGAAAGTTTTGTTTATAAATTTTGTATAATCCCCTTAAAATTTATAAAAAAGTAATTTGAGAAATAAACTTGAAAAAAATGCAAAACACTCTTCTAAAATGGTACGAAATATTTGGTAGACACGAGCTTCCTTGGAGAAATACAAATGATATTTACCATATTTATCTAAGTGAAATAATGCTCCAACAAACACAAGTTAATCGTGTAAGAGATGAGTATTATCCTCAATTTCTAGAGAAATTCCCAACATTAAAAGCTTTAGCAGATGCACCACTTGATGAGGTACTTGCCTCTTGGAGTGGGCTTGGATATTATAGTCGTGCTAGAAATTTACACAAAACTGCTATTTTATCAAAAGATGGTTTACCAGATTGTCCAAAAGCTTTAGAAAAACTCCCAGGAATCGGTCAATATACTGCAAGTGCGATTTGTAGTTTTGGGTACCACCAAAATATCCCTGTAGTGGATACCAATATTGCACGAGTTATGAAAAGATATTTTGCTTTGGAAACATCTACAAATGATTTGATTTGGAAAAAAGCCGATGAGTTTTTAAATCACAAAGATTCAAGGGATCATAATCTAGCTTTGATGGATTTAGGCTCACTTATTTGTCTCCCAAAAAATCCAAAGTGTGATATTTGCCCACTACAAGAAGTTTGTCTTGGGAAAGATGAACCAGAAATCTACACCAAAACAAAGAAAAAAGAGTATGAAAATTTAGAACTTTTTTATGGAGTTTTAATACAAAATAATCAAATAGCACTCACTCCATCAACTGGAAAAATGTATAAGAAGATGCTAGAACTTCCTATAGTTGACCCAATAGATGAAAATTTCTTAGGAAGTTTCAAACACTCTTATACAAAATATCGACTAACTGTAAATCTCTATAAACTAGATAGCTTTGATGGGGATATCGTCTGGACTCATTTAGATAAATTAGATACTTCTCCTGTATCCTCTTTAACAAAGAAAGCAAAAAAGTTTTTCAACTAAAAGTTACTTTTTTAAAGGGATACTTAAAGTAAATGTAACACTATTTTCTTCTTTATTATTTTCAACCCAAATTTTTCCATGTAAGTGTTCTTTTGCAATTTTATTCGCTATATAAAGTCCTATGCCATTTCCATTGGGTTCTTTTTTAGTTGTAAAATGTTCAATAAAAATATCATTTATAATACTTTCGTCAATAATTCCACCATTATCTTTAACACTTATCAATAAATTTTCATTTTCTTCATTTACATCAATCGTAATCTTTTTAGTTTCAAGAGCAAGTAAAGATAATTTATCTTTCGCATTTGAGATAAAAACAATAAGTATTTGGGTAACATCATTATTAAAGCCAAGAAATTTACATTTGTCAGTATAAAAGTTAACTTCAAATAAGATGTCATTTTTTGTCAAAGCAATGGCGGTAAATTTTAAAGCTTTTTGTATACAAACTTTTATATCAAGAATATTTTTTTTACTATCTTCTTGTAAAAAATTTCTAAAATCATTTATGGTTTCACTCATATAATCGATTTGTTCTTTTATTTGTCTGTTATAAGATAGAAACTTTTGTTTGTCAAAGTTATCTAGTTCTAATTGTAAGTCCATGCCTGTATTTAAAACTGAAATAACAGATAAAGGTTGTTTCCACTGGTGTGCAATCATAGATATCATATCGCCCAATGTTGCTTTTTTTGTTAATGTTCGAAAAATTGCATCTTGTTCATTGGACATAATACATCCTTATAATTCTTTTTTCATTTATCCCATAGGATAAAGATTAAAAGATTTTATAACACTAAAGTTTAATTAGTAATTAATTCTATAGGATAAATAAAAGATGGACTTTAGCAATACAAATAAACAAGAAATAAATGCTTTTTATACAGAGATTGGAAAGAAAATAAGAAAATTAAGGGAGGAAAGAGGCATTACCCAGCTTGACTTAGCCCTTGAGATTGGTATCAAGTCAGTTGCTTTTTACTCAAATTGTGAGAATACAAAATACGATAAGCATTTTAACCTTGAACATCTTTATAAAATATCAAAAGCACTTGATGTTCCTATTGGAGAATTCTTCGATTCGATATATTCCTCAGATGTTGTTATATACTAGCTTTCTCAATAAACCTTAAATCTCATCTATGCTAACATATAAATTATTATTTAAAGGATAAAGGTTTTTGATGGATCAAGTGATATTACTGATGCTATCTACTGGTGTAGTTGCAGTTATTTTAGGGATTATTTTAAAAAGGTTTGATGTTCCGCCTATTGTTGGGTATATATTATCTGGTATTATTTTAGTAAATATTATAGGAAACGATGGACAAAATTCCCATACTTTGGAACAAATTGCAGAGTTTGGGATAGTATTTTTGATGTTTACTATTGGGCTTGAGATGAAGCTTGAAAATCTTATGCAGATGAGAAAACAAGTCTTTGCTTATGGTGGACTTCAAGTTGGGTTATCTATGCTTTTCTTTACCCTTGTGTCTCATTTTTTAATTGGCTTAGATATCAAAGCTTCGATTGTAATTGGTGGGGCATTATCACTTTCCTCAACAGCAATTGTTCTAAAAATCCTCAACGACACAAATAACATCACTAAACAATATGGGCAAAACTCTTTAGGGATGCTTATTTTCCAAGATTTAGCGGTTATCCCTATTTTACTTGTTATGACGATTTTATCAAATAGTCAAAGTAATATCAGCACTTTACTTGTGGATATAGTATTTTCTGCAATTATTTTACTTATTGTGATGTTGATATTTGGTAAATATTTTCTAGACCATATCTTAAAACTTGTAAACAAAGCGGATACTCACGAGCTTTTTATAATGATTGTTTTGATTATCGCAATAGGTGCAAGTTATGTGGCACATTATTTAGGTTTTACCTATTCTATGGGAGCTTTTATTGGTGGTATGCTTATCGCTGAAACTCACTATAAACATCAAGTTGAAGCTGACCTTATCCCATTTCGAGACCTCTTTTTAGCCCTCTTTTTTGTAACTGTTGGGATGCAAATCGATATTCAATTTTTCATCACACATCTTGGAGCAGTTTTTGGATTGAGTTTTATTATTATGACTTTTAAAGCTTTGATTATTTTTGGTTTTATGTACTTCTTTGTGGGGAAAAGAGTGGCACTTGAAACCTCTTTAGTGATTTCACAAGTTGGGGAGTTTTCATTTGTTGTATTCACACAAGCGACACAAACTAAACTTTTGGATGCTTCAACTGGACAATTACTTACACTTGCCGTTATCATCTCGATGGTTATCACCCCTTTCCTTTTAAAAAATATTGAGCATATCAGCAATAAACTTTTAAAGCGAACAGATATAAAAAGTGAAGTGCTCAATGTAGATAAACACTCGCTTCAAAATCATATCATCGTGTGTGGTTATGGTAGTTTTGGAAAACAAATTCTTCTTAATCTTAAAAAACAAAACATCGAGCATATTACTATTATTGACAATTATGAATTTTTTGAAAATGCACTTTCCCATGGGGAAAAAGTGTTATTTGGAAACCCTGTGCAAAAACATATTTTACAAGAAGCTGGTATCGCTAAAGCAAAAGCTGTGATTATTGCTTTACATGATATTGAGAGTATAGAACTTTTATCTCATACGATTAAAGAACTAAATTCACAAGTGAAAATTTTGGCAAAAGTGACAAAAATAAGTGCTCTTCCTGAAACAATTGATAGTGAAAATTTTGTTGATATTTATGATTGTACTGCTGAATTATTGGTAGAAAAAGCAAGATAAGGAAACTATAAAAAAGGAGACTAAAATGATTTTGGATTTTGAAAATTTAAGTGAAGGGAAAAAATACTCTACCTTGAGTAACACAATCTTCCCTCGACCAATCGCATGGATAACAACACAAGATGAGGAGATAATAAATCTAGCACCATTTAGCTACTTTACACCACTTAGTTCTGAACCTCCGCTTCTTATAGTTTCTATCGCTCATAAAGAAGATGGAACACAAAAAGATACCTTTGCAAATATCCTAAAACACAAAGTTTGCACCATAAATCTAGCCCATAAAGATTTGCTTGGTGACTTAATAAACTCAAGTGAAGAGTTACCACACGAAATAAGTGAATGTGAAAAATTTAACATAGAAACAAAACATATCCTAGCTGGTTTCCCACCAATGGTTGCAAATGCAAAATGTGCTTTGTTTTGTGAATTTGTAAAAACTATAGATTTAGGGAATAGATACGAACCGCTGATTTTAGAGATAAAAAAGATTTATATCGATGATGATTCTGTAGATGACAAAAATCATATCCACCTAGAAAATATCGGAAGAGTTGGGATGGAATTTTTGGTGGATAGTGTAAGGGTTCACTAAAAAATTACTATAAAAGCAAACTAGAAAATAATACGAGTATGAAGAAAGTCGGAAATACCGATTTTCTTACCAAACTGACTAATTTTTAGACATTGAACTAAAGGAATAAGATGAATTTTAAAGAGTTAGATAACTACTTGCTTTCAAAACAAGGTGCAACTTTTGACTATCCATTTGATGAAGAGGTTCGAGTATATCGCATAGCAGATAAGATGTTTGCACTGATGGTAGATGAAGAAAATCTGAGCATAAACCTCAAATGCGACCCAATCTATGCCTTTGAGCTTCGCTCTTTGTATCAGTCAATCAAAGCTGGCTACCATATGAATAAAAAACACTGGAACACAGTAAGTCTAGGTGGTGATGTGGATGATGAACTTTTAAAAGAGCTTATCGACCACTCTTATGAGTTGGTTTATGGGAAATTGAGTAAGAGGGAAAGGGTGTTACTTGGATGAGATTAGACTTTATAATCAAGCTGAATGCAGGAGATAAGTTATGAGTAATTTTCATTGGACAAATATCATAAGTTTGAATAGCTCTCAAAATGATGCGTTTGAAGAGTTGCTATGTCAATTAGCAAAAAAAGAAGATATTCAAAACAAAAAAAAGTTCAAAAAAGTTGGCAATCCCGATGGTGGAGTTGAATGTTATGTTGTCTTAAATAACGGTTATGAGATAGGATTTCAAGCTAAATGGTTTTTATCTACTCCTCAAGACACTCAATGGAATCAAATTGAACATTCATTTGAAACAGCCTTACAAAAACATCCTAATATGGTCACTTATTATGTGGCTATCCCTCAAGATAGAGCTGACCCTAGAATACCTAACCGTTCATCCTTTATGGAAAAATGGGATGATAAAGTTAAAAAATGGAAAAAATTTGCAAAAGATACTTATGGTAAAGAAATTGAGTTTATTTACTGGGGAAGTTCAGATTTTATTACGCGATTAAGTGAAGAAAAGAATGCAGGATTAAAAAGTTTTTTCTTCGGTGATATTGATTTATCAAATGATTGGTTTGACAACCAAAATAAGCTTGCAATAGCTGATTTAGATAAAAGATATACTCCTGAAATCAATGTAGAACTTGACATAGTAGAAAATTTTGATGCGTTAAGTCGTAATGAAAGATTTAAAAATAAAGTAGATAATTTTTATCATGAATTTATGGTTTCATATAGAAATTTTTTAGACCACTTATATGAAAAAAATGAACATATTGAATCTTCAGTGATTCAATTAACTGATAAAATAAATGCTTTGGAAGTATTATATGAACACATAATATTTGATGGAGTAGCATATATTGAATTTAAGCAAATTGAGAAACTTTTAGAAGAAATAGGTAATATATCCTATGAATTAAGTGACACTTTGGATGAAATAAATAGAAAAGAGATTGAAGAACAAAAAATAAAAACTTCTCCTGAAGGTTATAGAACATCTACAAAATATGATAGTAATGTAAAAAATTTGAGAGACTATCTATCTAACTTATATCAATTTAAAGGGATTATTAATTCAAGGACATTAATGTTTGTAAATAATCCATTTATGATTTTAGATGGAGAAGCAGGAATTGGGAAATCTCATCTTCTTGCTGATATTGTGAATGAAAGAATTAAAGAAAATTCAAATTCTATTTTTTTATTGGGGCAACAATTTAAAAATGAAATACATCCTTGGAGTCAAATCTTAAATGACTTACTAAGACTAAATTGTAATGAAGCTGAGTTTCTAGGTGCTTTAAATGCAAAAGCAGAGTCACAGAATAAACGACTGATAATATTTATAGATGCAATCAATGAGGGAAAAGGTCGTGATTTTTGGAATGAGTTTTTAATTAGTTTTATAGAATCTATTAAACAGTATGAATGGCTTGGATTAGTATTGAGCATAAGAAGTTCATATTTTGATTTGATAGTTCCTAGAAAAATATTTGAAAAAGGTTTAGCTATACCAATAACCCATTTTGGGTTTGAAGGGGTAGAGTACAATGCTTCCAAATTATTTTTTGAAAATTATAATATCTTACAACCATCTATACCTTTATTGCATCCTGAATTCTCGAATCCTCTTCTTTTAAAATTATTTTGTGAAGGATTGAATAAGAAAGGATTAACTCATGTACCTGATGGGTATGAAGGGATTACAAATATTATAAGATTTTTTATAGAAGGTGTTGAAGAGAAATTATTAAAAAAATATGAAAATATAAAAAGTTTAAAACTTGTAGAGAAAGTAATTGATACTCTAGTTAGTGAAATGATAAATAACCAAATAATAGCCTATGATACAGCTTTTGAAATAGTTGAAAGTATTTCTTTAAAGTATAGAATAGCATCAGGCTTATTAGAGGATTTGATTTCAGAAGGACTACTTACTAAAAATATTTTTTATGAAAACAATGAACTTTTTGAGAAAATATATTTTGCCTATGAACGATTTGAAGATAATTTAAAAGTAAAATATCTTTTTGATAATTATTTGGACAAAGAGAATCCTAAAGAGTCTTTTGAGAAAAAGTCATTATCTACTTATTTTGAAGGGAATAATATATTTTTTAATCGTGGTGTTATTGATGCTATGTGTATACAATTACCAGAGAGAGCTTCTTTTGAGTTAATTGATGTTGTTGAACAAAATGAGGAAATCATTGATAGCTTTTTGAATAGTTTAGTTTGGAGAAAAGTTGACAGTATAACACCAAATGTTATAGATAGAATTATGAAAAATATTGATAATGAACACTTTCAGGAGGATATTTATAAAATACTGTTTTCTACAGCTTCAAATCCACAACATCCACTCAATGCAAATTTACTGTTTGACTACTTGTCAAAGTTTACAATGAAAGATAGAGATGTTTTTTTGATACCTCTTTTAAATAGCATATATATGAATTATGAAACAAATCCAATAAAACGCTTGATTGACTGGGCTTGGTCAGATGAAGATAAAAGTTATATATCTACTGATTCTATTTTATTAACTTCTATTGCTTTATCTTGGCTATTGATATCTTCAAATAGACAGCTAAGAGATTATGCAACTAAAGCGTTAATATCACTTTTACAAAATAGAGTTACAGTTGTTTTATCACTTCTAAAAAAGTTTGAAAATATAACTGAACCGTATATTTACGAACGATTATTTGCAGTTTCACTTGGTGTAGTAATAAGATTAGAAAACTATGATCATTTAAAAGAATTAGGAGAATATATTTACAACACTATTTTTAATAAAGATGAAGTTTATCCGCATATTTTATTGAGAGATTATGCTAAAAACACTATTGATTATATATCCTATATAGGGGTTACTCTTGATTTAGATTTTAATAAAATTATGCCACCTTATAATAGTGAATTTCCACAAATTAGTGAATTGCCGAAGAAAGAGGATATAGACAAGTATCAAGATAGAGGTAAAGATTATCATCAAAGTAGAATAATATCATCCATGATGACTGAATATGGCTATGGTCAGGGAGGTTATGGAGATTTTGGAAGATATGTTTTTGAAAGTAAGTTGTACGATTTTGAATGCAAGAAAGATGCACAGTTAATTAGTAATTATGCTACAAAAAAGATATTTGAAGAGTATGGTTATAGTGGAGAATTTTTCAATGATGCTGAAAAGGCAATAAGTAGTATGAAGAGAGGATACGATAGACATAATCACAGCACAGAAAGAATTGGCAAAAAATACCAATGGATAGCATTTTTTGATACTTTAGCAAGAGTAACTGATAATTTTAAAATGTACGATGCTAGTAGTTGGGGAGATCAAAAAGAAGAAATACAATATCAAGGTCCTTTTGAACCATGTGTAAGAGATATTGATCCAACAATTCTAATTAAAGAGACAAAAATAGATAAAAAATCAAATAAAACTTTTTGGTGGACTTCAAAAGTTAATATCGACTGGGGTATGGATAATACTACTTGGGTAAATCATGTAGCTGATTTACCAAATCCTCAAAATATTTTAAATGTAATTGATGAAAATAGTGAGGAATGGATTGCATTAAATTCATTCCCCGATTGGGATGAGCCAATAAAAAAAGGTTATGATAAATATAAAGTAATACATAAAGGTTTGTGGTATCAGTTTAGAAGTTATTTAGTTCCCAAAAAAGAGTTAAATGATTTTAAGCTCTGGGCAGATAAACAATGGTTTTGGAATGATTGGATGCCTAGTGAAAAAGGTCATTCCCAAATGTTTAATAGAGAGCATTATTGGTCTGAAGCTTATAAGTTTTTTCAAAACCCATACTATGGTGGTCATGAAGATTGGACTGAAATAGAACCTGGATATGGTACATATGCAAAGAAGTATGCTCATAAAGTTGCATTAACAACTGACCAATATTATTGGGAAGATGAGTATGACTATTCAAAAGAAGGATCTTTCAGTATTTTAAAACCATCTAAAATACTTTTTGATGGATTAAACATGAGATATTCAAAAAAAGATGGTGAGTTCATTGATAAAAGTAATAATCTTACATGTTTTGAAGCCAGTGTCGATAATGAAACACATCAATGTTTATTAGTTAAAAAAGAAAATCTACTTAAATTTTTAAATGACAATGATTTAACTATAGTTTGGACAATAATTGGAGAAAAACAAATTCATATGCCACTTTATGGAAGACATGATGAATTTTTCGGACTTATGCAAATCAATGGTTATGCGTATTTAGATAATGATAAAGTTGAAAATGGAAAGATTCAAATAAAGAATATGAATAGCAATCATAAAGAAAGTTTAATAGATTGTAAAATTGAATAAAAACAAGAGAATAATGTACGAAACAAAATTCTGTAAAGTAGCATATTTAAAAAACCATTTGAATATGGATTGAAACTTATCCATGAAAAAATATAACTTTATGGATAACGAATACAACCAACGGTTTTGAAAATAAGAGTGAAGCTATTGCGTGGTAAAAAATTAAAAACATTATTAAAATAAGGTTCAAATGAGTTTAGAAACAATAAAAAGATTAGTCGGCGATGCCATCACAAAAGAAAATCTCTCTTTTGTTGATAGTTATATTTATAAATGGTTTGGAATTTTTATCCCAATAGGGGGAAATTGTGGTTATGCTATCACTCCATCGCATACCCATCCTTCGTATATGTTTGTGGTGAGTTACGATGACCAAAGTACGATTTATGTGGCTGATAAGAGGTTTGAGAGTTATCCCCAAAGTATGTTTTGTCTCTCACCAAATATTCCACACCACGAGATGCAAAACTACATACCACCAAAATATTGTGCTCTTTTTATAGATGAGATTCGATTTCAAAAAGCTTTGCAACTTTATACAAATGAACCATTTTCTTTCGATACAAAAACTATCAATATCCAAAATTCACATATCGATACCTACATAAAAAAGTTTATCAGTGAATCACACAATACCCATCCATCACGAAGTATCATTTTAGAAAATACAGCTTCCCTTTTGACCCATGAGATTATCCGCACTATTTTGGGATTTGGTGCAAATAAAACTCAAACTATCCAAAATCAAAAACTCAATATTGTGATACAGCATATCAATAGCAACTATGAAAAAGAGCTATCGTTAGATGATTTAGCTACACTTTCAACCCTTTCAAAGAGCCATTTTCTCAAACTCTTTAGTGCTAGTTTGGATATGACACCTATGGCATACCTCACACATATACGACTGCAAAATGCAAAAAAGATGCTTTTATCTCACAAGCTAACTATCACCGATATATCAAGGCAATGTGGTTTTAACTCACCATCTTATTTTTCAAAAATCTTTAAAAACAGCTACAACGAAACACCAAAAGAGTTTCAGCAAAGAAATAAATAAGAATATTGTTATAGTTTTTGATGATTTTGTCCTATTTTTTTACCCATTTTTTGATTACTATTATAAAAAAATAAAGGGGAAAGTATGAACTATCAAAATATTGTAGAATTTATCAAACAAAATCCAATCTGTAATATCGCAACTTGTGAAGGAGAGCAACCTCACACAAGAGCCTTTTTAACAAATATCATTGATGATAAATTTTATTTTACAACCTCATCTACAAAAAGTGTTGGTAAACAGATACAACACAATAGTAAAAGCGAATTGTGTTATCTTAAAGCTGATTTTTCTAAGATGTTAAGGATAGAAACAAATATCAAAATAATCGATGATAAAAAGATAAAACAACATCTTATAGATACAAAAGATTACCTCAAAGGGTTTGATAGAGATGACCCAACTTTTTTACTTTTTACCCTCTGTGACTCAAAAGCAACTTTTTGGACTATAGAAGATAATTTAAAAGAGAAAGATATCGCCACTATTATTTTCTAAAAAAAAGAGAAATATCTTTAATTTTGCCTTTTTTAAACTTTTCTTAAAGTTGTATTATTTTATAATCACTTCCAAAGAAAAGAGTCCAAAAGGAAATGAAGTTGGGGAAACAGTATAAAAGTTTAACAATAGATGATATAGAGTTTATCAAAGAACAAAAACTATTTTATATCGCGAGTTGTTCTGGCAAAGAGGTAAATCTTTCGCCAAAAGGATATGACAGCATAAGAGTTTTAAATGAGAATCACCTTGTATTTTTAAACTATCCTGGAAGTGGAAATCGTACCTATACAGATGCAGCAAACAATGGGGAGTTTACCCTTGTATTTAATGCCTTTGAGGGTGATGCAAAAATCCTTAGGCTATTTTGTAAAGCTCATATTATCAAACCAAGAAGTGAAGCATTTTATAATTATCTTGAACTTTTCAAAGAAAAAGAGAGTTTGGTGAGGGACTTTTTTGAGTTGTATATCTATGCAGTTGAGTCTAGTTGTGGGGAATCAGTTCCAATTATGGAGTACAAAAGAGAGAGAAATGAGCTTAAAAATTGGGCTGTAAAACTCGATAATAAAGGGAAACTTGAAGAGTATAAAGAGAAACACTTTACCCCTCCAAATTTAAAAAATCTATAAATTTAAGATTTTATGAAAAGCAATTTTCTACCGAACGATTTTATCGTCGGAATATTTTTAAAGAAAATTTTTAATCAATAAATTTTCAAATTTTCCCAACTCTTTGTTCAAATCCAAATCACCTTTAAAAATATCATGAATAGAATATGTTTCAAGTTGTTGTGCTCCACAAAATTGAAATGTTTTGTGAACAGCATAATTCGCTTCATCTAAAGATAAACCTTCAAAGAAGCCATCTTTATTATCAAATTCACTTGTTGGACAATTGTATGTTAGACTTAACATATATTTTTTATCATTCATCAAACCACCTGAACCATACTTTTTACTGGCATCATCTCTGCTTCTTCCATCACTTGTATATGTTACTTTTCCAACACCTGCTGAAAATATCTCATCGACATATTTTTTTGCTTTCCAAGGTAAAGTCATCCAATAAACAGGATATTGAAACAGTATAAAATCAGCCCATCCGAATTTTTCCACTTCTTCAGTTACATCATATTCTTTATCAACAACACTATGTTGTACAGTAAAACCATTTTTTTCAAAGAATTCATCTGCTTTGCTAATAAACTCTTGAGTTAATTTTCCTTCCGCAAACCCCTCATAATATTGATGCCCATTGATGATTAAAACATTTTTCATTTTCACTCCTTAGTATTTAAGTTGTCATTATATACAATACTATGATTTAAAACAAGAACGAACTAAAAAGTACTATACATACTAAAAGGTAACTATGATGATACAATCTAACTTTAATTGTCCATTTGAACTAACACTTGAACTTATAGGTGGCAAATGGAAAGGTTTAATTTTATGGCATTTACACGATAAAGAGGTGTTACGAAATGGAGAAATGCTTCGGCTTATGCCAAAAATCACTCAAAAAATGCTCACGCAACAACTTCGAGAGATGGAAGAAAATGGACTCGTAAAACGTGTAATTTATGAACAAATACCGCCAAAAGTTGAATATTCTTTAACAGAACACGGAAAAGCCCTACGTCCAATTTTAAAGATGATGATAGTATGGGGATTGGACTATGCACAAAATAAAAATATAACAATAGCGTGTGGTTAGTGATGAAAAATAGCTTTTTTCATCTTACAGAAGATAGATATAATGGTATGCGAATTGAGAGTTTTACTACACAATACAGTGTTTTAGAATTTGAAAAAGAGATAGAAAATACTTTAGAAAGTCAAAAAGATAAAAAACTTATTTGGATAAAACTTTCTATTGAACAATCAAACTTTATCCCTATTTTAACAAAGCATGGTTTTATTTTCCACCACTGTAATGAACGAGATATAACTTTGGTAAAAAGAGTTGTAGAAAATGCGATAATACCAACAGCTGTCAATCATACTTTAGGAGTTGGTGTTGTTGTGATGAATGAAAATAATCTTTTGGTTGTAAAAGATAGAATTTGGCAGTCATACAAACTTCCTGGTGGTTTTATAGATGATAGAGAAAATATCTCTCAAGCAGTGGTTAGAGAAGTTTTTGAAGAGACTGGGATAGAAGTTGAGTTTGATTCTGTTATCAGTTTAGGGCATTTTTCCCCAGCACAATTTGGAGAGTCAAATTTGTATGTTGTTTCTCTTGCAAAACCATTATCAACGAAGATTTCAATTATGGATGATGATGAGATAATGGAAGCTAGATGGATAGATGTAGATGAATACCTTACTCGTGAAGATGTTTTACTTTACAATAAAGCGATTGTAAAAAATGCACTTTTGAAAAAAGGGCTTATCCCCTCTAATGATTCTTTATTGATTACAAAAATAGATATAAAGTATGAACTCTTTTTTTAGTAAATTATCACCATCATCAGAAATATAATCTCTACTTCAATAGAAAAATTGAAACAGATTTTTTACAAAATTTAGTGTTAGAAAATGGTATTTTTTGTTTAGATTTTAGCAATTTTTGGATTGTTTATTTTATCTCTTTGGGATATACTTCCAAAAAATTTATAAGGCTATTGAGATGGAAAATACAAATCATTCAATGAAATATTTTATAGCGATGATTGTTGCGATGCTTTTTTGGGGTATAGCTTGGACTGTAGGTAAAATTGCCGTTGCTCACTCAAATGCTGAAGTATCTGCTTTTTGGAGATATGCAATATCTTTTATCTCAATACTCCCTTTGATTTGGTATTTAAAAACACCTTTTAAAAGTGATAAATTAGGATTAGTTTATATGGTTGGGGCTGGGCTTTTGACAGCACTTTTTAATTATCTCTTTTTTGTTGGTGTTGCCCATGGACAAGCTGGTTATGGAGGAACTTTAGTAACTTCATTATCTCCTATTATCACATATCTTTTATCGATAGCTATTTTTGGGGTAAAAGTTTCAACAAGACAAATTATCGCTTTAAGCATAGGGATTATTGGTGCGATTATCTTACTTCAGATACCTTTTGAGGGGTTTGGATTTTTAAATGTTGATAGTATCTATTTTGTATTGTGTGCTATCGTTTGGACATTTGTAACTCTACTCTCTCAAAAAGCCTCACAAAAATCAAATCCAATGTTTTATACTTTAGTGGTATTTGCCGTAACTTCATTGGTGAATATGTATTTTGCTTTACCTTATCATCCTTTTGATTTAGGTGCGTATGACCAGACTTTTTGGATAAGTATTTTATTTATGGGGCTTTTATCTGGTACTTTTAGTACGACATTATTTTTCATCTCGGCTAGTAAAATAGGTGCTCATAGAGCATCTGTTTTTATGTTTATTGTCCCTATTGGAGCTATTGTATCAAGCTATTTTGTATTTGGAGAAAAGTTAGAAATGTCAACTATTATTGGGTGTATCCTTGCATTTATAGCAGTTGTGTTGTTTAATTTAAAAAGAAAAAGTTTATAACTGGAAGTTAATAGCAAATAAATTTATTAGCAATTTTTGGATTGTTTCTTTTCTCTCTTTGAGTTATACTTTTACAAAATCATATAAGGTTTATCTATGAATTGTTTTACAGATTCAAATAGTCATTATGAACAAATAGAAAAAGCGATTCGCTATATCGACGACAACTTTAAAGAGCAGGTTTTATGGATAACTCCAAAAGAGTGGAGAGAAAAAGGGAAAGATGTTTGTATCACTTTTGGATATGGAGAGACACCTTTTGGTGAAGCTTTGATAGCATATACGGATAAAGGTATTTGTTATTTGGGCTTTATCGACAACAACAAAGAGTTGATATTTAGTAGGTTTCAAGAGTTTTGGGAAAATGCAACTTTAGTTCATAACGATGATAAAGCAAATGAATACTTAGAAAATATTTTTATCAAAAACAAAAAATACAACCTTTTAGTTAAAGGGACAAATTTTCAAGTCAATGTCTGGAAAGCACTTTTAAATCTTCCAAATGGAGTGGTTGCAACCTATCAAGATATGGCAAATTTTCTTGATAAACCAAAATCTGTTCGTGCAGTTGCAAGTGCCATTGGGAAAAATCATGTTGGTTACCTTATCCCATGTCATAGAGTTATAGCAAAAAGTGGTGCGATGAGTGGTTACCGTTGGGGTATTGAAAGAAAGAAAAATTTAATAGCTTACGAATCAGTTTCTAAAGAGAATAACTTACCTCTGGGATTCAATTACAAACTAAATATTACAGGAGTTTTATTATGACAATTTGGCAACATGTACCTTTTGAAAATGAAGCTGCAATAGGCGACTGGGCACGGATGAGAGGAATCTCTTACAAAGTTATTCGATGTTGGGAAAATGAACCACTTGAAGCAGATGACCTTTTGATTGTATTGGGTGGGTCTATGAGTGCTTATGATGATTTAGATTTTATCCATAACGAGATTGAATTTTTACAACAACGCATCAATGAGGGAGGGAAAACTTTTGGTATTTGTTTAGGTGCACAACTTATCGCAAGTGCTATGGGTGCATCTGTTTATCCATCGCATACACGCGAAGCAGGATGGCGAGATATAAAGATACTTCCACACCCTTTAACTGAGTCTTTGGAGCCGATTCAAACTGTATTTCATTGGCATGGCGACACATTTGACTTGCCACAAGGGACAATACGAATAGCTTCCAATGATGCTTTTGAAAATCAAGCGTTTGCCACACCAAATGGAGATATTATTGCAACACAATTTCATTTTGAAACTACTAAAGAAAGTATGAATGGACTTTTAAATGCTGATGGTGATTATCTTGATTTTGATTCACCATATATTAGTGATATTGATACGATTTATGCAGGAACTTGCCATATTCAAAACACAAATCTAGCACTATTTCAATTACTCGATAAATGGATAGAATAGTTTTAATCTATCTATGAACTAAAAGGGAGATTTTTATTAAAAAAGGAACTACAATGAAACTAAAAATAGCAGAATTAAGTGATATAGAAAAAGTATTGGAATTGCACTTTAGGTATCAAATTGATAGCATAAAAGAGGAAGATAAAAAAGATGGTTTTGTCACAACTCCTTTTACAAAAGAACAACTTAGTGAACTTATCGAACAAGAGCAAGGACTTTTTATAGCACTTCAAGATGATGAAGTAGTAGCTTATGTGATGTCAGCATCTTGGCAGTTTTGGTCAAAATGGCCAATGTTTGCTTTTATGATAGAGCATCTTGGGGAGCTTGAATATTTGGGACAAAAACTAAGTGTCGAAAACTCTTACCAATATGGTCCAATATGTATAGATAAAAGTGTAAGAGGGACAGAAGTACTTAAAAATATTTTCGACTTTGCGAGAAAAAGTATGGCAAAACGCTATCCAATACTTGTAACATTTATAAATAAAATAAATCCTCGTTCTTACGAAGCGCATACAAGAAAAATTGGGCTTGAAGTGATACAAGAGTTTTCGTATAACAATAACAATTATTATGAACTTTGTTTTGATACATCAAAGGGTATTTCTTAAATATATTTACTATGTTCTTATCATATATCACTCTTAATCTGATGAGTGTTATAACTTTCATAAGAGTTTAAGCATAGGAGGATTTTTATGAAAAGAGTTATTATTATTTATACAGAAAATAAAAATAGTGTTCAGTACTATGTTCGTAACACAATGGAAAGATTTTCTCCTATCTCTAGTGATGAGAAAGACATGCATCGTTTTTTTGATTTTGAAAAAGCTGCAGAAATAGTCTATTCTGTAAATAGCTCTTTTGTTCAATCTACGTCATCTATTGGTAGAAAGTATGTGGATGAAAGTCGAAAAGATACAGATAAATCATTTTATTTTAAATGGGTAAGCTTTAATGAAGAACTTGTACATATTAGTAATCCTTATCTTCATCATGTTACAGGATTGCCTACACTTACTGCAGTAAAGCGACATAATGATGAGTATTTTGTAGTAGATTTTGATTTACTGAAGCTTCTTGAAGAACTTCGCCTTATCGAACATAACAGTGTTTTTGAAAAAGTTAATACTTACATTATGGGAGGCGGTGGTTTGTTGCTTGGCATTGTTTCTGTCTTTTTAATACTTTATGGCGGATATATTTTTTTACATATGCTATTTTCTCAAAATGCAGGGCAAGATATGATGCATGAAATATTTACTTCAATTATCTCTATTACCATCGGTCTTGCCATTTATGATTTGGCGAAAACTATTGTGAAAAACGATGTGTTATTTAAAACATTCAATTATGGCAATGATTTACAAAGTAAAACACTTAGTAAATTCTTGACATCTATAATTATTGCATTGTCTATTGAGTCTTTAATGGCTGTATTTAAAATTGCTTTGGATGATTATAGTAAATTAATAAATGCATTTTATTTAGTACTTGGCGTAACGCTCCTCATCATTGGTACAGGTGTGTATAATTGGTTTTCTCGTCAAAATAAATAGAGTTAGCATATAGAAAATAAAAATAGCAAAAAAAATAGTTTAAGGGGATAATATGAATCAAACCGTAGACATCTTATTATAGAGTATCAAAGTGATAATATTGGAACTGCAAAACAGTTTTATAATAGTTATTTTCAAAAAGAGGAAGATAAAAACTTGATAATAAAAATATAATTAAATTAAGATACAATAAAGTTATCACTTTTGAAGAGGTAACTTATGAAATGGTCATTATCTAAAATTAGTTTCTTAAACATCGTAGTTACAGCCATTGTATTTACTTTGGTCATTGGTATATTTACGGTAATCATCACAAATAATTCTTATGAAACAAGAGTAAAACAACAAGAAGAAACCTACATAAAAAGGAATAAAGAACTTGTTAAAAATGAGATAACAAGAATAATCAAAAGAATTGATACTCTAAATACTATCTCTTATAATTCAATAAGAGATGATCTTGAAGAAAAGGTGGACTTTGTAAACGCTATGTTTACAAATCCAGTCAATCATTCACTTACAAAAAAACAACTCTTAGCAAAATACAAAAATGAGTTAGATTTACTCAAATGGGACAATGAAAGTGGTTACTTTTATATCTTTGATAGTGATGGGATTATCCTCTATCATGGTAGTAATAGTTCATTTGTCAATAAAAATATTTTAAATTTATTGCAAAATGATAAAGAACTTGAAGATTTTATAAAAAATACTTTGAAAAAGAATGAAAATTTTGGTAGTTATCATTGGCTAAAACCTCATACAAACACCAATGAACTATACCAAAAATATGTATATGCAAAAAAATTAGAACACTTAAATATCTATATTGCTGCTGGAATCTATAAAAATGAATTTGAAAAAAAAGTGCAAAAAATGATTTTTAAAGAACTTGAACACGAGCGATTTGGAGAACAAAATTATGGTTATTTTTGGATCAATGATTTAGATTATACAATGTTCATGCATCCATCAAAAGAATTGATTGGAGCTAATTTAAAAGATTTTAAAACACATGATGGGCAGTATCTATTTCAAAATATTAGTAAACTTGTTTTAGAAAAAAAAGAGGGGTTCATAAGCTATATGTGGGAACTTCCTGACACTAAAATAATAGATGAAAAGATATCTTATGTTCATCTTATCAAAGAGTGGAATATGATTATTGGTTCAGGATTTTATTTAACTGAATTAAAAAAAATACATGCAGAAGAGGAGAGACTACTAAAACAATCACTCTATGACAATCTACAAAAGATATTTTTTATATTAAGTATTTTGATAATTCTTAGTTTACTCTCGGCATTATTTATCTCTAGACGAATTAAAAAAATTGAACAATCACAAAAAGAGCATATGAATATGCTAGAGCAATATAAACTTATTTTAGATTCAAGTTCGGTCGTATCAAAAACAGATATAGATGGAATATTGACATATGTAAATAATAATTTCACAAAAGTCAGTGGTTATACACAAGAGGAAGTAATAGGAGCTAATCACAATATTGTAAGACATCCACAAACACCAAAAACACAATTTCAAAAACTTTGGAAAAGAATTTCAAAAGGGCATATTTGGAAAGGTTTAATTAAAAATAAAAAGAAAAATGGAGAAAGTTACTATAACAGTACAACGATTGTACCAATAAAAGATAGTAATGGAAATATTATAGAGTACATATCATCTGGTTATGATGTTACTGAATTGATAGAAAAAAGAACGAAACTTAAAAGTATTTTTAGTACGGACCCTCTTACTGGACTTGGGAATAGAGTAAGTTTAATAGATGCTTTAAATCACGATAAAAATGGGGTCTTAGTCCTTATAAATATTGATAGATTTAAAGAGGTGAATGATATTAGAGGACATATTACTGGTGATGCTATTATAAAAGAACTTGGGGCTAGATTGTTTAATTTTATTGCTGATGATAAATATAGTTTGTATAGAGTTCAGGCAGATGTTTTTGCTTTTTATACCTTAAAAGATGAGGTACAAACGGTACTTGGTAAAGTGGCTACTTTTATGGATACGATAGGTAAAGAACCATATATCGTAGATGAACATAGCTTTATACTCACCTACACTGCTGGTATAGCATTGGATAATGAGAATTTATTTACATATGCAGATATGGCATTAAGTGAAGCTAAAAATAAAAAAATTAGAATAAAAGTGTATGAAGATTCTATGAATAATATCCAAGAGTACAAACAAAATATTTTATGGGTTAAAAAGCTTCATCTAGCTCTTGAAGAGGATAAAATAGTCCCATATTATCAACCAATATATAACTATCATACAGGGAAAATAGAAAAATATGAGTGTCTTATGAGACTTTTAGAAGATGGGCAAGTGGTATTTCCTGATAATTATTTGCCAGTTGCTAAAAAAACAAAGTTATATCCAGAATTAACCTATAAAATAGTTGCTAAATCAATCGATAAGTTTGCAAATTGTTTGGAAGAATTTTCGATTAATTTTAGTATAGAAGATTTGATGAATGAGAAGTTGATGCAGTTTGTTTATGATTATGCTGAACAAAAAGGTGTATTTAAACGACTTGTCCTTGAGATAGTGGAATCAGAAGAGATAGAAGATAATGACTCTATCACTAAGATTATCAATAAATTTAAAGCTGTTGGGGTAAAAATTGCAATAGATGATTTTGGAAGTGGATATTCTAATTATAGTTATCTTATTTCACTAAAAGCAGATTATGTAAAGATAGATGGGTCAATTATAAAATATATTTTAGAAGATGATAGAGCTGTTGAAGTGGTAAAATCTTTGGTAAATTTTGCACAAAAATCAAATATGAAAACGATAGCTGAGTTTGTAAGTTCAAAAGAAGTTGATGCACTCGTAAAATCTTTAGGGGTTGACTATGCACAAGGTTGGTACTACGGAAAGGCAGAACCAGAGCTTTTATAAACTTCTTAAGATTTTTTTGTTTGATGATTTTTTTAAATCTAAGTGATTACAATAGACAACAAAGAAATTAAACACAAAAGTATATCAATTTGCAATACTTTTCAATAAAAATATTTACTTTTGCTATGATACTCAAAAAATAGAAGTGAATAAATTTATAAACAAATGAAAAAAAATATTTTCCAAAAGATGCAGATTTTAAGTGATAGTGCCAAATACGATGTGAGTTGTAGTTCAAGTGGAAGTGAAAATAATTACAAAACGGGGGAGCTTGGAGCTACTGCTAGTAGTGGGATTTGTCACACATTTACAAGTGATGGACGGTGTGTATCGTTGCTCAAAGTTTTGCTTACAAATTTTTGTATTTATGATTGTGCGTATTGTATCAATCGAGTTTCAAATGATATTCCACGAACTGCTTTTGCTCCAAGGGAACTTGCTGACATCACGATAAATTTTTACAAAAGAAACTATATAGAGGGGCTTTTTTTAAGTAGTGGAATCATTGAGAGTGAAGACCATACGATGCAACTTATCTTGAGAACTCTTCGGATTTTACGGCATGAGTATAAATTTAATGGCTACATCCATGTGAAACTTATCCCAGGGAGTGATGCTAAACTTATTGAAGAAGTCGTGAAACTTGCAAGTCGAGTGAGTTCAAATATCGAGCTTCCAAGTGATGCAAGTCTCAAACTCCTAGCCCCAAATAAAACAAAAGAAAAAGTGTTGCAACCACTCAAACTTGCACGAGATTTTAGTATGGAGCGTACGAATAAACCAATAGGGATGAGTACCCAACTTATCGTTGGAGCAACTCCTGAAAGTGATAGAGATATTTTAAAACTAAGCTCCGCTTTGTACGATAAAGCACTTCTGAAACGGGTATATTATAGTGCTTATATTCCAGTGAATAATGACAAAAACCTTCCAGCCCTTGCCACTTCAAAACCACCACTTTTAAGGGAACATAGACTTTATCAAGCTGATTGGTTACTTCGATTTTATGATTTTAAAGCTGATGAGATAGTTAATGTTGATAATCCAAATTTGGATGAGGAGCTTGACCCAAAAATGTTTTGGGCTTTGAATAATCTCCATCTTTTTCCGATGGAGATAAACAAAGCTACGAAAGAGGAATTGATACGAATTCCTGGAATTGGAACAAAGGGGGCAATGAAAATTATCAATGCAAGACGGTTTAAGAAGCTCACTTTTGATAGTCTCAAACAGCTTAAAATTTCAGTAAAAAATGCAAAATATTTTATCACTTGCAATGGAGTGTACCAAAAAGAGGTTCCGATGTATAGCGATAAGATAAAACTAGCACTTAATCCTCCAAAGATAATTAAAGCACCCAATCTTTTTGATTTTGACTATAGTGTGATAACTGGGGAGTTTTAAAATGTTAGTTGTCTATGATGGGAGTTTTGAGGGATTTTTAACTTTAGTGTATGATGTTTACTATCGAAAAATTACCACTTCAAAGATTTTACGAGAGGTTCCAAATACACTTATCCTTGATGATATTTTAGTTGTTGAGTATCAAGAGGAGAAGAGTTTGAAAGTTTTGGAAGCACTCAACAAAAAGTTTACGAAGAACAATTTTGAAACAATATTTAATATTTTTATGTGTGATAGTGTGGAGTTTGAACTTGATCTATTGCACTTTATTATTTTAGGATTTAGGAGCCAAAAAGAGTTAGAAAATATCAATCATCCTTTTATTTTTAATATTCAGAATTTACAAAAAGAACTTTTTAGATATAACCATAAAATGACTGGATTTATACGATTTATTGAGCTTGATGATGGGATGCTGTATGGGAAGATAGAGACAAAGTTTAATATTGTTTATCATCTTGGGATTCATTTTCTTGAGAGATTTAACAACCAAAACTACATCATCCACGACATAAGCCGTAAACTAGCTTTTATCAAAAATGAGAGTTTGATAGGAGTGCAAGAGGTAGCCACTTTTGATGAACCAACGATGAGTGTCAATGAAGAGAAGTTTTCAAATCTTTGGAAAACTTTTTTTGCTAGTGTTTCAATCGAGTCACGAACAAACAAAAAGCTCCAAAGACAAATGGTACCGTTACTTTACCGTACATTTATGACTGAGTTTAGCAACTAGAGATTAAAATAATCTATCAAATATCATTTTACCGATTTGTTTTGTTGCTTCATTTTTCAGAGTATCAACTACAGGATTACTCTCTTGTACACCATTGTTTTGGTAAATAACTTTTGTTTCAGTTTTTTGCTCTGATATCTTTTTTTGCTCTGTAAGATATTTTTCTTGTTCTTTTTTCTTTTTATCATCTTTTAAAAGTTCAGTAGTAACATCTATCATAGCAGCTATTACTCTATCGCTAAGTCCCATTTTAGAAAGGATATCAATCTCATCAATCGTATATTCTTTATATGGAGTCTGTACCCTTTTTATGAGTGAAACTACTATCGTATCACTTTTTCCATTATTAAGAAGTTTTTTGATATCCCCAACTTTCATCCCTTTTGGACCAGTAAGCATAAGTCGAAGTTCATCATTTTGGATATAATTTACAGAGTTTGGATTTTGTTCTGTTAGTAGTTTTAACCCTTCAAAATCTTCTTTTTCAAGCAAACTATTTACTTTTGCTTGAATCTCATTATTTGTTTTCTCTTCCACGATTACTTTGCTTTTATTTTGTGCATATTTCGCCAAAATATTATAATACTCTGGATACTCACTTAAATAATCCAATGCTTTTTTATTATAAATATCAACACTATCTGGATCTACTTTTGCATCAATGAGAACTTTCCAACACTCAATTAAGTTGTCAATATTTTTTCGTTCTGTTTTAATAAATTCTTGTAATGTTGGATACGCTGACCACAATTTTATCGCATCTAATTTTGTTTTGATTGTAATTGTTACGTTATAAAGTGGTGTTTTATTTTCAGTTGTTTTTTGATTGGGATTTGCCCCATTCTTTATGAGAAATTTCAAGGCATCAAGGCGAGCAAATGCCACGGCATTAAAAATAGGAGTGATGCCAGATTGAGTTGCATCATTGATACTTAGCCCTTTTTTAATATATAAATCGATAAGTTCCACATTTCCACTTGTAGCTGCTGAAAATAAAACAGTGGTTTTTCCATCACTTAAAATATGAACATCAGCACCATTATCTAACAAATATTTAACAACAGGAAGTTTTCCAGTACGAGTAACTGGAAAAAGAATCGTCTCACCTAGATTATTTTTTGAGTTGATATCTAATCCTTTATCAAGGATGAGTTTGATTAACTCTTCATTTCCAAGATTTGCAGCTAAAAATAGGGAATTTGAGCCTAAGTACTCTTTTTTTACATCTGCTCCATGGTTAATAAGTAGTTTTGCAGCTTCTACATTTCCTGTTTGGATGGCATACATAAGAGGTGTCCAAGGTAAATATTCATTATAGTTTTCTTCAATATCTTCACCATTTTTGACAAGGGTTTCAAGTTGTTGATTGTTTTTGGTTGCAATTGCTTGATGAATAGCTGGGATACCACAACCACTAAAAAAAGTGATAAAAAGAAAGACAATTATAAATTGGCGAATTTTATTCATAAAGTACCCCTAAATTTTGATGCCAAATTATACAACATATTCTTATAATTGAATTTATTTAAAAGTGTTTACTCTTTCTTGATTACATTGTGTTGATACAATAGGAGGAAGTTTATTTTTCTTGTAAATATTTGTAAATTGCCATTTGATTTTTTATATGATTTGCTAACTCTTTTGAACCAATAAGTTTTTCTAAATTATTTTCAATCTCCAAAATAAACTCATTTGCGATCAACATCAATTTTTCACCTTTGGGTGTAAAGTGGATAAATTTCTCTTTTTGATTTTCTAAAACCAATGTAATATATCCGAACTCTTCAAGCTTTTTTATACTTTTGTGGATAGCTTGACGAGTATATCCCACTTGTTTCGATAGTTGTGATACGGTAATCTTATCATTTGCATCGATGTATGGAAATAAAACGATTAAAGCTTCACTCAACCCATCAAAACCATTATTTTCTAAGCAATTTAAGATTAATTTATTAAATATTTTACTTGTTTCTAAAGATAAAAAACATATTGACATTGTAAACCTAGTTGACATAATTTATATTTTATTGTATATTTTCAAAAAATATTTAGGAGTATAACATGAAATACCTTTTACAAGTAGATTTCCCACACGATGGGATATTTGGGGAAAAAATGGCAGAAGCTTTTGAAGATTTGGCAAAAGATATAGCAAATGAAGATGGTTTGATTTGGAAAATCTGGACTGAAAATGAAGCAACAAAAGAAGCTGGTGGAATCTATCTTTTTGATAATGAAAATGATGTGCAAAGATATTTAGATAAACATACTAAAAGACTTGAGTCTTTTGGATATACAAATATCAGAGCAAAGATTTTCAATGTAAATGAACCATTAAGTGCAATTACAAATGCTAACTTGGTGAGGGAGTAGAGTACGAAATATTTTTGTACTTTATTTTTGGTTTTGCAAATTTAGGTTGAAACTTAGTATTTTGAGATTTGTGGATTGAGAGAAACTTATCTATCACTCCACTTGAAAATATCAAGGACAACTATCTTGTATTTATCGCTATCTATCACATAAGGGATTGTATATCCTTTGAAGATTAAATCTCTTACATTTTCTGATTGATAGTAGTGAGATTTTCTAAATTAAAAGGCATATTTAAAAGGTTTTTAATTGTTCTGTCAATCTTACTTTTAAATTTTCTAGCATTATTTGGACTATCATTTGCGATATATTTTAAAATTGCAAATAAACTGTCATCAAAGGCTGGATTTTTTTCAATCATAAAAGGCATTAAATAGTTTTTAACCAATTATCGATTTTATCCATACCTTGCTCATAAGGTACAGTTTTCATAGCTCCTGATTCATAATCTCTCACTGCATCACTCACTCTTTTTGTCGCTTCTTGGGTTGTGATAGACGGATATCCATCATCCAATAAATCATAAAGATTATCTTGAAGTTGTTGCTTGATATCAATCCCACTTTTAACTAACTGATTGTAAATATTATCTGGAATTTGAAGTTCTATCGTTTGCATTGTAAAGTTCCTTCTTTTGATTTAAAATCAATTTTAAAGATTATAACCTTATTTTTCTAAAAAATTATCTATCGTTTGAAGCCGATAAAAGTGGTTCAAGAATTTAGTTTCAAGTGATGATTTTAAGATTTATGGATTGAGAGAAACTCCCAATGTGGACATTGGAAGCTAGTGAAAAATATCAATAAAAGTTAAATGGTATGCTTACCACTGATTCCCTCTTATTTATATCACCATTTTTTGTACATTAGATTATTATTTAATTGTTGAAGCTGAAAATTTTGCTGTCGTATCTGTGAATTGTAATTTATATTATTTAGATTTTGTGTTAATTGATTTATACCTTGTATTACTTGATTTGAGTTTCTAGCAGACTCTTGTTCTTCTACTTGTCTTTGTTGAATTGCTAGTTGTTGTTGTCGATATAGTTGTTCTGATAATTGCTGTTGTTCTTGTTTCTTTTGTTCAATCCTTACTATTTTTGCTTGGGTAAGTTTTTGAAGTTTTGCATCAATTTTAGCCATTAATTCTTTTTCAGCCTTATCATCACAAACTTCTTTATACTCTTCATTGTCCATAAAATTAACTTTTACACTCTCTTTACAAATCTTTCTAAGATATTGTTTTTTGACAAGTTGAGCTTGATTTTGAGCATTAAATGCCTTCTCTTCAGCTTGAGATATTTCACTGATAATCTCATCTGCTTTACCATTATATTCTTTTGGAAATGTTATTGTTTGCCTATTTCCATTTATATACTCTGCAGTTTGCATGTTTTGATTTTTATTTTTTTCAATAGCCCAGCCGTGCCGTTTACCATTTTTATCATAAAGTGAAAATAAGAAATCAACAGTTTGTTCATCATTATTGCTATGATGTGCCAAGCCATAGCAAAAATTTGGATAAGCTTTTTGATAAACTTGTGTTTGATTCCAAAATGGTGAAGTTGCCACAAATAAAGCTGGTTCATTTTTACTACCACTAATTCCACTTTTATAAACTATATTTATATCTCTATTCTCTTCAGATATTACCCTAGTAACAGCATACATAGAGCCACCATAATTAGCTTCGCCCTCAGTTAACACATTATGCAAATTATCTTTAATGATAATGCCACCAGTTGGTATCCCTTTTTCATAGATACCTATTTGCCAATTGTCTTCTAAATTCGCTTTTACTATTTCTCTGCCAAGTCCATAAGCATAACCATCTTTGCATTCCCCATCCCAAAATAATTTATATGATTCATCTAATGTTGGATTTTTATCGTGATAGTCAACATAAACTTTGCAATCTTCTTTTTTATTTTTTGGTTGTACCCAAGCTATTTTTAGTTCGGGAATTTGTTTTTTTATATCTTCATATTCTTTAAGATAGTCTATCTCATATTGAGCTATTCTATCAAATATAGCTTTTTGTTTTTCAGCTTCTACTTTTTGCTGTTCTTTTTCCTGATAATTTTTATACTCTGAAACTGTAAGTCCAAGCTTATCTGCTTCTTTCTGTATTACTAAAGCTCGTTCTTGCTGTTCTTGTTCGTATTTACTTGCACAACCACCAAATAAAAGTGAAACTACAGCTAATGGAATAGTTATTAAATTAATTTTTTTCATTTTGATTCCTAAAATATTTATTTGTCTGAAAATTTACTTGATAAATAAGTAAACAAAGCGATGATTGCCCAAAATGCAACTACAACAATCCAAGTTTGTGAAACAAACAAAAATAAAATCCCACCAGCTATCGCTGCACCCATAATAAAACTTTTCATAATCATCTCCATTTTAAATTTAGTTGTAAATTATTTAACAATTTTGGCTCTTTAATATTCACAGAAATGATTAATAATTTATATTGTTAAAAGTAATGTAAATTATAAATAAATTATGCTGAATAAACATACTAATTTGTTTTGATAACTATTAAATGCGATAAATTATTTAACAATTACAATACTTTAAAAAGTTTTGAGGAATAATTTATGCTTTCTAATAAAGAAGTGACGGAACAGTTTGAGGTAACGAGATTTACTTTTAATAATTGGAAAACTACAAAACCAAAGCTTTATGAGTATTTGAAAAACGGCGATAATAAATATGATGAACTTCGTGAGTGCAAAATGCTCCTAGAAAAATATTCAAAATCAATAACTGGTGAGTTTAAATTAGAAGAGATAGAGTATATTTTAGCTCTTCGATTAGCTATCGAAACTCTTGAAGATATAGAAAATATCCATACGATTTATAGTATAGCCATCGCAAAAGAGATTAAACAAAATAGTGCTTTTGTGTTAGGAATTTATCAAAAATTAGCAAATCTTGGACTGATTGAAAAGTATCTATTTACGAAACGATACAAAGATTTACAAATCAAACTTCCAAAAACAAAAGAGGACAAACAAGGGCTTATCAAACACTACTTCAAATCATTTTTGATTTTGTAAGGTAAAAGGAAATCATCAAATAAGTTTAATTTGTATATTTTTGTTCAAGTTCTTTTTCAAAATTGTTGACTCTATTTTCAAAATCTTCAAATGAAATCAATTCACTTTTCCCACTTTTGATATCAGCTCTGATTTGTTGAAGTTCTTTTTGTCTTTCATAAAAATACGGGTCATATTCTAAATTTTTATCTTTTTGAATAACAACTTCATTTTTAAATTGTTCTAGAAAATTGAGTAAATTGGGAACGAAACTATCTTGAACCTGTAAAGTTAAAGTTTGCATAATAAATTCCTACTTTTTATATTTGAACAATAATAACAAAATTTTAGTAAGTTTGGCTTTATCCTAAAATATAACCTTATTTAAAAGCTTTGATATCGCTTCTTAGCCTTAATTCTTTTGGGTAGGGATGTAATAGTTTTTGCCCTAAAAGATATTTACACTCATATTTTTTTGCAAAAAGTTCAAGCATTGAAACAGCGGAGATGATTGGGATTGTTCCATTTTTAAAATCTTCAAATTGCTCTAAAATAGCCTCTTTTTCATCTTCACCGACAAAATCTTTCACAAATCCATACATATGTTGTAATGCATTGAAACTTTTTTTTCTGCTATTTTTGAGTTTTAAAGCCTCTTTAAAAGCTTTCTCATAAGTTGCTAGAAGCTCATCAAAACTAAGCTTTACTCTATTTGCAACAATTGAGCCTAATTCATTGTATGTTTTTGTACTTTTTGACATCATTAAAAATTTGTAACTTGTGTGAAAAATTACTAAGTCATTTACTTTTGTTGCCCCTTTTTTAAACTGTTCAAAATCAAAATAAGCGAAAAGTTGCATCACAAAATTTTCCCTAAGCCACGAATCTATAAGACGACTATTATCTTCAATTGGAAGAAGTGGATAGTTTAAGATAGCCATTTTAGCCATCACACCAGCAGTTGTATATGGTTCAAGTGAGTTGTTTTTTGTAGAATAAAGTTTCACTCGCTCGATTCCACAAGAGGGTGATTTTGATTTAAAAATAAATCCACAAACATCTTCTTGTTTCATAATTTTTTCAATCAACTCTTTACTGATTTGTGTAAGTTCATCTGTGTAATCTGTTTGGGTGCTATTTCCAATCACACACTCTTTCCCATCAAT
Organism: Arcobacteraceae bacterium; assembly: GCA_028687375.1. Classification (GTDB taxonomy): domain Bacteria; phylum Campylobacterota; class Campylobacteria; order Campylobacterales; family Arcobacteraceae; genus CAIJNA01. The sequence continues at coordinate 31,483 of JAQUAG010000001.1, read as the reverse complement.
ATTGACAAGTCGTATCGTTTCCCTTGGAGTTCCAAGCATCAAAATTTCTGGACAAAATGGGATAAATTCTACAAAATTTCCAAGTTCATTAAAGATAAAATCATCTTTATTATGCCCTGCTGAGTAGTTGCATTTTGTTCCCAAAAGACAATCCGAGACTGCTATTTTCATTTTCATATATTTTTCCTTTTTAAATTGTAATATTTTCAAGATATCCACGAAGGTACTTCGCACCCTCTTTACTTGAGATTAGTTCATCATCTATATCGTAAAAAGTGATAACAAACTTGCTATTTTCAATACTTGAAAGAGATTTGATTTTGTTAAGATTGACTAGATACGATCTATGAACTCGTACAAATCCAAAAGGTTCAAGTGATAGTTCCAAATCAGACATATTGTTACTCATATATCCACTTGCAATTTTGCTTTTGACATACACTTCAGCTAAATCAGCTTTGATATAGCAAACATCAGAGGGATTTAAAATATAGCTATTCCCTCCAAGTTTCACAAGAAGTTTTTCATTTGATTTTGCTACCATTTTTTTTACCCTTGCAAGTGTTTTCTCAACCCTTTCAAGTTCGATTGGTTTTAAGATATAGTCGACACTTCCAACTTCAAAAGCATCAAGGGCAAACTCATCATAAGCTGTTTGAAATACTATTTTTGTAAGTGGAAAGTTTTTAAGTACCATTTTCCCAAGCTCAATTCCATTTATTTCAGGCATATTAATATCTAAAAAAACAACATCAAATCGTTGTTCAAGTGCTATGGAATACTCTAAACTAGCGGTTACATCTTTGTATCCAAGTTCCCCTAAAATTCTTTTCATCCTATCAAGTGCTAGTTGTTCATCATCAATAACCAATATTTTCATAATTATCCTTTAGTGTGATTTTAAATTGTGTTTTGTTTGTGTCACTTGTTTGTGTAAGTGTCCCATTGTTTAAAAACTCTAATCTCTCTTTGAGATTTGTTAAACCTGTCCCATAGTGTATAGTTTCAAACCCTTTCCCATTATCTGTGACAGTGATGATGATTTGAGTGTCTATTTTTTCTATTTCCACTTTTACTGTAAGGGTTTTTTTTGCTACATTGTTATGTTTAATCGCATTTTCTATCAAAAGTTGGATAGAAAATTTTGGTAAAAATATCTCTTTTGTCGCCTCATTATTTCTATTTATTTGGAGTGTTATATTCTCCATAAATCTTATATTTTCGATATTTACATAGTTTTGTACAAGTTCTAGCTCATTTTCAAGGCTCACTTTAAGACTCTCATCAAGGGTGCTTCGTAAAAACTTTGAGATATTCATAATTGCTCTTTCAGATTTTTTCGCGTCAACATAGACAAGCTCAGCAACTGAGTTTAAACTATTAAACAAAAAATGGGGATTGAGTTGTGCTTGTAAAAGATGCAATCTACTTTCTTTATATTGTTTCGCTGTAAACTCTTGTTGATTTCTACTACTTACAAACAGATACATCACAAAACCAATCAAATAAGTGATAAGCCCTATTAAAAAAGTGAAAAGATTGAGATTGTTATAGTAACCATCTATGATAAATACACCACCCATAATTGCAGCAAATGATGCCCATAAACTACCAAAAACACCCGATAAAAATGCCAAAACAAAACTGATACCATTCCAATATTTAGGAGCTACTTTTGGAAGGATAAAATTGTTTCCAATGGTGATAAATAAAAGTGACATTAAAGCGATAAAAAAGCCATTTAATCCACCTAAAATTGCTCCATCAAAGGGACTACTGCTCGCTAGAATATAAAGTGCAGTTCCAAAAAGTGTCCCAAAAAAAACACCAAAAAGGAAGATAAAAAGCCAATCTTTTGTTTTAATTTTTAAATGATGCATCTATAACTTTCTCCATATTAACAACCCCTGCAACAACCCCTGCCCAACCTTGAGCAGGGAAAATATTATCCCCACAATAATAAAAATCTCCTACTTTTGGCGATCCAAATTTTAGAAAATAGTTTTTAAACTCTAAATGCATTCCACCTAAAGCTCTCCTTTTGATATATCGTCCAAAAGTATTTGGGGTAGCTCCAAAGGAGTTGATAATATCTTTTGTATCAATCTTTAAAGTATTACAAAAAAGAGTAATTATCTCTTTTTGGAGAGTTTCTTTTTTTTGTCTATATTCCTCTTTTGTAAGTCTATCCCAAAATGTCGTATCTGTGTGGATAGAGATAGTGACACTATACTCTCCAATTGGAGCCATTATAGTATCATCTTTATGTGAAAAGGATACAAAGATAGATTTTGAGATAGTATTGTTAAAAACTTTCTCTTGGATAATTTGATAGTGATGGTGAAACTCTTTTTCACTTTTAAGGGTAAGATAGAGAACAAAAGCACTTTGAGTGAGATGATTTTTCTCTTTGATATTATTTTGGTATGTGGTATTAAATACTATCTTTTTTGTTTCATAAACATCTTTTGTAGTGTAAACTTTATAGGTGCCATTATTTTCAACTGCTGTGATAAACTCCTCTTTTGTATGAATCTCTCCAGCTTTTTCTTTTATCACATCAAAAATCTTCCCCATCCCACCCTCTATATAAAAATTATCATAAAATGGATAACTAAGGGCAAGTGCTAAAGTGAGAAAGTTTGTATTTTTGAGATGTGTTTGGGCGACGATTAAAAGTTGATTGTCTATAAATTCTATAAAATCTTTATCGATATTCTCTCCATAATAGGAGAGTAGGGTGGTGTTTGCATTTTTTAAAATAGGTGAAGCAAACGATATAAACTGTTTTCCAAAAGAGAAAAGTGTTTTTGAAAGCTCAAAAAGATTTGATTTATTATAGTACACATCGTATTGTTTATAAAATGATTGGGCAAGGGTAAATATATCATTCCAAAATCTTTGGTGGGAGTTGTGTGGAAAAACTTCATTTATATGGGTTATAAATCGCTCAAGATTACTATATCTATGGATTGTTTTTTGATTGATGATAACACTAATAGGGATATCTAGCTTCATAAAATCAAAGCTAAGTTTATTTGCATCAAAAAACTTTTTCATCACTTGCCCCTCTTGATACATAGCAAATGTAGTAGCTCCTATATTATAAGAGTATTTTCCCCTTGTAAAAGTTCCACTACAACCACCAAGATGGGGTTCTTTTTCTATCAATAATGTTTTGTACTTTTGACTGAGGGTAACAGCACTACAAACACCGCCAATTCCACCACCAACTATTATAAAATCATACATAGCAATCTTTCATTTAATATTTTTTATTATAGTATCTAAGAGGTTGAATTTTAGTATAGTGATTTTGTCGTTTTATCGTTCTGTAATAAATCTTTTTTATGAAATTAGAAAGAATAAATTGAAATTGGTATAAAATCAATCATTAAAAATAAGGAAGTCAGTTTGAAACTCTTTAAATCTTTTTTTATCCTTTTGTTAATCGTTGGAGTTGGTGGATATATCTATTTTAATTTTCCTCTCAATAAGCCAAAAGAACTCTCTTTTAGTGGTCAAATAGATTCAAAAAGTGCTTATGTAGGTTCAAAATTTGGTGGAAGAATAAAAGCTATATATAAAAATGAAGGGGATAGTGTTAAAAAAGGGGAAGATCTCATAGTTTTAGATAGTGATTCCCAAAAACTTCAAATTGCCCTTTTAGAAACGAAATATAATCAAGCAAAAATCACTTTACGAAAACTCAAAAATGGCTATCAAAAAGAGGAGATAGAGAGTGCAAAAGCTGATTTGGATTTGAAATCTGCTGTTTTAAATAATGCTAAAGTAAACTTTGAAAGACAAAAAATACTCTTTGCAAGTGGAGTGGGAACGAGTAAAGATTATGATGATACACAAAGTATCTATTTACAAGCAAAAGCACAAAAGGAGGTTAGTGCCAAAAAACTTGAACTTCTTAGTGGTGGGTATAGAGATGAAGATAAAAGTTTAGCAAAAGAGAGTATCAAAGAGATAGAAGCAAACCTAAACTTAGCGAAATTAAATCTCAAAGAATCTATTATAAAAGCTTCAAGTGATGGGATTGTACAAAATATCTCAGCTCAAATTGGTGACCTTATCAATCCAAATCAAGCTATTGTGCAAATTGACTTAGAAGATGAAAAATATGCAAAATTTTATGTGTCACAGACAAAACTAAATCTTATCTCTTTGGGGCAAAAAGTTTATATCACAATAGATAATTCAACTACAAAATATGAGGGGGAAGTTTTTTATATCTCTCAATCAGCGGAATTTACCCCTAAAAATATCGCCACTAAAGATGATAGAGACAATCTTCTTTTCGCAGTTAAAGCAAAAGTGAAAGATGCTATTTTAAAAAATGGGATGATAATTGAGGTGTTTTTAAAATAAGATGATAACGACTATCAAAACCACCAATCTTACAAAAAAGTTTAATAATATTTCTGTAGTAAATAATTTGAATATTGAAGTAAAAGAGGGGGAGATTTATGGATTTTTAGGACCAAATGGTTCTGGGAAAACGACAGTTATAAAGATGCTTTGTGGACTTTTGATACCTGATGGTGGAAGTGGGAGTGTGCTAGGATTTGATACTGTTATTGATGGGGAAGAGATACGAAAAAATGTGGGCTATATGTCTCAAAAGTTTAGTCTTTATGAGGATTTGACTGTATTAGAAAATATGCATTTTTATGGCTCAATCTATGGACTTACTCAAAAACAAATAGATACAAGGGCTAATTTTTTACTTGATAAACTAGACCTTCGTGTATTTGAAAATAAACTTGCTGGCAATCTAAGTGGCGGATGGAAACAGCGACTTGCTTTCGCTTGTGCTATTTTTCATGAGCCAAAAGTGCTTTTTTTAGATGAACCAACAGCTGGAATCGACCCCGTTGCTAGAAGAGATTTGTGGGATATTTTCTTTGAATATGCAGCAAACAAAATGACTTTTTTTGTAACCACTCACTATATGGATGAGGCTGAAAGATGTGGTAGTTTGGGATATATTTATCTAGGAAATCTAATAGCAAATGGAACTCTTGATGAACTTCGAGCTTTAAAAGAGGTCAATCCTGAGGGATATAAAAGAGCTGAAGTGATGGCAACACCAATAGCAAAAGCTCTTAAAATATTTAAAAATGCACCATTTGTACAAGAAGCTACTATCTTTGGACGATTTGTCCATTTACTTTATCAAGAAAATATTTCAAATGATGAGATTATAAATTATTTAAAAGAGAATGATGTTGAGTGCGATGAGGTAAGAGCTATCGCTCCGTCGCTTGAAGATGTTTTTGTAACTTTAACAAAACTGGCGGATAACTAGATGTTGAAAGGGTTTGGAGCTATTTTTTACAAAGAGAGTAAACAAATTAAAAGAGATAGAACGACACTTATTTTTATCTTTTTGATACCAATTATGCAACTGCTTATTTTTGGATATGCTATCAATACAACGGTAAGTGACATAAAAACGGTAGTTTTAAACTTAGATAGAAGTGCAAAAAGTAGTGAGTTACTTTGGAGTTTTGAAAATAGTGGCTACTTTAAAGTGAAAAATGAAGTAAATAGTAAAGAGGAACTTATCAAAGAGATTGTGCGAGGAGAGGCACAAGTAGGGATTATAATTCCGCAAAATTACAGTAGTGAACTATTAGCTAAAAGAAGTGGAAGTGTCCTTGTCCTTATAGATGGGAGTGATTCAACTGTGGCTTCACAAGCTATGCAAGCAGCGTCACTAATTGGTGTGAAACTTACCACCACTTTGCAAAATCTAAAAGTATCCACAAACAATATTGATGTGCGAACTCAGATGTTATTTAATCCAGATTCTAAAACGACAAACTTTATGGTCCCTGGACTTATCGCTGTTATTTTAAATATCACAACAGTTATCCTTACCTCTCTATCGATTGTAAAAGAGAAAGAAAAAGGTACTTTAGAACAAATCTTAGTAACTCCAATCCAACCTCTTGGACTTATGCTTGGGAAAATAGCACCCTATAATATCATCGCTTTTTTTCAAGTTATCATTGTTCTTTTACTGATGCGGTATCTCTTTGGAGTGCCTATTTCAGGAAGCATTGTGTTGCTTTTATTTATGAGTTTGGTTTATATTTTTTGTATGCTCGGACTTGGAGTACTTATCTCAACAAAAGCCCAAAATCAAATGCAAGCGATTCAATATGCCTTTTTGACGATGCTTCCTGCTATTTTACTCTCTGGATTTATGTTTCCAAGAGAGAGTATGCCTGATATTATCTATCTTGTAAGTTACATTATCCCAGCTACTTATTTTATAGATATTATGCGTGGAATTGTTCTAAGGGGTGCTGATTTTTTTGATTTGATAGATGATTTTTTAGCACTTGTGGCACTTGGGAGTTTATTTATCACTATAGCAGCTCTTAGATTTAAAAAGAGTATTTAAGTTATTTGAAGTCAAGGTTGATAGAAATCTTTTTCTATCAACCATATGTTTTTTAGTATTGCTCGATAATTGCCGTACCACTTACAAGTCTAGCAATTCTTGTTCCATCTTCTGCTTGGAGAGTAACTGTTACATTTGCATCATCTGAAGTGGTAGTAATAACATCACCACTTTCGATTGTATAGTTCTGGTCTAAAGCCATAGTAATAACAGTTTTAGTTGAATCAGTACCACTACCACATCCACTTAAAAGAATAACTATAAAAAATAGTATAGATTTTAATATTGTTTTTTTCATTATCGATTCCTTAGTTTTAATTAGCATTTATTGTACCTTTACCAATTAGATTTATTGATGGTGTTCTTGAAGTTGATGCATCAATAGTAAATCTTCCTCCTGTTACTCCAATAGTGATGCTATTGCTACCATCGTCTATTGTTGCACTTGTTGGAGATGCTATAATTGACAGATTATTATAACTACTATTTATTAGATCATTAAAATTCATACTACCAAATGTATGAATAACATTATTTCCGAAGTAACCTTTTATCAAACCTGCTGTATCTATCGTAGCATAACCACTTTGAGTTGTAAATATTGTCCCAGTTGGAGTAATATTTATATTACTATTATTTGTTGATTCAATAGTTGAAGTAGTTCCCCCTACTGACATACTTGCTAAACTATATCCACTTGTTGTTTGTGTTACAGTAGTTTGTATTGCCAATCCATCACTTCCCTCAATCATAGCTATTGCTTTTTTTGTATTACCAATCGTGCTTACAGAGATAGGGATATTGTCACTTGTGATTGTACTTTCACCTGAAGCGATAGTTTGATTTGCACTATTTTCAGTTGCATCAACAAGAAGATTAAAAGTTTGTTCTAAACTATTTCCAGCACCATCAGTAGCCACTAAAGTGATAGAGTATGTTCCACTTGAAGTAGGAGTACCACTTAGTCTTGAAGTTTGGTAGTATTTTTTAACTGCTTTATTCGATGTATCAGCGATATAAATAGTACTATTGTCATCTGCGATTTCTATATCTTTTGGATAATAACCTAAACCACTACCTACTAAAACAGTGCTATTTCCACTATCAATAGACATTTTGTAAAGTTTATGATTAGAGATATAGTAATAATATCCATTATTTACAGCTAAATCATAAGCATGGATACTTGTCTCTAGAGAACTTTTCGTTCCATTTGAGGTTATTTTAGATAAGTTTGATATAGAATCCTGAATATAGAGTGTATCGGTGTTATCTATTGCAAAGGCATCGTATCTATTTAATCCACTGTCTGTAGTTAAAGTTGTAGATATACCATTTGATATCTTTTGACTTATATATTCAGTATCAATCAAGTTACTATTGTATTTGTAAGAAAGTAAATATATATTTCCCAGACTATCTACTTCAATTTCAGAATTATAATAACCAGCTTTACTATTGATTGTTTCTATAAGAGTACCAGTAGTGTTAAATTTTTTCACATAATCTTTTGCATAATAAGCAACATAAAGATAACCATCTTTATCTATAGTGATATCTTCTGGCATCTCATTTGTACTATTTCTACCAATAAGTGTTGTTAAAGTCCCATTTGTATCTATCTTTTTCACACTATAAGCTGTTCTATCTGCAACATACACATTTCCATTCATATCTGTGATAATTCCTGCTGGGTATGATAATCCACTAGCTATAGTTTCAATACTATTTGCTACCTCTAAAGTGATACCAGCTGGCAGATTTGTCCCATTTTTAACACTCCAAGCGATAGGTTTCCCTGTGCTACTTTTTGCTGTTGGATAATAAATATAGCTAGAAGTTAGTGTTGCATTTTCAGTTGGTGTGCTTGTTATTTGTATTGCTGGAACTCCTTCTACAGTGATACTAAAATTGTGAGTTGCTGATAGTTTTCCATCACTTACACTAAGTGATACACTATTTGCTCCTACATTGGAACTTGTTGGAGTTCCTTTTAATTTTGTTATACCATTTAATGAACTTAAAGTTAGCCAACTAGGAAGCGTTGAGCTACTCCACGTAAGTGTATCACCATTGTCATCACTTGCTTCTAATACATACTCATAAGGAGTTCCCACTGTTGCTGTTGTAATTGCTGTACTTGTAACGGTTGGTGTAAGATTACTATTTGATACCGTGATACTAAATGGATGTTGTGTTGTATGTCCACCACTATCTGTTACACTAAGAGTTACATTATAAGTTCCATTTGCTGTAGGAGTACCATAAAGTCTTAATGGAGAAGGTGATACTGTAGTTGTTTTTGTTATATCACTTGTACTAGCATCATTACCCATTCCACCATACTCCACTATATAACTAATTGCATAGTACTCTGGAAAGTCGTTCCATTTTTTATTTGAAGCATAGATATGTCCATAGTCTTCATTAGCACCAAGATATTGATTTGGTTCACCAGAAGACCAATTTGAGTATAGTCCATTGATAGCATTTCCTCCCCCTTGTGAGATTTGGTTGAAGAAGTAAGTACCTGATTCTGGTCCTGTTACCCATTTCCATTCTCTTTCAGTTTGTGCATCTGAAGCACCAATCCAAGAGTCACTATTAACTTTTTGAACAATAAAATCATTTTCTACTTGAGAAGTGATTGTTACAAGATAGCCTTTTAAACCATTGAATGTTTTAGCTTCAGCAGCACTTTTAGCACTAGTCCAACTTTTACTTTCATTTACTACCTCATAGTAGTGCATAACTCCATTGATTTTTAAACCAACATTGCTACCCTCTGTAAAGCTTACTTTCCTTGCTAATGTACTTGTATTTGAAAATGTCATTTTAACAGTTCTTAATAATTCTTGCCAACTCGCTGGTGTTGCACTACCTGTAAATTTTAGTAATCCTTTTGTTGCATCAAAACTACCAGTTACACCTGAAGGCAATTTTGAACTATCAAAAGTTAATAAATCACCAGTTGTATAATTTTCTGAAATATCAACTAAATAGTTTGTAATATTGTAAGTATTTGTAATCGTAAAATTAGGATTTACTTTCACACCGTTGTCAAAAGAGAGCCAAGTAGGTAGTGTCGTTCCAGTTCCTACGCTCCAAGTGATATTGTCATCTTCTGGATCGGTTGCAGTTGGAGTATAGCTATAGAGTGTATTTATTGTGTTACTTGTGATAGCTGTACTTGTTATTACTGGAGCTTCATTCACATTAGTAACGTTGATAGTAAAATTTTTGCTGAAACTTAGACTGCCACTATCTGTTGTTTTTACGCAGATAGTTTGAGTAGTTGCAGCTTCGTAGTCTAAATTATTTTTTACTAATAGTGAATTTCCTGAAATAGTAAAATTACCATCATTTACACCATTACAAAAGCTATAAGTAAAAATAGTACCATCATCTGTGGTAGAGAAGTCACCAACTTTTGTATTTTGTGCACTATTTTCAGCAATTGTAGAAGCAGACAAAGTTAAATTTGTTGGTGCATTATTAATAATTGTCCATTTTGCATATAGTGTTGTATTTGCACTTAGTTGTGTTGAAAAATTATAAGCATTTGTAAGCCCTACATCTGTGTACCATCCACCAAATGTATAACCTGATTTAGTAGGACTTGTAGGTTCAGTTGCTGTTGAATTTTCATTAATTGATTGGTCTGTTACAGTTGAACCACCATTTTCTTCAAATGTTAGAGTATATTTAATTGATTCAATAACTGTAAATTTAAGATTATTTGCATTTACAGCATATGCTTTACTATTTCCAACCACAAAATAGATATCATGTATCCCACCAGCCGATGGTTTAAATTTTAACTTTCCATCTTGAACTGCCGATAAAACATTATTTGAAAGGTATGCTACAGGTATATTTTCACCACTATCAATAATTCCATTTGAATTTGCATCTATATAAATATCACCATCAAAGCTACCATGGGTATCATCTGCAAGGTATGTCGTTGAAATAGTAATAACAGATAACGGATCGTTATCTAAATCAGCATACGCAAAATCTTCAATACTAAAGGTATAGTTATCTCCAGTAGATAGTGACGTAGTAAAAATCTTATCAGAAGATGTTGGGAGGTTGTCCCCTCCACTTCCTCCACCTTCTGCAGCAAGGCACTCTTGCTCAGTGCTGTAAAAACCATTCATTGGATTACCATCAATTAACCATTGCCCTCCAACATCTGTACATATTCCATATAAATTTATACTAGATATCATAAGTGATGGTATTAGTAGTTTTTTTATATACTTTGACATTCTTTCCTCCTAAAATTAAAATATGAATGATTATTCAATAAGAAGTATTGTAACAAAAACTTATACAAAAAGATAGAGAAAAAAGATAAAATCTCAAGATATTCGGTGTATATATTATAACTATTCTTTATAAATGTTACAAAATGGATACAAAGAGATTTTCTAAAAGTAGTTAATATTTAGTATATATGGTAGAAATTATTTGTAAAGGAGGGGGAGTATATGGTTAATGTTGCTAAAACCATATATTCCTCTTTATTTAATTGTAGATATTTTATAATCTTTACGCATACGAAGATTTAGATGAGCTAAGAGTTGATGTGAGATTTTTTAAAAACTCACTAAGGTCACTAGCTGTTTGAGAATTTTGTGTTTGGTTATTTACCATATTCATCATCTCTTTAAATTTTTTCAAATCTAAAGTTGAATTATCACTAGTAGTTGTACTACTATTTGATTGTTCAGACTGTAAAGCATCTATCAAAGTTGATATCAGTTTTAACGTATAGTCTTCCATAGAAGTTGTTGAAGATGTTGAGCTATTGTCATTTTGTGTTGCATCTTTACTTGGTGGTGGAGGTGGTGCTTCTACACCTAGTTGATCCATAATACTACTAAATTCTTCTTGGCTAATATCGCCATTTTTTGCACTATCAAATAGTGATTTTAGACCTTTTTCCATCTCATCTTTTGTGATATTGCCATCACCATCACTATCTATTGAAGAGAATATATCGCTATCTACGGCTAACTCTTCGGCACTAACATATCCATCTTGATTGGTATCTTTTGCATCAAATATTTGCGTTGCCATCGCTCCTACATCTGGACCACCTTTCCCTCCTCCTTGAGGTGGAGGAGGAACATCAAGTCCCATAGAAGAGAGAAAGCTTCCAAACTCTTCTGGTGTTATCTCTTGATTTTGTATACCATCCATTAGTGTTGAAAAACTAGTTGTTAATTCATCTGAACTTAAACTTCCGTCACTATTTGAATCCATTGCTGAAAAATTTTCAGAACTTAAACCACTTAGTTCATCCGCTGATAATAATCCATCTCCATTTACATCACTATTTTCCATCAGTTTTGAAACTAAATCAGAGGCACTTGGTGGTTGTTTTTGTTGTGTACTTTGGGTAGTTTGTGTTGATAATAAACTACTTGTGTAACTGTTACTAGATATTGTCATGTTATCTCCTTTTGATATTTTAAAAATTATATATTTTTAAGGTAAACAAAAGGTAACAGATTTAGAAATTTATAGTAAAAATATTGTTACTTTCAATAAATTTATACTCTAAAGTAAGATTATGTGCTTTTAAAATGCTATGAACAATATAAAGTCCAAGTCCAAGTCCAGCACTACTGTTTTCATATTTTCTATTAAATGGTTTTTGATACTCTTCTATTGGATAAGGTAGTTTTTCCCCTTCACTTATTATAAATAATCTGTTGTTTTCTATAAAAAGTTTTGGCTTTTTAGTGCTGTATTTCATCGCATTATCTATTAAATTTTTAATTACAACAGTAAAAAGTTCAAAATCAACTTCAATAAGAAAGTTTTCTTGAATTTCAATATTTATCTCATCTTTATGGATAAATAATATATCAAGGGCATTATCAATTATATCTTCCAAAGAAAATGTATTTTTAGTTATTTTTACATTTGAGGATGTAAATTGTTCAATTTTAGCAAATTCATTTAAAAGATATTCAAGACGAAAAAATGCTTTTTTAAGACTTTCTTGAAACTTACTTTTCTCTAATAAATTAGAGATTAGCAACCCTTTTGTAATTGGTGTTTTTAGTTCATGCATAATATTTCGTAAAAATAAGTTTCTTGATTTTGTAAGGATTCTTATTTGTTCAATTGCATTATTAAATTCATTTGATACTTCACTTATCTCATCTTTCCCATCACACAAAGTATTTATCTCTAAATTGCCATCTGCAAATTTTGAAATATTATCTTTGAGCGTTTTGAGTGGTTTTAATTTGTTGATTAAGAAAATATAAAAAGTGATAAAAAATATATTAAGCAATATAGTTAAAGCAATAATATATTTAGTAGTATCAATAACGGTAATATTATCTTTAATTAAAATATCATCAAATCTATCTTTGAGATAAAAATACTTATATCCTTCATATTCATAAAACTCCCACTCCCTCTCATATGCTAGTAAGTTGCCATCTTTTTGTAGTTTCTCATAAGATACTTTTGAAATTTCTAAATCATATAGTTTTAATGCTTCGTCAAATTTTTTAGGGTCAATCTTTTCAGGTTTTGGTGGTAGCATAAAAGGAAAATCTTTTTTATTTTTAAAATCTCCATTTAGAGAATGAGGGATATCTTCTGGATGAAAACTTTTCCTTATTTGGTGAAAAGTTTTGAGATATTTTGTTACATAAAGGTCTATTTGTTGTTGTTTTGTGATGTTGTAACCTAAATAAATAATAATATGGGTTATCGCAATAAGAATCCCAAAAAAAAGTGTTATTTTAAAAAAAAGTGAGTTTTTATTCATTTGTATTTGTGCTATTAACAAGTTTGTATCCTATCCCTCGAAGTGAAATAATGTATTTTGGTTGTTTTGGATTTTCCTCTATTTTTGCACGAATTCTTCCAATTAAAACATCAATACTTTTATAAGTGCTATCGTATTTAATAGATTCAACATTTAAAAGTAGTTCTTCTCTACTAACTGCATAACTAGCTTTTGTTATAAGATATTTTAAAATATTGTATTCAGCATTTGTAAGCTCTAGTGGTTGATTGTTTTTATAAATTTCATGTTTAGAGTTATCTATTTCAAATATTTTTTTGCTACTTTGTGCTTCATCTTCTACTAATTTATTTCTTCGTAAAAGTGAATGTATCCTTAAAACAAGCTCTTGTGAATCGTAAGGTTTTGGCAAATAATCATCAGCACCAAGTTCAAAACATTTTGTTTTATCTGTTATATCACTTCTTGCACTTGAGATAATTATAGGTATATTTGATTTCTCTCGTATAAGTCTACAAACCTCTATCCCATCCATTTCAGGTAACGATAAATCTAAAATAACTAAATCGTATTTTTTGAGTCTAAAACCACTCAATCCAAGCTCTGGAGTTTCAAAATTTGTAAGATGAATATTGTATTGTAAAAGGTACTCTTCTAAAAGTTCAGCTATTTCACTATCATCTTCAATCATCAATATATTTATCAAATAGGTTCCTAATAATTTTTCTTTTGAGTATTATAGGTTAGCAAAGTAAATAAAAGGTATCAAAATTTTATTTTAAAAATTAAAAATTAGAGCCATCGTTTTTTCATAAATAATAAAGACATCAATAAAATAGTAGTTCCAAGAATAGTAGTTACAATGATAGTCCCATTTGGATTTCCACTAAAATAAAGTCCATCAGTATTCATCCCAAAAAATCCAACAAGGAGATTAAGTGGTAAAAAAATTGCTGAGATAACAGTCAAGATATACATAACACTGTTTGTTTTTTCATTCATCAAAGCATTTCTAATATTGTAAATATGGTCAAGTTTCAAGTTATTCGCTTGAGATATTCTAAGAGAACGATTGAGATGTTCATCGATATCTTCAAAGCCTGTTTTTAAGTTTACATCCTCTTTAATTATTTTGATACTGTCATAAAATTGCTCTTCTATTTTTAAAATATGTATAAGGATTCGCTCAATTCTTGTAATTTGTTTTTTAAGTTCAAACCAATGTTTCATCGTATCAGTATTTTCAAAAATAGACTCTTCCAAATCTTCTGTTTTTTTAACAAGATGGTTAAGATATTTTGTCCCATTATCAATCATATCATCTACAAAAATATAAAATTCTTTGAGTGAGAATTTTTTAATCGAGCCATCTTCTTTATTGAAATAAAAAAAGTCATACTTTTCATTGATTAAAAAACTTAAAGAAAAAACATTGAGGTTATTCTCTTTCTCTTCAAAATATCTCAAAATCAACACTTTATACTCTTTCGCTTCAAAAAAAGCCGAAGGGTGATTTTCATTTTTAATATCTTCCAAATGAAGTGGATTTATATCTTCAAGATGCATTGTATTTTCCTTTACTTAACGATTATTTTTGTAGTGATATTTAAAGTTACTTTTTCATGGATATAGGTTTGAATTTCATTTTTTATATAGATTAAGTCACTTTGTTCAAGGGAATGGTTTGTTAATACTTCTAAAGAGATAACAATATCCCCCTCATTAATTTTAATATTTTTAACATTTAATTCAATGTTACTTTTCTCTAAAGTTATATATTTAAGAGGTTTGAGTTTATTCATATAGTCATTTTGTTCTACCATTTTTAGAAACGATAAAATAAGGGGAATGGTGATTACAATCATCATAATTGTTGTGTAGAGTATCCCTTTTTTTGCCCTTCTAACAGGAGAATATCCAAGAATTATAAATGTAAGTGCAGCACTTAAAGTTATCCCGACAAGATTTGTGATGAAAAGTAAAAAAGAACCATAAATAACTTCAAAATTTCCCAATCCCAATCCAATACCTGTAACACTAAGTGGAGGGACTAAAGCAACTGCAATTGCAACGCCAGCAAGAGATTTAGTAACCTCCTCTTTAGCATTTGCATAAGCTCCAGCAATTCCTGAAAATATAGCAACCATAAGGTCTAATAAATTTGGGTTAAGTCGCCCTTGCATCTCTGGAGTTATTTGTTCAAGTGGGATAAAAAGTGTAAACAATGAAGAACAGAATAATGCCATCACTATCCCAAGAATAAGGGTACGAACACTTTGTTCAAGCAAAAATTTATCAGCTCTAATAACACCCATAGAAAGAGAGACGATAGGAGACATCAAAGGTGCTAAAATCATTGCTCCTATAATAACAGGGGCAGAGTTTGCAAAAAGTCCAGTTGTTGCTAAGAGTGTACTTAATATCATTAAAATTAAAAATACATATGAAAACTTCGAACTATTTCTTAAACTTATAAATAACTCTTTAAAATCATCATCACTTGCTCTTGGAAAAAATGGTAAATCTCCACCAATAAGAAT
The DNA here is from genome assembly GCA_028687375.1 of Arcobacteraceae bacterium. Lineage (GTDB taxonomy): Bacteria > Campylobacterota > Campylobacteria > Campylobacterales > Arcobacteraceae > CAIJNA01. The sequence continues at coordinate 15,738 of JAQUAG010000001.1, read as the reverse complement.
ATTATTAATCTCCCCTTGTGGAAGGGAATTTAATCTTATAGAGTCTTTTTCTTCTATTTTATTGGTATCAGATTTTATAAAATCTTTTAAACTTCTTCCCAGATGGAGATTTATACTGTCTTGTAACACTTCAACTACCACCTCTTGTGTGCTTAAAAGGTTATTGTCAACTGTGAAGTCTATTGATTTATTTGAGCTTATGATAAGTTTTGAACTTTTTATAAATCCTAAACTTTTAGGTAGTTCAACTGTAGATATCCTTTGGTAAAAAAATATTGAAATCAAATACCAAAGATAAGATATCAATGATGAAGGAGCAAGAACAAAAGCATTGAGCTTTCCATCATGATTCGATAAAGTTTCACTAAAAGTTGATTTTTCATTTGCTATAAAGTGGTCGATTATCGTTATTCCTGAAGCTGCTGTTTGTATTTTTTGATCTTTTGATGTGGTAATTGTATAGCTTTTAAATGTGATATTCTTAAGGTTGTCTATAAAAATTTTTAGTTTCTCAAAATAGTTTTTTTCATTGAAATTAAATCGACCCATCCCATGCATATCACCTATAATGATACGGTTTAAAACAATCAACTCATTACACTGTAGAAGGTCAATTTTACTTAAAAGTTCTTGATTAAAACCATCATCAATTGCTTCAAAAATATCTTTAGAGATACCGTAGTTTTTCATACTAAATGGGCAAAAATTATTTGGGATAATTGCAATAGCAATATTACTTTCTACACAACTTTTAAAAAATATTTTAATCTCATTATCACTAAGATAAAGAAGATAGAGTGCATTTAGCTCCTCTTCTATGGATTGAGTATGACTTTGGATAATTGGTTCTAGATTGTATTGAGTTTTAAGATGTAAAATAACATTTGCAAATGTTTTTTCATCTTGCAAACTTTCTACTATAAGATATATTTTTTTATAAGAGTTCATTGTTTTTTCCTTGCGGTATGAACTTCTTTCTTTTTACTTTCATCATCTTTGTCGCAAGTTTTCTCATATCTTCAGTGGTATCAAGTTCATCCATAATCTCTAACCCTAATAATGTTTCAAGACAATCTTCAAGTGTTACAATCCCTTGGGTTTGACCATATCCATCGACAACTATCAGCATATGGTCTTTTGTTTTTGTAAAACGATTTAAAGCTTTTAAAACAGGGATGTTTTCGTTTATTGTATTTGCTTTTCTCATAATATTTTCTATTGTGATATTTGGATTTTTAATCGCATATTTAAAAATCCTTTTTGTTAATACAATCCCCACAATATTATCTATACTATTTCCATAAACTGGAACTCTAGAAAACTTATATGTTTTTTTATCTTCAAGTATATTTTGAATCGGTGTATCTTTTTGAACTGAAAAAACTACACTTCGTGGAGTGTAAATATCTTTTATTTTTATCTCTTTCAGTTTCAAAGTATTTTCAATTAAATCTAGCTCGATATCGTTTATAGTACCACCCTCTTCACTTAAAAGGGCAGATTGGATTAATTCTTCTCTTGAAACAATCTCTTTTCCATTTTTTTTATTGATTTTTTTTGTGACAAACATTGTAATAACAATAATAGGATAGGTTATGATGGTAAAAAGATATATAATTCTTGTAGCTATTGGAGCTAAAGTTTTCCAATACACTGCACCAATTGTTTTAGGGATAATCTCAGAAAAAAATAAAATACTAAAAGTTAATACAATAGAGATAACGATAATCAAATCACTTTCATTTCCAAACACTGTTTGGGCTACCACACCAATAAAAGTTGCCCCTAAAGTATTTGCAAAAGTATTTAAAATAAGAATCGCTGAAATTGATTTATCAATATCTTGTTTGAGTTTTTTTAATAATTTTCCAATTTCAGGATTTTCCTCCTCTAAAACAGCAATATAAGGGAGGTTTGTGGATAATAAAACAGATTCCAAAATAGAGCAAAGAAAGGAGATAAAAATAACAACAAAAAATAAAGTAATTAAAAGAGTCATAACCCTCTCTCTTTTATATGCAAATCAAGTTGAGGAAATGGGATAGAGATATTATGTGCATTGAGTGTCTCATAGATTTTAATAAGATAAATAGAGTTTATCCCAAGCACTTTTCTTGTATTTTCTCCATCAATCCAAACAACAAGTTCAAAGTCCACACTGCTACTATTCATAGCCGTCATCCAAATTCGAGGGGTTAAGTTAGAATCCTTTTTGATATGGGGAAGAGTTTCATCTTCCAAAACCTCTTTTAAAACTGTATTTTCTAACTGTTCAAATTTTGTCCCATACGCTACTCCAAAAGGGATACGAAGTCTTAAAACTTCATCGTTTAGGGTAAGATTGGTAACACTATTTTGGATAAAATTTGAATTTGGAACGATTACATCTATGTGTTCATTCGTAGTAATAATGGTAGCTCGAAGTCGTATTTCTCTAACTGTTCCCCTTACCCCATTTTCAAGCTCTACATAATCTCCAACTTTGACCGATTTCTCAAACATCAAAATAATCCCAGAGATAAAATTGGACACAATATTTTGTAAACCAAAACCAATTCCAACAGATAAAGCTCCAGCAACAACAGCTAACGAGGAGAGATTTAACCCAATTGAATTAAATGCTGTAATGATGGTTAGAAATATAATAGTGTAGTAACCAAGATTTCCTAAAATAGTTTTGGTAGAAGAGCTTAGCTTATCATCTATTTTTGAAGAGTTGATGATTTTATGTTTATAAAACCAACCTAAGCTAAAACCAATGATAAAAATCAGTAGAAATTTAACTACAAAAAGGATACTAATTGATGTTCCATCTATTGTAAGCAATGACTTTGTAAAAATATCATCACCAAATAAACTTAACGTTAAAACAACAACAAGTAGTATATTTTTCATAGGAATTTCCCCTTTACATTTTTAATTTCTTAGCTGATACGTTATATCTCCAGCACCAACTCCAAGAACTATCCCCTCTTTGATGGTTAAAATAATATGTTCATCTTTCCAAACTTCTAAAACATCACCGTATCTTTTGACCGAGTCTGCAAAAATAGGATTGTACGAAGCAAATTCATGAACAAAATCAATCTCTAAAATAGGCTCATTTACAGTCCAAACAGGGAGAATGATAAGCTCATCACATCCAGTAAAACAAGCTTTAAATGCTTCAAGATTATCTCGTGTACGGCTATATTTATGTGGTTGCCATACAACTATATTTTTTGTAGAATTTGTTAGATTTTTATAAAGTTTGATTGACTGCATTGTTACTTTTATTTCAGTTGGATGATGTGCATAATCATCAATTATTATCAAATCACCATCATTTTTAACGACATCAAATCTTTTTTTAATCCCTTTATAAAGTTTCATATTTGTTCTTATTTGATCTAAACTCATACTCTCATTTGCAACCAAAATAGCTATAGAAGCATCAAGTGCTATATGCTCTCCAAATCCCCATATTTCAAATGTTCCAAAATCTTTGAGATCAAACTTTGTAAATGGTTCACCATCTTCTAAAAAGAATTCAATATTTTTAATATCTTGTGATGGGTAGAGTCGTATAGCCTCCTCTTGATAACTTGCTAAGAATGGATCTTCACAGTTAATTACCCTAATCGTTGCTATATCTAAAAATTTTTTATATGCTTCATAAAATCTTTTAAGATCATAGTCATAATATTCCATATGTTCAGGTTCTGTATTCATAACGATTGAACAGTAAGGATTTGAAAGGATAAAACTCTCATCACTCTCATCAGCTTCAAAAACCAAAGTATCATCAACATATCTAAAATTGCTTCCAAACTCTTTACTAATCGCTCCAATCAAAGCACTTGACCCTAAAATACTTGCTAACATCGCACTTGTTGTACTTTTTCCATGAGCAGAACAGATACAATAATTTTTTGTCTCTTTCATAATAATTGGTAAAGCATCTTTCCGTGGCACAATTGTAAGGTTTTGTTTTAAAGCTTCAAGTCTTTCAGTATTTGTTGAAGTAACAGCAGCACTATAAATAACCAAATCTTGTCCATTGATAGCACTACTACAATGAGGAATAGTTATTTTTATCCCTTCCCCTTCTAACCCTTTTGTAATTGGAGTTGATTTTATATCACTTCCACTTACCTCATATCCTCTAAAATTTAAAAATCGTGCAAGTGCAGAAAGCCCAATACCACCAATACCTATAAAATGAACCTTTGTCAACTTATACCTCCAATAGATGTTTTAATTGTGAATGAATCTCTTCTAACTCTTTTGCTTTACTCTGTAAATAATTTTTTGTATCAAATTTAAAATCAAGGATAAAATAACCATATTTTTCATCTCTTGCTGTTTGTTGATGCATCACAGTTGATTCATAAAAACTATTTAAGTCAATCTCTTTATCACAAGCTAGTAGTTTCACATTGATAGCTTCACTTAAAAGCTCATCCTCAACTATTTGTGAAAGTACAAAAAGAAGCTCTTTCGCCCCTTGAAAATTACCATAACTCCATTTTTCTATCCCATGCTCATAAAATGCTCGAATATAAAAGAAATCATCGTTTTCTAGAGAAAATTTTGTATGGTTATCTAACTTTGTTTGAACATTTTCAAAAGCTACCATCAAAATAGTTTCATACACTTTATTGATTCTTTCATCATCAAGGTCAAGGATAAGTAAACTATCAAGTACTTCATACAGTTCACTGATATTTTTACTCTCCATAGCATTTTTTTCTTTCTCTTCTAAAAATCCTAAAAATTCAGGATTTGTTCTAGCCATCATTAATTCTTCTTCTGTCATTTTTTGCCTCTCTTTTTTAAATATTATCTATAAAATCTTTTAATCTATGGAGCACTTCAGCAGTTTTTTCATTATTTTCTACAAGTGCTATTCTTACATACCCTTTTCCAATACCATTTCGTCCAAGATAACTTCCTGGCAAAACTTTTACATTTTTTGCTCTATAAAGCTCTTGTGTAAATTTGAGTTCATCATCAACTGGAAGCCAAATATAAAAAGTAGCTTCAGGGATCTCTATTCCTAAAATCTCTTTTGCCAAAACAAAATTTTGTTTATAAATTGTTCTAAAATATTCTACATGAGACTCTTCACTCCAAGCAAGTGCAGCTGTTTTTTGTAGTGGCAAAGGAAGCGCACATCCTACATAAGTTCTGTATTGTAAATACTCTTTTAAAATCTCGTTATCACCTGCTATAAATCCACTACGAAGTCCTGGTGCTGAACTTCTTTTTGAGATGCTATTTAAAACAAGGCAGTTTTTGAAGTTAGAATTTCCAGCTTCTACACAAGCTTCAAGGAGTGAAACAGGCTTAACATCACTAAAATAAAGTTCACTATAGCACTCATCATTTATAAGAACAAAATCAAACTCTAAAGCTTTTTTGACCCACTTTACAAGCTCCTCTTTTTTAATAGTTGCACTTGTTGGGTTGTTTGGATAGTTTAAAATTACCAAATGGCAAAGTTTTAAATCTTCATCACTTATTTGAGGAAGATAGTTATTTTCTTCAGTTAAGTCAAGATGGATAACTGTAGCTCTTGAAGCAATCGCTGCACCCTCATAGATTTGATAAAAAGGATTAGTATAAGCCATAGTTGGATTTTCTTTATCAAAAAGTAAAAATTGAGGAAAATTAAAAAGTACTTCCCTTGTTCCAAAAACAGGGATAATCTCCTCATCAGTTACAGTGACACCAAATCTTGTTTTTATAAAACCTCTCATTGAACTTTTGAGATACTCTTCCCCAGCACTTTTTGGGTATTTATTTAAAAGGTTCGTTGTATTTTTGAGTTCCTCTTGAATAAACTCTGGAGTATCAAATTGTGGCTCACCAATGGTAAGACTGCTTGGGGTAAAATTTGGATTTGGAACAATATCTTCTAGTAAAAGAGCAAGCCTTTCAAAAGGGTATTTTTCAAATTTCATTTGTTGTATTCCTTATATATTTAGTTTAAAATTATTCGACAATTGGGATGATGATTTGATTTAAATATTTTAAATCATAAGAGAGGAGGTCACTATTTGTAGTAAAGAAACTGATAACCCTTTTTTTAAACATATCCTCTTTAAGTGGTAATATTTGTAAAATATTCTCTTTTGTTTTTAAAACATCCATAGGATTTTTCCCATTTGTTTCAATTTTTATCTCTTGGTTAAATATCTTTGCCAAACTATCAAGATGGTGAGTGAGTTTTGTTCTATCTGTATCACCGATTGGGTCTGAATTTATAACATTTACTTTATATTTGAGTTGTGAAGAGATATCAAACAAAATAGGGGAGAGTTGCTCATATACTTTAAGTGAATTTAAAACCATCGTAATTGTTTTAATATTATTGATATTTTCTATTCCCACTTTAAAAATAGGTTTTTTTGAAACTAATACTTTTTGGATAATTTTTGGATCTTTCAAAAGGGTATTTGTAAGGACAAACATACCAACTTCATATTTTTTAATATCAGAAGTCATTAAGTTTAAAACACCTAGATTATGATAATCAAACTCTAAAATTTTATTATCGATATGTTTTACAAGATCTTTAATTTTATCTATTGTACCAACTAATGCTGGTCTTGTAACTCTTATGATAAGTTTTGTATTGTTGAGTCTTTCGTGAAGGTATCTGGCTTTTTTAACGGCATTTAAAGCATCATCTTCTATTTGTAAATACATATCAAGATAGACATAGATATTTTTCCCAAATGGCATAGGAAAATGTCCCGAAGACATAGAAATAGCCGCATATGCTTGTAAAAGCACTTTTGGTTTCCCAATAACTAAAATAATATCATTTGGTTTGAGGATAAGTGATGGTCGTACATTTACCATAAGATTATTTCTATAAAGGGCAAAAATTTTCCACTCTTTTTGGGAGATACTACTTATATATCTATAGGCATAAGAGCTTCCAAAAGGGATTTTAATCTCCATTATTTCACCTTGTTTTAACCCAATATTTTGAGCAATTATAGGTACATTTGGTAATCTTTCAATAAGCCCACTTGTAAGGATATCAATAGCATTATAGTTTTGGATATTTTTATCAGCAAGGTCAATATCCCACTCATTATAAACATTGAAATTGATTGTTGGATTGATTGTTCTTATGTTTTCTATAACAGATACGGTGTCATCTTTATTTCCTAAAACAACTAAAACATCATTATAAGAAACCTTAGACATAATCATTTTTAGCTTAGAAAGGCTTGTCGGGTCAAATTTATAAAATGTGAAGTTAACTGGTTTTTTCCCTGTTAAAATAGAGTCATTCATATACACAACATCATAAACACTATGCGACGTGTCTAGCTCTACTAATCGCTTCAAAAGATTTTTTGCAACAATACCATCTAATAAAATTAATACTCTTTTCATACAATTATTCTAGCTTAAAATTGTTTAGATATACCAAAGAGTAGTAATAATCTATCTTTTAACTATTCTTTGGCTAAAATATTTGCCTTAAAAAATATCTTTATAATTGTATATGATTGGTGGAGTTAAAATGGAAGAAAAATTGGAAGAGAAAATAGAAGTAAGAAAAATCAATAAAAATATGTCTATAGTGATTGGAATTATTATCCTTTTGGGGATAGCTGTATTTTTTATGGTTGAAAATGGTAAATCATCAAAAGCAAAAAAGATTTTAATTGAACTTGGGTATAAAAATATTGGCAATGTAGAGGTGTACAGTGTGACACAAGTAGAAAATGTTGATACAAAAATTCAAGGGTATAAGTATTTTGTAAAATTTAAAGATTTAGAACAAAACAAAGAGTGCAAAGGGTTTATCCTTAAAGATTTTAAACACAATATCGATAAAGATGTAGTGTGCAAATAAAAAATAATAAAATAAAAAGAAAAATTTGAAGGAATAATATGAATTTTAAAAAAACAATAAACTTTTCACTTTGGTGTGATTTTATAGAGAGAGATTTCTTAGAAAATGAATTTGGTGGATTGATTGAAGAGGGGATTATACATGGAGCGACAAGTAATCCTGCTATTTTTGAGCAAGCGATATCTTCAAGTGATGCTTATGGGCAACAAATATCTATGCTTCAAGCAAATGAAAATAAAAAGATTTATGAAGAGTTAGCAATTACAGATATCAAAAGAGCAGCTGAGATTTTATATCCATTGTATGAAGCTGATAGCGATGATGGATTTATCTCTATTGAAGTAGATCCAACTTTATGTGATGATGCGATGGGGACAATTGAAGAGGGGACGAGACTTTTTCATGCAATTGGACACTCAAATGTTATGATAAAAATACCAGCAACTGAGGCTGGATATGTTGCTATGGAAAATTTAACATCTATGGGAATCAATGTTAATGCTACTTTGATTTTTACACCAGCACAAGCAATAGAGTGTGCAAAAGCTCTTAATAGTGGTATAGAAAAAAGTAAAAAAGAGACAAAAGCTGTTATCTCTATTTTTGTAAGTAGATTTGATAGAGAGCTTGATAGTACACTAAAAGTAAAAGGTTTGGAACCAATGAAATGTGGAATTATTAATGCGACAAAATGTTACCATGAGATTTTAAAAATAGAAAATAAAAATATAAGAACACTTTTTGCTAGCACTGGAGTAAAAGGTGATGAAGTAGATCCTAGTTATTATATTGAAAATTTAATTTTCCCACATAGTGTAAACACAGCACCACTTGGGACAATTAAAGAGTATATGAAAAGAGATGAGTTTTTAATATCAACTCTTTTAAGTGAAGATGAATGTGACAAATATTTTGTAAAATTGGCAAGTCAGGATATTAGTCTAGGTCAAGTTGGTAACAAATTGCTAACAGACGGTTTGGAAGCTTTTAAAGTTTCTTTTGCTCAAATGTTAAAAAAATTAAAAAAATAAAGGAGATGGTGAGATGAATACTATATGGACACCAGATAGTTGGAGAGAATTTCCAATTAAACAACAACCAAATTATGAAGATAAGAAAAAATTAAAAAGGGTAGAGAAAGAGCTAGCTTCTTATCCACCACTTATTTTTGCAGAAGAGGCTAGAAGATTAAAATCAAGTCTTGCAGATGTAGCAAATGGAAAAGCATTTTTACTTCAAGGTGGAGATTGTGCTGAAAGTTTTAATGCTTTTAATGCTCAAAATATCAAATCACTTTTTCAAGTTATGATGCAAATGGCTGTGGTTATGACTTTTAGTGGTGGAAAACCTGTTGTAAAAGTGGGAAGAATCGCTGGACAATTTGCAAAACCAAGAAGTAGTGATACTGAGATGATTGATGGAGTTGAGTACCCAAGTTATAGAGGAGATATCATCAATGATATCGATGCTGATATGAAAGCTAGAAATCCAAATCCAAAAAAACTACTTAAAGCTTACAACCAAAGTGCAGCAACATTAAATCTTTTAAGAGCATTTGCGAGAGGTGGAATGGCTGATTTACATAAAGTTCATAAATGGAATTTAACTTATATGAAAGACCATACACTGGGTGAAAAATATGAAGAGTTAGCTACAAAAATATCTGATGCATTAAGATTTATGGAATCTTGTGGAATAAACTCTTTAAATACACCACAATTAAGTGAAACAGTTCTTTATACATCACATGAAGCATTGCTTTTAAACTATGAAGAAGCATTGACTAGAAAAGATAGTTTAACTGGTGATTGGTATGACTGCTCTGCTCATATGTTATGGATTGGGGATAGAACAAGAGGATTAAACGATGCTCATATCGAATATTTTAGAGGGATTAAAAATCCAATAGGTTGTAAAGTTGGACCATCTATGGATGAAGATGAACTTATCAAACTTATTGATGCTCTAAATCCTGAAAATGAAGCTGGAAGATTAAATCTGATTGTTAGAATGGGAGCTTCTAAAGTTGCTGAGGTTTATCCAAAACTTTTAGCTCGTGTTGAAAAAGAGGGGAGAAAAATAGTTTGGTCTTGTGACCCAATGCATGGAAATGTTGAAAAAGCATCAAATGGATACAAAACAAGAGATTTCGCAAATATCTTAAGTGAAGTGAAACAATTTTTCCAAATCCATAAAGCACAAGGTAGCGTTGCTGGTGGTATCCACTTAGAGATGACAGGACAAGATGTAACAGAATGTACTGGAAGTACAAGTTGTAATATCACAGCAGAAGACCTCACAAGTAGATACCATACTCAATGTGACCCAAGACTAAATGCTGATCAAGCTTTAGAATTAGCATTTATGATAGCTGATACAATGAAAGAGGCGAGATAACCTCTCTCTTATCACTATTGCTTTGTTAGAAGTTTTTGATTTGCAACCAGCAAATTTTCAAACTTCTGCCTAGTACTAGCACTAATCTATAGCTTATCTCCTATTTTTACTGAAAAAATCCCACTTTATGCTCTTTATCAAACATATTCTTTTTCTCTTTTTCTATTTGCTCGATAAAATCTTCAGTACTAAAAATTGGCTCATCTGCAACTGCTATTTTGTAAGCTGTATTTTTGATAATCATCTCAATTTGCCCACCAGTAAGCTCAAAAGTAGATAATTTTTCAGTATTTAAAGGTTTAATAACTGGTAAAGTAATAGGAAGCATACTTTCCCAAAGTTTTTTTCTTTGTTCATTGGTTGGTTTTGTAAATTCGATTTTGTAGTTAAATCTTCTACTAAAAGCTTTGTCAATACTATCAAGTAAGTTTGTCGTAGCTATAAGTATCCCATCAAATCTTTCAATTTGCTCCAAAAAGATATTTTGCATTTGGTTGTGCATCTTTTCACTACCACTTGAATTTCCAGTCACACGATTACTCAAAAATTGGTCCGCTTCATTCAGGAGGAGGATTGGTTCTGATTTTGTTTTGATACACAATTCTTTGTAGCTATCAAAGATTTTTCGTACATTTTTTTCACTCTCCCCAACATACATCGAGAGAATTTTACTACAGTCAAAACTCAAAATTTGTTTTTTCATAGACTTTGCGATAGCAAGTGCTGTGATAGTTTTCCCAGTTCCAGCTGCTCCATAAAAGATAATTCTCGCATCAATCCCTTTTCTTTTATCTTTTATACCCCAATCTTTTAGACGATTGACAACGGTTTTATCCATTTGTTTGAGGAGTGCTTTTAGAGTCTCTTCTGTTTTTGGATTAAGCACCACTTCATCAAGGTCTTTTTTTGGCTCTATAAGTTCAAAAATCTCTTGTTCCCCAATAAGCATATCAAGTTTAATTTTTTGTTTTCTTTTATCTTTTTTATTTGGATGGGATATTTTGTATAAAATTTGCTCTGGGATGAAAAAGTTACGATTTATCCCACCAAAAGGGGTAAGCATCTCATCATAATCTATCAAACCTTTAGAGATAAGATTTCCACTCTCTTCAAGTAAACTTCTATGTTTTATCTTTTCATAATCATCACTAGAGATAAGGGTAATAAGTGAAGTCATATCTCGTATCGATTCATCACCACCGCTATATTCCTCTTTTAAAAGTGCCAAAAATAGCATCTGTTCTTTATCTTCAAGAGCATGTTCTTTGAAAAAACTCTCTAACATTATCTCTACAGTTGTTGCTGCTATTCTCTCTTTGATTCTATTTTCAAGAAGTGTGAGTTTTGATTTGAGTCTATTGATATTTGGAGAGTTATCATCAAAACTATTTTTTACAACATTCAATTTTTGCGCCAAATCTATCTTAAAAAATTGGTCTTGAAGATACTCAAGGTGGTCGTTGTACTCTTTTACTTCAGGTAAAACAAGGTCAAGACTTCCAACTTCAAGGAGTTTTAAAAATGCAGAGCTAAGTGAGATAGAAGTGTTCAGAAGTTCAAGATTTGACATCTCACTTACTTTTGTTGGCATCATACTATTTTGTACTACCCAACCAAGTTCCAAAAGATTTTTTACAAGTGTTATTTTTTCTAGGTGAAGAAACTCTTGAACATTATAAAAATCTCCAAGTAAATCAACAACCATAATACTTGTAGCACCACTTACATATTGTTTGGTTAGCGATTGCAAAAGTTGTGCTTCATCTTTGTGGCATTTAAGTTGCACAAAAATATCAAGTTCTTCTAAATTATCCGATTTTATAAAATCTATCGTATTTCTCATATTCATATTTGTATCCATTTCTATATCCATATATTATCGATTAATCTTGTAGCGCCAATTTTTACCACTACTAAGATAATTGTATTTTTGAGTTCAATTTGTTCTATTATAAGAAGTTCTCTTGAAACTATCTCAATATATTCAACATCGATTCCCTTTAACGTTTCCATCATCGCTTTTTTTATCTCATCTATTTTGAGGTTGCCAGCTACTATTAATTTAGTTGCATTTTGAAGACTTCTTGAAATTTTAAGTGCTTCCTCTTTTTCAGTAACACTTAGATAAGCATTTCTACTACTAAGTGCTAATCCATTGTTATCTCGTATAAGTGGACAATCCACAACATTGATAGGTAAAAAAAGATTTTCAACCATCTGTTTTATAAGTATCACTTGTTGCGCATCTTTTCTTCCAAAATAAGCATTTGTTGGACGCACTAAATTGAAAAGTTTTAGAACGATTTGTAGCACTCCATCAAAATGCCCTGGTCGTTTAAATCCATCCAAAACAAACCCTCTTATATTTGGAGCTTTGATAGTTACTTCATCTTTTTCATACATCATATCAATATTTGGCATAAAAAGGATATCTACCCCCGCAAGCTCGCAAATCTTTTTATCAGCGATATCTCTTTTTGGATATTTATCAAAATCTTCACCCGCTAAAAATTGAGTAGGATTGACAAAGATAGAGACGATAACAAGTTCATTTTCCCCTCTCGCTTTTTTAATAAGTGAGATATGTCCCTCATGCAAAGCTCCCATAGTTGGGATGAAACCTATAGTTTGTATTGTATTTTTTGTAATATTTTGTAGTTCTTGTTTATCTGTTATTATTTTCATGGAGCGGATTATATCTTATGAATCGTTAAATAATTGGTACTTTCCACTTTTGATAATAGGCTACAACCCGAATGGTTACACCAATTAAAAAGATGATTGAAAGTGAAAGAAAAGAGATAACTTGGTAGTTATTTAAAATATAAATAGCCATCCCCATTAAAAGTGAAACCGTCCCATAAAAGCCTGTTTTAAAAACAAAGGGGACTTCGTTGATGATAACATCTCGTACAATTCCACCACCAACAGCAGTGATAAATGAAATTGCTAAAACTCCTGTAAGATTGAAATGATGCTCAATTGCGATTAATGCACCTGTGATACTAAATGAGACAAGACCGATACTATCACTGATAATAAAAAGCGGTTTACTCTCTATAGATTCTTTTTTATGAAATTTGAAAAGTATTAAAAGTATCAAAACACTTAAAACTATAAGCGCAGGGTTATCATTTGAAAAAGTGTAAGGAATTTTATCAACAGCAATATCCCTTATTATTCCACCGCCAAGTGCGGTTAAAAAAGTAGCAATTAAAATTCCCAAAAGGTCAAGCTTATTTCTAACTGCAACAAAGAAACCACTGATAGCAAAAGCAACTATTCCTATATATTCAGCTACTTCAAACATAGTTTTAAAGCCTCAACCATAGCTATCTTTTCTAACTCTTTTACTTTATTTTCGAGTGTTTCAACTGTTTCATTTTCATCTACTTGAATAGTTTTTTGACAAAGAATTTCCCCTTCATCATAGTTCTCATTTACTTTATGAATAGTAACTCCACTTATCTTTTCACCATTTTTGATAACTGCTTCATGGACAAATCTTCCATACATTCCATTTCCACCATATTTGGGTAAGAGTGCTGGATGAGAATTGATAATAAGATATTGATTAGCTAATTTTGGAGATATTTTTTTCATATAGCCAGCTAAGATAATATAGTTGCAATTGTACTCTTCTAATAAATTTACAAGAGTTAAATCTACATCATTATACAGTTTATCATTTACTACAAAATGAGGGATAGCTTTCTCTTTTGCTTTTTCTAAAATAGGTGCATTTTGATTGTTTGAAATAATAAGTGAAATGTTTATGAATAATTCTTTTTTAAGTGATGCTTCATATAAAGTATCAAAAATACTCCCATTGTGTGAAGCAAAAATAGCGATATTATCCATATATAACCTTTGTAAAATTTTTGATAGAACTCTACTATAAAACCACTTTTGATAATATAATAATCATACTTTAGCTACAATGCCACAAAAATATATTAGGAATTTATTATGGTAGAAAGATACTCACGACCAGAGATGACAAAACACTGGACTCAACAAGCAAGATACGCAGCATGGCTTGAAGTTGAAAAAGCGGCTGTAAAAGCTTGGAATAAAATTGGACTTATTCCAGATGAAGATTGTAAAAAAATCGTAGAAAATGCTACATTTTCAGTTGAAAGAATTGAAGAGATTGAAGCTGTTACGAAACATGATTTAATCGCTTTTAATACAAGTGTATCAGAATCACTAGGTGATGAATCAAGATGGTTCCATTATGGGATGACATCTTCAGATGCAGTTGATACTGGTGTTGCACTGCAAATGAGAGATTCTTTAAAAATCATTATAGAAGATGTAAAGATGTTGATGGAATCTATTAAAAAAAGAGCCGAAGAACATAAAATGACTTTAATGGTAGGAAGAAGCCATGGTATTCACGGTGAGCCTATAACATTTGGATTAACTTTGGCTGTTTGGTATGATGAAGTTGCACGACATCTTTTAAATCTTGAACAAACAATGGAAGTTATTTCTGTTGGGCAAATATCTGGAGCTATGGGTAACTTTGCTCATGCACCACTTGAACTTGAAGAGTTAGCGATGGCTGAGCTTGGATTAAAACCTGAACCTTGTTCAAATCAAGTAATCCATAGAGATAGATATGCAAGACTCGCAACTGCTTTAGCTTTATTAGCATCTTCTGTTGAAAAGTTTGCAGTACAAGTGAGACATCTACAAAGAACTGAAGTATATGAGTGTGAAGAGTATTTTGCAAAAGGGCAAAAAGGTAGTTCTGCAATGCCACATAAAAGAAATCCAATATTAACAGAAAATATCACAGGACTTGCTAGAATGATAAGAGCTTATGTAACTCCTGCTCTTGAAAATGTTGCTTTATGGCACGAAAGAGACATCTCTCACTCTTCAACTGAAAGATTTTGGTTACCTGATGCGTTTATAACAACAGATTTTATGTTACATAGAATGAATAGTGTAATTGCTAACTTAAGTGTTATGCCAGAAAATATGATGAAAAACTTAAATCTTACAGGTGGACTTGTATTTTCTCAAAGAGTTTTACTAGAACTTCCACTTAAAGGAGTGAGCCGAGAAGATGCATATAGAATAGTACAAAGAAATGCAATGAAAGTTTGGGAAGAGATACAACAAGGTAAATCAACTACGAATGAAAAAGGTGAAAGTTTATATCTTCAATATCTATTAGCTGACGATGAATTACGAAATTCTTTAAGTGAAGAGGCAATTAGAGAGTGTTTTAACTTTGATTATTACACAAAAAATGTCGATGCTATCTTCAAAAGAGTATTCAAATAACTATTTCTAGGGAGTTTTTGAGAAATTTCAAAAACTTTCCAAATTTCCCCACACATTAAGAGACCTTTAAGCATCAACCCATTATAATTCCCGTCCTTAAACAGACGGACCAAAAGGTTTTGAGAGTTTAAAGAAATGTTCTATACACACAATCTAATGTTAATGGTTTTGTAAATAATCTT
>JAQUAG010000031.1 GCA_028687375.1 Arcobacteraceae bacterium | reverse complement strand
ATTGTACCTGTCTTAGTTCCACCTATTACCCCTTTTCTAATCGACCTTTGAAAGGTAATAGTCTTATTAGCAAAGTCAATATCTTCAATTTTTAAGGCTGATATTTCCCCAGTTCTAGCACCAGTCAGCAGTGCAACTTGCATAAATGTATTGATAAATGGATGATTGAGTTTATCTTTTTGGGTTCCATTTTCACAAGTATCATTCAGTATTATCTTTCGCTCTTCTTTGGAAAAATAGTCATTGCTCTTGTCTTTTGGTTTTGTAAACAAGTTTGAACTTCTTTTTACATAACTTATCGGATTTGATTCAATATACTCATTTTCACAAGCGAAATCCAACACCCTTTTGAGTACATAGTATTTTTTATTGAACCTATTTTGAGATAGCTTATAAGACCCCATTTCAACAAGCCAAGCTTTTATATCTTTAGGTTTAACATCTTTGATTGGTATTTTCCCAAAAAATGGCAATACATCTTTCCTTAAAATATTTCGATAGTCTCTACTTCCATCAACTTTTTTCCTATTTGCTTCAGCCTCTTCAAGTGCGATTAAAGCTATATCTTCAAACAAAACTATCTCTTTGTTCTCTAAAGTTTGAAATAATGATTCAAAATGCTCTTCTGCTAATGCAAATTTATTTTTCTCTATCATTTTAAGAGCCATAGAGGTTGCTTTTTCACCAGTGGTAAATCTGAATCTGTTTCCAACTTTACCCCTTGGAATTTTTACATTGGGTTTTGAGTAGTAATCAAGTTTGATGATTTCATTCTCTTTAAATACTCTCACAGATTTTATCGTTGTACTTGTATTTATAACAGTCATTTTTTATCCTTTTGTTTTGTTTTAAGGGGTATATCTATTATACACCCTCTTGTTTTTAATATATTTTTTCCCATAAATAATCACGGTCTTTATATTTCATCCATAGCTCATATTCCTCTTGTGTCATAAGCAGTTCGTTCTCATCGCAATTCAATCCATCACAAATGGTAGTGATTGAGCCTATATCATCGTTATAAGTTTCGTTTATTGTTTTTACAGTTGGTATCATTGATTTAATAGCTTCTACTGTAACATTGTTAGCTAAGTTGTACATTTTTATATCCTTTTGGTTCATTATCGCCTTGGGGGGAAAGCAATTTTAAAATTTTTAGTCTAGATAGCATATAGCTTCCTTGTTGCTAATTTTTTTATGAAGAAGTAGCTCTAGAAATTCACCGTAGTTTGTTTTTGATTTTGAGTATCCAAGGGCTTTGAGAATCGTTCTTATGAGGCTTCGATTTCCTGATGTATCCTCAATCATATTGGGAGTAAATCTTGAACTTTTGGCATGCTTGATTTGTGAAACAGTTACACCAAATATTCGCAAAGTTGAAGCAAGGGAGGTGTATGTTTTAGAGAGCTTCCCAAAAGGTTCTACCCCGTGAACTACACCTCTTAAGATATGCCTTACACAAAAAGCCTTACTTGACCCAACTTGTCGAACATTCTGTAAAGCCCTTTTATACTTATAATCGACCGCATCGACACTAGCTCGTTGTTTTAATCTCTTAAGATAATCTGCACTTTGTCTATATTTCATAAATTGGTTTATGTCTTTATGCGGTGCAGTGTCTGTTGCATTAAGTGGATATCTCTTGAAATCATAATCAAGACTGATTATTCTTGTCTGTGGTAAAGATACAATATCTTCTATAGGGGAATCCTCATTCATTATGTTTTGGATACCTGCTAAAGTTGTAAAATGATAGGTTTCAATCTCTTTATCATCATAGTGTTTGATAATCCAAGAGGCTTGTTCCTCTTGTGTTCCACCAACTTTATGACCAGCTTTGGCAAGGAGTGTACAAGTTGTGTATTCTCCCTTGTAAAAGCCTACTTGCCCTCTAGTTTTGATGTTCAAAATCTCATTTGCAGTATGCTTTATTTCGATATATTCATAATCTTTCCAAGCCTCGTGAGAGAGTTTTAACAATTGCAACGATGGAAACTTCTCAATCTTCTTCGCTAGAACACTATCAACTTTCTCAAACGGATTAAATCTCTTGTACCCATTTCGTAAAGCCTCTTCACTACTTTTATAATGATATTTTGGATGGGTAGTATCGATAACATCATCTAAAGTGAGTATCGATTCATCAATTCCATAGAGTATCCCATCTGTAGTGGCACTAATTATTTTGTAATTATGCCCTTCTTGGATGAGTTCATCAAGTGCAACAAGTAGTTCAGACAAAGCAGCTCTTATCAGTCCTGTTGTCATAGAGGCATAAAAGGGGTTAGTGATTGATGACTTTGGAAGTCTTTTTGTTCCACCTTCTCTGGTGTTAAACATTTTTCTATCACTTATCCCTTGAGCTAATTTTCCATATAACCCGTTAGAATAGGTCTTGTAAAGCTGTTGAAGGAGTTCGTTATCCTCTTTTTTAGCATTGTTTCGTAAGTTGAACAACCGCTTCAAGTGGGTTCTAAACACAAACTCTTTTTCATCTTCATCACTTTCTACGAAATACTTATCAGGTATCTTATAATCTTCAATCACTACTGCATCGTGATAAATGATTTCAGCTTTCAAGTAGTTGGCTAAGTAAATTTCACACAAGGTCGATACGGTTCTCCCTTCAAGTGGATTTATCAACCCAAAGCTATCAATTTTAACTGATAAGTTTGGATATCTACAATCACTTGGAAATTTAAAACTAATATCTGCAACTGCAATCCTTAAGTGAGTATCATTTGGGTAATTGGTAAGAAGTTCTTTAAATCTATCAATCATTTTAACCCCTCCAATTTTATCTTTGGAAGCTTTTTAGGGTCAGGTTTATATCCAAAATCCCCTATCTTCAATAGATTCATAGCGGTAGGATAAGCATTTTTAAAGTCAATATCTAAAAATGTGTACCCTTTTGCATTGCCAATATGATAGCTACTATTTAATCCACCAAGATAACTTCTATCTGCTATCGATTGGTACTCCAAGTAAAGATTATATTTTCTGCTAAATTGCATATCGTGGATATATACAACATTTCCGATTGCCCCTCTGTCGTTATACCCTTTAATTTTGGTACGACTAAAATTTTTAAAGTCTGTTGTTGAAGCACTTGCTAAAGTAGAAAATAGCTTATCGGTTGTTCCATTGATAACATTAAGGAGATATTGTAGTTTGATAAACAATCTCAAAGTGACTTCAGCATCTCTAATAGCATACTCTTCAAATGATTGTGGATTA
Source organism: Arcobacteraceae bacterium (assembly GCA_028687375.1). GTDB lineage: Bacteria > Campylobacterota > Campylobacteria > Campylobacterales > Arcobacteraceae > CAIJNA01. The sequence continues at coordinate 16,867 of JAQUAG010000031.1, read as the reverse complement.
TCTTGTAAGAATTGGTACATATTTTGTTTGATTTCACTCGATAAATCAACTTTTTCAAACCCTTTAATAAAGGTAGAGGCTTTTTCAAGCGATTTGTATCCTTCAGGTAGAAGTAACATTGTATCTCTGAAATCTACTTTCAAATCTACTTTTTCTCCATTTTCATCGGTAATTGAAGCTTTTAAGGAGTGTTTTGTGATAAGAGTTTTACGGATAAATTCAAACTTAGTAAAAAGTTCTTCTCTATCTTCTAACATTGCCCACTCTGCACTAAAGAAGTGACCTACAATGATAAGTCTATAATTAACTAAAGAGGAGATAGGTATCCCCATCGCCTCTAAAACCATTTTGATAAATTTCCCAAGGGAATATCGTTCCTCTTTTGAAACATCAGGATAAAAAATTCCACATCGATAATTTCCATCTTTTAAATTATAAGCTGAAAATTGGTAAGATACACACAAGTTTTTATATGCTGTATCGTTACTTCGGTACTCGGTATCCATCGCGACCACAAGAATTCCAGTTCCTGTGGGTGTAAGTGGAAACTCTCCATCTGGAAAGTCCTTGTCCCAAGCGATGTTAGGAAATGGTATAGGTTCTTTTACCTTCTCCATATCCTAGTCCAAATTAAGGCTTGTTCGTTGTGTTTTAAGCTTCTCAGCTTTCATTAATCCAACCATATGGTTGTTTATCACAAAAATAAATATCGCATCCAAAGTTTTTGCTGGTATCTTCAGATAAGATTTTCTTACCACTTTATTAACATCAAATTGCTCCCCTGACACACCAGTGTACAATGTACAGTAATAGTAAGTACCTTTCTTTTCTAGCTTAATTGCAGTTCCAGCCCCTTCTTTCATCTTATCAGAACCTTTCCATCCGTTAACAATTAAGTAGTTAAAGTTTGATTGAGATTTTAGACCCTCAGCAATTACCAGCATACCTTCATCTTTTATACGAGCTTTGTCGCCAGTTGAGAGAGATTCCAATATATATGATACATTCACTTCTTTTGTATAACTATCGACATTAATATTTTGAATGATAGTAGCCTCGTTAAATGCAATTGTACTTTCGCTTGTTGCGACAACAGTTTCGATTGTTTCAGTTGAAGTAGTTTCAACTTGGTTATTAATTTTTGATTCCATAGGGAATCCTTTTTTTAAATTATCTACTAGATTTTTCTAGTAAGAATGGTTGAATCAAATTGTATTAATTTGAAAAACTAAACTGACTGCTTTTACAATAAACGATTAAGTGTTTTAATTGTAAAGTGTTAACAATAGATTTTTAAATAACTCAAATAACAGTCTTTTTCTGTTAATTTGTGCTGACATTATACCGAGATAAAGTGCCTATTTTAGGGCTTTCTGAGGCATTTATTGGGAGATACAACATAGTTCTAGGGTGATACCGAAACTTCGCTAAGTAGTGAAAACTTTGTTGTCCAAAGAAGGGAGAGAGATGACTATAAATATTGAGAAAATAATTGAAAATTCGTCTCCTCCTCCATTATTTTGTCCATTTTGTAAAGCCCTTTATGTAAATAATCAAGGTTATTTGAGAATATCTGCACTTACATACAAGTGTTTAGAGTGTAATGATAAAAAGATATTTTCCAATGATACCTATAAAAATGAAACCTTAAACGGCAAAAAATTTCACATAAATCAAGACACCAATGAATTCAAAGTCGATAATTTTATCTTTGAAAAAGTTTTAGAACTTGCGAACACAGGACTTAGTCAAAAAAGAATTCACGAAATAACTCATTTTTCAAGAGCAAAAATAAGACAACTACTTGAACCGAAATCAAATCCACCAAAAATCTTCACATTTAAAGAGTTTTTAGTTGAGATAGGATGTGATGAAGAAGAATTAGAAATTTATTATAATAAAAAAAGAGGAGCAAAAAGCTTTTCAGTAGTAAATAATTTTGTGAAAAAAGCTTTAGAGTATGGATGTAATTATCTTGCAGTCGCAAAGCTTTTTAAAATTGGTAAAAAAAGAATCAGTAGCATAAATACTAACTCAGCTTATAGACAAAATGTTTCAATTAAAATACTTGATGATGAAATGATTCAAGTCATTAAAAAAGAATATGTAAGGAAATCAAGCACTTCATAAAGCTTTTAGATACAACTGCACCGAAGCTAAAAAAAATTATCTTTAAACTTTATCCCCCCGTGCTGTTAGTGAACCAAATTTTAACATCACTAACTAAATTAAGCTGTGTATTGACTAATTTTGACTTAAAATCACCGTGAAAAAAGATACGATAGTTATTTTGCTTTGGTCACAACTTTGAGACTACTATATTCAACTCCATCCAAAAGCTCTATCAACTCATCAAAATTTTTGTATCTTTCATCTTTGATAAGTTCACTTTCACTCATAGCAAATCTATCTAAAATAAGTGGTTTTTTACTGTAAATGAGAGTATATAAATCAAAGGTATCTTTTCCCTCTTCCAATATACTTGCTTCAAAAAGGATATCACTTTTTTCATCTGGAAACTGAATCTTTTTATCTTTTGAGATTTTAAGATTTTTAGCGATTATCCCTACTGTTCCATCTTCATAAGTATCAAGTAAAGTCACATAACCATCTTGTTTAGAATCTATTATAAAGTGGTATGGTTCTTTATCTTTTAGGATATTGTTTTTCTTATTTGTAGTGAGTGATAGATTTAGATTTTGAGTAGTTACAAAAAACTTTTCAAAATCTTTTTTACTGAGGACTTGGAGAGTATCTTCATATTTGATATACCAAAGAGTATCTTTTCTAAAAAGTTTAAAATCAAGTTCAAATCCTAGAGCTGATTGTAGTTCTTTTCCTATTAGTGTTTGAGATAAAAAGCTGTTTTGTTTTTTTGGTGTAGTATTTTTTAGAGTTGGAAGTGCTTTTATTTTTTGAATAAATTTATCAATCGAAGCTCTATTTTCATATTTGATAGCCACATACCACAAATCAGAGTTTTCAACTTTCAAAACTTCAAAGTCACTCAAACTAGAGTTTGTTTTTTGAGAGGTTTGTTCGGTTATATCTTTTGTATAGATACCATCAATAAGTTTTTTATCCCCTTTGTATTCACTTTTTACAACAGTAGAGATTTGTCCTGAGATATCCAAAAGGGCATTTTGTTTTGCTTCATTTTCACTGCTTCCACTTCCATATCCTATATAGGTATTTGATTCATTTGAAGTAAGATTGTGATACCAAAGGGGAGTGGCAAAAAGTTCGCCTACAAATAGTATGATAAATAGTATAGATTTCATTTTTACTTAATCCTTAAAATTGAATGTTTTCATTGCCTTCCATTGTTGGCTCCTGTACTTTTAAATCACCCATTTTAAAGCTTTCATCTTTTACATTCGTATAAACATCTCTATAAATATCTTTAGCATCTGTTTTACCTTTTAAAAGTGATTTCATAACAAAATAACTAAACAGTCTATGTCCTTTTTCTTCATACATATTTGAATATTGTTTATCTTGACCAGCTGTAAGCACTACCATTTTATTTGTATCAAATGTTACTTTTTTAGGAATAATTCTTGTAGCAGCAACCCCTTTTATGATACTTACTCCATTTGTCGCTCCACTAAAGCAACTATCCACTATAGCTACAACTTTTTTTGCTTTACTATCAGACAACATTTTATAAATATTTCTTAGTTTAAAAAAGTCATCCTTACCTATCATTTCTGGCATTTTATCTTTTGGCAAAATATAAGGCTCATTATCAGGTAACACAGGAATCCCATGCCCACTATAGTAAAAATAGATAGTATCTCCATCTTTTACATTTTTAAGTAGCATTTCAAGATTGTCTTTTATAGCTCCACTTGTCGATTTTTCTTCTATCAAACTATATGTATTTCGTTCACTTATCCCTAGTGTTTTTTGGGCTACTTTTACAAAACCATCTGTACTATTTTTTGAATATTTTATTTCATCAGTATTATCATATTTTTCTGTACCTATAGCTATTAACCAATTTTTTGGATTTGTTTGTTTCGGTTTCATATTTGCCAAAATATTTGGGATATCATCATTGGTTATTTGATATTCGTTAAATGCTCTCTTTGCTTCATCACTACCATAAGAATCAATAAGGGCATCAAACTCAACTATTTCTTTTTCAGTTGGATCAGAAATATTTAAAAGATTATATTTATCAATGTACCATTCCTTGTAAGTATCTAAGTCCACACCTAAACTCTTTGTGTAATCCATAGCTTTCTTTAAATAATATTTTGCTACTTTGATATTATTTTTATAAAATCCACTATCAAAGATAAAAACTCCCATCCGTTGGTAGTCTCCAGAATATTCTCCATATTTTTTATACCAATATAAAGCCTTAGTATTATCTTTATATTGAATATCTTTGTCGAATTCTGACATTCCATAAAATATAGCGAGTTGTTTCATTGCACCCTTCTCTTCACCAAATGCAGCTTTTTCATTCCAATATAAAGCTTTTTTCTTATCTTCTTTTATTAAAAGTTGTCCAAAAGAATCAAATGAATAATTTTGATATTCTCCTCCAAGACGATATTGAGCCAAAACATCCCCTTGTTCAGCAGCAAAATGTAGGTAATGATAATAGTATTTATACTTTAAAATAAATCCCAAAAAATTATCAATATCTTTTTTTGTAGCCTTAGGGCTAATAGTTAGTAAATATTTTTTCAAAATCTCTTCTTGTTTGGAAATATCATTTTCTAAATAAAACTTTGTCTTAAAAAGTGTTGGATATTGTTTAGAAAAGAAATCAAAATTATAGAGATACAATTTATCATCTTTTAGTTTTGCTTGTTTATTTTCTAATCTACTTCTTATATCTACTAAATCATTTTCATCAAACTCATAAGAATATCTTTCATTTTCTAACTTATCAAAGAATTCTTTGGGAAAATCTATGTCTTTTGCTTTTTTGGGTGCTTCAAAACTTTGTTTATCAGGCAATACTACAGAAGATGTATTATTCGGTAAGTCTATAGATACTGGTTTCGCAATCTTTAAAAACTCTTTAGGTAATTCAAACTTATAACTTTCAAAATAATCAGCTAACGAAAATGTAGCTGTACCGCAACCCATTTGTGAAGCTTGAAGTAATTGTTGTTTATAGTCTTCATATGCCTTCATATCTTTATTTACATTTAGCACTGCCAATAAGAATATTTTTTCTTTTTCTAAGAGAAAATTTGATTGTTGTATATAATCTTTGATTAACTTTTTATAGTTGCTTGGTTCTTGGAATTCGTAAGTACCAACTATAATCATAAATATTTCAACACCATTTGATGCATTTTCAAATGTTTTTTTAAGCCAATACTTTGCTTTTTTATCATCTTTTTTACTCATTCCAAAAAGAATACTTGCATAATATCCTTTATATATTTTTTCTGAATGGAATTTCTCTTCTAATATTTTATACGATAATTCAACATCTTTTCTTGGAAGACTATTAAATACTTTTTGTAAACTTTTGTCAGAGATTTTGCTTTCACATAGACTTATACCAAATAAGTTCACATAAATTATACAGCTTATTATTAAATATTTCATTTTTGCCTCATTAAATCAAATTTATCAATCATTAGTTTTTTAGCCAAGCTTTCTTCACTACCAAATAATGTATAGCTATTAATATGTTTATTTTCAAGTATTTGTAATATCTTTTTTCTTTCATTTGTCGGTAATAAATACTTAATACACATATCATGTCCTTGTAAATTATTTCTAAATGCAATCTCATGACTAGTATAATATTGTGTATCTTTATTCATTATTCTACAAATTGTATATTCAGATTCTTGTAATTTATGCCTTTTATGAGATTCAAATTCATTTGGAAGATTTACAATATAAGGAAAACTATCTAATCCTCCTTTTCTATTTTCACTACTTTGATACTCTTGATAAACATATATTGAAACATGCTCACTATCAACATTATCAACATAGGCAAAAAACAATGCAACATAAGGATTCCTAGTCCAATCTAAAATTGGCGTTGGAAAACCAATATGCCTTAAATAACTCATAAATTTATACCCACTTGGAGGAATAAAGATTCCATTATTTGATTTGTCTTCTAAAATCCATATCATGTTTGTAAATGATTCAAGTTCAGATTTTATAGATTTCAAAATTTCATAGTATTCATTTACTGAAAAATTATCCTTTATTCTTTCAAGAGTAGGTTGAAGCTTCCATCTAAAATCAGCTTGTCCTCTAAATAAAATTTTTGATGAATTAGCTTGTTTATTTTCTATTAAACTTAAAACTATTTTTTCAAATTCTTCGTAACTATTTAAAGTTATTTCTTTGATATTATTTTTCATTAAATTTAATCTTCTAATTCTCTATCAAGTTTTTCACTTGATTCTTCAATCTCTTTATCAATATGATTTAAATCTTGAATCAACCTCTCAATAACAATATATTTTTTTGCTGGTTTTAACTCGTGGGCTTTTTCTAAAAATTCATTTACACTCATAGTTTCACCTTTTGTTAATATTTAAAGATTATATCCAATCTTTATTTGTTTCAAAGTTCAATTTTATTATTCCCTTCCATCTGTGGCTCTTGTACTTTTAAGTCACCCATTTTAAAACTTTCATCTTTTACATCAACCGATATAGACTTATAGATACTATCTACATCTAAGTTTGGTCGTTCAATCATTGCTTTTGTAAGGAAGTAGCTAAAAAGTCTATGACCTTTCTCTTTGTACATATTTGAAAATTGATTTGCTGTTCCAGCTGTTAAGACTACCATTTTATCTTTATCAAATTCTACTTTTTTAGTTTTTACCCTTGTCGCTGCTACCCCTTTGATATTACTTATACCATCAGTATTTCCACTAAAACAACTATCCATAAAAGCTACAACTTTTGAAGCTTGAGAGTCACTTAGTTGCTTATAGATATTTCTTACCATAAACTCTTTTTCTCTCGTTACATAATCTACAATCTTATCTTTTGGTAAGATATAAGCTTCACCATCATTTGGATTTGGTATCCCATGTCCACTATAATAAAAATAAACACTATCACCATCTTTGACATTTTTAAGCATCATATCAAGTCTATCTTTGATACTTCCAGATGTTGCTTTATCATCGATTAGAGAATAAGTGTTTCGTTCCTGTATCCCTAGTCTTTTTTGAGCCACTTTTACAAAATCCTCAGCACTATTTTTAGCATAAGTAACCGCATCTGCTTCATCGTAGTTTTCGACCGCTACAACAAAAAGCCATTTTTTACTATCGACTTTTTCAGCCTTTAGATTTTTTATCATTGGTATTAAGTCGTTATTGTATTTGATACCTTTAGCTTTATTGCTATCTCCATAACCTAAGGCTTGAACTTGGTATTTGTCTGTTAGATTTGGATTTTGAAGAGATAATTTAAACTCTTCATTTTGAAGAGCTAGTTTCACCCCTTGTGGTGCTTTGAAATCAACTTTTGTATCTTTTAATGCAACTTTAACCGTTTCAGGTTTGAAATCACTTGTTGTTAAAGTAGCTACATAAGTTTTTGGTTCAGTTGTGCTCATATTATTTTGGATTGCTATATTATTTAATACAAATCCACTATTTTTATAATCAAATGCCATCTCAATTTTTTGTTTATCAAGATTTTCTTTAAATTCTTTTGCATCTGCAAGTGGAACTTTAAAAGATGCTTTTTTCTCAAAATCAGCATTGGTAGCTTTGACAGTTACATACATAGTCTCAGTTTCCGCATCATAAGAAGCATTTTTTATATCCACACTTTTCATTACAGCTAAAAATGAGATTTTGTTAAATATATCTATGTACTCTGCTGGATTTTCTTTTTTCATTTTTTGCTCTTGTGCTATCGCTAAAATATCATCATCATACTCTTTTTGAAGCAATGCTAATTGTTGATTTCTCTCTTTTACCTTTTCTTTATATTCAGCACTAAGAGTTTCGATTGTTTGATTTCTAGCTTCTACATCTTGACGATATTGCTCTTGGATTTTATTTATTTGGAATTGTCTTTCGTTTGCAGTTTGTACAACTCTCTCTTCAAACATTGCTTTTGTTTCAAATTCACCTTTGACAAGAACTGGCATAGTAGGTAAGATTGGTTTTGTTATCTCTTTTGGAAGAGTTGGTTTTACTATCTCTTTTGGTATCCTTGAAGTTATGTCTACTGGTTTTCTAGGATTCATAAATTCTTGAGTGAGTTTTTGGATAGCTTCAAATGGTTTTTTTGCATAATTTGGTTTTTGATTGATAAATAATTCACAAGCTAAACTTTCTATTGTTCCAAAATAATTTTTACCATCCTTCTTGACTAAAAAAAGTGCCGACTCATTACCGTGAGTAGCATTTAGTATAATAGATTTTTGAGTGCTATTTACCATTTTTAGCCGTTCCATAAATGAAGAAAAAATCAAAGTGTCAAACTTACTATCTCGCACACAACGAACCAAAATATAATCGTCGTAGTACTTATTTCGGATTTGGAATTTACTACCGTAGTTTAATTCACCAACCTTAGCATAGCTACTTTCATAGGCATCGGTAGAACTCGACCAATAATATTTAGCACCCACATTAAATTGTAAACCAGATTTTTTCGGATACAATGCAACTAAAGTATTTATATCAGGGAGCTTCCAATCGTGTAATTCAGCAAGTTTTAGATTTTGACAATAATCCATCGCATCTTGCCAATTTTTTTTCACTGTTTTTACTTCAATATTATCTTGCCATAGTAGTTTTGTTTCGGTATCAAGTGTAGTTCCTCCTTCAATGTGTACCATTTCACTATTTACAAGTGATGATAAACATAAAATTGTTAGTAGTTTGTATTTTATTTTTAGCATTTTACCTCTTCTTTTGTATTGTCTTTTTTTGTTGCTTTAGCCAAAGCTTTAAGTGTTGTGAAAAATCTATATTTTCTAAGTATAAAAGGAATTTCTTGTGGATTTTTAAAATAATCTTTATTTAAATCATCCTCATGTACATATAATCCAAATCGCACTGATGAAAAAAGAGTAATATTTTTTAGGGGTAATTTTAGTTTGCAAACTTTTATGCAGTAGCCTTGTGTATTCTTATCAGAATATTTATATGTTCCACCATTTAATTTAGAACATAACATTCTTTTAAGACTATTTTTCGGTCCGAAAATAGGCTCTTCCTCTTCTTTGTTATCAACTATCTTGCTGATACCTCTAATTAAAATGCCTCCACTATAGTTTCCATTTCCAAAAGTTATATCTAATCCACTGTAATGGTAGTAATACTCTCCACAAAATTTTTGCTTACAACTTCCATGAACATAAGGGTCTGGATGTCGTGTTTCATCATAAAAGTAATATTCTATCTCTTTGAAAAGAAAAGTTTCTTTTTCGTTCGTTAAAGCATATTGGCTCATAAGTTCTTCTGCATGAGTTTTAAAAATCTCTTCAAAATCAATATTCTCTTTACATAAAGCTACTTGTAGCGATGTGTACCATTCATCTTCTTTTATTTCTTCACATTCTTGATTAGCCATTTTATTTCCAATATTTTAGTTTTTAGATTGTAGCTATTTCTTTTAAAAGATTCGCTTTTTAAGTTCAAATCGTAAAACATATATAAACAGGATAATTCACTATTTTAGAAAGTATAGTTACACTGTGGCTAGTTTATTTAAAGAGGAAAGTTACATCAAAGAAGTAGTACTAAAACTTGGATTCTCATCTGAAGAATTAAGTTTTTTTACTCTAAAAAAAAGCTCTCAAAATGTGGCTAAAACCCTAGCCACTTTCCCAAAAAACCTCAAAACTTATTTTTTACTCCACCCCAAAAAAACTATCAGAAATTTCACAATATTCTAAAATTTAATCATCCATAACTATATATTATAAAAGTGTTAAGAAAAACAAATAAAGGAGAAATGAGATGAATAAAGAGAATATTTGCCTAATCGCAAAATGTATAACCGTTGCTATTGTAATCACTCTAAGTGGAAAAACACTGAAGGAGATAAAAAATGGATAATCTAATAATCCCAAAAGAACTACAAAAGCTTATCAATGATGATTATCACAAGAGAGGAAATGATTATCCAAAATCTAATATCCCTGATAGTGTAGCTGTATCTTCAGATTCAAGAGTAATCACTATTGAGTTTGATTTTAAAAACACAAGTGATAGTGATGCACTTAGTTGGTATCATAATTCAAAAGAATCAAAAATTATCAATAAGTTTACTAAAGAGTACACAATTATGATTACCACTTCACAAGATGGTGATTATGAAGATGATTGGCAAAAACTAACTGTTACCCTTATCAAAATACTCCCACCTGTTGGAAGCGAAGAGGAACCACCACTTGAAACAATCAAAAGTGATGATACTATTTTTAGTTACACCTATATCCTTTCAACTCAATCACAAAAGGAGAGTATTAATCTTGTAGAGTATAAAGAGCAGTTGGAAGCTATAGTCACAGAATATCTACAATCACAATTAATCTCTATTGAAGTACAAACAGATAGATATACCCTTACTTTAAATTCATTGTTTACAGTAGGGCAAAAAAGAAGATTAGGGAAACTTATCAGCACAAACACAAATCTTAAAGATTATGTGAAAAAAGTTGCTTACAATAACTCACAAGATACAAGCGGTCAATTATTTGTAATTGCAAAAGGGGTGTAAGATGGGAAAGATACTAGATAGTGAACAGATTAAAAATATCCCACCACTTTATGCAACTGAAAAAGTTAAAGACCCAATCGTTCATTTGAGATTGTATTCCCCTATTATCACTTGGCAATGGTTTATTACTGAATACAATCCAACTGATAAAATAGCATTTGGACTCGTATCAGGAGATGAAATTGAATTAGGGTATATCTCAATTGATGAACTTGAAAGTGTGGGCTTCAAAATTCAAGTAGATAGCAACTTCAAACCAACACCCTTATCAATAATCAAAAAGAGTTTACAATGATAGAGATACTAAGTAAAGATAATTATCCACCAATCACAAACCAATCACTTCAAGATTATCTTCACTATTCATTAAATCGCTTACCCAACGATTACCTCTACCCCGACTTTGGTTACTTTGTGATAGTGGAAGATTTTAGTGAACTTGAAACAACGAACACTTTTAACAATATCCAAATGCCATCATTAAGAGATGATACCTTCTTTGAAAGATACCTTGAACTTGTAGAGCTAAAAGATGATGTTATTGAGATTGTTGTATTACTTGATACTGATTTTGGGATAAGTATCATAATGGAAAAAGCTATCATACCCCTTGATATTTTGGAGAAATTATTACCACTTGTCCACTAATTGACCCAAAATTCGACCCACCAAAATTCCAAATTCTCAGCTATAAATTGAGGTTTAAGAGATAGTGTAAATCTGTTAGACGATTAATTAAGTCGATGAGCTGGAATTTGGTTTACCAACAACACGGAGGTAAAATTTTAAGAGAGATAATTTTTTTTAGCCCTTGCCAATTAAAAATCAGCGAAAATTTATTGGGTACTAAAAAAAATAAACGGTCAAAATCTGCCAATACAGAGCTTTAAAACGACCGACGACTTTCGGACAAATTGTGCCAATTGATGACTTTTATGATATAAGTAATTTTTATGAAGAAGTGTTTGTATGTATTGTAAAATGGGAGTTTGTGAAGTATTAGTGGCAGAGAATAAGGGATTCGAACCCTTGGAGGCTTGCACCTCGCCGGTTTTCAAAACCGGTGCTTTCGACCAACTCAGCCAACTCTCTATATCTAATATGGTGCGAATGGTCGGAATCGAACCGACACTCCGAAACCGGAATGGGATTTTAAGTCCCACGCGTCTACCTATTCCGCCACACTCGCATATTTTATGATGAAAGACTCATCAAGAGGTAAATGATAACTCAATGTTCAGTTGAATTAAGTGGCGGAATTATATCAGCGATTTACTTATTTGTCAAGTGTTTTTTATGCAAATTTTGAAATTTATTAAATTAATATGATTTTTACTATAATATCCCCTTAGATAAAATACAATTTTCAAGGATTATTATGAGAAGTGATGAAGTAAAAAAAGGGCATAGTAGAGCACCACATAGAAGTTTATTAAGAGCAACTGGATTGAAAGATGAAGATTTTGATAAACCATTTATTGGGGTTGCAAATTCATTTATTGAGATTATTCCAGGACATTTCTTTTTGGACAAAGTAAGTGACATCATAAAAGAAGAGATTAGAAATGCTGGATGTGTTCCATTTGAATTTAATACTATTGGTGTTGATGATGGGATTGCTATGGGGCATGATGGGATGCTTTTTAGTTTACCTAGTCGTGAGATTATCGCAAACTCAATAGAAACTGTTATGAATGCACACAAGCTTGATGCTATGATAGCTATTCCAAACTGCGATAAAATCGTTCCAGGGATGATTATGGGAGCTTTAAGAGTTAATGTACCTACTGTTTTTGTTTCAGGTGGTCCAATGGCTAAAGGATACACAAAAGATGGAACTCCTATAGATTTAGCGACAGCATTTGAAGCAGTTGGAAAATATGAAGCTGGACAAATAACGGCTGATGAGCTTAAAGATATCGAATGTAATGCTTGTCCTAGTGGAGGATCGTGTTCAGGGATGTTTACTGCAAATTCTATGAATACACTTATGGAAGCTATGGGGATTGCATTAGCTGGAAATGGTACTATCTTAGCTCTTACAAAAGAGAGAGAAGAACTTTATAGAAAAGCGGCAAGAAGAGTTTGCCAGATAGCTTTGATGGAAAAATCCCAAAAAGAAAAATTCAATATCACAAATATTTTAAATGAAAATGCAGTAAGAAATGCTTTTGCAGTTGATATGGCAATGGGTGGAAGTTCAAATACAGTTTTACATATGTTAGCGATTGCTAAAGAAGCTGGAGTTAATTTTGAACTTAAAGATATCAATAACATCAGTAAAAGAGTTTCTCATATCGCAAAAATATCTCCATCTTTATCAACAGTGCATATGCAAGATATTGATAAAGCTGGTGGAGTGAGTGCTGTTATGCATGAGATGGATAGAAGAGGGGATATCTTACTTGATAATCTTACAATTACAGGTGAGAGTATCAAAGAGAGAATAGCAACGGCTACGATAGTTGATACAAATATTATCCATACTTTAGAAAATCCATATAGTGCTGTTGGTGGATTGGCTATTCTTTACGGAAACCTTGCAGAGCAAGGGGCCGTTATTAAAACTGCTGGTATTACTGGAAGTCGTGTATTTACAGGAACTGCTGTTTGTTTTAACTCTCAAGATGAAGCTATCGCTGGAATTTTAGAGCATAAAGTTAAAGCTGGAAATGTTGTAGTTATTAGATATGAAGGTCCAAAAGGTGGTCCTGGGATGCAAGAGATGCTCGCACCTACAAGTTTGATTATGGGTATGGGTCTTGGAGATAAAGTTGCACTTATCACTGATGGAAGATTTAGTGGTGCTACTAGAGGAGCTAGTATTGGGCATGTTTCTCCTGAAGCTGCTGAAGGTGGAATGATTGGACTTTTAAAAGATGGAGATGAGATTCATATCGATGTTGATCAATATATTTTATCTGTAAATTTAAGTGATGAAGAGATAGCAAAAAGAAAGGCTGACTTTGTGCCAATTAAAAAAGAGTTAAAATCAAGTTGGCTGAAACAATATAGAGCACTTGTTACAAACGCAAGTAACGGAGCAGTTTTACGAACTGATATGTAAAATTCAAAATACAATGATACTTTTACTCAATTTCTTCGTTAAAATTGAGTAAACTTTCGTCATTTACTACAAGTAAACTCCTCAATTTGACTAAATTTTGCCTCAAACTTGTAGCAAAATTCTCTATTGTATTGTGAATTTAAAGAAAATAAGATGGGATTAAATCCCCATCTCGATAACTTTCCAAGGTAATCCTTGAGTCATTAACTCATCCATATAATCTTGCGATGCAAACTCTTCAACATTTCTAGCACCTCTTAAATTCCATTTGCCATTATAAACAAGTTTAGTTCCAATCATAGCTGGTACTCCTGTTGTATAACTTACTGCTTGAGATGCAGTTTCTCTATAACAAGCTTCGTGGTCACAAACATTGTAGATATAGAATTTTTTTCTAACGCCATCTTTTAAACCTTCACAAACACAACCGATATTTGTAAGACCTTTTGTTCTACTTCCTAAGCTTGCAGGATCTGGTAAAAGTGTTTTTAGAAATTCAATTGGTGTAATCATCATCCCTTTATGCTCAACTGGCTCAATTCCTAGCATACCAACATTTTGTAAACAATTCATATGTGAAATATAGCTATCTCCAAATGTCATAAAAAATCTAATTCTTTTTAGCCCTTTTACATTTTTTGCTAAAGATTCTAACTCCTCATGGTAAAGTAAATAAGACGCTTTTACACCAACTTCTGGATAATCCCAATCAACTCTAATTTCAAGCGGAGTAGTTTCTATCCATTGTCCATTTTCCCAATATCTACCATTTGCACTTACTTCTCTAAGATTTATTTCTGGGTTGAAGTTTGTAGCGAATTTATATCCGTGATCTCCTGCATTACAATCCATAATATCAATATATTCAATAGTATCAAGATAATTTTCTTCGATATATTTTACAAATACACCTGTAACTCCTGGGTCAAATCCACTTCCTAAAAGTGCAGTTAATCCACGGCTCTCAAAGTTATCATTTCTCTCCCATTGAAGTTTATATTCAAATTTTGCCTCATCAGGATGTTCATAGTTTGCAGTATCGATGTAGTGAGTATCAGTTGCACTACAAGCATCCATAATTGTTAAATCTTGATAAGGTAATGCAACATTTAGTACAACTTTTGGATTTAACTCTTTGATAAGTTTGATTATCTCATCAGTATTATCAGCATCAAGTTGTTTTACATCGATATCAACACCAGTTTTTTCTTTTACAATATTTTTTATATGTTCACATTTGCTAAGTGTTCTACTTGCTAGTGTGATTTTTTCAAATGTATCTATATTCATAGCAGATTTTACAGTTGCAACTGTACTAACTCCACCAGCACCTATTATTAATATACCTTTTTTATCCATGTTTATTTCCTAATTTATGATTAAAGTATCGCATTTTATCGCAATAATTATAAATGTTTTGCTTTTTAATGATACACTTCTGTAATTATAAAGTAATAAAGAAGAGTAGATATGTATGACAATAAAATAACAGTAATTTTTAAGTATTTAACCCAGTTGAAGCAAACTATTTCTTTAGAAAATAAATTTCATATTTTAATAAATATGGCAAAAGAGCTTATTGAAGTAGATAGATGTACTATTTGGCGGTATGATGCAACTACGGAAGAATTAGTTGCAAAATTTGCTCATGGTATAGATGATAAGTTAAGAGTCCCTATTTCTGAGGGTATTGTAGGACATTCTTTTTGTACAAAAAGAACTATTATATTAGAAGATGTTCATGCTTGTAATCATTTTGATACTCATATTGATTGTATTACAGGATATGAAACTAAAAATATCATCTCTATTCCAATCATAAACTCAAAAAATGAAGTGATGGGAGTTTTTCAAGCGTTAAACAAACAATCACAAAATCATAAATTTCACGAAGATGATATTAAATTACTTGATTTGGTTGTTCTTTATGTGGGAGAAGTTTTTGAAAGTACAATTTTATATGAAAACTTAGAGGAAAAAGTAGCACAAGAGATTCAAAAAAATAAACAAAAAGATGAACTCTTATATGAACAAGCAAAAAATGCAGCTCTTGGCGATATGATAGGTAATATAGCTCACCAATGGAGACAACCACTTAGTGCGATATCTCTTATGGCTAGTTCGATAGAACTTGAAAAAGAGATGGGAATTTTAAATGTAGAAGAGTTGCCCAAAAAGATGAAGTCAATTATCCATCAATCTCAATATCTCTCTAATACTATCAATACTTTTAGAGATTTTGTAAAAAATGAAAAAGTTTACAAAGAAGTTGATATTATTGATGAGATACATCAAGCAATACAAATAATAAAAACAGTTCTAGATGATTGTAATATAGCACTTTATAAAAATATTGATGAAAATTTAAAAATTAATCTCAATATGGTAAGTGGTGAATTACAGCAAGTTATTATCAATATTGTTAATAATGCAAGAGATATTTTAATTGAACAAAATATAGAAAACCCTTGGATAAAGATATATCTTGAAAAGAAAAGTGATAATCTTATAATTTCTATAGAAGATAATGGCGGTGGTGCGCCTGAGCATATAAAATCTAGAATTTTTGAGCCATATTTTACTACAAAACATCAATCACAAGGGACAGGATTGGGATTGCATATTTGTTATCGAATTGTTACAGAAAGCTTACATGGAAAAATTTATTTAAATAACACACTAAATGGAGCAAATTTTATTATAGAATTGCCACTTGAAAACAATCTTGTGTAAATCTTATTTTTTTGGTACACTTCCAAACTTTTTGAGTACAAGACAATGGGGTTGACTTGGTATCGATTAGAGCAGTAAGTATTAGTTGCATGTCGATTTGGATATATCGTAAATCTATCCATCGCTTTTAAACGCAAACAATACAAATTATACTCCTGCTTACGCGCACGCTGCGTAAGTTTAACAAACTTTAGGAGGCTTTCCTCTACTGATGCTATATAAGTAGATTTTTGGAAAGCTCATCATATATAGCTTACTTTTAGTGAAGTGATTATTTGCTAGAAGGACATTTTAAATCTTAGCCTTGCAGTTGCTTTTGCGGGTTGAGAAGCTGTAGGGTGAAATTATTCAATCCTTCTAAACA
>JAQUAG010000030.1 GCA_028687375.1 Arcobacteraceae bacterium | reverse complement strand
AAAATCTCAAACGAGATGGTTATCTTGAAACTACGCCAGATAATAAAGATAAACGAACTTCAATAGTCTCGATTTCTCAAAAAGGAAAAGAGCTTATTGAAAAGTTGTTTCCAAATCATGCAAAAAATTTTGAAGAGTATTTCAAAGTTTTGGATGATGAGGAGACCGATACACTATTTAAAATTTTACGAAAATTGCATAAATCGTTGTAAATTTTAGATTTATCACATACAAGGGGAACAAAATGAGATTAGCAAAAATAGGATTGGTATCTTTAGTAACAGCAAGTTGGTTATTCGCAGGAACATACAATGTGGATATAGCACATTCAAATGTTGGATTTAAAGTAAAACATATGATGATTTCAAATGTTGTGGGGTCGTTTGATAAATTTAGTGGAACATTTGAATACGATGAAAAAACAAAAACAATTAAATCTTTAGTTGGAGATATTGATGCTTCATCAATAAATACTTCGATTACAAAAAGAGATGAACATTTAAAATCACCAGATTTTTTTGATGTTGCAAAATATCCAAGTATTAAATTCAACCTTACAAAAATAAAAGGTGATGTAGCTTATGGTAAATTGACTATGCATGGAATAACAAAAGATGTGAAATTGCAGTTAGAAAATAATGGAATGATAAAAGACCCGTCTGGAAATACAAGAGTAGGAATCACTTTAAATGGAACAATCGAGCGAAAAGATTTTGGGCTTACTTACAATTCAGTATTGGAAGCTGGTGGTATAGCTATTGGAGATAAAGTAAAACTAGAAGTTGAAATAGAGGGTATTTTACAAAAATAAGGGGTTAATGATGTTACCAAGTTTATTTATATCCCATGGAAGTCCAGCTTTAAGTTTGACTAACAATGAAACAAAAAGATTCTTTCAAAAGTTATCTTCACGGTTTGAAATACCTAAATATATCTTGGTAATATCGGCTCATTGGACAACAAATAATCTAGAGATATTGGCAAATGAGAACCCAGAGTTGATGTACGATTTTTATAGTTTTCCACAAGAGCTTTATACGATGAAATATCCTATTCAAAATTCAATTGAAAAAGTTGATGAGGTTGTAAAACTTCTAGAGGAAAATGGTATTGATATTGTGAAAAATAAAAATCGAATTGGATATGATCATGGAGTTTGGTCACCATTGAAGCTTATCTATCCAGATGCAAATATTCCAATAATTCAATTATCTTTACCTTTAAGTTATACACCACAAGAGTTAATTGCTTTAGGGGAGATTTTGTATCCACTACGAAAAGATACTTTAATTGTAAGTAGTGGAAATATGACACATAATTTGGGGTTAATAAATTGGAGAGAGGAAAATCCAAAACCACAAAAATATGCTGTGAGTTTTCGAGATTGGATAGTGGAAAAGTTAGAAAAATGTGATAAAAGAAGTTTAGAAGAGTTTATAATTAAAGCTCCATATGTCAGAGAAAATCATCCAACACTGGAACACTTTTTGCCATTATTTGTAACTTTAGGGGCTTCAAATGATAGTGTAGGGGAGTCTTTAAATGATTGTTATGAATTTGGAAACTTGTCTATGGATAGTATAATTTTTAGGAGTTAAAGATGTTCAAAAAATTACCAAAAGAAAATATGGGAAGTTCAAATTTAGGTTGGCTTGAAAGTAGATTTCACTTTTCATTTGCAGAATATACAAATAGAAACAATATGAATTTTGGAATTTTGAGAGTTTTAAATGATGATATTATACATCCTCAAAGTGGCTTTGAGATGCACCCACATAGAGATATGGAGATTATCTCGTATGTTGTACAAGGGGAAATTACCCACAAAGATTCTATGGGAAATGAAGAGACTTTAAAAAGTGGTGAAGTGCAATATATGAGTGCAGGAACTGGTGTAATGCATAGTGAATATAATCTACATAAAATTCATGATTTACGACTTTTACAAATATGGATTTTCCCACCAACTAAAAATCTTACTCCGCTATATGGTTCTTATAGATTTCAAAAAGATGAGTCAAAAAATAGATTTTTAAATATCGTATCATCGCAAAATGGTGATGCAAAGATAAAAATTCGTCAAGATGCAAAGATCTATGTTGGCAAACTTGATAGTGGAAAAAGTTTAGATTTTGATTTGGAAGATGATAGACAAATCTATTTCGTCCAAATTGAAGGGGGTTCTTCGATAAATGGAATCATCCTCAATGATGGAGATGCTATGGAGATAGTTGATGAGAGAAATATCAATATACATGCTTTGAAAGATTCCCATTTTTTATTTATTGAGATGAAAAGGGAGGGGTAAATCAAACTCTTCCCACACAACTCTCAATAGTGCTATGCTATAATCCCACACAAATTAGCAAGGGGTGATGATGGAAGATAATAACACGAGAGAGACTCTTGAAGTTCTCTATCAAGATGAGTTTTTAATCGCCGTAAATAAACCATCAGGACTTCTTGTACATAAATCACCAATTGATAGACACGAAACACGGTTTGCTTTGCAAATAGTACGAGACCAAATCGGACAATATGTCTATCCTATCCATAGACTCGATAAACCAACTTCAGGGGTACTTCTATTTGCCCTCAATCAAGAAACAGCACAAGCATTTTCAAAAATGTTTGAAGATGGAAGTGTAGCTAAAACTTATGTGGCAATTACTAGAGGACATACCCCTGAAAATGGCTTTATCGACCATCCACTTTCTCAAATGCTTGATACAAAAGAGCAAAAATTAGCAGGTATTACCAAAGAAGCACAAGATGCACAGACACACTTTGAAAGGTTCGCTAGCGTTACTTTACCCTATGAAGTTGACCGTTATCCAACAACTAGATATTCACTTGTAAAACTAAACCCAAAAACAGGGAGAAAACACCAGCTTAGACGTCATATGAAACATATCTCACACCATATCGTTGGAGATACAAAACACGGTCGAGGAGAACATAATAAATTTTTTAGAGAACATTTTGAGATAAATAGACTTCTTTTGCATGCTTTAGAAATTAACTTTTTTCATCCGATTCTTCAAAAAGAGCTTACTATAAAAGCACCATTTGATAATGATTTTCAAAGATTATTTAATGAGTTTTGTTGGGGTGAGTTAGAAAAAATGCCTAATCCAAAATACAATCTCCCAAAAGGATTTATAGTTATCCTTGCTATGTTAACGGCAATTACACCACTAGCTATTGATGTTTATTTACCCTCATTTACACAAATAGCAACGCAATTTTACACCTCTATCGACCAAATCGAAATCACCCTGAGCCTTTATCTTTTGGGATTTGCTTTAGGGCAACTTTTAGGGGGTCCCTTATCTGATAGGTATGGGAGAAAAATATTTATTTTTATGGGTCTTGGTATCTACATCATTTTTTCACTTTTGATTAGTTTTGCTTCAAGCGTTGAAGAGCTTTGGGTATTTCGATTTTTTCAAGCTATTGGTGGTGGAATGGCGGTAATAAACACAAGTGCGATAGTGCGAGATGTGTATCATGGGAAAGAGGGTGCGAAGATATTTTCGATTATCTCGATGATTATGATGATAGCCCCGATGCTTGCACCAGTGATTGGGGTTGGGATATTGTACTTTTTTCATTGGGAGTATATTTTCTTGTTTTTATCAATCTATGCTTCTATGTTGTTGTATTTTATCTCTAAACTTCCAGAAACCTCCCCAAAGATAAAAACTAAAAATCTGTTTTCAAACTATCTTATCATTGTACAAAATAACAAAGCACGCCTTTTGATTTTTGCAAATGGTTTTGGATTTTCTGGATTGTTTATATTTATCACAAAAGCATCGTTTATCTATATGGAATATTTCAAGTTAGAAACATTTTATTTTAGTTTGTTTTTTAGTTTAAATGTAGCAAGTTTGATGTTATTTAGTAGGTTAAATATCAAACTTCTTGAAAGATATTCCCCTATGCAACTTTTCTTTCGAGGGATGATTTTACAGCTAAGTACAGCTCTTTTATTGTGGTTGTTTGCAACAGATATTGTACTTCTTTTTGTGGTTGTAGGTTTTATGGTTTATATCGGTTCGTTAGGATTTGTTTTTGGAAATTCGATGTCGATTTTACTTGAACATTTTGAAAAAATGAGTGCTACAGCAGTTGCTTTAAATGGTGTACTTGGGTTTATCATCTCTGCATTTGTTGGCTTTTTGGCTAGTTATTTTCACGATGGAACACTCCAACCAATCTTCTTTTTGATGATGTGTACTTCTTTGGTTTCATTGAGTATTTTAAGTGTAATAAGAAAGATACAAAAGAGATAATATGAAAAATACTAAAATCTTGGCACATATGCCAAATACAATTATAATTGAAATGAGTACAGATGAGACTATTCTTGCATTGTATGGTCGTGATGTGGAAGAGATGTGTCTCAATAAAGAATATGATAAGAAAACTTTATCGACTCTTTTTAATCAACAAACATATAATGAAATAAAATATTTTTTTGAAACGGATGAAAACTCTTTAGTGATACAATGGAATCAAAAATATTACGATTTGACTTATAAAAGATTGGAAGAGGAAAAGATAATTTTATTGTATTTGTTTGATGTTACACGATATAACCAAATCGAAGAAAAATTACAATCAAGTTTAAGTGAATTATTATCAAAAAAAGAGGAGCTCCAAACTGTATTTGACCTTGCTGCAAACGGTATATCAATACTTGATCGAAATGGAATGTTTTTATATGCAAATAAATTTTTCCAAAATATGATGGAATATACTATGGAAGAGTTAACTCGGGAATCTTGTATATCTCTTTCATCTCCTGAATATGCACAACCATCTAAAACGGCAGTTCAAAAAGCTATCGAATATGGCAGTATTGAAAAATTTCAAAAGGTGTGTATTACCAAATCTGGAATCCCTCTTAATGCTAGTATGTCATTGGCATATTTGGCGAGTAGAGATGAAATTATTATGATAACTTCAGATATTACAGAGGATATTAAATATCAAGATAAATTAAAAAAGCAAGTAGCAATAGAAGTAGCAAAGAGAACAGAACAGCATGAAGTGATGTGTCATCAATCACGACTTGCTGCTATGGGTGAAATGATAGACTCTATCGCACATCAATGGAGACAGCCACTGAATAGTTTGGGAATTATTATTCAAGGGCTAAGACATATCTCTAAACAAAATGAGATAGATATTGATTTTTTAAAAGAGATTGAGAGTGAAATTATGGAAAAGATACATTATATGTCACAAACCATAGATGATTTTAGTATGTTTTTTAGAATCTCTAAAGAAAAAGAGAATTTTAATATTTTAGAAAGTATTAAAGATGCCATCCGATTAATAGATGTTCAATTAAAGAATCATAATATTACTCTCAAAATAAATATGACAGATAATCTAAATCTAATGGTTTTAGGTTTTGCAAATGAATTTAGACAAGTGATTTTAAATATGATTCATAATGCAATGATGGCTATAGTATCTATAAAAGAAAAGGATGGAAAAATTGATATATTAATTAAACAAAATAGGAAAAATTTGCAAATTGAGATTATTGATAATGGTGGTGGCATTTCAAAAGAAAATATGCCAAAAATATTTGACCCATACTTTACAACTAAAGATAAAGGGAGTGGTATAGGACTTTATATGTCAAAGGTTATTATTGAAAATCATATGAATGGATTACTTGCAGTAAAAAATAAAAAAGATGGAGCACAATTTACAATAATGCTACAACAGGAACAATAGATGGAAGCAATACATAAAAAACTACAAACATTAAGTTTACTAATAGCAGAAGATGATGAAACTACTTTAAAATGGTTAATCAGAGTCTTATCAATATATTTTAAGGAGGTGAGAGGTGCTAAAGATGCAATGGAAGCATTAGAATTATTTAATGAAAAAGCTTCAGATGTTATCGTGTCTGATATTCAAATGCCACAAGTTGATGGACTCCATTTGCTACAAAAAATAGCGCTACTTTCACCTAAAACAATTAGGGTTGTAATGACAGCTTTTAACTCTCCTGAGTATATCAATAGAGCAGTAGAAGCAGAAGTTCATCTCTATCTTAAAAAGCCAATTGATATCGATGAATTTTTAGTTGCTATTACATCAAATATACCAAAAGAGGTTGTAAAAAATAGATTAGTATCAATAGGGGAAAGTTATTATTATGATACTTTACAAAAAATAGTAAAAAAAGACAATCAAATAATCAAACTCACAAAAAAAGAAGTTTTATTTATTGAACTTTTATTGCAAAATAAAACATCTATTGTGAGTATAGAACAGATTGAAAATAGTATTTGGGATGAACCAGTTAGTGCAGATGCTATTAGAATGGTTGTTGTAGGAATACGAAAAAAACTTTACCCAAATATTATTCTAAATCTAAAAGGTCTTGGATATAAACTGAACATCGAATAAAATCTTATATAAATCTTATTAACCCCTTATGTGTACCTTTTCCTTTTTAGTTACGATTGTTGCGGAACTAAAAAAGGAGATAGAATATGAAGAAAAAAATTCTTATAGTCGGTGGTGGGACTGCTGGGACTATGACTGCAAATAATCTTGCAAAAAAACTAATGCCTGAAATTGATAGGGATGAGTTAGAGATAACTATGATCTCAAATTCAAAGTATCATTATTATAGACCAGGTGCTATGTATGTTGCTTTTCATAAAGCGGAAGGGCATGAGTTTGTACGAGAACAACGAGCATTACTTATGTCTGAAATTAATTTTGATGTAGAAGAAGCCACTGAAATAAACACAAATAATAAGTTTGTAAAAACAAAAAGTGGTAAAAAATATCATTATGATTTTTTAGTACTAGCGACTGGTTGTGAAGCTGCACCTGAAAGAATCCCAGGATTAAAAGAGGGTGGTGATTGGTTTTATACTTATGAAGGAGCTAAAAAACTTGCTAAAAAATTTCAGAATTTAAAAAATGGAAGAGTATTAATTACAGTAAATTTTCCAAAAACACCAAATATCCCACATCAATGTGGTATTGCACCTGTTGAAACAACGATTATGTTACATGATTACTTAACTGAAAAAGGTGTAAGAGATAATGTAGAGATAATTTATACCTATCCAACACAAGCACAAAGTGTAACAAATGGATTATTTTTACAAGAGCCAACTTCAAATGTTTTACCTGCTATTTTTGATGGAGTTGGGATAAAACATAAAACAGGTTTTACATTAAATAAGGTTGATGCCGTAAATAAAGTAGCATATTCACAAGAGGGGGAAGAGATTCAATTTGATATACTAATGTCAACACCACCTTTTATAGCTACAAAATTTATAAGAGAATCCGGAATCTCTCATGCATTAGATGATGAGGGTTGGCTTCCTACAGATAGACAAACTCTAAAAGTAAAAGGTTTAGACAATGTCTATACACTAGGAGATACGGTTGATTTACCCGTATCAAAAGCTGGAGGAACTATTCATAATCAAACAGATGTAGTTGCCGATAATATTGCAGCAGAATTGCGATATGGATATCCAACGGAAAGTTATGATGGGCTTGTTATTGCTATTGCTCAAATGGGACTTTCTTGTGGTATGCCACTTTGGTATGATTACGACAAAGATGTTCAACCAACGCCTTGCAGTAAGCTTGGAAGTTTTGTGAGAAAAGGTTTTAATAAAGGAATCTATTGGGCAGCAGCTCGTGGAATGGTATAGGAGATAATTATGAGTGAAAAAGTAGAAGTATTAAAAACAAAAGAGATGCAAGAGTTAGAAGCTAAAATGACGATGTTGATACAAACTGGACGAATTGACAATCTTATTGATTTGATGGCAGTTATCTCTGATAATATAGAGATGACAACACAACCAATGGTTGAAAAAATGATAGGAACAATTGATAATTTAGCAACAGCAGGATTTATTACAGAAAATGCAGTACGATATGCAAAAAGAGAAACTGCTAAAAGTCAAACACCATCGTTATTTGGTATGTTAAAATTATTAAAAGATGAAGATACAAGAAAAGGTCTTAGTTTTATGCTACACCTTACTAAAGGTATCGGTAAACAACTTTGAAATAAGGAGAATAATATGAAAAATATCAAAGCGTTCATAGTAATATGTATTCTTACTATTATGACAGTTTCATCAAGTTTCGGAAAAGAAATAAATGATTCTATGGCATTAAATGGGATAAAAGAAGCAAAAAGTGTTTTTTTAATAGATTTTACAGATATTAAAACTACAGCTTTTTATTTAAAAATCATTCAAGGTACTCATAAAGGATTTGTAAAACAAGGGGTAAAACCTAAAATGGTTTTAGTTTTTATTGGGAAAACAGTGAAGTTCTTAAGTACAAAACAAGATGAAGCGTTTGAAATGGAAAATGAAAATGAATTAAAATCAATTCAAAATTCAATTAAAGAATTTGCAAAACTTGGGGTAAGAATGGAGGTATGTGCAGTTGCAACTGATGTATTTAAAATAGATAATTCTACAATTCCAACTCAAATGAATATCATAGCTGATGGATTTATATCTTTAATTGGTTGGCAAACACAAGGGTATAAATTGGTTCCTATTTTTTAAAGAGAAGGAGTAGAGGATTAATTTCCTCTACTTCCTGGTTTAATAGCTACACTTCCTTCTTTACACATAGGGCACTCTTCTGGTGAATACATCTCAAATGTAAAGTCTTCTAAAGCAAAAAGTGGTACATTTGCTGGAAGTTTGCAGTTTGCTTTCGGCTCACCTACAACTCCATTTCGTACACAAAATCCTCTATTTGCTAAAGCAGCATATCCTACGATAATCCCACCAGCAAGTTCAATTTGACGTGCTGCTTCTAAAGCACTTCCACCAGTTGTAATAATATCTTCACATACAAGGTATTTTTCACCAGCTTTTACTTCAAAACCTCTTCTTATACTCATCTCACCTTCAACTCTTTCAGCAAAGATAAATCTCACATCAAGTGCAGTTGCAAGTGCAAATCCAGCGATGAGTCCACCAAGAGCAGGTGAACAAACAGCATCGATTTCGATACCACTTTCTTTTATTTGTACAGCTAATGCGTCAGCTAAAAGTTTCGCAGTTTTTGGATCTTCAAGTACTTTTGCACTTTGAAGATAATTTCTTGAATGGTTACCGCTACTCAGTTTAAAGTGACCACTTAAAAGTGCATTTGAATCTTTGTATATTTGTTCGATATTCATCATTATACCTTTAAAATTTCAGCTTCTTTTGTTTTGAAAGTATCATCAGCTTTTACGATAAATCCATCTGTAATTTTTTGAACTTCAGCTTCAGCTTTTTTAGTTTCATCATCAGTGATAACTTTATCTTTTTGAAGTTTTTTGATTTTGTCGTTACTGTTTTTTCTGATATTTCTGATAGCTACTTTTGCATTATCAGTCATCACTTTAGCACCTTTAGCACTCTCTTTTCGCTGATCTACAGTCATAGGTGGGAAAAATAATTGTACACATTCACCATTGTTATTTGGATTTACTCCAATATTTGCTATTTGGATAGCTTTTTCAATCGCTCCAATAAGCCCTTTTTCCCAAGGTGTGATTTTGATAGTTGTTGCATCTGGAGTTAAAACTTGTGCTATTTGAGCAAGTCCAGTTTTACTTCCATAATAATCAACAGTCACATTATCCAAAATAGCTGGATTTACTTTTCCAGTTCTTAGTGTTTGATAATCTCTTTTAAGAGCTTCAATACTTTTCTCCATAGCTGTTTTTGTTTCGCTATAAATATCATTTAACATTTTTTTCTCCTTGATTTAAAGTTTGCAAGTTTGTTAGCTAAAAGCACTAAAGATTGAATTATCTAAAAATAGATAACCCAAAAAATTATTTTGTAGCAGGTGCTACTGGAGCACTTGGTATAACGGGAGCATCTGTAGCAGGTACTGTTGGAGCCACTGGTGCAGTTGCTGGTGTTTGAGCCACTGGAACTTGTGGGATAAGGCTATTTGTATTTACTGTATCAACAACACTTTTTTGTCTTTCAGCGTTGTATGTATACCCTAATGCGATAGTATTTATAACAAATAATGCTCCCAAAACGAATGTAATTTTTACAAGAAAATTAGCAGGTCCTTTTGCTCCAAACATAGTGTCGTTGCTTCCACTGTAAGCTCCAAGACCCATACTTGAACTTTTTTGCAAAAGTACTGAGATGATGATGAGAATAGTTAAAACTAGTTGTATTATCAATAATGTTGATGCCATTTATGTGTCCTATTTTTTAGAAATTTCGCGAATTTTATCAAAAACATACTAACATAAAGATAAAATTTTATATGAGTATAGAAAACCAATTTACAAAGTATGCCAAAGATTATGATAATAACAATATTATCCAACGAATTGTGTCAAAAGCATTGGTGCGAGAAATTACAGATGAACCAAAAAGAATTTTGGAACTTGGTTGTGGTTCTGGACAAATTTTTAGAGAGATAACTTGGGAGTTTGATAGTTATAAAGCTATCGATTTTTCACATACAATGTGTGAGATACATCCCAAAGCTCCAAATCTAGTGGTGAAATGTTTTGATTTTGATAGTAGTTCATTTAAAGATGAGATAGAAAATGATACATATGATTTAATTATCTCATCTTCAGCTCTTCAATGGTCAAAAAACATATCAAAGCTACTTGAAAACTTATTACCAAAAACTAAAAATTTTAAAGCTGTTTTGTTTACTTCAAATACTTTCAAAGAGATATATGAAATTACAAAAAAAGAGAAATCAATCTTAAGCCAAGAGGAGATAAAAGAGGCATTTGTCCCTTATAAAGCTTTGTTTGAAGTGTTTGATTATAAGCTTTTTTTTGAGAGTAAAAAAGAGCTTTTTGACTATATAAAAAACTCAGGTGTGAGTGGAGAAAATAAGCTTGATTTTAAAGAAGCAAAACACCTTTATAAAAATTATCATTTAAACTATCTTACTTTTGAGGTAATATTTATTACTATCTGATTACATTCCAAATAATATTAAGGAAGAGTTTTATATAATCCGTAACTTTTTTACACACTAGAGATGATTTTATAAATGAAGGATAGAGAATTGCTTGATACCACTTTGATAGTTTTATGCGCTGGAAACTCTACGAGGTTTGCCTTAGAACCAAAAAAACAATGGATACGATGTAACGACGAGCCACTTTGGTTGTATGTTACAAAAAAGCTAGAAAGCTATCAAAGCTTTGCAAAGATAATCATTGTAGCTCACGAAGAGGAGCTTAAATATATGAAAAATTTCAATGATGAATATATTTATGTTGCAGGTGGAGATGAAAGACAAAATTCTATGGCAAATGGTTTACAAAAGGTAACATCTAAATATGTGATGGTAACAGATGTTGCAAGATGTTGTGTTCCAAAAGAGGTTATAGAAAATCTTTTTAAACATAGAGATATGGCTGATTGCATAGTGCCTTATTTGTCATCTACTGATACGGTTGTGTATGAAAGTGAAACACTGAACCGTGAAGAGATTAAACTCATCCAAACACCACAACTTAGTGATACAGTAAAATTACAAGAAGCAATGAATCAAAAAAAACTTTTTACAGATGATAGTAGTGCTATTAAAAGTATAGGTGGAAGTGTCTTTTATATTAAAGGTTCATCAAAATCTATAAAACTTACTTTTGGAGAAGAGCTGAGCAAAATCTCTTGTCTTCCCACCCCGTCAAAGGATTTTTTTGTAGGTACAGGAATTGATATCCATCCATTTGAAAATGGGAAAAAGATGTTTTTAGGTGGCGTTGAAATAGAAAGTAGCTTTGGATTTAAAGCACATAGTGATGGAGATGTTCTCATTCATAGCCTTATTGATGCCCTTTTAGGAGCTTGTGGAGCTGGTGATATTGGTGAATTTTTCCCAGATACAGATCCAAAGTATAAAGGGGTTGATTCTAAAATTTTACTCCAAGAGATTGTAAAATTTGTCAAGAATGTTGGATTTAGTATAGTAAATGTTGATGTAAGTATATTGGCACAAGTACCAAAAATAAACCCATACAAAGTACAAATCAAAAAATCACTCTCAATACTTTTAGGATTGCCAAGTTATAAAATAAATATTAAAGCAACAACAGGGGAAGAGTTAGGCTTTGTTGGAAGGTCTGAGGGTGTCGTAGTGCAAACGGCTGTAAATTTAAAATATTATGATTGGAGTTTATGATGGTCAATGTCTTGATTTTGGAAGATGATATTTATTTGGCACAGAAGGTAACTTCAAAGTTACAAGATAATGGGTACAATGTAAGTCATTATGCTTCTATTTTGGAAGTAGATAATCAAAGAAGTTATGATACGGTGCTTCTCTCTACAAATATTCCTGTTGGTGATACTGAAGAGATTATTAAAAAATATTTAGGAAGGACTATAATTCTTCTGGTTTCTTATGTGAGTGATGCAACTGTTACAAGACCACTTAAAGCAGGGGCGAGTGATTATGTGTTAAAACCTTTTAGTATTGATGAGTTGATACGAAAAATCAAACATTATGAGGAGTTTAAAAGACTTAGTATCCAAAATAAAGCATTAGAAGATTATATGAACTTCTTATTTCAATCTACTACACCAAATCTCAATCTCCCCTCTAAATTCCCACATCTTATAGAGACAAATGATCAAAAAGAGGCAGATAAAATAGTATTTGAACTTTCAAGAAAAATGAAAAAAGGGATAGAGTTTGTTTCATTAGTGAAAGAATTTAAGTTTGATTTTTCAAATTGTAAAGATAAGCTTATCTATATTTATGATTTTCATAATATCAAAAATAGCTCAAAAGATTTATTACTTAAAAATATAAAAGATTTAGATGTAGTTCTTTGTTCTTTAGATAATGTTGATAGTTTTCCATATGAAAGAACAACAATCAAAAAAGAGATAAGAGCGACACAAAATGACACGATTTTGACAATCAATGAATATGTAAAGATGATGGTTTTAAATTTCCAAAATAATTATCCAGATACGGAACTAAGTAAAAAACTTGGAATTAGTCGAAAATCACTTTGGGAAAAAAGAAAAAAATTTGGAATTGAGAAAGATAAATAATGAATAAAGAAGCAAGAAAAATATTTTTAACCTTATTTTATAGTGGACTTTCAAAAAAAGCCCCAGGGACTGTGGGGAGTTTTGTAGCACTTATTTTAGGGATGGGTGTTTTAATTATTTCAAGTCCCACAACACTGTTTTTACTCTCAATTTTAATAACAGTTATAGCGATAAAAGAGATAAATATCTATGAAGATGAAGTGGGAACACATGATAATAGTGAAATAGTGATAGATGAGTTAGCTGGTATGTGGATTGCTATGAGTATAGGTGGAGTAATGGCAGATAGTTATTTGTTAGGATTTATCGCTTTTATATTTTTTAGAATTTTTGATATTTGGAAACCATCAATTATTGGAAGAATTGATAGAGATGTTGGTGGTGGAATGGGTGTGATGGGTGACGATGTTGTTGCAGGAGTATTTGCTGGATTATGTACAGCGTTGACAGCTCATTTGATGGCAACTTTCATATAAATCTAAATTATAAAATTTGAGTTAAAATTAAAAAAACTTGGTTACTATAGCCAAAAATATTAAATAGGATAAAAAATGTTAGAAAAAAATATAATAAATAGTGAAATGTTAGTTCATATCCCAATGTGTACACATAAAGAGGCAAAAAAAGTTTTGGTAATTTTAACAGATGAAGCTATCAAAAATGAGTTAGCAAAATATGATGCAGAAGTAGTTTATAGTGATAGTTTCAATATTGACGATAAATTTGATGTTGTGATTTATAATAGCGATAGCTTAGATGATATTGTTATGGCAAATGTGATGAGAAGTTTAGAAGATAAGTGTGGATTATTTGCTTCAAAAATAGTTTCATTTGATGAAAATAGCGATGCTATGAAAAAAGATTTGAGTACTGTTGCAAAAAACTTTTGGATAGCTATGCCTTATAAAAGTGACGCAGGGATGATGGTATTAGCTTCTAAAAAATACCACCCACAAGCTGATATTATTTTAGATAGAAGTGATTTTATCGAAGCTAGTTACTATAATACTGAACTTCATAATGCTTCATTTGTATTTCCATCGTATATCCAAAAGCCACTTACAGGAATTGCAAAAAGATAATATAAACGATATATCAGCACTACTGCTTCGTTGAAAATTTTTGATTTGCATTTAGCAAACCATCAAATTTTCGCCTTGCATTAGCACTAATCTATCATTTATTGATAATAAATAAAAAAGGAGTGATGTCGATGTTTAAAAATGCAGTAGTCTTAACAGGTGGAATAGCAACAGGTAAAAGTACTGTTGCAAACTTGTTTATGTTGCATGGATTTTTAACGATTGATGCCGATAAGATAGCCCATAAGTTGCTTGATATTCATAGTGACACTATCGCTTCCCTTTTTGGAGAGAAGTATGTAGAAAATGGGAAAGTTTTACGAAAAGAGCTTGGAAATCTTATTTTTAATAATGTGGATGAGAAGAAAAAATTAGAAAACTTTATCCATCCACTTATTAAAGAGGAGATTCAAAAAGAAGCAACACTTTTTGAGCAAAAGAATAAACCTTATTTGATAGATATTCCACTTTTTTTTGAAAATAAAAACTATGATATAGGAAAAAGTATCGTTGTGTATACTCCAAAAGAGATTCAAGTGGAGAGACTTCAAAAAAGAGATAAGTGCGATGAGGTAACAGCTCTTAGCCGTATCAATAACCAGATGGATATAGAAGAGAAAAAAGTGTTATCAACTTATGTTATTGATAATAGTAAAGATTTAAAATATTTAACCAATGAAGTAGAAAGGGTCAAAAATGCAATACTCAAAATATGATGCAAGTGGAAATACTTTTGTGATTTTCCATACAAATGAAAGAAAAGATTATAGTTCTTTAGCAATTGAGCTATGTAAAAAAGAGGAAGTTGATGGGTTGATTGTTGTAGTGCCTCATATCGTATATGATTTTGAATGGCTTTTTTATAACAATGATGGCTCAACTGCTACCATGTGTGGAAATGGCTCAAGAGCAGTTGCACACTATGCATATAAAAATCAATTATGTGGTAGTTTTACGAAATTTTTAACAGGGGCTGGGGAGATAAATTGTACTATCGAAGCTGATATAGTAGAAACTCAAATGACAAAGCCAGTTGAGGTAAAAGAACCATTTACTGAAGAGGGGTTTTTATGCTGGATAGTCAATACTGGAGTGCCACATATTGTGATCATGACTGAAGATTTAAATGATTTTGACCTTGAAATTTGTGCAAGACTAAGAGCTAAATACAATGCAAATGTAAATTTTGCAAAAGCTATAAATGGTAAACTATTTGTACGAACTTTTGAAAGGGGTGTTGAGGGTGAAACACTCGCTTGTGGAACTGGAATGGTAGCTTCTTTTTTAAGAGCTTCAAACCTTGGACTTGTTCCAAATATGGCAAAAGTTTATCCAAAAAGTAATGAACAACTCACGATTAGAAAAGATGATGATAGTCTTTACTTTAAAGGGGCTGTGAAATTTATAGATTCAAAAGAGTTCTAATCTTATAAGGGTTATCTATCGAATATTTAGTACTCTTTTTTTCCGCATTTATCTCAGCGACCTTATTTCCTTTGGGAAGTGAGGCACTTTTTGTTTATGATTTATCATCATTTTTAAATCCTTTTATATTACTTGGTGTTGCAACTTTTGGAAATACTCTTGGCTCAATTGTAAACTATTGGCTTGGATTTAAAGGGGAGGAGTATCTTCTTCGTAAAAATTATCTCCAAATTGAGAAGTTAGCAAAAGCTGAACGCTTTTTCAATAGATATGGAGGATACAGCTTACTTTTCTCTTGGATGCCAATTATTGGTGACCCTATCACTTTTGTAGCTGGAATTTTAAAGTATGATTTTAAAAGATTTTTGATTTTAGTAACGCTAACAAAATTTGGAAGATACCTCTTTTTGCTAGGTGGTTATTTTTATTTTAGTTAAAATGTACTATGAAAAGTTGAAAGATAATATAGCACTTCCCCTTTATCATCTTTGAGAGTAGAAATTCTTAAATGTTCTTTATATAGTTTCCCATTTTTCTTTTTATTTTCTATCTCACCTTCCCATTTACCATAGGTTAATATATCATTCCACATTTTTTCATAAAATTCTTTAGGAGTATTTCCAGAACTTAAAAGATTTGGATTGTGCCCATAGATTTCATTAAGAGTATATCCTGAAAGCTCACTAAATGATCTATTTGTGAGGATTGTTTTGTTCTCTTTATCTGTTATTAAAATCCCTTCAATACTTTGGTCAAATATTCTTAAGGCAATATCAACATCTTCTTGAGCTTTCATTTTTAGAACTACCTCTTTTTGTTTCTCTTCATATAATTCTTTGATAGCTTTTTCAAGATTCCCAAGTTCATCATCATTAAAAGTTTTACTAAACTCTATATTTTCTTTATGCGATTTTAAATCATTCACAATAGTTACTAGTCTACTAAGTGGATTTGAAATTCTTGAAGCAAACAATATCCCAACTAAAGCACCCAATAATCCAATAATTAAACTCACAATAAAAAGATTTGTTGATAGATCATTTGAAGTCTTGAAAGCGTCATTTACATTTTTTCGTACAACTACTCTCCAACCAAAACCTTTATATTCATTTAACCCTTTACTTATAGCGTATGCTGAAAGATATTTTTCTCCATTATTCCATTGTGAAACTTGATAGCTTGAAGTTATTTGTGTAAGCTCTTTAACCAAATCACTTGATAACTCAGCAATATTTTTTCTTTCACTTTTATCTGGACCTGTTAAAATAAGTCCATCTTTTGAAACTAAAAAAATCTCTACATTATTTTTCTTAGATACTTCTCGTACAACTTCTCTTGTCCATTGCCACATAAGATGTGTACATAAAACACCAATTACTTTATCATCATAATTTTTCACAGGAAATGCAACATCAGAGAAATAGATAGCTTCTCCTGAAGTATTTGGTAGTAGTTTTGCTAAAAGTAAAGCATCATGAACATCTCCAATATATGGACCTTGAAGACCAGCTGGATGCCAAGGTCTTCCTTTTACATTTTTTCCTTCCAAATAACTATTCGTTCCAATATCAACTGTACCATCAGGAAGTGCATATCCTATCCATTCGTGGTGGTTGTAGCTATCTCGAATTTTTTGAATAACTTGTTTTTTAATCTCTTTAGGAGTAGATTCATTTCTCATCTCTGGTAGTTCTGATGCAAACTTTATCTCTCTATATCTTTCAAGCATCTCTCTGTCAAGGGTATTAACAGTCTCTTCTGCTATCCTCATCAATGCTTCGCCAGAGTTATCTTTCATCATTGTTGTTGCTGTATCATTAGCATATTTACCAACTCCCATTGCTATTAAAAAAGATAAAACTCCTATTAATAGTGAAAATTTAATCTGTATCTTACTCATATTGTAACCTTTTTGTAAATTTTATAATTATAGCTTATTTTTATCTAAAGTGATTTTAAAACAAGCACCATAGTAATGCGTGAAATTATAATCAAACCCAAGATTTTCAACTTCCAGAGTTCCATTAAAATTATTTACAATTAGTTCATAAACCATATAAAGACCCAATCCTGTCCCTTGTGATTGATGTTTTGTAGTAAAATATGGTTCAAAAATTTTCCCAATTATTTCATTAGAAATACCACCACCACTATCTTGGATGGTGATAATAATCTTATTTTCATTTTTATTTGTTGTGATGATTATATACCCATCATTTTTAATTGCATCTTTTGCATTTTTAATAAGATTAATAAGTATTTGTTTAAAATCATGTTGGTAGGAGATAATTGAAATATCATCTATATTAGCAATAATTATAATATTATCATTTCTAAAAGCATCTTGAAAAAGGTTTATCACTTGCACTATATTTTCTTTGATATTAAACGGTGTTTTTTCTTTTTCATTATTAAAAAATGTTCTAAAATCTTCAATTGTTTGGGAGAGATATTGAGTGTTTCGTGTGATTAAGTCTAAGTTTTCTACAAGTTTTTCATCACTTAAAAGACCATATTCTTGTTGTAGTTTCATTCCAGAAGATGCTACTGAGATAACAGTTAGTGGTTGTCTCCATTGATGGGCGATATTGCCAATCATCTCACCCATAGAAGCTAACTTTGTTTGTTGTGATAAAATCTCTTGTTGGTGTAAATTTTGTAAGTTTTTTAGATAAATTCTATAAATAAGAAATAAAAAAATAATAAAAATAGTAACTAAGATAAATAAAATTTTATGGAAGTTATCAAATATTTGTTCTATATATAGTGCTCTTTTATAAAGAACCAAATAGGCACTATTTGGATCTCCTTCAATATTTTTGACATTTAAAAATGAAATACTATAATAAAAACCACCATATCTTTTGTAAAAAATAAAAGGTTTCCCCTCTGACATTTTTTGTTTTATATTTTCTAGCTCTGAAGTAGTATAAAACTGTTTTTTATCAAAAATAATCGCTTCATTTTTTGAAATTTTATTAACAAAATAGTTGTCATTTTCAATACTTACTTTTTGTTTATTTAAATATTCTGGATACATTTTATTTTTGGTTAATGATTGATTAACTAAAAAATGGGTATCAAGTTGAAATATTTTTTCATAATTATATTGATAATAAGATACTGGAACAGATAACTCTACACTTCCAATATGAAATAAATTTTCATCAAAAATTGGAAAAATATATCGAAATCCATAAGCACTTCTCCCTAATTCAAAACCATTAGTAGGTTTTAAAGTTTTATTTACTTTATTTATTCCAAATCTAATAGTTGAGAGATTATCATCAAATAAAGCGGGTTGATGCATTCGTAAAAAGCTAGTATTATCTTTAAAATGGAAATGCACTTGCTCAAATTGAAATTGTTTCAATCTTTCAAAATCAGCTAAAAATCTTTTGTAGAGTATCTCTCTATAATGACTTTTAGTTTGAGTATCTTTACTAAAGGCATTTTTCATAGGATCAATAATATTAGGTTTATTAATGATTCCATAAAAGGTATTTTGTGTAAGATAATCAAAATTTTGTTCAATTGTTTCATTTTGGATTAAATATGTTTGTTGTAAAGAGGAGAGATACTCTTCTACTTTTGAATTTTTATTGTAGATAAAAAAAAGTACCATAATCATTTCAAGAAAAAGAAAAGCTGAAATAGGAAGCCAATTTTTTTTAAAAATATCTCTCATAAGTATAGTCATAAACTGTTGTACCTTTATCTATTTTTATATGACTATTATATTACTTTTTTATTACAAATAGTTTTTATTGTACCAAATACTAAAGATATAGAGTGCATAAGTGTGTTGTTTTAGCTTATTATCTTGTGCATAGGAGAAAAGTTCTTTAATATACTCAATATTAAAAAGATTGTGTGAGTTATTCGCTTTTAAAATTGTGTTTAATATTTCATTTCCAAATTCAGACATTAGCCACTCATTGTAAGGGCTATTAAATCCTTTTTTTCTTCGTTCAACTATCTCTTTTGGAAGATATTTGTATGCTATTTTTTTAAGAAGATATTTGTTTGTATCACCAAGTTTGAGTTTAGAATCAATACTAAAAGCGGTATCCACAAGTCTAAAATCCAAAAATGGATTTCTTGCTTCTACACCATTTGCCATAGTGATTTTATCCACTTTTGAAAGCAAACTCTCCCCAAGCCAAATCTCCATATCAATACTACTCATCCAATCAATCGGGTCAAGTTTTTCAGTTGGTTCACTAAATAAAGGTTGTTTTTTGAACAGTTTCGCTTTTTGCTGTTTGGTAAAAATCTCCCCAAAACTATTGTATAAAGTCTCATCGTTGAAGATTCTTTGGAGATACTCTATCTCTTTTGTATTGGAACTTGCCGTTCCAAGATTGAGTTTTAGAAACTTTTTTTGGTTCTGTGAGAGGGTTTTTTTGAACTCATAATAATCATAAAATTTTTGGTAGTTGTTGTATCCTAAAAAAAGCTCATCGCTCCCCTCACCACTAAAAACTGTTTTTATTCCACTTTGTTTTATAATTTTTGAAAGATAAAAAAGTGGTGAAGAAGCATGGTCTGCGTGAGGTTCTTCAAGAGCATCTATCACTTCATCAAAATTATCAAGGAAATCTTTTTTGGTAAATTTTATAGCTGTGTGGTCACTTTTAATATTTTGTGCGACTTTTAGTGCGTATGGTAGTTCGCAATACTTTTCATACCCCTCATACCCGATACTAAAAGTTTTGATGCTTTTGCCTGTGATATTTGCATACATAGTGCTAATCAAACTACTATCAATCCCACCACTTAACAGTGAGCCTATCTCCACATCGCTATGGAGTCTTTCTTCTACACTTTTTAAAAGGGTATTTTCTATTGTGCAAAGTGCGGTTGGTTCATCGTGGATTCTTTTATAGGTTTTAAGACGATAGTATTTTTTGATGCTAAGATTCCCATTTTCAAACAGAAGATAACTTGCTTTTGGAAGCTTCAAAATCCCCTCATAAAAAGTATTTGGGGTAAGTGGTGTGAAATATTGGAGATACTGACTTAGTGCCATACGATTCATCCGTGGAGTAAAACCAATTGAGGCGATGATAGGTTTGATAAGGCTAGAAAAGATAAATTTTCCATCTTTAAGATAGTAATAAAAAGGCTTTTTCCCATATCTATCTTTCGCACAAAAATACCTCTTTTTCCCAATATCATAGATACAAAAACTAAAAGCACCATTGAGGAGTTTTAAAAATTCTGTATCGTATTTTTGGTAAAGTCGCACAATCACTTCCGTATCACTTTTGGTAATGCAACTGAGACTTTCACTAATTTTAATCTCCTCGTAATTATAAATCTCCCCATTAAAAACTATTAAAATATCATCAAAAATAAGAGGTTGATTTGCCTCACTATCAAGGTCAATAATAGAAAGCCTTGTATGTCCAAAGTAGTTGTCATCAATATTTTTCACCCCAACATTATCAGGACCACGATGTTCTAATAGTTTCGTAAGTTCTAAAAAATCAATCTTTGGCTTAAAGTTTGCCCCAA
>JAQUAG010000008.1 GCA_028687375.1 Arcobacteraceae bacterium | reverse complement strand
TTTCAAACTCTTTAGCTTTTAACCTAAATACAAAAGCTTTGTATCATGATTATGATGCAAAACTTAATCCAAATAATACAACCACCACAACTATCTCACATAATGCTACAACATTAGTTGGGGTGGGAATAGAGTATAAGTTTTAGTAGAATAATTAGAAATATATCACGAGCTTATTAATTAGAATTTAAGAGAATTTCTTTTAAATTCTATCTAGTGAAAATCAGCAATTGCCAATATTAAAATCTTTTTCGTAAACTCTAAATAGTCATATTTCCACTTTAAATTTGATATGATTATTTAAACCACCAACGATATCTCAAAAGTATCTCATTGCTACCTTGAAATCCAAATTCTTTATCATTTTCTTTTGCAAATTTCACCATAATTTGATGAAATTTATCGGTATAATAAGCACCACCAAAGCTATACTTTTGATAAAAACAATCATCATTTTTTTCTATATTATTTACAGTTGTTTCACTTTGATAGTTTTGTTGAAATCCACCAAATAATTCAAATTTTGTATTTGGTTTGTATCTTAGGTTTGAATTTATAGCATAACTTGGTTTTTGTTTCAACTTCCCATTTTTCGTATTTGCATCTCCATAAAATGCAATTTCAGGAGATAATTCAATAATAAAATCGTTACTTATTTTTGAAATATATCCAAGATTAACTGTTGATTTGTATCTATTTTCACCACTATTTAACAATTGCGTTTGATCGTATTTTCCATTTGGAATAGCAAGTGTCATTGTAGTAGCTAAAAAATCTTTATTTTTTCTATTATTAACAAACCAATATGAAGCAGAAAATATAATATCACTCATCCCTTTTGATTCTTTTCCAACATAAGAAGGTAAAGTAGTTCCATGGCTCGTTAGATTTGTATAAGGGATAGCAACTGATAATGCTAAAGTTTTATCATTTAGATTGATTCCACGAGTGTATCGTACAGCATAAGTATTTTGAGAAACATAGTTATTTGGTAAATTATTTGTTTTTAGCCTTTTTGAAAGATAGTTTACACTCATTGATGTAGTGTCAACAAGGGGAGCTTCGTAATCAGAGGGAACAATATCATTAACTGCACCATATAAAAATAGGCTAGATGTATAACTAACAATAAATAACTTTTTCAATCAAACTCCAAATTTTTTTAATTGTGATTGTAGCAAAGAATTTAATTTTATGAGTTATTTTTTCACTTTTAATAAAAAAATGGAATAATAAATGTATCGTAATATACTAAGGTATACAACGATATACTTTTCCCTATCGTTATATAGTAAACTACATAATGATAAATTTTTAAGATAATGATTGGAGTATCAAAAATGAAGAAAATAATTGGTTCAGCTGTTACAGCTAGTTTGCTTGTTGGGTCAGCTCATGCTGAAATCTTTGAATTAGGAAAGATTGAAGTTGCATCTAATGCTTACTTTGATGATAAAAAATTCAACAGTAACATAGTATTTGGTGAAGATATCGTAAATAACGAAAAGAAAACTATTGTAGAAGCACTAAATACTATAAGTGGTGTAAATATTTATAATAGTGGTGCAAGAAATGAACAGATGATAAATGTACGAGGATTTGATGTCAAGCATGTACCTTTGTATATTGATGGTATACCTATTGCTGTTGCTTATGATGGTTATGTAGATTTTTCAAGATTTACAACTTTTGACTTATCACAAATTGAATTAAGCAAAGGATTAACTTCACCATTACTTGGTGCAAATACTTTTGCAGGGGCTGTAAATCTTGTAACGAAAAAACCTGCCAAAGAGTTTGAAGGGACAATATCTGCTGGTACATTTACAGGTGGTGGTAAAAAAGGATACATTAGTGTAGGGACAAATCAAGAGAAATATTATGTTCAAATCTCTGGTTCATATCTTTCAAGAGATAATTATCCTTTGTCAAGTGATTTTGAAAAAACAACTTTACAAACATCAGATAAAAGAGAACAATCGGATACAAAAGATAAAAAATTAAATATCAAAGTTGGATTCACACCAAATGCTACAGATGAATATGCAATGAACTATATTAAACAAACTGCTGATAAAGGTGTACCTCCTACAACTGATCCTACAGGTTCTCCTAGATATTGGGATTGGAACTATTGGGATAAAGAGAGTATTTACTTATTATCAAAAACAAACTTTAGTGATTTTTATTTAAAAACAAGATTATTCTATGATAAATTTAAAAATTCATTATCTATCTATACAGATAATACATATTCTGCGTATAGTTATGGAGGAGTTGGAAATCCAAGCTGGTATGATGATAATACAAAAGGATTATCAGTAGAGTTAGGAGAAGTTAATAGTGGGGCAAATAATATAAAAGTAGCACTCCATGCGAAACAAGACACCCATACAGAAGGTGGAGCTAATCAAGCAGAAGTTTATGAGATGAGTGTAAATACATACTCTTTAGGTGTGGAAGATATATATAAAGCAAGTGATAAAACAAAAGTAATATTTGGTGCAAGTTATGATAAAGATAGTGTTCAAAGGGCGGATAATACCAACTATGGGAAAAGTGGTAGTTATGGTTCAACATCAGGGGGAACTGATATAACAGGATATGGAACAGATAAAGAGTTTGCTTATGGAGAGGCATCAGCCTTGAATCCTATGGCTAAAGTTGAGCATACTATAGACGATAATTTAAAAGTATACGGTGGTGTTGCTAAAAAAACAAGATTTCCAAGTATAAAAGATAGATATTCATTTAAGTTTAAAACATATATTCCTAATTCTGATTTAAAAGAGGAAACAACATCTAATTATGAAATTGGTTTTCAAAAATATTTTGATAACTCAACATTCAAAGGAAATATTTTTTATGCTGACATAAAAGATTTTATCCAAAGTGCTTATGTAGATGTCTATTATGGTACAAAACAACAATTACAATTACAAAATGTAGGAAAAGTAACTCAAAAAGGTCTTGAACTAGAATATTTTCATTCTTTTGAAAATAAGTTAACTTTTGATGGAAGTTACACAAGATTATCACTCAAAGATAAAGATAATTTAGTAGAGATTACAAATGTTCCTACAGACAAATTAGCAATGGCTTTAAGTTATAAACCTCTCAAAAATCTTACAACGAATTTAGATATGCAATATGCTTCAACTAAAAAAACAAGCCAAACAGCACCTTACAATGAAACAGGAGCTATGACTGTTTGGAATACAAAAATTATTTATGATGTTACAAAATCAGCTAGTGTTGATGTTGGTGTAACAAATTTATTTGATAAAAATTATCAGTTAGATTATGGTTTTCCTGAAGCTGGAAGAGTTGTTTTTACAAATTTAACATACAAGTTTTAATATCAAAATAATGTAGAAAATAATAGGTGGATTCAAAAATATTGAATCTTAATTTAATAATAAAATCAAAGGAAATAAAATGAAAATAGCTTTATATATTGGGGTTTTGTGTATGGGTTTATTTGCTTCAGAAGTAAATTTGCCAGTAGAATTAAATGGTTGGAAAAGTTTATCATATACTAGTGCAGCAAAGAGCAGTGATGAGCTACCAAATGCTTTACTAAAATTAAACACTGCATCTTTTGTTGGGCTTGTAAATACTCCAAAAATAAAATACATTGTAACCCCCACAAATGAAGGGGGTACAGTAAGTTATGGTGGTATTTTTCAAATTGAGATAAAAGAGAATGGTATCTATAGGGTTGTTTTAGGTAACTCCTCTTGGATTGAATTAGTCAAAGATGGGAAATCTGCACAATCTGTAGCACATAACAGAGGAGCTGAGAATTCTGGAATACGAAAAATGGTTGATTATGCTTTGGAAATAGGAACTTATACTTTGCAACTTTCAGCTGGTGCAGATAGTACTACAGCATTACTTGTAACAAAAATCAAGTAATTGAAAGGTTTACGATTATGAGAAATGTTATTAGAACAATTTTTTTATTGTTTATTTTACTTGGGGAATTATATGGACAATCTGCTCAAACAAATAAGCAAGCTTCTAAAGCAAAGATAGAGTTAGGACATCGTTTATTTTACGATGCTGATCTCTCTATTAATGGCACGATGTCTTGTGCAACTTGCCATGAACAAAGAAGAGCTTTTGCAGATGGTAACTCAGCACATCCTGGAGCACTTGGTGATTCTGGAAAACGAAATGTTCCTGGACTTTCAAATATTAGCTTATTTAAAAATTTAACTTGGGCAAATAATCATCTAAGTGGATTAGCTGAACAATCTTTAATGCCAATCAAAGGAACTGATCCAATAGAGATGGGGATGAATGGATATGAAAATGAAATAGCTAAACGATTAAGTCAAAATGAGTGTTATCAAAAGCTTTTTGCAATTGCATTTGGTAAAGAAAATGGTAGTATCAATTTGCATAATGTCACACTTGCTCTTGAGAGTTTTCAAAAAACATTAATCTCAAATAATTCCCTTTATGACCAAAAGATGAAAAGTCATCAACCATTACCAAATAAAGATGCCAAAGAGGGGAAAAAGTTGTTTTTTGGAGTAGCAAAATGTAATAGTTGCCACACAGCACCACTTTTTAGTGATGATGATTTCCATCAAGTTCAGCCACAAAATCAAGTAACTAATAGTATCAAAGACTATGGATTATCAGATGTTACAGGAGATATAAAAGATAAAAACTTTTTCAGAACGCCTAGTTTGAGAAATGCTACATTGACAGCTCCTTATTGGCACGATGGCAATGCTAAAACACTTATAGATGCAATACAAAAACATAATTTACAAATCAATCAAGAATTAAGTATGGAAGATATTAAAAAGATAATTGCATTTATAGAAACCCTTACCGATGAGTCATTTATTAAGAATCCTCAATTTAGTAAACCAAATAAAGAGTGCAAATACTAATCAACTTAATACTGTCACCCAACAATAGCTCAATCTTTGATAATTAGATTGGGCTATTGTTGTAACCTAAAGTAACCAAAGGGTAATTATGGGTAGTTAAGATTTGGCAAAATTTTAAGGAGATGGGATGAAAAGTTATGGTTTAAATAAGAGATTATTGTCATTAAGTGCAGCAACAGTTCTTGCTTTAGCTGGTTGTGGTAGTTCTAATGATGCTACGGATACAACAACTTCAACAGGTGTTGCAATTGATGGTTTGTTATCTGGTTCAACAGTATGTATAGATGTAAATCTAAACGGTATTTGTGAATCAAATGAAGATAATACAACAACAAATAGTTCTGGTGAATATACATTAAGAACAACTCAAACAGGACCTCTATTAGTAGTAGGTGGAGATGATTTAGGGACAGGTCTTCCATTTACTGGTTCATTAAAAGCACCTCAAAATTCAAGTGTGATTACCCCTTTAACATCTGCTATACAAGGTATGATAGAAAATGGATATTCTCAAGTTAATGCAGAAGAATTTGTAAAAAAAGCTCTTGATATTAACTCCAGTATTGAGTTAACTAAATTTAATCCTTTAACGGAGATAAATGGAACTAATAGTGTTAATGCTAAAAAAGTTTTAGAAAAACAAGCGGAACTTCAAACTATTATTCATGGGGTAGCAACTACGATTGCAAATACAGATACCTCTAAAAAAACAGCCAATATTATGGGTGAAGTTTTTAAAGAGTTCTCTAAAAATTTTAATAATGCAACAGGGGAAGTACCACTTACTAGTGACAAACTTGAAACAGCAATAAACAATGTTGCATCAAATTTAAATATTAGTAATCAACATAAAACAACAATAACAAATATTGCAGGAAGTTCCTCTTCAATGACAATAGCAATGGCAAAAGAAACAGCAAATAAGATTAAAGATGCTAACGCTAGTAATGCTACTACTGTATTTAATGATGGGATGAAAAAAACAAATAATCAATTAGTAAGTGATTTAAATGATACCTCTCATGCGATACAACATCCTTATATAGGAAATGTTCCAACTATAGGTTCAACACTTCCATATATGGTTTTAGACAATACTATAAATAATGGTGCAGGTTCGGGTAATATGGAGATTCGTAATGGAGGATATGGTTCAGCTGCAGCTGCTGATCCAAAAAATCCAAATAGATTTTATGCTTTAACAGATAGAGGACCAAATGCTGATTATACAGGTTCTAATGGAGCTGGAAAGATGTTTCCAACACCTGATTATACACCTCGTATAGGACATTTTGAAATTCAAGAAAATGGTAGTGTAGTTTTACTGAAAGAGATTTTACTCAAAGATACATCTGACCACAATATTACAGGTTTACCAAATCCAATTGCAGTTGGTGGAACAGGTGAAATCCCTTACGATAAAAATGGAAATACACTTAAAAATAGTGATGATAGCTTTAAAACAGATATCTTTGGACTTGATAGTGAA
Source organism: Arcobacteraceae bacterium (assembly GCA_028687375.1). Lineage (GTDB taxonomy): Bacteria > Campylobacterota > Campylobacteria > Campylobacterales > Arcobacteraceae > CAIJNA01. Next base: position 87,555 of record JAQUAG010000008.1, on the reverse strand, counting down.
GGACTTGCTGTTTTAAATGATGGAACATTTTGGGTAAGTGATGAGTATGGTCCACATATGGTTCACTTTGATGCAACAGGGAAAGAGATAGGTCGTATCAACCCTTTTGTTGATGACAATAGAACTATTATAAATCTCCCAAAAGAGTTTAAAAATAGACGAGCAAATAGAGGTATGGAAGGTTTAACAATTACACCTGACCAAAAAACATTGGTTGGGATTATGCAATCAACTATTAGCAATCCAACTAAAGCAGTTAATAAACTTGATATTACCCGTATCGTTACAGTAAATCTTGAAACAAACACTACAAGTCAATATCTTTATAAGCAAGATATTGCAGAAAATTCTAATTCTGAAATAGTTGCCTTAACTAACGATAGCTTTTTAGTAATAGAGAGAGATGGGAGTTTTTATAAAGATAAACAAACAGGACAAAAATATATTTACAAAATCAATTTAAGTAGTGGTACAAATCTTGAAACAGTAGAAACAAATAGTACTTTAGTTCAAGATGAAGCACTTGGATTAACTATAAATGGAAAAACATTAGAGCAAGCAGTATTAGATGCAAACAAAACATGGGATACATTATCAGCAAATGGAATTGTTCCTGTTTCAAAAACTCTTGTAGTTGATATGGTAAGTGAAAATCAATATCCACACGATAAAATGGAAGGTCTTATAGTTTTTAATGAGCATAAATTAGGTATTTTAAATGATGATGACTTTGCTACTTGGGCTACAAGTGGCGTTTTAGAACAAAAATATCTTGATACTGCTAAAACAAAAATTGACACGAATACTCTATATATTGTAGATGTTAATTTAAGTGATTCAAAAGTAGGGATTCCAGCATTAACAAAACTAGGTTCTTATAAAATAGGTACGCCAACAGCAAGTGAGATAGTAGCATATGATAAAGCATCTCATAGAATGTTTAGTACAAATGGTGCTGCAAATAAAATAGACATCATCAACATTTCAGATGTGAAAAATCCCACTTTAGTAAGTCAAATTGATTTATCAACTTACGGTACAGGTGTTAATTCAATAACTGCTAAAAATGGAAAGATTGCAGTTGCGGTTGAAGTAAAATCAACTGATGGATTGCTTACAAATTCAAAAGGTAAAGTGGTATTTTTTGATACAGATGGTACATATCAACAACAAGTAGAAGTTGGGTATTTACCAGATATGGTAACTTTTAATGAAGATGGTACGAAAGTAGTCGTTGCAAATGAGGGTGAACCAAATGGTGATTATAGTGTTGATCCTATTGGTTCTGTTGGTATTATCAATGTTGCAGATGGTTCTTATGTAGATGTTAACTTTACTGGTGCAACGCTAACAAATGCGACAGATGGAACACCTGTAAGATTGGGTGGAACACCAAGCAATGACCAAGCAAAAGATATAGAGCCAGAATATATAGCAGTAAGTGGTAATTATGCTTATGTAACGCTTCAAGAAAATAATGCAATGGCAAAAGTAAATTTAACTACAAATTCTTTAGAGTATGTCAAATCGTATGGTGCAAAAAATTGGGAATCTAATTCAAATAACACTATAGATATTTTAGAAGAGGGGACAATAGATATGAAATCATATCAAGGTCTTTTTGGTCTTTATATGCCTGATTCTATAGCTGCTTATGATGTAAATGGTGCTACTTATGTAGTTACGGCAAATGAAGGTGATGGTAGAGAGTATCCCATTGCTGATGTAAACTCCTCTTTAGAAACAGGAGATGCTTTAACTGATGAGATAAAAATCGGTAAACTATTTAAAAATGGGCTTTTAGACTCTTCAATAGCTAGTCAATTTACAAAAGATACTGATCTTAAAGTTGTAACTGATATGGGTAAAAATTCTACTTCTAATAAATATGAGAAACTCTATTCATACGGAGCAAGAAGTTTCTCTATTTGGGATGCAAATGGAAATCAAATTTTTGATAGTGGAGATGAAATAGAGAGAAAAGTTGCACTTTATGAACCAACATTATTTAATCAAGATGTAGGTCAAATGGATGGTAGAAGTGGAAATAAAGGTGCTGAACCTGAAGCTTTATGTGTTGGAACAATTGATGGTAAAACGTATGCATTTATTGGACTAGAGCGTCAAAATGCAATTATGGTATATGATATTACAATTCCAGCACAATCTAAATTTGTTGATTACTACAAAACTGGTGTCGAGGGTGATGTTTCTGCAGAGGGTATGAAATTTATCCCAGCAACTGATTCACCAAATGGGAAAAACTTACTTTTAGTGGCATATGAAGGAAGTGGTTCAACAGTTGTTTATGAGATAAATGATTTGAAATAAATTTTATATATAAACAATTTTAAATGGCTATTACAAATAAAATGTGGTAGCCTAAAATTATTTTTATTTACTTATTTAATAATTTTGAATTGTTTATTGTAATATTCATTTTTTCTTATCTTCTATTCTCTCAACACATTTTTTTAACAAAATATTGAAAATTATTTATTGTTTTAAAACATCTTATTTGCTATTATTTGTTATATCAAAAGAAGGAGTAAAATGATGACAAAAATTGTAAAATTATCGTTGCTAAGTGCGGTTACTGTTAGTAGTATGTACGGGTTAGATACTGGTGTTGGTAAGTTATCTGGTGATTTATCTGTTTATGGAAAAAGTCAGAAATATACAGATACTACAAGAGCGGATGAGGGTTATTCTTTAGGTTCTGTATCAGCAAAGTTTGTAAGTGAAGATGTGGAGGGTTTTAAAGCTACTATATCTGGAATCACAAATGTAAAATTGAGTGAAAAAAATGATGCTGATTATGATGAAACTAAAAAAGTATTACTGACTGAATTAAATCTTGAATACAAAAATAATCTAGTAACTGTAATAGCAGGGAGACAAGCTGTTGATCTTGAATGGATAAGGGATTATCATACAGGTGTTGTAGCTATTGCAAATATTGATAAACTACAAGTTATTGGAGGTTGGACAAAAGCTTGGACTGCTGATGCTTATAATGATGGTAGTTTAGCAAATTTTCAAACTATTAAAGATGCTTCAAGTGGTTCTGCTTCAAGTGCGTATGTACTAGATGCAACTTACTCATTGAATGATATGATTAAAGTTAATGGGTATTATATGAATGCAAGTGGATTATTTTCAGCGCTTGGGGGTAAAGTTGAAGCTGATGTAAATAATTTAACAGTTGTAGGAAAATACGCACAATCAAACGAGGAGTTATCATCTAATACTGATGCTAAAATATATGCTTTTGATGGAAAATACAAAATTGATAAATTTACAATTAATGGTGGATATATCAATGTTGGTGAAGATGGAAGTGGAAATTTAGGTGGTGTAGCTAGTCTTGATACTTTAGGGGATACTATAAATCCACTTGATAGTGGAGAAGATGCTGTTGGACATAAAGTAGTTTATGGTTTTGAAGCAAAAACTGCATATATTGGAGCAAGTGCTGATTTATATGGCTTTGAAATAAAAGGTATCTATGGAACAACAAAATACAATCTCGGAACAGATATCACGCAAAATGAGATAAATTTATCACTTTCAAAAAATATCGTTGAAAATCTTAAAGCAAATCTTCTCTACGTAGATATCTCGAATGATGGCTTTCCTAATGATTATAGTTATGTGACAGGTCAGTTAGTCTATAGCTTTTAAAAGCGTACTAAAGGAGTGTAAAAATAACTACCTAAATTCAAAAATATTAATATACTAGATAAAATTATATCTAGTATATTTTGTCTAAAAACTTCAAAATCTTAATACGGTTAAAAATAAATAAAACAGAATCATTTATTACAATAATTACAGTATAATCCGCTTTAAAAAATTGTTAAAGTGGGTTTTGAAATAATGAAATCAATTGTGATTAAAAAGATATATAACTTTAGATTACTAGTAACACTATTTTTGTTTTTATTTACTATTACAAATAGTTTTATTATGGCAGATAACCTACCAAATATTTGTAGTCGAGATCAAAATCCAAATGAATTTACTATTTTAAGTTATCACGAAATAGCAGATAAAACTAAAACACTTGATGTTACTTATGCTGTAACTCCTACAAACTTTGAACAACAAATAGATTGGCTAATAGCCAATGGCTATCATTTCATTAGTATAGATGATATTTTGAAATACAGAAAGAATGAAAAAAAATTACCTCAAAAAGCTGTTTTAATTACATTTGATGATGGGTATAGTTCTGTATATATCAACGCTTATCCAATACTTAAAAAACATAAAATACCAAGTGTCATAGCATTAGTAGGTAGTTGGTTACTTGAAAAAGAAAAAGTTGATTTTGGTGGAAATATGATTGATAGAAATGAATTTTTATCTCAATCACAACTTAAAGAGATGGTGGCTAGTGGACTTGTGGAGATAGCTAGCCATTCATACGGATTGCATAAAGGAATAATGGGTAATCCTCAAGGCAATATGCAACCAGCAATAAGAACTCGTCAATGGTTAAGTGATAAAAATAGATATGAAGATGAAAAATCTTATGAAAAACGTGTAAAGGATGATTTAGCCAAGAATAATCAATTTTTAAAGCAATATACAGGGCAAGAACCTCGTGTAATGGTTTGGCCATATGGGCATTATAATAAAGAGGTGAGAAAAATAGCAGAGTCACTTGGAATGGCTATTGGATTAACGTTAGATGATGGGAGTAATACTGTAACTACACCTCTATGGGGTTTACGAAGAATATTGGTTGAACACACGATGACATTGCAAGATTTAGCACGAAATATGATGATAAGAAATGCTAATTTTACAGATGATGCTCGTGTTACAAAAGCTGCTCATATTGATTTGGATTATATCTATGACCCAGATCCAGTACAGCAAGAGAGTAATTTAGGTGATTTACTTGAGCGGTTAAAAAAATTAGGGGTTAACACTGTTTATTTACAAGCTTTTGCTGATCATGATAGTAATGGAGCAGCAGATCATGTTTATTTTCCAAATAGAAATGTACCAATGCTTGCTGATTTATTTAATCGTGTGGCTTGGCAAATCTCAACTCGTACATTTGTAACTCGTGTCTATGCTTGGATGCCTATGATGGCGTGGGAATTACCAAAAAACAATCTAGCTTCAAAAGATATTGTAAAAACACTACAAGTTGATTCATCACACCTTAATATGGGATATCCACGATTATCTCCATTTTCACCTAAATCGCAAAAAGTGATTAAAGAGATTTATGAAGATTTGGCAAAATCAGCCTATATTGATGGGATAATATTTCACGATGATGTAACATTATCAGACTTTGAAGATGATAGTAAATTTGCAAGAATTCAATATAAAAAATGGGGTTTAGCCTCAAATGTTACTAAAATAAGAGGTGATAAAACACAATTTCAAAAATGGACAAGACTTAAAACAGACTATTTAGATGATTTTGCTATGAAATTAGCTCAGATTGTAAGGAACGAACAACCAGGACTAAAAACTGCTCGAAATCTTTATGCACAAGTTGCACTCAATAAAAATGCCGAAGAGTGGTATGCACAAAGTTTATCACAATCGATAAAACACTATGACTATACTGCAATTATGGCGATGCCTTATATGGAACAAGCCGACAATCATAAAGAATTTTATGAACAAATAGTAAATAATGTCAAACAAGAGGAATGTGGATTGGAACGAACTGTTATGGAGTTGCAAACTGTGGATTGGAGAAAAAATGATGAACCAATCTCATCTGAAGAATTAAGCAACACAATGAAAGATTTATATGATTTAGGGGTTAATCATATTGCATATTATCCTGATAACTTATTTAAAAATATTCCTAATACTGTTCAAATGGAACATAGTTTTAAACAGAAGTCACCATATATGAATTCACCAACACCAAATAATACTACACCAACTAAATAAGAAGGATTTTTGATGAATTTTGATGTGTTTTTTCACCTAGTATGGCATATATTATTAGGCTATATATTTTACTATCCACTTTTTATGTCAAGTTTATGGATAATAGGAGCAATCTATTTTTATTATAAAAATGAAAGACCATATCTCAAACAACAAATACCAACTTTAAGAGCTAACGAAAAATGGGAGGGGGTAAGTATTTTAATCCCTTGTTTTAATGAAGGTCAAAATGCAATTGAAACAATTACTTATGCTCTAAATGTAAAATATCCAGAATTTGAAGTTATTGCAATTAACGATGGTAGTAAAGATGATACTTTAGAGATATTATTGGATTTAGCAAAAAACAATCCAAAATTAAAAGTTGTTAATCTTGCTGAAAATCAAGGGAAAGCTATAGCTCTTCAAGCAGGTGCATTAGTAGCAAAATATGAGTATCTAATTGGTATCGATGGGGATGCATTGATTGATGAATATTGCGTTTATTGGATGATGAAACATTTTATTAGATATCCAGCAGTTGCAGCAGTTACTGGTAACCCTAGAATACGAAATAGAACAACACTCTTAGGTAAAATTCAAGTTGGTGAATTTTCTTCGATTGTTGGTATGATTAAACGAGCTCAAAGAAGTTTTGGACGAATATTTACAGTTTCTGGGGTAATTACAGGTTTTAGAAAAGCAGCGGTTCATGAGGTTGGTTATTGGAGTCCAGATATGCTTACTGAAGATATTGATGTCACATGGAAACTTCAAAGTAATGGATGGGATGTACGATTTGAACCACGAGCATTGGTATGGATTTTGATGCCTGAAACATTAAAGGGACTATGGAAACAAAGGTTGCGATGGGCTATGGGTGGTGTGCAGGTTATGCTTAAAAACTTTAAAGTTTTATTTATGCCAAGACAAACGCATCTTTGGGGATTGATGGTTGAGTTGATGTTAAGTACACTGTGGGCTTATAGTATGATGTTGGTTTTTTTAGTTTGGATTGGAAGTTTATTTATACCAGTTGCTTATTTGATGCCTCAACAATCACCTATTTTACCAGATCAAACAAGTATCATTTTAATTAGTGCTTGTTTATTACAATTTTCTGTTAGTAAATGGTTGGATGGTCATTATGATGAAGGGTTAGGAAAAAATTATTTTTGGATGATTTGGTATCCATTTGCCTATTGGTTACTTAATTTATTTACAGCAGTAACGGCTCTTCCTAAAGTAATATTCACTAAAAAAGGTCGAGCAAGATGGGTTAGTCCAGACCGTGGTGCACATCAACAGCTAAAAAAAGGTTAAGAAATGGAATCATTAATTATAAATAAACGTCATGAATTACCTAAAGGTAAACGAATAATTTGGGACATTATAACCATCTTACTTTGGATGGGATTTATCTATTTATGGAAGCCTGTATTTCGAGTATTTTATCATATCCTCACCCTTGATGCACCAGCAGATGAGATAGCAGATTGGATTTTTGGAGAAATTCATAGCGTCACTTTTGCGAATGCCTTAAAGATGTTGATTATAACACCAATTGTTCTGTTTATTTTGTCAAGATTAAATAGACACAAAGCACCAAGTAACCATTTAATTTTTCATGGTGATGATTATGCTAATTATTTTAAGGTGGAAAAAACGCATCTCCAACAATGTGCAAATAGTCAATTAATTACTGTTTATTTTGATGATTATGGTCAAATAATTAGACTAGATGATAAAATCTTAGATAAAAATGCCAGTAATATTCTGTGATTAGATTATTTATATTGGGAGATTTATTTGCTTTTTAACAGCTATGAGTTTATATTTGGATTTTTACCGATAACATTTTTTTTATATTTTTATCTAACTTCAAAAAGATTAATGACTGGTGCAAAAGGGTTTTTAGTATTTGCTAGTTTATTCTTTTATAGCTGGTGGAATATTGTTTATCTCCCTTTGATACTAGCCTCTATGCTTTTTAACTACTCAATAGGAAGTAGTCTTACAAAGGAAAAAGAGCATAAAAAGATAGATAAAAAATCACTTCTCATCTTTGGAATAGTTGCAAATCTGTTGCTCCTTGGATATTATAAATACGCTAACTTTTTTATAGAAAATATTGATTTGATTAGTGGAAGTGAATTTACTCCACTTAATCTTCTCCTTCCACTTGGGATTAGTTTCTTTACATTCACCCAAATAGCCTATTTAGTTGATAGTTATAGAGGGGAAACTAAAGAATATGATTTACTTAATTATGGATTGTTTGTCACTTTTTTCCCCCATCTTTTAGCTGGACCAATACTTCACCATAAAGAGATGATGCCTCAATTTGATAAAGTTTCAAATTTGGCAAAAAACTATAAAAATATAGCTTTAGGTATTTTCCTATTCTCAATTGGATTGTTTAAAAAAGTGGTTATCGCAGATACTTTTGCAGTTTGTGCCAATAATGGGTTTGATGTGGAAGATACTTTGCATCTTATTGAAGCTTGGGCTACATCACTTTCATATACTTTTCAACTCTATTTTGATTTTTCTGGTTATACAGATATGGCACTTGGGGTTGCATTGTTGTTTAATATTGTCCTTCCAATCAATTTTAATTCTCCTTATAAAGCAAAAGATATTCAAGATTTTTGGAGAAGATGGCATATAACACTAAGTCGATTTTTGCGAGATTATATTTATATTCCACTTGGTGGAAATAGAGTTGGAAGTTTTAGAATTTATTCAAATCTTTTGATGACTTTTATCTTAGGTGGACTTTGGCACGGTGCTGGTTGGACTTTTATCTTTTGGGGATTTTTACATGGGTTGGCTTTAGTTATTCATCGTATTTGGTCAAGTTTAGGATTTAAACTTTGGAACTGGCTAGCTTGGTTTATCACTTTTAACTTTATAAATATCAGTTGGATATTTTTTAGAGCTGAAGATTGGGAAGCTGCTATGAAAGTATTAGGGGGGATGTTTGGTACTGGTGGAGTAGTGCTACCTTTGTTTTTAGAAAATAATTTTGCATTTTTATCAAGTTATGGAGTGGTATTTGAGAAGTGGCTTGAAAATATTTCAGGCAATCTTGAAACAGATATTGAATTGTTACTGGCATTTATTTTTATTCTACTTTTTAAGAACTCAAATGAGATAGTAAGAAATTTCAAACCAAATAAAAAAATAGCATTTTTTATAGCTTGTATTTTCGTTTTTAGTCTTTTATCACTTACAAAAGAGAGTGAATTTTTGTATTTTAATTTTTAAAGGTTGTTGATGAGTAGTAGAAAATTTATAGGCTTTATGGCGATATTTTCTTTTTTGATTGTTGGATTGATTGGTGTAGCAAATTATATTGTTGATCCATATCAGCAGTATAGATTAGCTACTTTTTATCCAATTTCATATGATAGTAACAAACAACGATATAAAAATGGTGGTTTTGCAAAAAACTTTTCGTATGATTCTTTGATTCTTGGAACATCGATGACAGAAAACTTTTTACTTGATGAAGTGGAAAAAGAGTTAGACTTTAATAATACACTTAAACTAAGTATCTCTGGTGGAAGTGCAATCGAACAAAGTACAACACTTCAAACAGCAATCAATAGTAATAAAAATTTAAACAATGTTGTGTGGGGATTGGATACTTTTATTTTTGTTGGGGAAGTTGATAATTTATCGTATGGTGAGGGTACTTTTCCATTTTATCTCTATGATTCAAATAGATTGAATGATTATAAATATCTATTTTCTCTTGATACACTTTATGAATCATGGAATATACTCTCAAACTCTGATTTGAATAATAAGAATCGGTATATTTATGAAAAAAATAATATGTACACATGGCAACATAATTTTGAAAAAAATTTTACATTAAAAAATGTACGAAATGCTTGGAATAATAGAGAAGATTTTTTAGATATTGAAAAAGACAAACAGACATTTAACTATATGAAGAACAGTTTTGATAGTAACTTTTTAGAGATAATTAAAAGTAATCCACAGATTCACTTTACAATATTTTTTCCACCATATTCAATTTTAACTTTTAAAATCTTTGAAGAGAGAGCTCAACTGGATGACGTTTTAAACTTCAAAAAGTATATTTATACTCATTTATTAAATTGTAAAAATGTAACAATGTATGACTTTCAAATAGCAAAAGAGATAACAACAAATTTAAATAATTACAAAGATGTATCCCATTATCATCAAAAAATCAATAGTTGGATATTGCAACAAATAAAAGAGAATAACTATTTAGTAACAAAGAGAAATTTTGAAGACAATTTACAAAACTTGCAAAAACAAAGTAACGCTTATGATTTGGAAAGCGTAGGGTTAGATCTTAAGTAAGATTTTTAATGAGTATTTTCTCTTCCTCCAATGAAAGATAACGCCACTTGCCGATTTCTATGTTGAGTTTGAAACTGCCAATACTAATTCTGTTTAAGGTTAAGACTTTTAAGGGTGTCCCAAATTTTGGGTCTTTCAGTGAACCAAAAAGACGGCGGATATGACGATTCTTCCCCTCGTCAATTTTTACGATAAGTTTTGTTTTAGCTCCACCAATACTTATCTTTTCAACTTCAAGCACTTTTAGTAAATCGTTCTGGCTTTCCACCCCTTTCAAAGACTGCGCAATATGTTCATCTGTTACGTGACCTCTAACCCAAATTTCATATACCTTAATGCAATTTCCAGGTTTGGTCAAAGCATTGCCTATTTTACCATCTTGTGTAAATAATAGAAGCCCTTTAGATTCTAAATCAAGTCGTCCAATAGGCATCCATCCATCATGGAAAGCCCAATCAGGCAAAAGATTATAAACTGTTTTTCGCCTAAGTTCATCAGATCGTGTAACCATGTAACCTTTAGGTTTATTAAGCACTAATAGTTTTTTTGAATCGTTTGTTGTATCGGTCATTTGGTATGTTCCTTGGGTATTTTTGATGAACTCTTAAATTAAGATTGTTTCCAATGAACTATAATTGTGAGATTTTTTTATTTTAAAAATATTTTTAAATTGATATCTTTAAAAATAAGACTAGCTGGCGTATCTTCTTCGTGTTTGAAAGAGTATATCGGAATAAGTTAAAAAGGTATCAATCTTGAAATGATGCAAAATTACAAGATGATTATAAAAACTTCACTAGTTCTTCACTAGTTCTTTACATTTTCTTCACTTTCTTATTTTAGAATGCTTTCATAAAAATAAAAATGATTCAACTCACAAAAGAGAAAAATCGTATAGTTATTGTAAAACGTGGTATTACGAATAAATGAAATTTCAGATAAATCTTTGAAAATGTGTTTTATTTATTGGTGATATTTTTACTAAAATATCCAAAGTACAAAAGGAGTAATTATGTCGAAAAAAGTAGTGTTTGTAGATGATAGCAAGGCGATTTTAGCCTCTGTTGATTTTGCTGTTGAATCGCTTGTTGCAGAGGGTAAAATAGAGTTTGTTAGCTTTATAAATCCTCTGGAACTTTTAGAAAAAGCAAAAAGTGGTGAGCTTATTTATGATATGTTGTTTACTGATATCAATATGCCACAAATGAATGGATTTGACTTGGCAAGTAACCTAAAACAAATAGGTGCATTGAAACAAAAACCAATCATAGCTTTAACAACTGAAAATTCAAATGAGATGAAACAAAAAGGGAAAGAAATTGGAATTGCAGGATGGATAACAAAGCCATTTAATGAAGCAAAAATTGTTGGAGCTATTACAAAAGTATTAGCACTGTAAAGGGAAAATATGAGTAGTGTAATAAATAAAAAAACAGTCAGTGCAGCACAAAAATATTTGAGTTTTGAAGTAAATAGTGAACTATATGCTATGGAGATACTTGATGTTAAAGAGATTATCGCCATGATGAGATTTACTCAAGTACCTAAAATGCCTAAGTTTGTAAAAGGTGTAATTAATCTAAGAGGTTCAATTATTCCTATTATTGATATGAGATTAAAGTTTGAGATGAATGAACTTGAATACAATGAAAGAACATCTATCATTATAGGTATTATTGATGAGGATTATGTTGGTTTTGTAGTTGATAGAACAGCTGATGTTTTGAATATCACAACCGAAGAGATGAGTAATCCTCCAAAGTTTGGGACGGCAATTGACACAAGATTTTTAAAATCTATGGCAAAAACGGCAAATGGTGTAGTTATGGTAGTGGATATTAAAAAGATATTTACAGAAGATGAAAAAGAGGCTATCGCTTCTATAAATGAACAAATTATATAAAAGGGAAGAAAATGAATATGACATTTACACAAAAATTGATGAGTATAATTGGTATTTTAGTTACCGTTGCAGTTGTGATAGCTTGGACTGGACTTAGTGGAGCTTCAAGTTTAAATGATAGATTAGATAATGTAATCAACAAAGAAGCTGTGAAATTAGTGATGGTTGGAAAATTGGATAAATTTACTCAAGCATGTAGAAAAGATGAAAAAAATATGGTTCTTTCAAAAACAAATGAACGTGTTGCTAGATATTTTGAAAAAGAAAAAGAGAGTAGAGCAGAGATGAATAAAATCATAGTTGCATTAAAACCTCTTTTAGATAGTGAAAATCAAACAAAACTTGATGAGATGGAAGCAGGATTAAGAAATTACGATCTATTTATGGAGGAGTTAAATGCAGCTTCTGTAAAAAGTTTAGGAACTGGTTCTGAAGCAATTGCAGCACAACAAAAAAAAGAGGAACTTTCTACAGTAAAAGGTAAAGAGTTTGGAAGAGCTGTAAGTGTTATTGTTGAGCAAATGGTAAAATCAAATGAAGCAAATTTACAATCAATCTCAAAAAAAGCAAATGAAGATTATGCAGCACTTAGAAATCAAAGTTTAGCTATCTCTATTGGTGGAATTTTATTTGCATTAGTGATTGCAATGATTATGATTAGACAAATAATGTTGTCAATTAACTCTTCAGTAGTGGGTGTAAATGATGCTGCTGAGCAAGTGGCATCAGCAGCTACGCAAATTTCTGATAGTTCACAACAATTAGCAGAAGGTGCACAAGAGCAAGCAGCTTCAGTTGAAGAGGTTACAAGTAGTTTAGCGCAAACAAAAGCAACAGTTGACCAAAACTCACAAAATGCAAGAGAAGCTGATATGTTAAGTAAAGATGCAAATGATAGTGCAAAACTAGGGTATGAGCATATTCAAGAACTTACAAAATCTATGAATGAGATCAATGATTCAAGTAGAAAAATTGCAAATATTATCAAAACTATTGATGAGATTGCATTCCAAACAAACCTACTTGCATTAAATGCAGCAGTTGAAGCAGCAAGAGCTGGAGAACATGGACTTGGATTTGCAGTTGTTGCTGAAGAGGTTAGAAATCTTGCTCAAAGAAGTGCAGAAGCTGCTAAAAATACAGCTGAGATTATTGAACAATCAATAGAGCAAGTAAGAAAAGGGAACAATATCACTGAAAGTACAAATAAAGCATTTGAAGATATCTTAGATAAAGTAAAAAAAGTTGGTGATATCACAGGTGAAATTGCACTTGCAAGTAAAGAGCAAGCAACAGGTGTACAACAAATAACTGAAGCTATGAATCAAGTAGATCAAGTAACACAAACAATGGCAAGTAATAGTGAAGAGAGTGCAGCAGCGAGTGAAGAGATGAGTGCTCAAGCTGTTCAAATGAAAGAGCAAATTGCTCAAGTTGCTGCAATTTTTGGAATAAAAGTTAATTCAAATGGAAGTAACCATACATCAGGGCTTACTCATCATATAACTATGAGACCAAAAGGGAAAGCTACAGTTGCTAAAAGAAGTGCTTCAATTCAAATGAAAGCAAAAAAACCATCTGAGATTATGCCTTTAGATGAAGATGATATAAAAGAGTTCTAAGATGAATTTAGAAAATGGAGTTCTAGTTATCGACTCTAGTTTAGATAATTTACAAATCGAGGAGATGTTAGAAGATATAAAAAATAACATAGAGCAAATTAATGAAGTGATTGTCGAGCCAAAATCAATTGCGTCATCTGCTTTGTTTGCTCTCCTTGGAAGTATTAAAAAAACCAATAGCAATATCTCAATTCCAATTTTGGAACACAATAGAGATATTGAAGGTTTTGGAAATACAACTTTTATACAAAAGGATTAGGCGATGTCAAATGGAAAAGATAGAATCATCAATGTTTTTATAGAAGAAGCTATTGAGATAATAGAACAGCTTGAAACAGAGTTGATGAGATTGGACGAATCACCAGAAGATAAATCTATCATAAATGAAATCTTTAGAGGAGTGCATACTTTAAAAGGAAATGCAAACTCTTTTGGATTTACCAAACTTGGTGGATTTGTCCACTATTTTGAAGATTTACTTGATTATTATAGGGGTTCATCTAATCAACTAACCCCTGCTGTGATGCAACTTATATTTGATGCTTACGATATCATTAAAGAGGTATTTGAATTTGATAAAAATAAGATAGATGGTTATCCAAATGGTTATGAAAGCATTCTTAAACAGATAAAAGATGCTCTTAATTTTGAACCATTACCTGTAATGGATACTATGAATGATATGAATGATGTCGTGGAAAAACATCACTTTCATCACGCAAAGTTTAATCATCAAGAGATTGAAAAGATTGAAAAAGAGATTAAAGAAAAGATTTTATCTGAATGTCAAAATGATAAAATGATTTATAATATTGTAATGGAATTTGATAATGATATCTATCTAAGAGGTTATAATCATACTTTGTTTTTCAAACTTTTCTCAACTTTGGGTGATGTAGCTAAGTCATATTGGTATTTAGATGACAATCTTCCAAATATAGAGAATTTCACAACTGAAGTAAGTTATATCAAAAGAATTAGTATTTATCTTATCAGTAGTGAAGCTTTAAGTGAGATTGAAGATGTGTTTGAATTTATAGCTGAAGATGATGAAGTTGGAATTTCTTTAGTTGATTATGCTTTATTTGAAGATCTCAAAAAAGAGGAATTCCAAGAGTTAGTTGTAGAAGAAGAGGTTGTAGTTAGTCCAAATGAAAGTCAAATTTCAAATAATACTTCAGGCAAAGTGGTTGCTCATTCTCAAGCTAAATCTATTAGAATAGAATCTTCAAAACTAGATGAGTTGTTTGATTCAATTGGAGAATTAGTAATTGCACAAAGTTTTATAGATCAAAATGAGTTGATACGAGGTTTGAATAATCTTGAAATCAATCAATACCTAAGTATGCTCAATAAAACAACAAGATCAATTCAAAATAAAGTGATGAACTTACGAATGATACCAATTCGTGATACTTTTGTAAAAATGAAAAGAGTAGCACGTGATGTAAGTAAAAAAACAAATAAAGAGGTGGAACTTATTTTAAGTGGTGAAGATACAGAGATTGATAAAACAATGGTAGATAGCTTAAGTGAACCACTTATTCATATCATTAGAAACTCAATAGATCATGGAATTGAATCTACTAAAGAAGAGAGAGTTGCATCCCAAAAAGATCCAATAGGGAGAGTTTATCTAAGTGCTATGCATAAAGGCAGCAGTTTTATTATTGAGATAAAAGACGATGGAAAGGGGATTGACCCTTCAAAGATTTTAGCAAAAGCGATTGAAAAAGGGATAGCTTCAAGTGAAGAGAGTTACACAAAAGAACAAATCTTAAATTTTTTACTTGTGCCTGGATTTTCAACTGCTGCTACTATTACTGATATTAGTGGTAGGGGTGTTGGACTGGATGCTGTAAAACAATCTATTGAAGCTATGAAAGGAAAACTACAGATAGAATCAATATTGGGGGAAGGTTCAATATTTAGAATTATTTTACCTCTTACTTTAGCTATTATCGATGGACTTAGTGTTAGGGTAAAAGATGAAACTTTTATCATCCCAACATTAAGTGTAGTTGAATCATTTAGAGCAAAAAAAGGGGATGTCCAAAAAGCAAAAGGGCAGGGGGAATTTATTAACTTTAGAGGGGATATTTTACCTGTATTGCAATTAGGAAAACTCTTAGGAATTGATGATAGTGAATTGTGTGTTGAGGATACAACATTAATTTGTATTGAGCATGAAAGAGGGCGATATGTACTTCAAGTGAATGAATTACTTGGAAGACAACAAGTAGTTATCAAATCGCTTAGTAAAAGATTAGCTTCTATCAAAGAGATTAGTGGTGCAGCTATTATGGGAAGTGGTGAAATTGCTCTTATATTAAATACAGAGGGTGTAAGAGAATGGTTGGATTGTGAATTTGAAGCAAAAGATTTCTAATGATATCATATGAGATTACAGAAACAGAATTTGATAAAATCTCAAAATTTGTTTATGATCAAGTTGGAATTCATTTAGCTCTTCACAAAATCAATCTTGTAAGGGGAAGACTCTCAAAAAGACTTCGTCATTTTGGATTTAACTCTTTTACTGAATATTATGAATATCTTTTAGATGATGATACAGGTGAAGAACTTTTGATGCTTACAAATGAAATAAGTACAAATGTTACAAGTTTTTTTAGAGAACCTAGTCAATGGGAATATCTTGAAAAAGAACTCAAAAGAGTTGAATTGAATGATAAAACAAAAAAAATAAGAGTGTGGAGCGCTGCTTGTAGTAGTGGTCAAGAACCTTATACAATAGCGATGTTTTTACTCAATAATCTCAAATCTCCATCAAGTTGGGATATCAAAATCTTAGCGACTGATATAAGTGAAGAGATTTTACTCAAAGCTGCAAGTGGAATATATTCTAGTGAGGAGGTGAAGGGATTACCTAAAAATATGATTGCAAAATATTTTGATAGAGTAAAAATCCCACATAAAGAGGGTATTGATTTTGAATATAAAATCAAAAGTATTGTAAAAGATATGATCACTTTTAGAAAATTTAATTTGGTGCATAGCTCTTATACTTTTATAAAACAGCATACATTTAATTGGGTATTTTGCAGAAATGTGATGATCTATTTTGATGCGACAACAAAAAACAAAGTAGTTTTAAATTTGGTTGATAAAGTAAAAAAAGATGGGCATTTTTTTATAGGACACAGTGAATCACTGGTGACAATGAATAAAAGTGATATAAAAATGCAAGCACCATCGATTTATAAAAAAATATAAAGTATAAAAAAGGTTGATAATGAAAAACTTAGAAAATATAAGCTCAAGTTTACTTATTGAAGAGATACAAAGAAGATTTCTTGAGAGAGAAGCTACCATTAAAGATATGAATACAATGATGAAAAAGATGGAAGAAATCAATAAAAAACTATTAAAAGCTGAAGAGAATAAAAGTAAATTTATGAGTATTATTAAAAATGAATTTAATAATCCATTGGCTTCTATGTTATCGTTATCAAATAGTTTACTTTCAAGTACACAAGATGAGAAAGTTGCATTTATAGGGCAAACAATTCAAGAGGAAGCGTTGCTTTTGAATTTTCAAATTAACAACATTATAATAGCAGCTGAAATAGAATCAGGAACACTTGATTTACAGTCTCAAAATAGTGATTTTAAAGATATGGTCTTACAACTTAAAGAGGATTTAAAATATCCAATTCAAAATAAAAATTCTCAGCTCAAACTGAAAATATCAACTGAAAATGACTTTGCACTTGACACTGAAAAAGTGTATAGAATTTTAATCAATTTGGTTTCAAATTCAATAGAGTTTTCACCTAAAGGTTCAATAGTGGAGGTTAATATTTTTGAAGAGATTGATGATTTTAAGATTTTAGTGAAAGATTATGGTGAAGGGATTGAAGATGCAGAAAAAGAGAAAATTTTCAATCGATTTTATCAAGCACATAGTGGTATGAATCGAGCGCATAGAGGGCAAGGTTTGGGACTTAGTGTTGTGAAAGATTTAGTTAATTTTATGGATGGAACAATCAAATTTGACTCAAAAGTAGATACATACACTATCTTTGAAGTGACATTACCAAAATTATCAAAAGAAAATGCAATTTTTGGAGATGATTTTATGTTTAATAATGAAGGGATAAATGAGTTTTGATGGATAAAAAGTTTATTCATTCAGGGCAACTTCATGTTGCAGCACGTCCTACTTATATTCATACTGTTTTAGGAAGTTGTGTAGCTGTTTGTTTATATGATAGTAAAAGTGGAATCTCTGGAATGAATCACTATCTTTTACCACTTTGGAATAATGATGGATTACAATCACCAAAATATGGAAATATTGCAATCCCAAAACTAATAGATGCAATGGAAGCTGTTGGTTGTGAAAGACGAAATATTATAGCAAAAGTGTTTGGTGGAGCAAGTCCAAATGATATGAGACATACAAATGAAAATATGATGATAGGGAAAAGAAATTTTCAAATTGCAGTTGATATTTTAGCTCAATACAATATTAAAATGGTAGCTAATGATATAGGTGGAATACGAGGTAGAAAAATAGTGATGGATTCGGTGAGTGGTAAAATTCAATTGACCTACACTCAAAAAACAACTTTGGAGCAATAAGCATGAGTATAAGAGTTTTAATCGTTGATGATAGTGCAACAGCACGAGAAGTTTTAACACGAGCACTTCAAAAAGATAGTGAAATAGAAGTGATTGGGACAGCACCTGATGCTTATGTAGCAAGAGATAAAATAGTTGCTCTTAAACCAGATGTTGTTTGTTTGGATGTTGAGATGCCACGAATGGATGGGATAACATTTCTTAAAAAAATTATGCAATATATGCCTGTGCCTGTTTTAATGGTATCTTCACTGACTCAAAAAGGGGCAAGTGTTACACTTGATGCTTTAGAAGCTGGAGCTGTTGATGTTGTTGGAAAGCCTCATCAAAATATCTATGATGGAATTGAAGCGATTGAAAAAGAGTTGATATCAAAAATCAAAATGGTTGCAAGTTCAAATCTTAGAGCAAAAATAGCAAAACGACAATCATCAAATACTCAAATCTTAGAGAAAAAATATTCACTAGCTACCACAACAAATAAGATGATAGCAATTGGTGCAAGCACAGGTGGAACCGTTGCTTTAGCTGAACTTATCAAATCTTTTCCAAGAGATATCCCAGGAACCGTTATAGTACAACATATGCCTGCAGGTTTTACAGAAGCTTTTGCAAATAGACTCAATGATATCTCAACTGTTGAAGTTGCTGAAGCAAAAGATGGTGATGTGATAACTAAAGGGAAAGTTTTGATAGCTCCAGGGGATTATCATATGGTTATACGACGAGAGGGTGGTCAATATAAAGTGAGACTAGGAACTGGAGAAAAAGTAAGTGGTCATAGACCGAGTGTTGATGTTCTTTTTAACTCTGTATCAAAATATGCAGGGGCAAATGCTATTGGAGTTATCCTTACAGGGATGGGAAGCGATGGAGCAAAAGGACTTTTAAAGATGAGAAATGCAGGTTCTCATACCATTGGACAAGATGAAAAAAGTTGCGTTGTATACGGGATGCCAAAGGTAGCAAATGATATAGGTGGAGTTGAGATACAGCTTCCACTTGAACTTATCAATGATAAGATCATTTCAACTTTAAATAAAATGGAAAGTTAAAAAGGAGACAAAATGTTAAAAGTATTATTAGTGGATGATGAGGCGACAAACTCAAAAATATTAGAATTTCATATCAAAACTTTTTTGGTTGAAAATGGGATAAATGAATTTGTAATTGATGAAGCGCAAAATGGATATGAAGCTTTTGGGATGCACTATTTTAATAGCTATGATATTTTGATGCTTGATGTTCGAATGCCAAAATATGATGGGATAAAACTTCTTAACAATATACGAAAGATCAAAGAGCTAAAACAACCAGATATTTGTATGGTAACCTCTTTTGGAGAGGAAAAATACAAATCACTTTTCAAAATCAAAGGGGCTAATTCGTATATTATCAAACCATTTGATAAAGAGATTATCTATACTGTACTTGCTAATTTGTTAAGTGATAAAATAGCTCATGCAGAAGAGATTGTTGTGCAAGAGGATTTTTTCGATTTTGATGAAACTGTTGAAACTGATGATTTCTTCGATTTTGATGATGCTGATGATTTTGATGACAATCAAGAGAAATTAGCAGTTGTAAATTTAACGCATGGAAATACTAGTGCAAAAGAATTTTTGGAGGATTATCCAAATATAAGTTATATTTTAGAAGATATAGAGGAGATTGATGAATTGATATTTGAGATTATTGATTCACTAGATCCTTTAAATTTAGAGACTTTTAAAGATAGAATTATTTTATCACTTGATAAATATGTATCTTTTTTAAATTCATTAATCTCTTTTAATGAACTATCAACATCGTTAGTATTTTTAAAAACAAATATTGAGAAAATTAACATAGAAGAGTTTAGCGAAAGAGAATCATTTTATTTGGTTAATTTTCTTGTGGCTATTTTTGAAGATTTAAATAATTGGAAAGAACATGTATTTGTAACACAAGATGCAAACGATGTTTTTTATGCAAATGCTTCACTACTTAGTAATTGTATGCAGTTAGAGGATATTATCAAAGGGAAACTCTAATATGAACTATATGTATGATTTAGCTATTTTATATGTAGAGGATGAAAAAGATATAAGAGAATCTATGAATAATCTTTTTCAAGAAATATTCAGTACTGTAATTGTTGCAGTTGATGGGAAAGATGGATTAGAAAAATATATCCAAAATCACAATAAATCAAAATCGATCGATTTAGTGATAACGGACATAACTATGCCAAATATGAATGGTTTTGAAATGGTTGAAGAGTTACAAAAAATCAATCAAGATCTTCATGTCATCATGATAAGTGCTCTACAGTTTGGATCTTTACTCAAAGATTTTAATCGAATTGGGGCTATTAATCAATTTATTGCAAAGCCAATTGAGTATAAAACTTTAGTAGAAACTTTAGAAAAAGCTATAAAGAATATAAATGCAAGAAAAGAGTACAAAAAACAATATTCTCTCTCTTCTCAATACCATAATGCTCTTGATTATATTGCTATTATTACAAAAACAGATAGAAATGGAATTATTACATTTGTAAGTGATGCTTTTTGTCAGATATCTGGATATAAAAGAGATGAACTTATTGGTAGATCGCATAATATTGTAAGAGATCCTAGTCTCCCTAAAGAATTTTTCAAAAAACTGTGGGGAACAATACAATCTAAGACAATTTTTAAATACCCATCTCTACCGAATAGAGCTAAAAATGGAGAGATTTATTATGTAGATACTACCATTTTGCCAATTTTAGATGATAAGGGAAATATAGAAGAATATCTCTCTATTCGATTTGATGTAACTGCACTTGAGCATCAAATTAGAGCAGATAAAAAAGCGCTACAGTCTCAAGAGAAGTTTTTAGCAAATATGTCTCATGAAATACGAACGCCACTCAATGGAATTTTAGGATTTGCTAAAATTCTTCAAAAGCAAATTACAGATCCAGAGCTCAAAGAATATGCTGAAGTGATAAATCATAGTGGAAAAAATCTTTTAAGTTTAATCAATCAAATTTTAGACTTGGCAAAAGTACAAAACGGTCATATGGAGCTTGATAAAAGCTGGGTTTCTTTTAGTGATATTGTAGCTATAATAAAACTTTTTGATATCAATACAAAAGAGAAAAAAATTGATTTGCGATGCGCTTTATGTAAAGTTACAAGTGATGATTTATTCCAAAGAATAGAGATATATACCGATAGCTTGAAGTTGAAACAAGTGATTTCAAATTTGATTAATAATGCTATAAAATTTACCCCGACAGGTGGATATATAATATTTGATGTAAAAATAAATTCCTTTAATGAGAAAACAATCAAACTTCGATTCAGTGTGAAAGATAATGGAATAGGAATCCCAAAAGATAAACAAGAACAAATTTTTGAGCCTTTTAAACAAGCAGATCTTAGTACTACACGAGAATACGGTGGAACGGGACTTGGACTTACTTTAGCAAAAGATTTTGTGAAACTTTTTGATTCCGAACTTAAAGTTGAAAGTGAATTAGAGCAAGGAAGTGAATTTTACTTTGAAGTGGAATTTGAATATAAACTGATTGAAAAACGAATAAATTATGTTGAAGAATCAATTAAAAGTGATATTGCCGAAATAGCTTTAACTGGAACAATTTTGGTTGCTGAAGATGTTGAGATAAACCAAAAACTAATCGAAATTATTTTAATGAAACTTGGACTTGTAGTTGTATTTGTAAATAATGGTGTGGAAGCTGTTGAATATTTCATAAAACAATATATCGATATTGATGCTGTTTTATTGGATATTAATATGCCTATAATGGATGGTATGGAAGCTTGCAAAAAAATAAATGCTTTTAAAAATGAAAATAATATAGTTAATATTCCAATTATTGCACTTACTGCAAATGCAATATCTGGTGATAAAGAGAGGTATTTACAAATGGGATTTGATGAGTATCTAGCAAAACCTATAGATAATGATAAACTATTTGAGGTATTGAAACGATATTTACAGATTAAAAACAAAAATTTAATTGTTGAAAATAATAAAACAACAGAAATAATAGCTACAAAAATAGATTTTGAACAAAATGCCCAAAGACTTTCATTACCATTTCAATTTTATCAAGAGTTGTTACAAGACTATTGTAAACTTTTAGAAAAAGAGATTCCACAATTATCCCAAGCAATTGAATCTAAAGATGTAAATAGTATTAAAGAGATTGCCCATAAACTAAAGGGAGTTTCTGGAAATCTTGCTATTGATATACTTTTTAGTAAATTTAAAGCAATTGAAGAGAACTTAAAGAGAAAAGAGTATCTAGAAATCAAACATATATTAGACTCTATTAATACAATTATAAATGGAGATTTCTTGAAAATAAAGATGACAAAAGTTTAGAATTTATATTTTTTATCAATTTTTAATTGAGATATTTGGATAAATTTTATCCTTATCTGTAATATTATCAATCCCAAAAAGTCACAGGAATTTTAATCTTCAATGAGCTAAAAATTTTTAAAACTTATCCAAAAATTAGTTGGACAATACTACTTCATTAAAAGTTATACCTATTTATTACGAAAATTTTGTATAATCCACAACTCAGAAAAGAAAATTGTTTCAAAATACAAACAATATAGATGACAAACTAATGTAAATTGTCAAATTTTAAAGGATATTCAATAATGATTTACAAAAACTTAAAACTTTTATATGCAGAAGATGAAAAAGATTTACGAGAGGCTATGAAATCACTAATTGGAGATGAAATGAAAGAATTTCTTTGTGCTAAAGATGGTATCGAGGCATATGAAATGTACAAACTACATAAGCCAGAGATAATCATTTTTGATGTAAATATGCCATATATGAATGGATTAGAAGTTGCTCAAAAAATTCGAGAAACGGATCACGATACAAGAATTATTGTAATAACAGCTTTTTCTGAGTTAGAAACTTTAGCTGATACAACACAATTAGAATTAACCAAATATCTTACTAAACCTTTTTCTGGTAAAGACTTTTTAGAAGCTTTAAATCTGGCTGCTCATGAGATTGATAATTTGAAAGTTGTTTGAAAAAACAACTCTTTTTCTCATCCCTTATGTATCCCTTTCCAAATATTTAGAAAATGTTAAAATAAACATCGCTCCCGTAAATTTTTTACCGTTATACTCATAATTTGTATTTTGCACTTGTATCGTTCCTTGATGATGCTCTGTAATAATCTTATAAGTCATTGATAAACCAAGCCCTGTTCCAATATTTTTGTGTTTCGTTGTAAAATATGGTTCAAATATCTTATCAATAATATCTTTTTTTATACCACCAGCATTATCTTTGAAGATGATTTGCAATTGATTATTCATAATTTTTGTTTCTATAAAAATATATTTATCTTCACTAGCACAATGTTCCAGAAGAGCATCTTTAGAATTATTAAGAATATTGATAAATCCCTGCATAAGTTCACTTTCAAATCCTAGTATCTCAATTTTGGGATCAATATCAATAATTGTTTCAATATAACTATTTTTTAAAGTTGGATTGACAATAGAAAGTGTTTTATTTATCAAAGAATTTACATTAATATCATGTTTTTCAACATCACCTTTTATAAAATTTTTAAAATCATCTATAGTTTTTGAAAGATACACTGTTTGTTTCTCAATTTGCTCCATATTCCCAATAAGTTCTTCATCTTTTAATTTATTGAGTTCTTTTTTAAATAAAATACTACTAGCAAGTATATTGATGACAGTTAGAGGTTGTCGCCATTGATGAGCGATATTCCCTATCATTTCACCCATTGAGGCTAGTTTTGATTGAGATTGTAGAAATTTATTGTGGGTAATATCTCTAGTAGATAATAGTACTCTTTTGTGATCTGGTAACAAAGATATACTCATATTCACAATGATGGAATCACCATTTTTAGTCATACAAGTTTTTTCAAAATTTTCTATAAAACCATCTTTGATTGCTTTTTCAAAAGCCTCTTTGCTTCTTGTCTTATCTTCATTAAGTGTCAATTCCTTACAAGATTTTGTCATCAACTCTTCTCTTTCAAAGCCTGTCATCTCTAAATAAGCATTATTAAAGTCTAAATAATTCATATCCAAATCAAGTATTGCAATACCATCTTTTGAATTTTTAAAGATGGTTTCAAATTCCTCTTTTTGTTGTGCTATGAGCAAATTTTGTTTATCTTGCTCTGTGATATCAATCCCTACAGTTAGTATATAATCAATAGAATCATCAATTGTTTTGACTAGTGTATTTGACCACAAAAACATTCTTTCTTCGCCATCTCGTGATATCCAACTATTTTTAACATTTTTTACCAAAGTTCCATATTGAAAGTTTTCCACCATAGTAACTAACTCTTTTTTCATCATTTGAGGTACTAAACAACTCCAAAGATATGGTTCACTTGAGATTTCTTCTTCTGAATAACCTGTAAAATATTGACCATATTTATTTAATTTTACCATTGTTCCAGTTTTATCAATAACTGCAATAACTGAATTTGCATTATTTATAATCGTTGAGTTAAAATTTCTTTCATTAATAATTTCAAATTCTAATTTTTTTCTATCGGTAATATCTTGATGGGTTCCAAACATCCACAAAGGATGATTGTTCTCATCCAAGCTCATAACTTTCCCACGATCCAATACCCAAATCCAATCTCCATTTTTATGTTGCATTCGAATTTCACACTCATAGTAATCACTTTTACCTGTTAGATGATTATGGAGCTCTTTTTGACTTTTAACAAGATCTTCATGATGGGTAAGATCAACCCAAGTTTGAATTGTAGTTGGTGAAATTTCTTCTAGGGTATATCCAAGCATTTCAGCCCAAATATCATTAAAAATAGTTTCACCTGTTCGGATATTCCACTCCCAAGTCCCTAAATGTGTCCCTTTAATAATATTATTTAAACGCTCTTGTTGATGAAAGTATTTATCTGTCATCTTATCTGCCATCTTTTGAGATAGTTCTCTCCTTTTAGTAATAGAACGTACCATAAAAAAGAAACCAAATGAGATAGTTATCCCCAATGCCAATATAAACCAAGGTTCATTGTTTTTCCCTTTATTTAAAAAAGAGATATAAGGTTTATAGCTAAGAATCCAAATTCTTCCATTTACATCAAGCTTTACATCTTCGCTTATATCGTTCGATAATTCATCTTTTTGTGGAATTTTAAAAAGAAGATTTGCTTCTGTTTTGTTATTGTCGTAAATTTCTAAAGATATATCACTATTTCCCTCTCCCAAAATTCCATCCATAAGATCTGTAGCACGAAAGGGAGCATATATAAAACCTTCTAGCGCTTTTAATCGATTTTCTTTTGTATCTAACGGGAGTCCTTTTTTAAAGAAAGGGAGATAAATTAGAAAACCAGCTTGTTCTTCAACCCCATTTTCTTGAAGTAATCTTACTTTACCACTTGTGGCTGCTTCTTGAGTATTTAAAGCTTGAAGCATCGCTTCTCTTCTAGTTATTTGGGAAAACATATCATATCCCATTGCTCGTGTGTTTCTTGCATTGTGTGGTTCAAGATATACTATAGAAGTAACAATTTCCTGATTAGCATTTTTGGTTTTAGAGAGAACTTTACTATATCCAAATCCTTGTATACCTGGAAAATTTTTCTCTAATTTAAGAGAATGTGAAAAATTATGCCAGTCTCTCTTTGTAACTTCATCTGATGCATTAAATAATCCAGCACCAGAGTAAAGAATCTCTCTATACGCGTCCATCCTAGCATCCACTTTAATGACGCTTTCCTTTACTCTAGTTTCAAATCGAAGATGATTTTTTATTTTGATATTTTCCATAGAAAACCAAAAAGCAATAATACTAAGTAAAAAACCTACAGCTAAAATGCCGTAAACACTAAATTTTTTTATCAAATTTTTAACCTTATTAAACTTTAAACACAAATCAAGCATGTAGTTCAAAAAAGAACTATGCAGGGTGTCTATAAGAAATTGTATAACATAAAAGTAAAGAAATCGTAAAGAAATCATAAAGATTTTCTTTACTTTTTCATTATGATGAGCAACTAATATGTGATATACCAGCAATCTCGAAAAATTCATAAGGCTTTATTTTATAGTATTTCTCTTCTATCTCCATAGTGTTTTCAGAGTATGGATCAGTCATCACTTCTTGTAACTCTTCTATTAGTTCATAATTTCCTTTTTGAGCTTCTTTGTAAGCAGGGACAAGAAACCACTCTCGTAATGTATATTTTGGATTTACTTGTTTCATTTTTTTAGAAAGCTTTTCTTTGGATTCTAGAGTTGTGGCGTTGAACTCTATAGGGTTTGTGTCATTGATGAGTGATCTCCACATCTCTAGCCACAATGACCAACTTTTTAAAATCTTCTCATCATATATGGAATCACCATAAAAGCTTTTTATTAGTGTAGAGATATCGTTAGGAATATTTGAAAGTTCACGAAAAAAAATAGTGTAATCGACAGAGGTTTCTATCATTAGCTTGATAAGTTCATTAAATAGTATTACATTGAAAGTTTGTAAACCTAATTTTGAAGCCCACATCTGTTCCATTTTGTCTTGCATCATTTTGGAGAAGCCATCTCTTATCTCTTGGAGTTGTTGTAGCTCGTTGTCGTGAGATTTAAGTAAAGGTTGTAATGCTTTACAAAACATATAAAAGTTAGTTTGGGCTGCTTGAGGTTGATTAAGAAATGAGAAATGTACTCCACCACCAGTCCATGGCTGATATTGTGGATCAAATATATCTATAAATCCAAATGGACCATAATCAAGTGTGAAACCACCTGCTGCACAGTTGTCACTATTAAAA
The DNA here is from genome assembly GCA_028687375.1 of Arcobacteraceae bacterium. Taxonomy (GTDB): domain Bacteria; phylum Campylobacterota; class Campylobacteria; order Campylobacterales; family Arcobacteraceae; genus CAIJNA01. Next base: position 60,317 of record JAQUAG010000008.1, on the reverse strand, counting down.
TTTCCTTGACAATATCCTACGCGAATCCAATTGGCTACAAGAGAAGTAAGACGATTACAAAACTCACGAGCTAGTAATACCGCTTTTTCTTTGGTAGTTAAATTTCTATCAATAACATCACTATATTCACGATCAATTATGTGTAACACAATCATCTCAAGCTCTTCCATTGCTTTTGGATGTTCATTTTTACGAGAACGCCTTGCAAAAAGTTCTAATTGACCTACTCGAAGAAAAGAAGATGCAACTCTTGTTGTAATAGCAACAGCTTCTTCAATCATAACTTCAGGCTCTTTGGAATAGGAACCGTTTAGAAACCATGGACGTTTCACTTTTTCGGTTTTTGATGTGTATAAACACAAAGAGCGTGATGTTGGAATTCCAAGGGCATGCATATGTTCTTGTGCCAAAAACTCCCTAATACTTGAACGTAATACTGCTCGACCATCAGCTCCACGGCAATATGGTGTTTTACCACCACCTTTGAGTTGCATCTCCCATCTATTACCATTTATTACAACTTCAAGAATCGATATTGCTCGACCATCGCCGTAACCATTTCCCGTTTTAAAAGGACACTGTTCATAGTATTCTGTGCCATAAATTGAAAGTGCATATCCAGTTGCCCAACCAATATGACGTAATGTTTTAGGTAACCGTGAAGTATCACCACTAAATAGTCTAATAAAATCTTCCGATGTTGCCAAACTATCAGCAAAACCAAGTTCATCAAAGAACTTCTTACTATGAGTAATATAAATAGGTGTTTCGATTGGGGTAGGGATTACAGGGAGATAATGCCCACTAAATATTTCTCTTGGGATATGGTCAATACCATTTGCTTTAGCATTTGGATCTGGATTAAGTGTCTCTATTAAGGAGTAACTTACCAAATTTGCTAAATCATCAAGGCTATTTATAGGTTGATAAGTTTGTTTAATTTCTTCCATACAATCCCCTTATTTAGAAGTATAAAATTTCAATATATACATTAAAAATGTACAATATATTTTATATCTCAACTATCTTTATAATAAATAAATTTACAAAATTATTTAGTTGTTTTTACATTCAAATATGAGGTAATAGCTCAATAAAGCTCATTATAATAGTTTGGAAAATTTAGGGGTAGAATTTTGAATTTAAATGAGTTCACTAAAATTAGCAAAAGCACTTTCAATACTTGGGATAGTTTTATATTGAGTAGTTGTTAGTCTTACATGTTTAGTTTTAAGGTCACATATTGCTATTCTAAAAGTAGCACCCATAACTGGTTCTACAACACAAATTATTGTATCTTCAATCTGTCTTGTTGCATGAATAATACCTTGTAATGTAGAGAAAAAATATTTTGGATAACTTAAAGGTGTTATTTCAACAACGATGACCCCTTCATTATTTTCTAAAGTTTGAAGTATCTCCATAGCATCATCATAACTCTCAAATTGAATACACCAATCATCAAACTTTTTATTAAAATGTTGTAAATCTTCATCTAAAAATCCACCTGCTAACGATTGTAAAGCAAAAATTGGCACAAAAAACCCTTATGATAATATATTTTGCCATTCTAAAATAAAACTACTTTAAAAAAGATATTAGTTCTTAATATTCTCCTCTTTTTTGTATGTTTTTTTCTTTAGTTGTATCATTACATCAAGGGGCTCTTGAAGAATATACTACAGCTTAATTTATCATAATATTTTGTAACTCTGTAAATTTCATTTTATTAACTCTTCATTAACATAGTCACACTATAATAAGCTAATTTTTTAAAGGAGAATAGAGTGTATAAAATTGTTGTTTTTATTGTGTTGATATTTTTTGTTGGTTGTTCTAGCGAGGAGAAAAAGGAGAAAAAACAAGAAATTGTGAGTGTTTTAGTAACGAAACCTATTGAACAAAAAATAGAAAAAAGTATTAAATTTCACGGAAATGTAGAATCACCAAAAGTTGTTCAAATCAAAAATAGAATTGATGGTTTTTTGGACAAACAATATTTCCGTGATGGGGAATTTGTCAAAGCAGGACAAATGCTTTATAAAATAGATGACAAACTTTTAAAAACAGAATTATCATCACTTACTGCTCAACAAAAACAAGCAGAAGTGAATTTAACAAATCTTAAAAATATAAAAGAGAGAAATGAAAGAATGCTTTTAGTGAATGCTAAAAGTCAGCAAGATGTTGATACTGTAGTGACAGCTTATGAACAACAAAAATATGCAATAGATATTATCAAAGCAAATATTGATAAAGTCAATGCAAATCTCTCATATACTTATATCAAAGCACCAATCTCTGGATATATTGAAAAAAGTCAATTTAATGAGGGTGCTTTTGTCCCTTCAAGTGGAACATTTTTGACAAATATTTATCAATCATCACCACTTTATTTTTTAGCATCAATTCCACCACAAAGTCAAAAATTTGAAAAAGTCCTTGTAGAATTTGATGATTTTAATGTCACAGCGAAACTTGCTTTTTGTGATCCAAGTGTAGATCTTTCATCTGGACTTTTAAAATGTAGATTTGAGTTTCAAACAAATAAAAAAATACCAATAAACAGTTTTGGGAAAATCAAACTATTAAGCAAAAAAAGTGCAATGTTTATTCCCCAAACTGCTATTAGTCAAGGGAAGAGTTCAAAAATAGTTTTTACTGTCAAAGATAATAAAGCCTTTATGAAAAATGTTGTTCTTGGGGATTGGAGTGGTGATATGATTGAGGTTGTTTCTGGTTTAAATTTTGATGATGTGGTCGTTTCTGAAGGAATCGCAAATTTAAGAGATAAATCACCTGTAAAAATAGGAAAATAATAGATGATTTCAGAATATTTTATCAAACGAAGGATCATTATAATTGCTCTTTCACTTATTGTTGTATTATTTGGATTTATCTCCCTTAAAATGATGCCACTGGCTCAATATCCAAAGCTTACACCTCCAACTATCTCTATTTCTGCTTCATATCCTGGAGCAGATGCTTCAACCATTGCTTCTTCTATCGTTGAACCAATAGAAACTGGACTATCTGGACTTTCTAATTTGATGTATATTGATTCAAAATCAAGCAATCAAGGGCAAGCGAGTATCACTTGTACTTTTGAAATAGGTACAGATATCAATCAAGCTTTTATCGATGTGCAAAGTAAATTATCGGCTGTTGATTCTACGCTACCTGCTGTTGTTAAAAATCTAGGTATTAAGGTACAGAAAAAAACATCAGATATTTTATTGATTGCTTCTATCTATTCACCTGATAATTCAAAAAGTCAAATTGAACTGAGTAATTATGCGAGTAATTATATTCTCAAAAAAGTCAAAACACTAAAAGGTGCTGGAGAAGCGAGTATTTTTGGACAAAAAGATTACTCTATGCGAATATGGAGCAATCCTATTAAGTTAGCAAGTTTCGCTCTTACTTCACAAGATATCATTAAAGCTGTTACTGAACAAAACTCACAAGTTTCGATAGGTACAATTGGGCAAGAACCAATTAGTGATGCTCAGATGTTAACGATTATGGTTAAAAGTAAAGGGCGTTTGAGTTCAGTTGAAGAATTTGAAAATATTATTTTAAAAACTACAACGAATGGTTCTGTGATTCGTATCAAAGATGTTGCAAAAGTGGAACTTGGGACTGCTAATTATCAATTTAATGGTAAATTAAATGGCAAACCAACTGTTATGCTTGGGATTTTTGCAGACCCTGAAGCAAATGCCTTAGATACTGCCAACGAAGTAAAACTAACACTTGAGAAGTTATCAAAAGATTTCCCAGCTGGAATAACTTATAAAGTTCCCTACGATACGACAGACTTCGTAAAAGAGTCTATTAGTGAAGTTGTTAAAACTTTTTTTGAAGCGATTGTTTTGGTTTCTTTGGTAATTTATTTTTTCCTCAACTCTTTTAGAGCAAGTATTATCCCTATTATTGCGATTCCTATCTCTATTTTTGGAACTTTTATTATTATGAATTACATCGGGTTTTCGATCAATACTTTGACACTTTTTGGACTTGTCCTTTGTATTGGTATTGTCGTTGATGATGCGATTGTTGTTGTTGAAAATGTCGAAAGACATATCAAAGAGGAAAAATTACCTCCAATGGAAGCTTCTATTAGAGCTATGAAACAAATCACAAGCCCAATTATTGCGATTGTTTTTGTTATCTCTTCTGTGTTTATCCCTACTGTTTTTATGGGTGGCATCACAGGGGAACTCTATAAACAGTTTGCTATTACTATTGCTATTGCCGTTACATTATCTGGAATAGTAGCTTTAACGCTTACTCCAGTATTATGTTCGATGATTATTAAAGATAATGAAAAAGATGAAAAACAAACTTGGTTTGATGTGAAATTTAAACAATTTACCCAAAATTATGTCAATAGTGCAATGTATTTAATAAAAAATAAATATCTTACTTTGTTTTTATATCTTTTATTTTTTGTTGGTGTCTATTTTTTAAATCAAAAAATCCCTTCAAGTTTTTTACCTGTTGAAGATCAAGGAACTTTTATGACATCGATAAATCTTCCAGAAGGGGCATCTGTCCAAAGAACAAATAAAGTGGTCGAACAAATTGAAAAAATTTACAAACAAGAACCGATGATTGCAAATTTGGTTACTATGATAGGTCGAGATGGGGCAAATTCTGCGATGATTTATACAAGGCTTAAGAATTTTGATGAACGTCAAGGTGTAAAAATAAAAGATGTAATGAAAAAACTAACGAAAAAAGTTGATTCGATAAAAGAAGCTCAAGTGATGTTGATGCAACCACCTGCTATTCGAGGGCTTGGAAGAAGCAGTGGATTACAAATTAGAATTTTGAATTATTCAGATGGAAATAGTTTTGAGTTAGCAAAAGTAAGTGATGATTTTGCAGCTAAACTAGCAGAAAATAAAGAGGAATTTTTATCTGTAAAAAACAATACAAAGAGTAATTCTCCTACACTTTATTTTGAGCTTGATAGAGAAAAAGCAAAAATCAAAGGGATTAATATAAACGATGTCTATGAAGTTCTTCGTTCATCTATTGGGTATGCAAATATCAATCAATTTGAAAAAGATAACCATCTTTATTGGGTACAAGTACAAGCTTCGCAAGAGTTTCGTAAATCGCCAGATGCTTTAAATTCTATTTATGTGAAAAATGCCCAAGGTGAATTGGTATCAATCGCACAATTTGGGAAAATTATAGATAAAGCAGCACCATCAACCATTGAACGATTTAATGGAGTTGAATCAAACTCTATCACAGGTATGTTAGCACCTGGAAAAGGGAGTAAAGAAGCTATGAAACTTGTAGAAGAGGAAGCTGCAAATTTACCAGCTGGATACCTTTTAGAATGGGATGGGATGAGTTTACAACAAAAATTATCTGAAGGGAAAGCAACAATGATATTTGCTTTTGGACTTATGATGGTATTTTTGATTTTGTCTATTCAGTACAATAGTTTTGTATTGCCAATAGCTGTTTTATTATCTGTAATTTTTGGTGTTTTTGGAGCATATTTGGCGCAAGCTATTGTTTCAAATCTATTTCAGATGCCAAAAGATATCTATTTTTCAATAGGACTATTAACGCTTATTGGGCTATCAGCGAAAAATGCTATTTTGATAATAGAGTTTGCTGAAGATTTACGAAAGGAAGGTGTGGATTTATATGATGCGATTAAAGAAGCAGCAAAAATAAGGTATCGTCCTATGATGATGACCTCTATAGCCTTTATTTTTGGTATTTTGCCACTTGTTTTTAGTTTTGGAGCAGGGGCGGAGAGCCGTTTTTCCATTGGTATTGGATTGTTGGGTGGAATGATAGCTGCTACTTTTATTGAGAGGTATTTTATCCCTGCAATTTATTTTTATGTTGCTACATTTGAAGGGAAATTTAGGAAAAAAGAATAATCTTAGATCATTAAATCGGTATCAATGGAAAGATATACACCAATAGAGTTTCCACAAAACCTTATACGATTATAGATTGATTGTTCATATTGATTATTTACGAAGTTTTAAATAGAAAAATAGCTTTATCTTTGATAATGATGAGAAATTTAACACTAAAGTCATTCTTTTGGATGGCTTTTTTTGAAACTTTTATACCAATGAGCGATAGAACGGTTTTTGATAGCATCTCTTGATTTCTATTTTTTAGTATCCTTGATAACTTGATAAGCTTGATTTATCTCTTGTGTTTTAGCTGTTGCTTCTTCCATATAAGATTCATCTTTATTTTGTGAGCTTATGATATCTGGATGGTATTTGTGGATTAGTTTTCTATATGCTTTTTTGATAGTGTCCATATCATCCGTTTCTTTGACCCCTAAAATCTCATAGGCTTCTTTTGAACTCATAGTTTGTTGTTTATTTTTCATCATATTTTCAAATTTAGTTACAATCTCATCATATACACTATCAGGGATATTTAACTCTTGCATAATTTCACGCAAAACTATCTCTTCTTCTGTACTAATTCCACTATCAATAAATGCTAGTTGAATCAAAAAGCCTAAAAACTGTTTACGCTTAAGATGACTCTTACCAAGAAGTGTATTGAGAGCTTGTGCTATTTGTTTTGTATCATCATTTCGTTCTTTTTCTTCATTGAAAATCTCTTTCATAATAGCTCTTGCTTTCTCTTTTTCATCAAAGATTTTAGAGATATCATCAAACATCATTTTAATAAGTTGTGCTTCTAACTCTTGAACTCTCCCATCAGCTTTTGCCACTTTTGCGACAAGTGCAACGAAAAGACCTAGCTCACTTTTTCTAAACAACTCTTTTGAACTTGATAATTTATTTAACTTTCTTCTAGCATAAAATTTATATATTTTAAATAGCACATAGAAAGAGGTAATAACGCAAAGTGTTATAAAAAAGTTTGCAATAAACGAGTAATAAAATATCACTAAAAATATTGCTATAAATATCCATTTTTTTAATTTCATAATTGTATCCATTTCGTTAGGTCTTTATATTGATATTTCATATTTTTATTTCACTTGCTAAATTAGAAAAAAATTAATCATTTTCTAAAACTAAAGAGATAATGATTTTAGCACCTTTTAATTTTTTCTCGTTGTAATTATATACATCATTTTCAACACTTACACTTCCTTCCATTCCATCAACTATCATTTTATATACACCATGTAAACCAAGCCCTGTACCACGAGATTGATGTTTTGTAGTAAAATATGGTTCAAATACTTTATCTAAAATATTTTCTTCTATTCCTCCACCAGAATCTTTAAAAGTGATCACTGCATAATCTTTGTCTTTGAATAAATCGATAAAAATAAACTTATCTGGTTTATTAACCATCGCATCTTTAGCATTATTCAAAAGATTAACCAAACACTGTCCAAGTTCATTTCGAATCCCTTTTGCCATAATCTCTTCATTAAGATTAAGTTGTATAGTTATTTTTTCTTCATTGATAAGTTTTGTATTAATACCTATAAACATATGGATAACTTGTGCGACATTGAATCTTTCTTTTATACTATCACCCCTTAGCATATTTCTAAAATCATCTATTGTTTTTGATAGGTATTGAGCATTGTCATTTATCCTTTCACAACTCTCTTTAAAAGTATTATCATCAAGTAGTCCAAATTCTTTTTGTACAAGCATCCCTGTAATACTTGTTGTGATAGCAGATAGTGGTTGTCTCCAATGGTGTGCAATATTGCCTATCATTTCCCCCATTGCTACCATTTTTGATTGTTCAGAGATAATTTTATCTTTTGACCTACTAATAGAAATCTCATCTTTTATTCGCTTTTCAAGATTTTGATTAATAAGTTCTATCTCATACTGACTCTCTTCTAACTCTCTATTTGTTCTAGTAAGTTGTTCTGTTTTCTCTTCAACCAATCTATTGAGTAGTTGTTTTTGATATAAAATTCTGTAGATAAAAATATGAAGCAATACTAAAAAAACTATCAAGATCCCAAAAATAAACCTTGTATTCGTCTTTTTTGCAATAACATAACTACCATCCGATCTTATAAGAAAAATTCCTACTACTTCATTTGAAATAGGATTTTGAATTTTTAAAAATGTCATAATGCTATTACTTGCAGTATCATAAAGAGAAAATGATTCTGTATCAAAAGCTCTTTTTTTAAGAATATCTTTTGTATTTTGAGAGACGAGTAACTTAACATTGTGCTTATTATAAACTTGAATTTGATCATCTACTTTTGCTTCATAATAAAAATCTTCAAATTTGGACTCTACATAGTTACTTTTTTCATCTTTGAAAACTTTTTCACCTACTACTTTTTTTGAAATTAAAAACTTACCAAGAACATCAAAGTTTTTCATCATTTCAGTATTCATAGCAAGGGTACTAAAAGAAACTTCTACACTTCCAATATGTCTTTCCCCATCAAAAAGTGGATAAACAAATCTATATCCATTGTAGATTCTCCCCTCTTCAAATCCATCAATTGGTTTTTTAGATTCATTAACATATTTAATTGTTGCCCTTACATTGCTAAGATTATCACCAAATTTTTCTGGTCTATGAAATCTTAAAAAACTATCATTATTTGGCAAATGAAAATGGAGTTGTTTTAGATTATGATTTTGTAAAAGCTTGTATGTATCTTTGAGTTTTAAAAATAATTGTTTTCGTAAAATCGCTTGTTTCTTTTTTGGAGCGTCTGAAGCTTCTTTGAATGTATCTATCACCTCTTTTGTGTTGATTTTTGTATCAAATATGACAGATGATAATATTTTATAATCATTGTATATTAAATTATAATTTTGTGAGTATCGTGTTGTTGTTTCCTCAAGATGTTTATCAATCTTATCATTACTTTCATACTGTAAAACAATATATGACAACACAACAAAGAATACAAAAGAAAAGAAAAAAATAATTTTATTCATCAATACACCTAATAATTTTTTATTAAATCATATATATAGTTTAGCAAAAACTATTTTAATAAAAGTTTGTATAAATATGCTAGCAAAAAGTGTAGTATATTTATAGATAGAGAGATAATTTTGAAATTTGATAAAAATGCAGATTGGGGATTAATTGAAGACAGGTTTTTAGGTAAGCAAGTTTCTTAGAAACTTGCCCACTCATCGTCATCATTATTTGATGCTACGATTGGTTTTATTGAGGCAGTTGGTGTAGTTTTTGCTACTGGTTTACTAGAACTACTAGAAGTTATTGAAGGGTTTTTTGGCTTTTTACTTTCAACTAATTTTACAGGTGAGGTAAATGATTTTTGAGTTACCCCTTTACCTTTTACATTCTCTTTTCCTATAAACTCTTTCTCATTTGCACTTGTCACAACTAATTTTGCAATAGTATCTGTTTGTACAGCTACATCATGAGTTTGACTAGCTATCATTGCATTTTGTTGTGTTTGTTGATCTAAACTTGACACAGCATCATTAATTTGATTTATCCCTGCAAGTTGCTCTTTACTAGCCATCTCTACATCTTTGATAATATCTATTGTTTTACTAATATTCTCATTGAGTGTACTATACCCACTTATCATACTATCAGCTATTTGTTTTCCATTATTAGCTTTCATTGTTGCATTTGATACAAGTTTCTTAATCTCATTTGCTGCATCTGCTGAACGAGTTGCAAGGTTTCGCACCTCTTGTGCAACAACTGCAAATCCTTTTCCAGCTTCACCAGCTGTTGCTGCTTCAACTGCTGCATTAAGAGAAAGAATATTTGTTTGGAATGCTATTTGGTCAATAATTGTGATAGCTTCATTAATAGCGTTTACTTCTTTATTGATTTCATCCATTGCTTGAGTTGTCTCTTCTGCCAAAGATCTCCCTTCATTTGAAGAAGCGGTAAGTTGATGTGCGAACGAAGCCATCTTAATTACATTACTAGTGTTATTAGAAATATTAGATGTTATCTGTTCTAATGCTGCTGCTGTCTCTTCTAATGCTGTTGCTGCTTCATTTGAATTTTGATTTAATGTATTTACATTAGCCATTAGAACACCAGAACTCTCACCAAGTGTTATTCCATTCTCTTTATTCTCTACTAACATCTTATTTATTATCTCTGCTAAGTTATTTAAACCCATTGAAACTTCACCTAAATTTCCAGTAACTCTATGTCTAAAATCAAGGCTTTGATACGAATGTAATGCATCAGATATTTTATTTAAATTACCACATACTTTTTTTGCTACTATCTCTAATAATTCATTAAATCCAATTTTTAGCTCTTCCAACCCTTTATTTGATGTTGACACATCAATATGTTGTTTCATTAATCCAGTTTTTGCAGTTTCTACTGCTTGTTTTACTGCATCTATTACTCTTTGATCTTCTTTTATACCATCTTCAATAGATTGCAAATATACATTAAAGTTTTTTGAAACTTCACTAATTTCATTATTAGCATCAATTTCAATTCTTGAACTCACATCTTTTGTTTTTATCAATCCTAATATTGCTTGATTTAGTTTTGCTAGTCCATTTATAATAATTCGAATCAAACTAATAGAAACTGCAAATGCTAGTAAAATTACAATAATTGAGATAACTAATGTGATAGTAAACATTAATTGTTGTGTAGATTCAAACTCTTTATCACTTTCAACCATTTCTGCTTCAATACTTTTTCTCATATTTTTTAAGATCTCTATAGATGCATTTCGAGAAGCATCAATCTTACTATCCACCGCTTTAATATCTGAATTGATATTAGAATCAGTTGTTTTTAGTGTAGAAATCAAATCATTTTCTATAACTGATGTGTAAATACCGATTTGTTCTTTGTATTTAGCTAAAAGATTTTTTTCTTCATCTGTGTCAACAATTTTTTCTAGAACTGTAACATCTTCCAATATTTCAGCTTTTAGTGTATCAAACTCTTTTTTTGATTCTTCAGAATATCCATTGATAATCATATCTGCTGCGATTGTATATAAGTCACCCAAATCTGAAGACATTTCAGTAACTTTTACAGCATTATTACTTCTTTGTGAATTTTCATGTTGTAATAAACCTAAATCTTTGATACTTAAACTTTGGAAAATTGAAAAAACTATAAAAATAGCAATTAAAATACCAAAACCTACAATCAACCTACCTTTAATTGTTAAGTTGCTCATATATTTACTCCCCTTGTATCTTGAAATTATTTTGTATTAATAGCAACGACAAATGAAAGTTATTTTTTGCTAGTTACCATTATGTTATCAGATTGTAACTTTTAAATAATTAGTTTTAGATTATGTTTATTCAGAGATAAATCAAAAATATTCTTTTCAAAGTCATTCTTCAACTTTACTAAATTCTAAGTATTCTGATCCATTTATGGAATATATATGTGTTATCTATATTGAAGTGATGGAATGGAAACAATAAATTAGATACAATCACTTCAAAGAACAAATTTAAACAAAGAGAACCAAAACATATGAGTAAAAATAACAAAAAGGACACTAATACAATGGCAGCAAATGCAACTATCTATAAAGCACTTCTCAACATTGCCAATATGGATAAACATTATTATGGGGAGCATAATCTTACAATCGCACAACATCCATCAGAAAATGATTTGCGGTTGATGATGAGGGTAGTTGCATTTATTTTAAATGCTAGTGATACTTTGGTGTTTTGTAAAGATATCTCAGAAGATGATGAACCTGCTTTGTGGCAAAAATCTTTAAGTGGTGATATAGAATTATGGATAGATTTAGGACAACCTGATGAAAAAAGAATCAAAAAAGCTTGCGGACGAGCAGAGGAGGTGATAATTTACACATTCCAAGAAAATACGGCAAATCCGTGGTTTAAACAGATTGAAAATACTCTCCATCGTTTTAGTAATCTTCAAGTTGTATATCTCAAAATTGATGGGGATATAGAATCTCTTACAAATCGTTCCATCAATCTCCAATGCAACATAAGTGATAATGAACTTAGTTTGATAGATAGTAGTGAAAAGAGTGTGGTTGTTACTTGGGATGTGTGGAAAGAATAAGATCTATTATTGATAAATAATTTGAAAGCCTCGCCAACACCAGATAACCAAAATTTAAGTTGTATTCCTATAATCTTCCAAATTCAAAAAATAAAAGGAGTTTACAATGGCAAAAATTAATGCTAATCAGCATATAAATACAGTTCAATTCAATAATAAAGCTGACAAATCTCTACTCCTTCTCCTTCTTTCTAATCTGCTGTAATAACTCAGCAATTTCAATTTAAAATCAAATCCATACACAAAAAGCAACAGTTGCTACATTTGTAGCTTTTAACATTTAATTATTTATTACGGAGAAAAACCATGAGTTTTAAAAAATACAGACAATATCCTATTGTCAAAAATATAGTTCGACAATGGCCAAACAATGCCATAACAAAAGCACCAATATATTGTTCAGTTGATTTAAGAGATGGAAATCAAGCTTTAGTCAACCCTTTAAATATTGAACAGAAATTAGAATATTTTAACTATTTAGTGAAGATGGGATTTAAACATATAGAGGTGAGTTATCCTAGTGCATCACAGACAGATTTTGACTTTACAAGAAAAATTATAGATGAAAATTTGGTTCCTGATGATGTATTTATTCAGGTCTTAATTCCTGCTCGAAAAGAGTTAATCCAAAGAAGTGTTGAGGCATTAAAAGGTGCTAAGAGAGCTATTTTTCATTTGTATAATCCTACAAATGAGTTTCAAAAAAAAGTAGTATTTGGAAAAAATGATGAAGAGATAATTTCTATGGCAGTTGAAGGGATGGAGGAATTAAAAAGATTGACTGCAAATTTTGAGGGTGAAGTGATGTATGAATACACCCCTGAAAGTTTTTCACAAACAGATTTAACTTTTGCTATAAAAATTTGTAATGCTGTAATCGATGTAGTGCAACCAACACCATCTAAAAAAATGATTATCAATTTACCAAATACTTTGGAAGCTTGTACTCCAAATATTTATGCAGATAGAATCGAATGGATGTGCTCGAATTTGAATAATAGGGAAAATATATTCGTAAGTGTTCATCCACACAATGACAGAGGTACAGCAGTAGCAAGTGCTGAAATGGCAATATTAGCAGGTGCGAATAGAGTTGAAGGAACATTATTTGGAAATGGTGAAAGAGCAGGAAATTTGGATTTAGTTACATTAGCTTTTAATATTCATTCCCAAGGGATAGACCCCGAGTTGAAATTGTCATTTATTGATGAAGTAAAAGGGTTTATAGAAAAAACAACTCAAATAAAAACACACATAAGACACCCCTATGTTGGAGATATGATATTTACAGCTTTTAGCGGTGGACATCAAGATGCTATAAAAAAAGGCTTTGATTTTTATAACAAAACTGATAAACAAGAGTGGAATGTACCTTATTTGCCGATTGACCCAAAAGATATCAATCGAAATTATGAAAAAGTTATTAGGATAAATTCACAATCAGGCAAAGGTGGAGTGAGTTTTATCATCAATGAATTTTTGGGTGTTGCTATGTCAAAAGAGGAAGCTATAGAATTTGGAAAAGTTATCAAAGAGGAATCAGATAAAAAAGGGTGTGAATTAACCAAAGAGGAGATTATAAATTTGTATAATCTTAAAATGTGATAGAGTTGAAGTTAGACTTCACCTCTGAGATATGGGGATAGTATTTACTTATTTGAGTTTGTCATTTTTTTAGATTTATTTTTTAGTCATCTCAAAATAGTTTTTTAGAGGTAATCTATTGGCTTCACTGTTTTGTTATATACTTTTTTTTATTGTATAGAAATATAAATTTCGATTTCATTTTGATTTTTATAGTATTCAAAATCAGTTTTATAAGCTCTTTTATATTGAGAATTTTCATTTGAAAAATATTCCCAAATTTTACCCCAAGTTTCTATTATTGCTTGTACTGTAGAGTTATCATTGTTTTCTTCATAAGTTTTATGAAATACTAGATACTTACCTTTTTCAATTTTCACACTTTCTAACTTCTCATTTGAAGTTTCATATCCTGCTAATACATCAAATTCACCGTTTGCATCTGACTCATAGTTATAATAAACACCGTAAACTTTTTCCACACACTCTACAGTTTGATAAAACTTTTGCCATATTGCACCTATTTTTGCAGTTTGAGGATTCATTTCATCAATATTTTTTGTTCTTGTTGAAATACCATAAATTAATTTTTCTTTAATCTCTTCTATTCTCATAATTTTCCTTTTTGTTTATTTGATAGCTGTATTATTCAACAAATATTATATGTAAGACACCCTGAAAACCAACAAATAACATAGACAAAATAAGCCTTTGCGAGTTTATCACACTCTAAAATCTCTTAGATTATTTTTCAAATTTCCTTATCTTTTTTATTTGCAAAATAATGGTGCATAGAACCTTGATAACCATGAGAATAAACCTCTTTATAGGTTACGCCTATTAATTTTTGTATTGTATTATCTTTTTATCTCTCACAAAAAAATTATAACATATTTCATTAAGTTCAAAAGTTAAGATTGTTAATGTAGAATTGCTATGAATAAATTTCAAAAAGGAGAAGAGAGTGAAAAAACTTGAAGGAACTTTTGATAAAAACTCTAATACTTCAGTTTCTAAATTAGAAACTAATATATTAAGTAGAAGAGATTTTTTCAAAAAAACTGGTGCAATCAGTGCTGTTGCTGCAGCAAGTGTTATTGCACCATCTAGCATGAGTGCTAATTCAACGACAAGTGCTGGTGATGATCCAGCAATTATGCACCATCCAAAATGGGGACAATCGTGGGGAGATCCTGTAACTAAAAATAGATATGGTATCCCATCAGCATATGAGCATAACAATATTAGAAGAAATACAAAACTATTAGCTTCTGGTAACTATAGAGCTTCGATTGCTGTAACACCTATTCACGAATCGGATGGTATTATTACTCCAAATGGTCTATTTTTCTCAAGAAGTCATGGTGGTACTGCACATGTTGATCCTAATGAATTTAGACTTATGATCACTGGTCTTGTAGAAAAACCAATTGTATTAACTTTAAATCAGTTAAAAAGATACCCAAGAATTACACGAACACACTTTATTGAGTGTCCTGCAAATGGTGGACAAGAGTGGAGAAGACCACAATACAACTCTTTACAATTTGCAAAAGGGTTTATGTCTTGTGCAGAGTGGACAGGTGTTTATATTAAGACAATTTTAAAAGATCTTGGACTTAAACCAGAAGCTAGATGGATGTTAGCTGAAGGTAGTGATAACTCAGAGATGGGTAGATCAGTACCAATTGATAAAATACTTGATGATGCAATGATTGTATGGGGTCAAAATGGAGAAGCATTAAGACCTGAGCAGGGATATCCAGTAAGATTACTTCTTCCAGGATGGGAAGGTAACTTATGTGTTAAATGGCTTAAAAGATTAGATTTTGCAAGTGAGCCTTGGTATGCAAAAGAGGAAACTTCAAAATATACGGCACTTAAACCTACAGGAAAAGCAGTGCAACACTTTTATGCTAATGAGGTAAATTCTACAGTTGTAATCCCAAGTCCTGAAAAACCATGGACTGATCTTGAAGATGGTGACATGGTAGAGATCGAGGGTCTTGCATGGTCTGGTATGGGTACTATTACAAGAGTAGATTTGTCATTTGATGGTGGTAATAACTATGTTGAGGCTCATATCAAAGGTGCAGTATTTCCAAAATGTTGGACAAGATGGAGTTATATGCACAAGTATAAAAAAGGTGAAAGACTTTTACTCACTTCAAGAGCAATGGATGATGCAGGATTTGTTCAACCAACAGTTGATGAAGAGGTATTTGGTTATGGTGTAGATAAAGCAGATTTTGGTAAAGACAAAAACAAAGGTATGGGTGTAGAATCTGTTTACCACAGAAATGCTGTAGAAACTTGGGAAGTGGCACCAAATGGGGAGGTGAATCATGTTCAAATCAGAACAATATAAGAAATTGACAGTTTCTGTAGTAGCAGTTGCAACATTACTAACTCTTGGGCAAGCAAGTGGTGCTGAATCAGCATATAACGGTCTTTGGAATGCTCAAAAAGATATTAGTGGTGGTGTGTATTATCCTATTAAAGATGGACAAACTGGTCCTTATAAAGTAAGTCCACAAGTGTACCAAGATTCAGATGTTTCTAAAGGGAAAGATGGGATTAAAGTTAAATATTACAATGGTAGAGTGCCTACAAAAAATGAATATAATGCTTGGAATAAAGATATAAATGGTCTTAATGAGGGATTACCTGAAGGTTCTGGTTATGTTGATGAAGGTGAAGCATTGTATGAAGCTAAATGTATCATGTGTCACGGTGACTTTGGAAGTGGCGGTGGTGGATATCCTGCACTTTCAGCTGGAAAAGCAAGAGATATGAAAAAAACTCTTACAAATAACAGATGGCTAAATCCTACGGCACAAGGACCAGAGAGAGTATTTGGTTCATACTGGCCTGTTGCCAGTACAATGTTCTGGTATATTAGAGATGCGATGCCTCATACAAAATCAAAAACTTTAACTGATAATGAAACATATGCATTAACTGCATATATGCTTTATATCAACGGAATGAAAGTAAATGGGGAGATAGTAACACCAACATTTAAATTAGACCGTGAAAAGTTTATGAAAATTGAGATGCCAAATCGAAATGGTTTTATTCCAGATATCGATGGAGCAAATGGATTAGAAAATGTTAGAAAATTTTTTGCACATCCTGAAAACTATGGTGCATATAGGCTGAAAAAAGGTGAAAAACCTTGTATGAAAAACTGTCAAAAAACTAATAATATTGTAAAACTTGATGGTGGAATCACAGAATTTGAGCTTCCTATGTCAGTTGTAAGAGATCTACCTAAAGTTCAAGAAGATGCTGCACATAAAGTAAGCTTTGATGTTGCTGGTGCTTATGCTAATAATTGTACGATGTGCCATGGGACAGGTGTAGCACCTGCTGCTGGGGATAAAGCTGCTTGGACACCATTTTTAGCAAAAGGGTTATCTACAGTTTACAAAAACGGTTTAGAGGGTACACCTATGGGTATGCCTGCAAAAGGTGGATCTTCTCTTAGTGATGAAGAGTTCAAACAAGTTGTTGACTACATGCTAAACTTCAAATAAAGGATTATTATGGATAGAAGAAACTTTTTAACATTTGCAGGGAGTGTTTTGGCACTTTCTGTAATTCCAATGAATCTTAGTGCTGAAGATTATAGAAAATTAAAGCCAAAGGTTTGGGAAGCACATACAATTGATGATGCTACAAAAGCTTTATATGGTATGAAAACTCCAATTGAGAGTGATAAAATAAAAATCACAATACCTGCTATTAATTCAAGTGGTGCATCGGTGCCAGTTAAATTTGAGACATCATTAGATGCTAAAACAATAGCTTTATTTCAAGATGCAAATCCTGAAAGTGCAGTTGGTGTTTATGATGTAAATATTTACGATATGAAATCATATGAGGTAAAAATCAAATTGGAAAAAGATTGTACGGTAATGGTATTGGTTGAGGGAACTGATGGAAAAATTTATATGGCTAAAGCGACTACAAAAGTTGCAGCTGGTGGATGTGAAGGATAAGCAATGGCAGATAATAAAATAACAGCTATAAAAGTTGAGATTAAAGATGGTGTTGCGACTGCTAAAGTAGCTTTTTCTCACCCTATGACAACTTATAATCAAGCAAAGGCAAAAACAGGTAATAGTGAAGATGCAAACTTTATTGAACATATAACGGCAAAAGTTGGGAATGAAACAGTTCATGACCTCTCAACTAGTCAGTTTTTCTCTAAAAATCCTATCTTTAAATTCCAGTTTAAGTGTGATACATTTAAATTAGGAACAAAACTATCTGGAAGAGAAAAAGATACAATTGAAGAAGATTTAAAAGCAAAGCTAGGTAGAGAACCCTCTTTTGTAGAGAGAAAAGATGCTATAGATAAAATGTTCCCAAATAAAGGTGACTTTCTAACTGTAATCGCTACGGATAGAAAGGGAAACACTTATAAAGAATCAGTCGAACTTACGGCTAGAAAAAAATAGGTAAGGGGTAATTATGAAAAAAATAGTTCTTTCAGCTCTAACTTTACTTTTGGCAATGTGTATTAGTGGATATGCTAAAGAGACTGCTACACCAAAATTAAAACACAAAGCACAAACGAAAGTTGAGAAACCTCAAGAGGTAAAAATTGTAAATGAAAATGTTCAACAAAAGCCAGATATTCGAATCATAACGGCTGATAACTCTCAAGGTGCAATCACAATAAAGAGTATTGAACAAGCATTTAAAAATAATGGTTTTGATATCTCTACAAATAATGATATGAGTTCATCATTCAAAAATAAGTTTGGTAAAACTGATAAAACTGCTGGAACAGACTTTATTATCTATAGGTTGATGCCTGTATTAAATAGAGAATTAAGTGTAAAACTTATTAAAGATTATCCAGAATTTGGTCTTATTGCACCAATTAGCACTTCAGTATATTCAAAAGATGGAAGCAAAATCAGCATCTCCTCACTATCTATCAATGCAATGTCAAAAATGACAGGTGTTCCTGAAGATAATGCTGACCTTAAAGCACTTTATGCAGCTTTGACAAAAGCTTTAGCTGAAGCTTTACCAAATGGTACATTTCAAGATTTAACATACAATGTATTAAAACCTGATGGATCGCTTGTAACAAGATTTACTTTTGTATTACCTAATCCAAAAGATGATGTAATCGAAGCTCTTGAAGCTTATGAAGAGCAAATGGAAGCTGAAGTAGAATCGGTAGGTTTTGTATTCCCTGTATTTACAGATATGGCAAAAGATCTTAAAAAAGCTGGTATTGATGAGTATGATTTTTATAAAACAGTATCGATTTGTAACTTAGATGTTATTTATCCTGTGCATAAAAATCATCCAGAAGTTGGAGCATATGCACCATGTACCATGTATAAATATAAGAAAAAAAGTGAAAAATTCACGAGAATGGGTTACCCATCTGTTCATAACTGGACAATTGGTACACAAATAGAAGATGAATATTCATTAAAACCATTAATTGAAGCACAAGACTTGCTTGAGTCAAAAATCGATAGCACTATCGAGTAGATATAGATATTAGTTTTAAAACATATATTTATTTATATAGAGAAAAAAGCCCAGTTATGCTGGGCTTTTGTATTTTTAAGCCTCTCAATTAATATAAGCATTTTAATTGTACTTTAAAATAGTGATTTATTTTATTGAGTGATTGAAATAGGGTCTTATGTCAAGAACAAATTATATAGATGGAAACAAAAAATGACTAATAATGTAATTGAATTTAAACGACTTCCTGCGGTTGATGATATTGCAGGTGTGATAGAGGATGTATTTGGTGTAAAACTTGATATATCAGGTGGTTGGGGTTATGATAACAATAGTGCAGTGATTGTAAATTCATTGGATATCCCTATTGATCAGTTTTTATATATGTTTTCACAAATGAGAGCAAATATTGAGATGAATATGACTTTAGATGAAGAGAATCGTTATGGCGGAATAAACACTAATTTTGTCGATGGAAAACAGATTGAAATTGAAGATAAAGTGTATGATATGATCACTTTTGAAATCACGGCTATGAAAGAGAGCATTTATGCAGATTTTATCCAAGAGTATAAAGATAACTATGGGAAAAATAAAGATTTTGATATGAGTGAGCATTTTAAACAAAGAGAAGCAAACACCATAAAACTCCAAAGTGACTTTTGGTTTTATGGATTAGATAATTACTATGTTGAAGATTCGGTAGATGCTAATTAGATTCATAGTTTTTTGAATCTAATTTTTATTAAATAGTTCTAAAGCTTTTGATAGTTCTGTTTTGTATTCAGATTTACTTTTATATCCAAATGATTTATAAAAAACATTTTGAGTTTTAGGATCTATAAAGAGTACAGTTGGTACTCCTAAGGGTTGAAGTTCAGCAGGATATTTATCCTTGTCTTTGTATCTAAGAACATTTAATGGTAAAAAATATTTTTTGACTTCTTTATCAATAGACTCTACTGTAAGTGTTTTTTCTTCAAACTTATAACAGTATGGACACCCTTCTTGGGTAAAAACCATCATAATTGGCTTATTTAATTTTCTAGCTTTTGCTAAAGCTTCATTATAGGAATTTTCATAAGCCATTTCATGTACCAATCTTTCAGAACCACCATAAAGATTAAAATTAAAAAATATTGTCAATAGTAGAATATAATAAGTAATTTTCATGTTGATTTCCTCAATTTTGAAATGATAAAAGAGCTTGGATACAAGTAAAAAGAGGGAGACCTCTAAAAACATATTTAAAAACTAGCAACTTTCTATTTTTTTTATTTTTAAAAAATATTGCTCAATTTTAACTGAACTTTATTAAAATTTCCGTAAACACATCCATTTTCAAATATTGTACTCTAGTAGCACCTATTAAACTAATATTTTTGGCATAATGAAAAATTTATCGTATGCCATTTTTTATAGATAATGGCAAAAACAGCTTTACTATTCTTCAAAAAATAATTCAGGTTCATTCTATAGGAATTGTAATTTCAAAAATGGCACCATTATCACTATTTTTTACCTCAATTTTTCCATGAAGTCTTTCATTTGTGAGTACTTGTACCATAGCAAGTCCCATTCCATGACCATCGTCTTTGTCACTTACAAAAACATCAAAAATTTTTGTAATAGGTTTTATTCTAATCCCCCCTCCATTATCCTCAATAGTAAGTTTGATACTCTCTTTGTCTTGTGATAGGGTGATAAAAATATCGCCATTTGTAATATCTCTTTGTTTTAAAATATCCAAAGCATTATCGATGATAACCAAACAAATATTTGCAAAAGCACTTTTGTATCCAACCATCACGATATCTCTATTGAGA
The DNA here is from genome assembly GCA_028687375.1 of Arcobacteraceae bacterium. Lineage (GTDB taxonomy): Bacteria > Campylobacterota > Campylobacteria > Campylobacterales > Arcobacteraceae > CAIJNA01. The sequence goes on along the minus strand of JAQUAG010000008.1, from coordinate 39,399 downwards.
TTTTTAGAGACTTTTGCATTAGTGTACATTACCTTCGCACTTAAAAGATTGACAATATTTTCAATTTCATTTGCAAGGTTGAACTCTCTTCTTTGAGATGAATGGATATAAAAGTTATTAAATTCACTGATGGAAGTTTGCATAAAATCCAAGCTAGCTTTCATATTGATAAGTACCTCCTCAATCTCATATTTGAGTTTATCTTCTCTTTTCCAAAGCATCGCTTCAATTTGAGTGATAAGAGTTCCCAATCTTGCAATTGGTATTTTCCATTGATGAGAGAGATTGCCTATTGTTCTTCCAATAGCTGAAAAACCAGATTGTGAAATGAGAAGTTTTTCATTTTTCTCTTTTTCATATTTAAGTGATTTTAGGTTTTGTCCAAGGGCAAGTGATAAAAATACTACATCAAAAAGTATTCCAATAGCAATTATATATACAGAGATAAAATTTATTTCATTGTTGATGATACCTCCAAATTGTTGGAAGATAACAGCGATTAAAAATATTCCATGACCCATCATATAGTACCAAGCCCCTTGTATCTTTTTTTTCACTCCGATGATTGCAATTACCAAAATAAAAAGAAGTATAAGAATAGAGAGAGGTTTTGTAACACTTCGTACAAGATTGATAATCTCTACATCAAAGAACGAATAGAGAAATAAAATCATCATTGCAAATAATACAAAAAACAAACCAAGAATTATGGTATGGACTTTTGGCATTGTTTTTTTTGTATTTAAAAAAAGAGTAGCAAAAAACAAAATACTTATGATACTTAGTTGAGCCAAAATCCAACTCACTGAATTGAAGATAAGGGGATTTTCATATAATCCAAATTGGTAAAAAATCCCATTTGTTGCAAATTGAAATAACAAAGCGGTCAAACCATGACAAGCATAAGCGACATAAGTGTATTCCTTAAGACTTGCAAAAACAGAAAGATTATAGATTATCAAAGAGAAGATAAATCCTAAAAAAACACCCCAAAATAAGATGTCATACATAATAAATGATAGAAAAGTACTTGGATTAGTTACAAATAAACTTGCATCAATAGGGCTTTTTGATTTTATTTTTGTAATGATGGTGTATCTTTTGTTAGGTTTCATCGTAAGGGAAAAGTTGGCAAATTTACTATAGATAGCATTATTGGAGATACTTCTATAGTTTCCTAATTTATGGGTTGCAATCAAATTATCTCCTTCAAAAACAGAGATATCGATTGTATTGATATTTATTTTTGGATTGATAAGAAGGAGTTTTATCTCATTTGTATTTGCAAGTTCCAATTTACTCCAAACAACACCTTTGACATACCCTAAAGCAAGATTATTTGTTGTTTTAAATTGCTCTTTTGGGAGATTTTGAACTGTGTATTGTTCCTTTGTATCGTACAAAATAGTGATATGTTTATTAAGGTTTTGATACCCCTCAAGTTCTTTAAGTTCGTATCCAAAAGAGAGAGAAAAAAAGAAAACTACAAAAAAGAATACTCTATAAAACACGGTATCCAACTCCAGATACACTTTCAACCAAAGGGGTATCAAGCTTTTTTCTCATTCGGAGTATCATATTTTTTATAGAGGCTAGATTTGCATCACTATTTTGACTTTGAAAAAGTTCTTGAGTGATAATATCATAGTAGATAAGTTGTCTTTGATTTGATAAAACAAGCTCTAAAAAAATAATCTCATTTTTTGTAAGTTTTATCTCCTCCTCTCCTCTAAAAACAGATTTTAATCTTTTATCGTAGATGAGATTTCCCCCAAAAATTTTCAGTTCATTTTTTGAAAATTTATTGGCACATTCATTCAAAACATTTTTAAGGTCATCAAATCGTAGTGGTTTTGGTAAATAATCGATAGCACCTAGCCTCATAGCATCTCGCAAGTTTTGTGTTTCTTGATAACTTGAGATAAGAAAAATCAAAGTCTCATTGTTTTTTTCTCTAACACATTTAGCTATCTCAAGACCATTGTATTTTGGAAGATTGAGGTCTAAAATCACCACATCAAATCTATTTTCAAGGAGATTGATAGCTTCTTCACCATCAATTGCTAAAGTAATATCATCAAAAAAGATGTTAAGCACTTTTGCTATACTCTGACGTATAACTTCATCATCTTCCACATAGAGTACTTTTTTGTTTTTGAGAATTAATAAATTATCCATTTTTAGCCTATTATCCTAATTTTTTGTGAGTATATAAGGTTGCTTTTAAATAGTCACTTAAAAAGGATTTTTGAGACTAAATTGAGACTAAGAAGGTTATATCTCTTACATTCTTTTTGCTAAAATAAAGGGTTTATCATCTATTTGGAGTATGCTGTGAAAGTTTTTATGATTGTAATATTCTTTTTTATCTCATTGTATGGGGAGAACAAAAATATCTCTGTACAACTTCGTTGGAAACATCAATTCCAATTCGCAGGGTATTATATGGCACTTCACAAAGGTTTTTATAAACGAGCTGGATTTGATGTCACTCTTTTGGAGGGTGATTCTAGTACAAATGTTGTAGATTCTGTTTTATCCAAAAAAGCAGATTTTGGGGTTTCAAATTCTAGTTTAGTTATCGATTATCTTAGTGGTTTAGATGTGGTGATGCTTGGGGCAATTTTCCAACATTCACCTAATATTCTTCTCGCAAAAGAGAAGTTCAAAAGCCCGATAGACTTAGCCAAAGGTGGTCCAATTGCCCTTATGGGAGGGGATCAAGATATCGAACTCAAAGCGATGTTTATCAAAGAGGGAATAAACCTTTCTAAAATTAAATTTGTCCCAAAACAAAAACATCTTGATGATCTTCTTGAAAATAAAGTGGTCGCAATCAATGCTTATAGTTCTAACGAACCCTATTTACTTTCCAAAGAGAAAAAAACATTTAGTATTTTAGAACCACGAGCGTATGGACTTGATTTTTATGGAGATACCCTTTTTACTTCAACAGCACTCTATGAAAGTGACCATAAAGTTGTTTCTGATTTTCGTCAAGCAACTTTTAAAGGGTGGGAATATGCTTTGGAAAATATTGAGGAAACGGTAGCTTTGATAGAGAAAAACTACAATACCCAAAACAAATCAAAAGAGCATCTTTTGTATGAAGCAAGTGTTCTGAGAAAACTTATCAATCCAGATTTTATCCAAATAGGACATAGTAACCCTGGACGATGGGAACATATAGTAGAGGTGTATAAACAATTTGGACTTATCAAACAAACAAGAACTTTAGAAGATTTTTTTTACAAAGAGAAAGAAGATAGTGATAATACTTGGATCTATTTTTATATATTGATTTCAAGTTTGATTATAGTGATTGTTGGGGGTATCGCTTATTATATTTATAGGATTAATAAACAATTATCCAAAAGTGAACAACGACATAAAATTCTTTTTCAAAACTCAGCATCAGCTGGGATAGTATGGAAAAAGGGATATATCATCACAGACTGGAATGAACAAGCCACAAGGCTTTTTGGATGGAGTGCAAATGAGGTTAAGGGGAGATGTTTTCTTGATTTTTTAGTTCTTGAATCTGAAAGGGAGATGGTTACAAAAAATCTTAAAACGATAGCAAATGATAGCAATTTACATATTTTTATCAATCAAAATATTTTAAAAAACCAAACTCCTATCGTATGTGAATGGCATAATACTTTACTCCAAAAATCTAAAGAGGAAGATGATTATGAGATAGTTTCCCTTGCGATTGATGTCACAGAAAGGTTAAAAGAGGAGGAGATTTTGAAAACCCAAGCAAATAATGACTCCCTTACAACTCTTCCTAATCGTCATTTCTTTGAAAATGAAATTGAGAAAATATATGCACTTACAAAACGAAAAGGGGGTGCTTTTGGACTTGCTTTTATTGATTTGGATGGCTTTAAAGCGATAAATGATACTCACGGACACGATGCAGGAGATGTATTACTCAAAGAGTTAGCAAAAAGATTCCAAACGACTATTCGTCAAGAAGATATGATAGCAAGGATTGGTGGAGATGAATTTGCCCTTATTTTTCATATTTCAAAAGAGAGTGAGCCTTATGAAAAGATGATAAAAAGAATCCTAGAACTCGCCAATACACCAGTACAATATGGAAAAGATACCACACTTCAAGTCTCTGCGAGTATTGGGATAAGCTTTTATTGTCAAGATAATCAAGTCTCTATTGGAGAGCTTGTCCATCAAGCCGATAATGCGATGTATGAAGCAAAAAGAAAAGGAAAAAATTGCTTTTATATTTTTGAAAATTTTTTTCAATAAATTTAATTGTCATTTCACAGTAAACTGAAAAGTATTCTCTTCTTCGTAAAAAAGATTGAAGATTGCGACCAAATTGCGACCACGCGACCTACTTAGGTTCAAAAAAATAGAATATAATTTGAAAAACTAATGGAGCAACTATGAGTGTTACAAACAAACATATCTTATATCTTGAAGATGATATAGCACTATCGAAAAGCTGTCAAAGAGTCCTCTCTTTGTATTTCGAACAAGTAGTACATGCCTCAAATGGAATAGAGGGTCTCAAAGAGTATAATCACCAAAAATTTGATTTGATCTTGACTGATATACAAATGCCCCTTATGGATGGGATTGAGTTTATCAAAAATATTCGAAAAAAAGATACCATAATTCCCATTTATGTGATAAGTTCTCTATCTAAACATTTTATTAATATCGATGGGCTTGATGTCGCTGAATGTTTTGATAAAACGACAGGGATGAGAGATTTTTTAGCAAGTGTCGTACCAATAAAAACAACTAGTATCTCTTGATATAATCCAAAATTAACTCATTTTTATCTCTCCACTTTTTCGTGATGTAACTGTATGTTATTTTTCCATTCTATTAAGTTGATTTTCCTCTCTATTATCCTTTACTTACAGCACCAATAATACAAATTTTGAAATTGCGACCGTTATGAGACTAGCTGAGACTGCTTTGAGACTTTAATATTTTATCATTATGAAAATATTTTCGAAAGGAATAAAAATATGTTGCGATTTAATCATGATTTTAGTTCAAGGTTTAGGATTTTAAAAGGTGGAAAAGTTTCCTTGGTGGTGTCGGCTATGTTGCTTGGGGCAGTTGGGATACAAGCCTTAGAAACTCTTGGGGGAGTAGAAGCAAAAGGAAACCTCAAAGTTGTAGTAAGAGATGATGGGACGACGATAGTCGATAGGTATGATGGAACTGCTTGGAATACACAGTTTTATGATTTTGATGAGGATCAAACGAATAGATTATATGATGAATATTTGGGAAGTGGAGAGGTTTTAGAGGTCAATGGGCAAACAATCCCTTTTGGGTATTATTCATCATATCTAAATACTGATGGAAATATTTCAACCGCAGTGATTGATAGTAATAATGTCTTGACAGATGGATTTCCAATACCAACTATCGTAACAGTAAATAATACAATAACTGCAACTTGGGTACTTGATAGTCAACTTAAAGTATATATGGCTTCTGAGCCAATGCCATCAGCTATACCAAATGGCACTATTGTAGTTACAAAAAAAGTTACTCTACCAAGTAATGACTCTCAAAAAGTTGATATAGAGTGGGATATCACAAATAACACTGGAGCAGAGTTAACAAATCTACGATTTGCTAGGATAACTGATACATTCTTAGCAGGTGGTGATGAGGGGAATGGATATTGGGATAGTGCCAAAAAAAGTATCGGTGTCACAAAATATACAGATGGCATCGTACAAAAGATGACTCTTACTTCAGTTTCACCAAATCCTGCTGATGCACAATCAAATAATTATGCTTCAATTGTAATGAATGCTACAACACCAAATGCTGGTGGACTTACAAGTGTAGTAGAACCAAATACACACGACAATGGCTACGGTATGGAGTGGATTATCCCAACTCTAGCAGATGGTGCTACAACTAATATCAAAGCTTATGAGAGTTTTGAGGCAGCATCAGTAGTACCAAAAAATGAAGACCAATTTGGGTATATAGATGCTTTGGCAGTACCAAACTTAGCGAAACAGATAAGATTTGATATAGAGAATAAATCTTTAACTGATAAAAATACTACTGTAACATTGACACTACCAGATGGATGGAGTGGACAGATTAGTGACGGTAGTAGTTTGTCTGAAAGTGCAACCTTTGAAATTAAGAATGTCAATTCTACTCATCTTAATAGTACTACCCCAAATAACTGGCAATCAATTATGGTTTATCTTACTATCCCAGAAGGTGTAGAAGCTGGGAATTATCCAGTTACTCTTAATATTAATGCAGAGGGTGATAGATCTTCATCTACAGCTATCATGAGTCTTGGTATTCCTACATTTGATTTGGACACTACTACGCAAGGAAACGACAAAAATATCACTGTATTTATGGGGGCAAGTCAAGAGCTTACTTTCCCATCAGATGTAAATATCACAGAGGCTGATGGTGATGGAATAATGGCAATCGCCATCACTCCTCCATCAAATAGCGATCTTATTGATAAATTTTTCTTAGGCACAACAGAGATTGACTATTTGGATGCAAATTTTGCAGGTGCTCCATCAGTAATTGGTGGAAAAACATATATGGTGTTCCCAGATGGTGGTAAATTATATCTATTAAATATGGGTCAAAATGGTCTCGTAAGATTATCAACTGAGGAAGCAAAAACTCTTCTTGGAAATGTTAAAGTCAAAACAAAAGCTCAAGTATCTGGAGAAGCTACATTTGGGATAAGTTTGGCTGAGGGGATGGATCTTGAGACAAATGGATTTGTTGAATCACCAACTACAAATTTTAATATCAAAATCGAAGCGGTAAATCATGCACCATCTTTTAGCTACCAAAACGGTAGTTCTCTCACTGCTGATAGTACAGCAATTTATCAAGCAAGTGGGTTTAAAGCATTAGATGATGGTTCTTTTATCACACTTGGAAGAACCGCTACAGGCGGATTTGATAGTTTATCTACAGAAGTTAAGTTTTTCCTCACTAAATACAAAGCGGATGGAAGCATAGATACAGCTTTTGGGACAGATGGGAAAACTGTTGTTTCTTTAGGGCAAAAGTTTATCAATTCTATATCTTTTACAACTTTGAGTGATGGAAAAATATTGGTCTCTGGAACAGAGAGAGCAAATAATGACCACGCTTCAACTAGAACAATATTTTTAGCAAGATTTAATGCGAATGGTACAACCGATACAAGTTTTGGAACAAATGGAATAGCATATCCTACTCTAAATCCAGGTGGTATAGCACTAGGAGGAACTCAAATTACTACTGTTTCAAATCTATTGCCACTCTCTAATGGAAAAGCGATTATCACAGGACATGAGTTCATAAGCTCTAAAACGCAAGGGTTCGCTGTAACTGTAAATGCAGATGGTACGATGGATAGCTCTTTTGGTCCAGGTGGAAGATTAATAGACCAATCACAAATCCATGATGCGATTCTTGATAGTGACGGAAAACTGATTGTCGTAGGTGGTGGAGTTTATGTTAATCCTACAGACCACGGTGCAAAAATTTCAAGGATACTTACTGATGGTGCTTTTGATTTTAGTTTTGGTACAGATGGGACAACTGTAGTAGATGTAGTAGATATCGCATATCAAGATTTTAGAACAGTAGCATTACAGTCAGATGGTAAAATTATCGCAACAATGCATGCAAATGGACCTACAAGAGTGTATCGATTTAATACAAATGGTTCACTAGATAGCACTTTCAATAACAATACAGGATATTTAGATCTTGGAACTTTATTTAGCAACCAAAGGGTTACAGGACTTACAGTAGATGATAGCGATAATATTTTCGTAACAGGGAGTATCTATACAGCTTATACTTCAAAAGTAGCAAAAATCACTCCAAACGGTACACTAGATACCACATTTGGAACAGACGGAGTTTTGGAGTTTAATGCTTATAGTGGTGCAACTTCAAGCGAAGACAACGGTAGAGGTATGGAAGGAAGTATAGAACTTACAAAAGCAAACGATGGGAAAATGCTTATTCTTGGAAATGTAGGAGGTGGATACAGTCTTAATAATAATATATTTTCTACAGATCTAAATATCTACATTGGAAAAATAGATAGTGATGGAGTTTTCGATAGAGATTTTGGAGCACCTCTAAACTCTCTTGGAAATACAGTACTATTTAAAGAGGGGGAGAGTGCTATTACTTTAGCACCAAATGCTACTTTGGTAGATAAAGATTTACGAGATACAAACTATGGCAGTGTAATAGTTTCTCTAGCACGACAAGGTGGAGCAAGTGCAAATGATAAATTTGGAACGACAGGAAATCTGACATTTGTAGATGGCAGTGTAAAACTATCAAATACAACTATCGGTACAGTTACAAATACAGATGGAAATCTTACTATCACTTTCAATAGCGATGCAAATCAAACGACTGTAAATGAAGCTCTCAAATCTATTACTTATGAAAATAATGCAACAAGCCTACCATCAAGTGTAGTGATAGCTTGGAGTGTAAGTGATAATAATAGTGGAACGCAAGGAAGTGGCGGAGCATTAATCGGTGAGGGAAATACAACGGTAAATATCCAAAGAGTACCAAAAGTGACAGGAGCAGGTGCGACTGTTACAGAAGATGGAAGCATTACATTTAGCATAAGCGATTTTGGTACCTATTCACCACTTGGGGATGAGACAAGTTTTAATCGAATCAAAATCATCTCACTTCCTGCACATGGAGTGCTTAAAAATGACGGTTCTGAAGTGGCTATAGATGATGAAGTTAGATATTCTGATATTGAAGATGGCTATTTCATTTTTACTCCAAATACTGATGTTTATGGAAGTGGAGCAGGGAATTTTAGCTTTCAAGTAGGGGCTAATGATAGTAATGGGGATACAGTCTATAGCCAAACTTACACAATGGAGCTAAATGTAAGCGGTATCAATGATGCACCAAGCTTTAAGATAAGTGAAGGGGTAAATTATATAGAGATCCCTAATTTCTTTATAAATACTACCTATGCAACAGATATTATTAAAGTTCAGCCAGATGGCAAGACTTTAGTGGTTGGAAGAAGTTATGATGCAGATGATCGAAGTCAATTTGATATTAGAAGATACAATTTAGATTGGACAGTAGATAGTTCATTTGGAACAGATGGGGTTGCGATTATTGATATGCAAACATCTAATGGTGACTTTCCTACAAATATAACACTAGATAGTAGTGGAAATATCTATATTGCAGGTATGGCGAATAATGGTAACTCAGATTTTGCGATTGCTAAGCTTGATAGTAATGGTCAATTAATTAGTGAGTTTGGAGATAGTGGTAAAAAAATCATTGATGTTATAGGTGGTGGTTCAAGAGATTATGCAAGAAAGATTATGCTTTTAGATAATGGCAAAATCATAGTAGCTGGAGATGAAGATTATACAACTCACCAAGCTATTTTAGTAGGACTCACACCAGATGGGCAATTTGATACTACTTTTGGAACAAGTGGAAAATTAGCGATAGATAAAGTAACTACAAATGATTATGATTCTGTTGCAAGTGCAACTCTATGGACGATAGGAGAAGAGCAAAAAATCCTCTTAAGTGTTAAAGAAACTGATAACACTTATCTCAATAGACTTATGGTACTAAATAGTAACGGAACACCTTATACAACTTTCGCAACAAATGGAATATTTTCTCAAAGTGGTAAATATTTTCATAGTTTTTCACCTTTAGCTGATGGAAATATGCTTATAGGCGGTTACGATGAAAGTCAGAGTAAAAGTACAATATTTAAATTAACACCAACTGGAACTTTAGAAAATATTTTAGCTTTTGATTTTGGTTCAACAATTAAAGAGTTGAAAAAAGATAGTGAAGGTAATATTTATGCAGTAGCTTATACTGATGATGACGGAGTATTAGTTTCTAAATTTTCTAGCAGTGGTGTAGTGGATGCAAATTTTGGAACTAATGGAGTTAAATCGTTTACATTAAATGGAATGGATTATAGTAACTCTTATAGTATTGATTTTGATAAAAATGGTAATCTGCTTGTATATGTAGAATCTACATACAATGATGGTGATGATACATTAAGATCTATAATAATCCTTGATAAAGCTACTGGTGAAATTAAAACTATCGGTGGAGAATCTTCTCTAGGACAAAGTGTAAATCATAATCGTGCAACTCCAACAGTACTTGATAGTGATGTAACACTCAAAGATAATGAGCTTGATGTTACAAATTACAATGGTGCAACTGTAACATTAGCAAGAGAAGGTGGAGCAAATCCTAATGATATCTTAAGTTTTACAGATGTTATCACAGTGAGTGGAAATACTCTTAGCCTTGGAAATACTTATGTAGGAACATTTAGTCAAACTGATGGAAATATGACTATTAACTTTGGTGATGTCAATACAAGTATAGTCAATACAACTTTACGAAATATCACTTATCAAAATACAGAAAGTGGCGATGAAAATATCACTATCGCTTGGAATTTCAGTGATGGAAATGGAGCAACTGATGGTGGACAAGGAAGTGGTGGAGCGAAAATTGCCGTTGGAAATACACAAATAGCAATCACAGGAACATATGTACCACCAACTACAAATAGTGTAAGTCTCTCTGTGCCATATAAAACAGGTATGACAGAGGTTACTATCATTTCTCCAACTGGTACAAATATTACAGGTGCAACAAATAATCCAAGTAATAAAGTACCTCAAAAAGGGGTAACTCTTCCACTTGGAAGTTTTGCATTTGATATAAATGGGCTTACAACTGGTCAAACAGTAACTATGTCTATGATAGTCGATAGAGCTATCGGTTCATATGCTTACTACAAGAAAAATAACCTCACAAATAAATGGGTTAATATCACAAAATCTGTAACATTCTTAGATGGTGCAGATGCTGGCAAAGTAAAAATTGACTTCGACCTCAAAGATGGTGGAGCATTTGATACGGATGGAGTAGCAAATGGTACAATAAAAGACCCAGGTGGAATTGCTTCAAACACACTTACTCCGTATGTAGTGGAGGGGACAACTCTTGTAGGAGATGCAAGTTTTGTGGATGATAGCAATAGTAATAACTTTAGTGGAACTATCGCTTATAGTATCAGTGGTGGAGCAGATGCAGATAAATTTACTATCAATAGTACAACAGGAACATTGAGTTTCAAAACTGCACCTAGTTTCACGAACCCTACAGATTTAGGTGATATCGCTGGAAATAATACTTATGCAGTGGAGGTAAGTGTAGCAGGAAGTACAAGTGGAAGAGAAAGTAGAGCTATCACTGTAAGTGTTTTAAGTGCAACAGGAAGCAACACACCAAAAGCTATAGCACCTGCAATTTCAAGTGACAATATCACAATAGGAAAAGGAAGTGCAGATGGTTCTACAAAAATCACCTATTCTCCAGTAAGCGGAAATAGTATCAAGTATATCTTCTCTGAAGTTGCAATGCCTATCCCATCGTATGATGCCTCACTTCCAAATGAAGCTACAACATATACAAGTGGAGCAAATATCACAGGGGCACAGGCTGATAAATACTTAACTATTTATGAATTAGACAGTACTGGAAATATTGTAGGATATTACCAACAAATGATTACGGAAGAGGAGATTTATGTAACTCCAACAGTACCTGAAGAACCGACAACACCTGAAGAGCCAAATGAAGACCCAATTACAATTACTTCAGCTATTTTAGATCAAGTTCTTGATATCAACAATGTTTCTTATTTCACACTTGATTTAAGAACCTTTATAGAGAATGCAACAGCATATAGTTTTGAAAGAGTACAATCTTCTGAAACAATAAACTGGCTTACTATCAATCCACAAACAGGAGAATTTAGTGCAAGTGGCACAGTACCTACGGGAACATACTATATTAAAGCTATAGCTACAAAAGGTAGTGCTTCAAAGGTAGTTTATTTCACATTAAGAGCTAAAGATTTAACTGCAAACTTAGCTACAAATATTACAAAACCAACGGGAGCTACAAATACTATAGGAAGTGAAAGTGGAAAAGCTTATGCTGAAACTACTTTGAATATTACAGATGCAAAAGTATTTGATGATGGAAGTGCAAGTCATAAGATTACAGGGATTTCTGAAGCGACTTCAGAGCTTCCAGATTCGACTGTAGTGATCAATGATGCTGGAGATGTTACAACATCAACGACAACTATCAATGAAACTGGAAATGTTGTAGATATTAAAGTTGAGGGAAAAGTTAGTGGAGATGATAAAGCTATCCATACACTGAAAGTTGGCAACAAAGAAACTGTAGCAAAATCGAAAATTACAGGGACGACAACAACTATAAAAGAGGATAGAACAGTTGAAACAAAAGCAACAGTGAGTGGAAATGAAGCAAAAGCTACAGCACTTCCAGATGGAACAGCGACACATATTATCAAAGTAGGGTTGGTAGAGTCAAAAGCAACTATTGAAATAGCAGGAGCTCAAACGGTTATAGATACGACAGGTATCACTACAAGTGTAGATGAAAATCAAACTATTGGAGGAAATGCTATTATGGTTAAATCTATAGTTAAAACAGATACACAAGGTGAGTCACAAACTTGGTTTGAAGATAATAATGGTGTACAACTAGAACGAACAGTAAGTAGTAATACACCACTCGAAAGTGGAGCAACAGTCAATGTAAGTAAAGATATTAATGGAAAACTACAATTTAAAATCAAAACAAAAGTCACTAGAGACTTAACAATAGAATAAGGGGAAAAGTATGATAAAAAGAATATTACAAATAGGATTTTTAGGGAGCTTGCTCCTCTTTAGTGGATGTGGAAGTGGTGATGTAACTGGGGATTCAGAAAATACAATACAAGTATCAAAAGATGAAACTTATACTTTATCAAGTGGAGATACTATTAGAGAAAATGATGAAAATACAACAATACAAATTACCCATACAATTGAAACAGGGGTAAAAACTGTAGAGGTTCTTAGCGGAAGTATCACTATTATAAAAGGAAATTACTAATGAAAAAACTATTATTACTAAGTGCTATACTAGGAACAAGTCTGTATGCTGAGCCAAAGCCTTTTTTAGGTGCAAACCTTACTTTTACTGGTGGTGAAGCGATAGCAACTTACCAAGAATCAAATGTTGATAGAACAAAAGGGTATGAAATAAAAATGGGGATAGAAGAGACTATTTATAGAGCTTATATGGATTTTGGAAAGGTAGAATGGGATAATGCAACTGCAAAAACTAATCTTCTTAATGGAGAATTGACATTTCCTATGGGAAATCCTTTTGGAACAAAACGAGATATGAAACTCTATATGGGGCTTCATTATGGAACAGTAAGTTTTGAGACAGATTTAACAGATAATGATAGAGATATGGGTGAGATGTATGGGATGCAGTTTGGTATCCTTTCCCCTTGTCTTTTAAATGAAAGAGGTACTATAGAAGTAGGATTTAGAAATTCAAAGACCAATATTGCAACACAAACTTCTACTTATACACATGAACTAAGCTCTTTAAACTCTTTGTATTTAGGGTTTAATTATAGTTTTTAGATAATTAAAACTACATCAAAAGATGATACAATTTTCTAACTCAAATTTTATCATCTTTTATTTTTGTTTAAGAAATTCTTTTTGATATTATTCAACAATTTTTAGAAATATTATAAGAGGTATTTCACTTTTTCCATTTTTGAGATATTTTTTTTCTAACAAATAAAGTATAATATGAAAACTGCTGAGAGGGAAGTTATCCTTTCGATTTTTGTTATTATTCCTGCATTTATGTTTAGCTCCTTACTCGATGCTTCTTTGATAGTTTTGACAACTGGAGCAATTAAGGAGAAAATACTAAAAAATTTTCAAATTTCTTTCAAATCTTCCCTACCTTTTCCTTATTATGTTTTATAGTCGGGTAAGAACATCACTTTACACTGAATCCTCTCCTAAGATAAATCACCCACTTAGTGGGACATATTTTTATAATGATAATAGTTGTCATTTAAATAATTTGTAACCTCTTCCACTTCAAAAGAATCCCAATTTATTTTAAAATAAATAGAACAACTATTGACCCAAGATTCTACACTATAATAATCTCTTGTTTGTTTTTTTCTTGGATCAAAATTTTCAACCATTTTGTGACATCTTTGACAATTAGCTTTTGAGTATAAATTTTTTCCATTTTCATTAGAAAAAGCCACATTTGAAAACAGTAAAACAAGTAGGTTCATCAGAACAAAATTTTTCATATAAAATTCTAGCATATTTGATATGATATGAAGTATTGTTTTTACTTAAATCAACAGGAATAATTCTATTTGATTGATTTTAGTAAGTTATGCAAACAGTTACTAAGAATTTTATTTAACCGTTGGTTTTCCTTTAAATATCCATCCGTTTGTAATTCCACCTTCAAGTTCCAAAACATTTTTATACTGTAGTTGCTTACTTAACATTTGACCAACAACTTTTGTTCTGTTTGCTCGAGCACATACAAGAATAAAAGGTTGATTTTTATCTTTGACAATTTTTGTAAATTTATTCATCCATTGCTCTACATTGTAATTACCATTCGCATCAAAAAAAGTAAGTTTATAACTTCCTTTTATTATTCCAAATTGTTTAAACTCATCTTCTCTTCGAATATCAATAACTGTTACACCATTTTGGATAGATGCTTCAAGTTTTTCTGTACTTATTGATTTAAAATCAGCCATAGCTATCGACACTAGCATACAGCAATAAAATATTATTTTTTTCATTTCATTTGTTCCTATTTTTTTAAATAAAGTTTCATAATCTTATTATTTTTAAGATAACTACACAATATCATTTGATTTTTTACATGACCTAATATAAAAGTACAGAGATTATAACAGATATACAATAAAACTAAAAAACTAAGATTTTATTAACACACATAATCTCCAAAAGAGAATAGAGTAGAAAATAGGGGAAAGTGTTAACAAAATGTACAGGTTAAATGTATAAATTTTGATATTTTGACCAAAAAAGTAGAAGGTGTGAAGATATTTTTGGAGTATAAGTTTTAGATTTAGAAAATTAAACTATTTTATACCCTTCCGAATAAGAGGATACAATAAGCTTTTCACCCAATTTAGAGTTTAATCTGTATATTAAAGTTCTTAAAGAACTTTCAGAAGGTGCTTTATTGGTCCATACATGACGTTCAAGATTTTCAGTATTTAAAGAAATACCTTTTGATTTTGTTAAGTAATAGATGAGTGTTTTTTCTTTTTTAGAGATTTTGATTAATTTACTTTTGTAGTATAATTTTTGATTTTTCATATCAAAATAAAAGTCAAATCCTATGCTTGTGTTATCCTCATTGATATTAGAATATTCGAGTTTTTTGATTTTGTACATAGCTAACATAATTGTTGTTTTGACTTCTTCTTCTCGATATGGCTTTATTATATATCCTACAGGCTTTGTATCAAATGCTTTTTCCATTGTATTAATATCAGAAAATGATGTGATAAATAAAACGGGAATATTGTACTTTTCTTTAATTTTTCCAGAAATATCTATCCCACTAATACCATTGCCTAAATCTATATCCATTAAAATTATGTCTGGTTCTTTTGTTTTTATAGCTTCTAATACACCACCATAAGAACTTACAATATCATTTATTTTAAAGCCAAATTGAATTAATAAGCTTTTTAATCCACTTGCTGCTAATTGATTATCTTCTACTATTAAAATATTTGCATTATACATAGCTCTTTTTTTCACTCCAAATTATTTTATTATGTGTTCCAGATTGATTTGAGTCTATGATAAAAGTCCCTTTTAAATGGTCTTCCACAATAGTGCGAATCAACGATAATCCAAAAGATGTTTTTTTAATATTTGACATATCATGTTGATTATAACCTATCCCATTATCATAAATTGTCAATGTAAAAATCTCTATTTCTTTCTTTAATGAAATGATGATTTTTGGTTCTTCAACTCCTTTAAAAGCATATTTAAAAGAATTAATAAGCAATTCATTAAGTATCAAACCACACGAAATAGTTGTTTCAACATCAAAATAATTTGCTTCAAGTTTATATTCTATATCTGCATCTATGTCAAATGTATATTCAATATTATCTGCCAATGTATGAAAATATTCACGGATATTTACTGTTGAAATATCACTTTTTTGATAGAGTAATTCATGTATAAGGCTCATTGCGGATATTCTATTTTGTATAGTTTTCAAAACTTCTTTTAAATTCTCATCTGTTATATTGTTTGCTTGTAAGTTAATAAGTGACATCACGGTTTGTAAATTATTTTTTACTCTATGGTTTAATTCATAAAGTAATAAAGATTGTTCATCAAATGCTTCTTGAAGTTCTACAGTTTTTTCACTTACCAAGGACTCTAAAAACTTTTTATCAGATTCTACTTTCATCAGCAATTTACTATTTAACTCATTTTTATCTTGTTGTAAAGTTTTTATTTTATCAACTAATGCTACTGAAAAAATAATTGCCTCAATTAAAAATGAAAATTCCACAAAATATGGTAAATCAATTATAGTAAACCCTGCATTTTTCATATACATATAAAATACCGATAAACCTGCAAATATCCAGCCAGCTATTATATAATAAGCCTGTCTATTTCGTTTGTATGCTAAATATATCGATAGTTCCATTAAAAATAAAACTAAAATCATTGAAGGTAAATTTCTTAAAATCCCTAAGTTGTTTACATAAATATGGACAAATACAAAAATAATTACTATTGCAATTAAATAATTTAAAATAACATTATGTCTAGGGTATTTAGAAACTTGTAAAAATACTTTACTAAAAAATGCTAACGCAATAATTGGAATAGTTGTAGCAAGGACACTTAGTTCAATTACATGGCTAATATATTCTTTTGGGATTAAGTGAACATAACCTATCCCTGTAAATAAAAGTTGGTGATAAATGACTCCTAAAACATATAATACATATAATAAATAACTTATGTCCCGTGAGAATACAAATACAAAAATATTATAAATAGCAAGAATAAACATCGCTCCAAAAAATAAGTCATATATAAGTTGTGTTTGGAGTTCTTGGCTATAAAATTTATTTATCTCATAAATTTTTAGTTCCACTATGAGTGTAGTGATAATTGAATTTGCCTTAACATAAAAAGTAGCATTCTCTTTGGGTTGCAACACTATTTCGAAAGTTGGATTTAAACTTTTTCTGTCTGGTTGAATTTGAAATAATCCCTCTTTATTAACTAAAGAGCCATTTTTATAAAGCTCAATATGAGTTACGAGAGGATTTGCATATTCAAGTATTTTAAAAACCTGTTTATTTGAATTGTTAGAGAGATTAAATTTAATCCATACATCAAACTTTGGGGAATAACCAAAGGATAGATTATTAGAAATAATGGTATTAAATTTATTTTTTGAAACCGTAGATATAGTATTATTCCTATCATAATCAATAAAAATTTCTGAACTTG
The DNA here is from genome assembly GCA_028687375.1 of Arcobacteraceae bacterium. Taxonomy (GTDB): domain Bacteria; phylum Campylobacterota; class Campylobacteria; order Campylobacterales; family Arcobacteraceae; genus CAIJNA01. The sequence goes on along the minus strand of JAQUAG010000008.1, from coordinate 21,889 downwards.
ATAAAATATTTAAAGTTTGGCTATTTGAAACATCAATAGCATTACTATTGATTAGAAAAATAAAATAAAGCAATAATATTTTAAAGAAGCTATTTATTTTAAATTGTAGATTTGACATAGTTTAAATTGTACCATTAAATTATTTTGTTTTTATCATGGAATTGCCATTTTCTATATTTGTATTGTATTCATCCACTTTTCCTTGGAAATTCTCAATCAGTAGATTTATACTCTCTTTTGTGCTTGTAAAATCAACATTTGGGTCTTGTGGTGCCCATCTCTCCAAACTCTCAATTCTATCTTTAAAAAAGCCAACGATAGTTTTAAAGATGAAGTTATTATAAGCTTGTGATTCTGCACTATTATCATTTTTGAGATTTATATCACCAGTAAATACTTCTGGATTATCCTTTGCAAATTGTGGGTCTTTTTGTTTTAAATCTTCTAGTTTTACACCATATTTTTCTAGGAGTGTTTGAAAGCTAAAAGACATGTCAATATTTTGTTCTTCAGGAGTACCATAAAAAATCGTACTCACTAAACTACTTAACTGAACAATGTCTAAACTATCAAATGTTTCTATCATCGCTATTCTTAATGGTTGATTATTAATTAGCCACATCCCATGTTGTTTTGTATCAGTAGGAGGCATATCCCACATCATGAAATCAGCTCTTTGTGAACCATAATCCAATAATCCTGCGGTTACATAAGATTCTGCACGAGTTAATGCTTCAAATTCACTCAATCCTTTTTTAACCCACTTATCAACAAATGCTTTATATTCAGGTGCACCATCATATTTATCTTCATTAGTTACCGTTGTTAATTCTGTAACCCATTGATATTTATCTGGTTCATTAATCTTCAATTGAGTCATATTCTCTTCTGAGAATATTGAATTGGGATACAACATTTCAGGATGTGCCAATCTCTTTTCATAGGGCAATTGTTCTTGAGCTTCATAAAATTTATGTTCCTGAAAACTTTTTATTTTCATCTCTAAATCATTTGGATAACAACTATACCTTTGAAACTCCACTGATTCAATATCTACTATACTATCTTTTTTTGGACTCATAGTAGTAGTTGTTGTTTTATCATTTGAAGAGAGATATAATTCAAATCGAGAATAAACATCATCTGCACTATTTTTATTTCTATGTTTAGACGATGTTTGATAAAACAAGTTTGCTGAATAGGAATTTATTTCCATCTATTTTTTCCCTATAGATTTACCATTTGTGATATTTTCATTATACTCATCCACTTTTTCTTGAAAATTATCTATCAATAGATTGATACTCTCTTTTGTGCTTGTAAAATTAACATTTGGGTCTTGTGGTGCCCATCTATCTAAGCTTTCTATTCTATCTTTGAAAAATCCTATTAGAGTTTTAAAGATAAAGTTATTGTAAGCTTGTGATTCTGTACTATTATCATTTTTGAGATTTATATCACCAGTAAATACTTCTGGATTATCCTTTGCAAATTGTGGGTCTTTTTGTTTGAGGTCTTCTAGTTTTACACCGTATTTAGTTAAAAGTTCTTGGAAACTTGTTTGTTCTGCTGAGTTACTATTTTCTGGATAACCATAAAAAATTGAAATAACTAAGTCGCTAGCATCTGGAGTACTTAATTCATCTAATGTTTCTAAGATTGCTTTTTTCAAAAGTGGATTATCAATCAGCCAAAGTCCATGTTGTTTGGTATCTGTTAATGGCATTCCACTATACATAGAAGCTCTTTGTGAACCATAATCTAACAGTCCCGCATCTGCATAAGAGCCAGCTCTTTGTAATGCTTCATCTTCTGTTAAACCTGTCGCCATCCATTTATATACAAATGCTTTAAATTCTGGAGCACCATCATATTTATTTCCATTTGTTGCACTTCTCATAGCAATTGTCCACTCATATCCTAGCGGATCTAAATCTTTATGTTCTTCCAACCATAAGTCATTTTGTGGCTCAAATCCTAGTTGTAAGTTTGGATATACAAGTTGTTCTTCCCAAGGAAGTTCTGCATTCTTATTTCTAATCGTACATTGTCTTTCAACGATTAAATATGTCTCCGTAGCTCTTGCTCGATTTTCAACTGGTACATAATCAAGATATTTTTCAAGATCTGTTTTTGGTGCATAAGTAATCTCTTTTATATTTGAATTACTAGTAGATGTTTCAGTATGTGATGAAAGTAATGTTGTAAATTGTGAACTATCTTTATCTGTAGTATTCTTACTACTATTAGAAGTTGTTACTGTTTGATAAAGTGTATTTTGTGAATATGTGTTTATTTCCAAATTGATTCCTTATTATAATTTAGTAGTAAAGATTCTAGCCTTTACTACTAATGAAATTAATTTTTTATACATCTTATCCCTCTACCATATGCTCTTTGTAAGCCAGATAAAATATTAGAAGAATCTTCTCTTATAGCATAAGAATCAGAGTAATAATTATAAGATGGTGTTGCTGTCCAAAGTGAACCAAATACACCTTTACTATATAAAGTATTTGAATAATATGATCTATACCCATTGAAAGGTATTTTTAAGATACTAGTAAAGTTATCTTGATTTTCAGCTTCTTTTTTAAGTTCATCAGTAGTTGGGACTCTAAATCCAGTAGGACAAATAGATGTTCCATCAAACCTAGACCAATATTTACTTCTTTTGTCTCCATTAATATCCCGATTTGTTGTATCTGTAGCTGTTGGTGATAACCAATCATAATAAGTATTTGAATTATCATCAAAAATAAAAGTAGCATTAGTGGTAATCAAATATTTGGATAAAGTTGTTGTTGTTAAACTAGTTTTAAACTGATGTCCATCAGCATTTCTTCCCCATTGGTAATAATCCCCAAAACAATCTTTTTGAGAACTTTCATAATCTAAATTAGATGTGAATTCACTTCTTTTTTTGTCACATACTTTTGTTGCACCAAGATTTTTATCTAACCATATTTTTCCGCTTGATGATTTAACGGTAGAATAAGTATGTCCTTGAAAGATTATAGGATCTGGGATGTTTACTTTACAACTCCCTACCGCATTTACTATAAATCCTTGTCCTTGATTTAATTTTAATAAATCATTACTACCACTTGGTGTTTGATTTGCATAATACATCAAATCAATTCCACCATTTTGATAATCTGTATATTTAACACTATTTACACAACCATCATTAAATACTGTCATATCTTTGATATCAATAACTGCACCAAGCATCTGATTTCCATCGACTATATTGTAATCATACCCATATAAAGAACCACATAAAGCAACTGAAACCCCGATTGAAAGAAAACTTTTTTTCATCTTATTGTCCTTGAAATTAATTTTATCGCAAAATATAGAAAATATTTTGTAATATAAAATCGTATCAAAACATTGTCACGAACATTGTCACATTTTTTCAAGACAAACATAATTTTGATTTATCCCCTAATTAACTTAGAATCAATTTATGAAAATATGACAAAGATTCTGCTGGATTCCATTTTAAAATATTTATTGGAACACAAATAGTTACTAATTCTTACAATATTCGAAATTTAACAAAATACACAGAACCAAAAGCCATCTGAAATAGAGGTGGCTTTTTTGGTTTCTAATTTGTCATTTATAAGTTCTTGCATCCAATACAAAAGTGACGAAAAATCTCTTCTGTGTATTTTGGTGATAGTTCAACATTTTTTGCATACTTTTTAAATTGTGATATGACATACTTTATCTCTTCTATAATCTTCTTATACTCTTTGATACGGTGCTTTTGTCCTAATTTTTCAAGATGCTCTACAGTTGGATTTTTTCCCTCATTAAGATAAGTAGTGCTATGCTCACCCCCTGGACCATAAGAAAAAGTCAAATCATAAGCAGGAGCAAACTTCCAGCTGTTTTTATCATTCAAAAGAAATGAAAAGTTTTTTGCATGGTCATCTCTATTGTGAGTAAAAAGATTAAACACCGCTAGTTTATACACCTTTATCACTTCATTTATATCTTTTGTAAGATGGAGTGTCACCATTAAAATATCATCATAATCAACACTAGGGATTCTAAAATCAGTATGCACCAAACCAGCCAAAGAGTGTATATGAACTCTTTTATCTTGAGTCCTATCAAATCTTTTTATGGCAAAGTAGCTATTTTTTTCTCCTACGAGTAGTTTTGTATCAGTTATCTCAATACCACTATCTTTTGCCATTTGTGAATAGAGAAATTCAAGTTTTCCCATCTCTTGATGGTCATTAGTGCTTGAAAATTTGACCATATAGTGCTCATAGTCCTTTTGGAGCGGTTGGTTTGCACTTAAAAACTGATTGTTTTCATTGATTTGAATCATAATTTTTGGTCTTGCACCTCCACTTGAACCATTGTTTTGTAGGAGTGTTGCAATATTTTTTTCATCATTTCCCCTTAAAATTTTCAATGATGATGTAGCTAAATCATCCAAATCAATCTCGCAAGTATCAACTGATGATTCTATAATAGGCTCATAGTTTAATGCCCCTATGCCATATTTTCCGATGAGCATCAGTCTATCAAGTAGTGAGATTTGGGATAGTTGATAGCCTTGATTCATCAAATGTCTATCAAGAAGCAATCTTCCCCAACCATCAGGTAAACTATCTGCAAACAATCCAAACAAACCATCAAACAAATGGTCACTATCGCTAAAAACTCCCTCTTTTAAGGGTAATTTATAAGGGGAGAGTTCAATACCACTTTTTAAAAAATCTTTATCATACTCGAAGTAAATTTTTCTATTGTCTAAAGCCAATCTTCCAACTTTGAGTTTTGAACTATTTTTATGGTAAAAAACATTCACAAGCTTGGTACTCATTTTATCCTCCCTCTTTTTTTTGTTGGTTGGTTTTTTTTCTTTAAAAGCTCATCAAGGGAGTGTATCGTTTCTTCTTTTTTGTTGGCAATATCACAAAAATCATCCAAACACTCTAACACAACAGAGAGTTTCAAAAGAGACTCTAAAGATATTTGCCCACTCTTTTCAAATCTTTTGAGACTCCCTAAACTTACCCCACTTTTATGGGAAAGCCCCTCTTGTGTGAGGTTTAAACTCAATCTTTTTTGTTGAAAATTTTCTTTTAATTGTAACAGTATAGAATTTGGTGTATTTATTTTAATAGCTAACATTTTATTCCTTAAGTGAATATATTTGATAGTATAGCTAAAATATAATATTTTTAATTTAAAATTAATGATTATCTTTTTTGTTGTTTCAAACCAAAAGAATTATCTTTTTTTCACAAATTTTACAAAGAAAAGTAGTACTAGCAAATGTATAATTTTGAATCACAACAAAAGATGTTAAGCGTTTCATTGGCACTTATCCAAGAGAAAAGAATAAAAAACATTTCAGCAATTGGCTGAGGAACTACATTAGTTGCTTATTATTGGAATCATAGCTTTCTCATAGTACATTTACTTTATATTAGGGTAGATGACACTTATATATGTTTCAAAATTTTAATTAAAGCCACTTTAAAATGGTATGATTGTCTTTATGTTTAGTAATCATTCAATAATTCATCGTGTATCAATAGTGATAATGGGAGTATTTGCTCTTATTTTAGGGTATATCTCATTTGAAGGTTTTGTTTTCACAAAAAATCACAAAATTGGCATCAATGGGGAAATATACACTAATAGAGTTTCCACAAAACCCTATATCAAAGAGCTATCAAATCAACTTATAGAGGAGTGCCAAAGTGATCTTTGTCGAGTTCAGAAAATACTTGATTATGTTACAAATATTGAATATAAAATAAACCCAACAATCGCAAAATCCCCAAAAGATACTATTACACTTGGTTATGGGGATTGTGATGATAAAACCAATTTATTGGCGTCTTTATTAAAAGTGCAAGGGTATGAGGTATTGTTTGTAACAGTTCCAAAACATATTTTTACACTGATTTCTTTAGACGATAGAAAACTATCTCAACTCGAAGGGCTTTATTTGGATGGTAAAAAGTATTATATTTTAGAATCAACAGCTAAAAACTCTCATATTGGATTTCCATTGCAATACAAAATTGAAGATATTGAAGCGATCATTGAGCCTTTTTTGAATCAAAAGCTTACATTTGAAGAAACTAAATATAAAAAATGAGGGAGAAAGAGATATATAATAAATTTTTAAATTATGAGATTAAGTATGAAGATGATGTATATGAAGATGAGCCATATAATAAAGTAATATATTTATGGTCAACTCAAGTAGCATTAAAAACAAAACATGCAACAAATTTTTGTGCATTTTTTTGTGATAATAAGTTTCAGCCTAATAAACAAAATATGCAAATTGTTTCAGATGGTATTGTTATTAAAGATATAAAAATTTTCTCAAAATGTGACAATCTTTGTGACATTGTTCTGGTAAAGTTATATTACTTTAACTTCTTAAGGAGAAATCAATTATGTACAAGCAAATTTTAATATTTATGCTAATAGTTGCGCAAATCATATTTAGTGGTTGCGTAGGTAAGGATATTGAACTTGATAATGATAAGCAAGAAATTCGAACCACTGAAGTTCAACTACAAAATCAAGATATTACTAAACTGAGTGATAATGGTGACAAAATGATTGAACAAGCAGAACAACTTATCAAAGAGAATAACTTCAAAATACCAAATGATAAAGTTAATGATAAAAAGTTGGCTGAATTAGATGAACAATTCAAGTCTTTAAATAATGATATTAAAAAATTCAAAAGTGAAAAGTAGGAGGTTAAATATGTTGAATAAAAAAAGTTTTTTTAGATTATTATTTTTATTAATAGGTATTTGTTTTAATATATATGGTTCAACTACAGAAACATTTACTGATAATAAAAACCTAACTATCGTCAATGCAAGCGAAAAGATACAAAATTTTAGTGGGATACCCTCTGTAAATCAAGGTAAATTCAATTATGCAATTAGTATTAATTTACCTGAAGGTATAAAAGGATTAATACCAACACTAAGTTTGACATATGATTCAAATTCTACAGGATTTAAAATTGGGAAAGGATGGGATTTGGATGGTATATCTGAAATTTATAGATATAACAATAGCCAAAATAAAATAGTATATGATAATAGTGATACATTTTATCTTGATGGGCAAGCATTAGTACCTATTTCAGGTGCAAATGGTTACAATGGTACTGAATATAGAACTTATAATAATAGTTTTTCAAAAATTATCTCATATACATCAAATAACCAAAAAGGTCCAGAAAAATTTAAAGTTTGGACTAAATCTGGACTTATATATGAGTATGGGTATGTTGATGGTTCAAAACAAGTTAATAAAACATATAATGTTTCATATAGTTGGAAAGTAAATAAAGTTACAGATCAAAATAACAATGTAATAGATTACTCTTATTTAACAGGTAATAAATCAGGATATCCTCTAACTATCTCTTATAATGGTAATAAAATAAAAATTTTATATATAATTGAAACAACTAGTGATACTGTAGATTCAGTGTCTCTTTTTGGAATATCAATAGTAGATGATAATCAAAAAGAAACTCTTTACAAGTTAGATTACCAATTTGGTACAGGGGTAAATAAATATCTTGATAAAAGATTAAAGCAAATACAATTTTGTAAAAGTAATGAATGTTTAAATCCAATTACATTTACTTGGACAAGTGATAATACAAAAATCAATAAAATTACTGATAATGTAGATACAACTACGATCATATACAATACAGCAGTAGGTGATAAACAAAATTTAGTTTCAAGTATGAGTACAGTTAATAGTGAAGTGTCAAGATTTTTTGAGTATAACTACAAAGGAACTGTAGATAGTAAAAAGTTATTTGGTGAAATTTCAACTACAATTTCATCTAAACATCCATATTTAAGAGATTTAAATTCTAAACAGTGTAATTATATTTCAACAGATAAGTACTATTTTAATACCAATTCTTCATTAGATGGATTAGTAAAAGAAAATACTACAACAGATTGTACAAATAATATGTTTGAAAGTAATTCATATGAGTATGTTGCCTCAAAACAAACATTAAATTATTACAATATAGCTCTTAAAAATACAATTTCGAAAAAATATCTTGATGGAAAACTTATATCAACTACTACTGCAAATCAAGACTATGATGATTATGGTAATTTGAAACTTATCAATACAACATTTGTTGGTAGTGATGGTAAGAATGTAACATCAAAAATTACGAGCACATATGATAACGATACAAGCAATTGGAGACTTGGTAAATTAAAAAATCAGGTTATAGAAAAAACAAGTAATAATCAAACAGATACTCAAAATATCACATATACCTATGATGCATCAAAATCAAGCCAAATTAATAAAATTACGACCGTTTTAAATGATAAAAGAACATTATCAAAATCTTTTACATATGATAGTTTTGGAAATGTAATTGGTGTAACTTTAAGTGGAAGTGATGTTAAAAATGATAGAACAACTACATATAAATATTTAGATAGTAGTTCTTTAGATTATATGATAAATCCTGAAGGGCATAAAACTAGTTATAAATACGATAGTTTTGGAAATTTAAATGAGCTTGTAGATTCAAATAATTTATCTACAAAATTCACTTACGATACATTTGGAAGAAAAATAAAAGAGATATACCCAAATGGTTTGTATGTTGATTACAAGTATTCATTAAGCACTGAAGCAACAAATAGTTTTTTTAAAGTAGTCGCTACTTATAGTAATGGAGTTACAACTTCTATATATTATGATATCACAGGTAAAGAAGTCAGAAGAGAAACAATAGGATTTGGTGGAAAAAAAATAAATAAAGATAAAATTTATAATAAAAAAGGACTTGTAGAGAAAGAAAGTTTGTCATACTTTAGTGGTAATTTTTCACAATATTTCCAATATACATATGATAATATGAATAGAATAGTAAATATCATAGAGCCAACACCTGAGGGTAGAAGTAGCCTTAACACAATTTCATATAATGGATTGGTAACAACTACAACTAATCCACTTTCTCAAAGAACTGTTACTACAAAAGATAGTTTAGGTCAAATTACAAAAATAGATGAAAGTAGTATTGCTCAACAAACTTATTCATATGATATAAATGGAAAATTATTAACAACAATCGATACTGTAAATAATAAAATAGACTCACTCTATAGTGGAAGTACAAAGACAGTCACTGATCCAGATATGGGGAAAATCATTTATACATACAATGTATTCGGAGAGTTAGTAAGTAAAACAGATGCAAAATCTCAGACAACCTCTTATGTTTATGATAGATTAGGAAGAGTTCTAGAGATAAATTCACCTGAGGGGAAAACTTCTTACATTTATGATACAAAAAAGAAAGGATTAATTTCACTTGAATCAAAAACAAATTATCAAAAAGAGTATTTTTATGATAGTTTATCAAGAGTTATTAAGACGATTGTAACAATAGATGGAAATAAAGTATTTACAAAAGAATATACATACAATACTAATGGACAAATTGATACTATAACTGAACCAAATAATTTTAAAATTAAATATGATTATGACTCGCAAGGTAATCTTCAAGCAATTAAATCTCCAAAAGAGATGATAGAAGACTTTGATCCAAATCACTTTTTAACACTTATTAAAGATACTTTACAAGGGCAAATAGAATTCCAACAAAAAGCAAATGAATACATTGCAAAAGCAAATGAGTACAGAGCGAAAGCACTCAAGTATAGTAAAATAGCTGATATTTATGCATATTCTGGAAATAGAGATGCTTTGAATTATCTTAGAAATGTTGCAGATACCCTGAATGAATATGCAAAAATATTTGAAGATAGAGCTACATACTATCAGGGAATGGCAAACTATTATCAAAAACTTGGTAGTCAATATTTAAGTCAATCAATAGCTTACATAAGTGTAGGTAGTCGTTTTAGGAGACGTACAGTAGCTGTTATTATTAATAGTTATTACTATCAATTGGCACAAATATATTTAAATTATTCAAATACACTAGCAAATATTGCATATAATAATCTTGTGGTTGCTCAAATTGCAAGAGAAAATATTGCCCAAGATGATGATGTGGATATTTTGAATAGTTCATTTACTGTGATTATCAGTACCTATCAAGCAAAAGCAAAAGAAGCTTTAGCAGATGCAACAGAATCACAAGCAAAAGCAGTTTATTATCAGAATATGGCAAAAAACTATAAAGTTGATACAAATGTGCTTTCAGCATATCAAGATATGTTAGCTGATAGCAAATATGTTTACCACTATAAAGTGCTAGATAGAGACAGTTCAAATAGAGTCACAAAATATATTTCAGGTAATGGACTCGTTAATACTCAAGAATATGGTGATGCTGGAGAATTAAAGAAAATATCTGCTGGATTTACATTTGATGATAAAATTAGAGATTTAGAGTTTACATATGATGAACTGTTTAATGTAAAAAGAAGAGTTGATAATGTTTTAGGGACAACTCAAGACTACACATATGATAGTTTAAATAGAGTAACTAATGAATATATAACAACACAAAATGGTACAAAATTTTACAATTATCAGTATAATAGTCTAGGAAATATAACATATAAAAGCGATGTGGGTAGTTATATATATGATAGTCAAAAACCACACCAAGTTATAAAAGCAGGAAATAGAGTATTTAAATATGATGCAAATGGAAATCAATTATATAACAATGGCACTTCAATAGAGTATACATCATCAAATTTAGCTAAAAAAATAACATATGGTGGTAAAAATACTTTATTCTTGTATGATACACAAGATAATAGATACAAAAAACAAACTGATAGTACAACTTCGTATTATGTAGATAAAACATATGAGAATGTACAATATGGAAGTAATATAAGTGAAGATAAATATTTTATCTATGCAGATGGAGTGTTAGTGTCAATTTATACAAATAGATATGAGAATCAAACAAAGATACCATCTTCAAAATATTTTCATTATGATAATCTAAATTCTATAGATACAATCACAGATAATGAAGGTGAAGTATTGCAAAGATTTGTATATAAAGCATTTGGGGAAGAGGAAGTATTAGATAGTGATGGAGATAAAACAACACAAAAAGCTATTACAAATAGAGGCTATACTGGTCATGAACATATAGATAACACTCCATTTATCCATATGAATGCAAGAGTATATGATCCAATCATTGGTAGATTTACAAGTGCAGATAGTGTAATAGATGGAGTATATACCACTCAAGGGTTTAATAGATATAGTTATGTAAAAAATAATCCATTGAACTATACTGATCCAAGTGGACATTGGGGTATCAAAAGTGTTGTTAAAGCAGTAAAAAAAGCAGTATCTCAAGTTGTATCTACTGTAGTAGTAACTCCAATTAAACAAACAGTTAATGAGAGTCAAAGATTTGAGAGTAAACATAGAGATGAATTAAAAACAGCTGCTATTATTGGTGTAGGGATTTATACTGGTGGAGCAGCATATGGTGCATTAGGTACAACTACTGAATTAGGTGTAGCTGTTGCCCATGGAGCTCTAGCAGGTGCTGCTGCAGGAGCGGCTTCAGGATTTACAGCAGGGACACTTTATCATCAAGATGCTTCTACAACAATGAAATTAACATTCAATGGTGCAAAAGCTGGAGCAATAAGTGGTGCAATTGCTGGGGGAGTAACCAATTTAGTTCAAACACCAGATACTGCATTTGCTAACAAACTATTACTTAGGGTTACTACAGGTGGACTACAATCTGCTATTTTACATCAAGATGTAGAACAAGGGATGATGTTTGGAGCTTTAGGTTCATTAGGAGATATTAAATGGAGTTCAAGTAATACTGATACTTGGTATGGTTCTATTGCAGATACAATAGATAAAGCTTATACTAGAAGTGGACTTAAAGAATATATTGGTGATCCATTTATGAAGTATCTTTGGACTCCTGGGTATAATTTTTATAAGAATAATGCAATCGGTATTCACTCTAGCATAAATTCAGTCCAATACAATCAATACAAATACGGAGATTTAAATGAATTATAAAATGGTGTCATATTTCTTTATGCTAATTATAGGTTTTCTTTTATCGGGGTGTAGTTCAGTAAATGAACCTATGCCATATCAACATACGAATGAAAAATTTTCCTATGATAAATCTATTCAAGTAGATATTGATAAAAAAAATACAAAAATTTTTATTGATAATAGATTTGACCTTGATAGAAAGGATAGAATTCTTCAAGGGATATACAATAAACTCTTAAATAAAGAAATTAAGTATGAAGAAGAAGTATATAAAGATGAACAATATAATGATTTGATGTTTTTAGGTTCTAATAGAATAGCCTTAAAAACAAAGCATAGTCTTAATTATTGTATATTCTATTGTAAAAATAAATTTCAACCTAATCAACAAAATATGAAAATAGTTTCAGATGGTATTGTTATTAAAGGTCTAACCAATATGAATGGAATCTTTGAATCATATCGATATGCCAACTATTTAAATAATATTTATGGACTAGGTATGTTGTTTAAATTAGATATAGATTCATTAGATAATAATATCGCCTATTTTAAAGATGAATATTTAAAAAAATATAGTTTAAAAGAACCACTCGAAAAAGAATTGAAAAAAGTTGGCTACATTGTAACAGATAAAAAAGAGGATGCAGACATTGTTATATCAGTAGAAAATTTAATATATAACCATTTAAAATTTGTATTAAATAAAATACCTTATCCAATCAATTATCTTCAACAATATGATGGTTTATCTCAAAATATAAATACAGATAGTTATTATCAAATCCCAGTCAATCTTTTAACTATAAATAGTTTTGGAAACTATTTACTAGAAAATGAGAGCATTAAAAATTATATAGAACAAAATAAAAAAGTGCATGGTGCCGATCAAGTTGGAGCTGCATTTGCTGTGTTAGATGCATTATTTGGAGGTCAAATGACTCCTTACAGCACTTTGAATTCTATTAAAATATTTAAAAATAAAAAAGAAGTTGGAAAAATATTGGATTTAACTGTTGCAAAAGATAATGTTATGAAAATGAAAGATTTGAATTTGTATGAGAAAATATCTTATAAATTTAATGAAGTCCTAAGTGATGAACTTATAGATGAACTTAATACCCAAGCAGCAAAACAAGTGATTGAGAAAATAAGGTTTATTGAAAAATAAGGTAAAGAGTAAAATCTTTACCTTTTAATGTGCTACCTCTAACCATGATACTTTCACTCATTTATAAAAGTTGAGACAAGCAATTTATTACTTATAGATTAAAATTTATAGTCAATTCCTACACTAAAACTAGTTGCATTCTTTGTAGCCAAATAATCACCATTTTCTTTTTTGTCAGTTAGGTAATTAAAAAAAGATGCTGAAATCCTAAAATTGTTTTGCAAATAATGTTCAATACCAAGACCTAATGCAAAATTGTTTCGTTCATCATCTCCACTTTGTTTAAAGAGTAAATCATCAACCAAACTTAATCCAATGAAAGCATTTGAATACGACGCATATTCATTAACTAAATATACATCAACCGATAAATCAGTATCAGTATCTTTAGTAGTCTCTGATTGTGCGGTTCCTGTACTACTAAATGTAGAACCATCTGTCAATTGGGCATAATCATCACTTTTATATCTAGATAATCTAAATGAAGGTGCAACATATAGGCTTTCTTGTAAATAAAATTTAGGCATATAAGATACTGAAAACTCTATACCTTTAGTTTTGTAGTCATATGGATGACCCTGTGTTGTTGAAGAATAAATCTTTTGTTCTGGTGCTACATCAGCGCTAAACATTAAATTATATGCTGGATTATATAAATTATAATTTAGTGAAGTAGAATGGGCAGAGTATGAAACGGTATTAGTTCCATCTATAATATCTCCTTTCCCTTGTGAGATTGATATTCCTACTGTTTGATATGATTGAGCAGAGAATCCACTTGTACATACAAATAATAAACCTGCTACTAATAAACTTTTTTTCATTTTTTATCCTCGTATAATTAATTTTTAATTACAAAATATTCAAATATATTTTGTAATATAGAATCGTATCAAAACATTGTCACGAACATTGTCACATTTTTTCAAGACAAACATAATTTTTATTTATCCCCTAATTAACTTAGAATCAATTTATGAAAATATGGCAAAGATTCTGCTGGATTCCATTTTAAAATATTTATTGGAACACCAAGTGTTGCGAAATTATCGGTACTTTCTACAATATCACCTCCACCAAACTTTTCATATAATTTAGTATGCTCTTTTTTGATACATGATATAGTCATATTGATATCATTATTGACAAAAACATAGTAAATACCAGCCAAGAGATATTTAAACTCAAAACTTAATCCTTTCTTCTCATTTTTAACAATTAATCTAGCAATTTCTCCTATTTTGTTATATTCTTTTCTAATATGAGATAGATTAAAGTTCTTTTCAGATGGAAGCAACTCATCATCTTTTGCAAATATGAGTTTTGCAGTAGCAGTCATAGTGTTATTAGTTTTATAAGCCAATACAGCAGAATGTGAATCATAAACATCAAAGTTTAACCCTTCAATAGTATCTGGGAATTGTGATTGATAGTTAATTTCAGTATAAACATAACTCCTAAGTTTAAATACATCTATCAAATCTTCAGCATTGGTAACCAATTGAATATTTTTTATATCCTTAGGATAAGTAAGTTGTTTATTAAATGTGATAGCTTCATCAATTGTTTTTTCAAGGAATATCCTTTTTTTAAAAAGATCTAGTGCTAATTGCTGTTGTAAAAGAAAACTATCTGAAAGATAATCTACTTCTGTTTTAAAACTTGTTTCTAAAAGCTCTTGTAGTGTATTAAGAGCAACATTTCTATTGATATGAAAATTTGTCATGTGTCATCCTTTGTTTTAATTTGGATGAACATTTTACAAATAGATGAAGCTGAAGATTGTCACGTGATTTAATGTTTATCTAAAGAAATGTGACAATTTATGTGACAATGTTTTGATATGATTTATGAAATTGAATTATAAGAAAATAAAATGCCACAGTTAATTAATATAAACATAAAAAAAAAGACTTCATTTACAAGCGAAGCAGCAACTATTTTAGAAAATGAAAGATGTTCGCAAGTTAGTCAAGAAACTTTTACTCGAACATCCAAAAATCATGCGGATATAAATTCAGTTTGGAAATAAAAAGGGTGAATATGAAAGATTTAGAAAAATTGAACTAATTAATTACTACAGACAAACAAATTAGAGAACTTTTAAATCCATTAGCACCTGCCAAATTAGAAAAAAATGCAATTATACAAAGTTCATCTTCTTTAATAAAAACTATACTGACTACTAATACGGTTGATTTTTATTATGAGACTAAATTACAATTGACAACTCTTTATGACAATTTAAAAGATGTTTTCAATTATGCAAAAGTTCCTTATGAGCTTAGAGACAGACAGTTTTTAAATAAAACTGGTTTTGCTATGTCACCTTCTCATGCTATTACAACGATTCAAGATGTTTTTAGAGTATCTGCATTTGTTAAAAGTATTGATAAAGCGATTAAAGATTTACAAAAGATATATCCCGATGAGACACTTCACATACTTTACCCTGCTTGTGGTCCTTTAGCACCTTTACTAGTTCCACTTTTAGCCTATTACAAGGCTAATAAAATTTATAATGAAACACAATTAAAAGTGACTTTTATCGATATTCAAGAGGGGGCGATACTAAGCTTAGTTGAGATTTTAAAGGTATCTGGTTTAGATGCTTTTGTCAAAGAGATTATCTGTGCTGATGCAGTTGAATATCAAAGTAAAGAGAAAATTCATCTAGTTGTTTTAGAGGCTATGCAACACGGTTTTACAAAAGAGGGACATCTCTCTATCTCTAAACATTTTGTAGATCTTTTAGATAAAGATGGAATATTTTTACCTCAAGAGGTTAGAGTTGACGCTGTTTTAGCCATAGGTGAAGAGGAATACAACACGCAATGGAAAGATGCAGATTTAGTGGCATCTCACAATATGAATCCAGAAATAAGAGATCAAAGAGTTGTGTTGGGTTCTATATTAAGGGTAAATTTAGAAACACTAAGAGGTATGGAGATTATGGAACTAAATGAAAATACAAGACTTGTAAAGTGTGCAACACATACAATTCCACATTTTGAAGAGAACCATGACAAAAGAATTATGCTCTTTGCTACCAACATAACTATATATGAAGATGAAGTTCTTAGTGAGTACGATTCGGGTATAACGCATCCTCTTCCAAATATGGATATATGTATAAACTTCATTCCCAAAGCGGACAAAAGAGTTACAGACCTCTATGTTGCAAGTGGAGATACAATCACTTTTTACTATAAGCTTGTAGGACTTCCTGGATTTTTAATTACAAAAGAGAACCTAAAATGACACCTAAAATAACACTTTTTGCATCAAGTTCGGTAGCACTGAATCTTATAGGTTATCTTCTCTCAAAAGAGATATTAGCTTGTGTTGTTGTTACCTCTAGAATTGACGCAGATGCAAATCTGCTTTTACAGACTCTTATACAGCACAATATACCGTATTTTGTATTTAAAGAAAAGGATGATAAAGCAAACCTAGAGATTTTAAAACAGATAGATAGTAATTTAGCATTGGTATTTAGTTTTTCTCACAAACTTTCAACCTCAATTTTAGAACATTTCAACAATGATATTTTTAATATTCATGCCTCTTTATTGCCGAAATATAGAGGGAGTCAACCGATTTTTTGGCAACTAAAAAATGGCGAAACTTCAAGTGCTCTTTCACTCTGTAGAATGAGTAAAAATTTAGATGATGGCGGGATAATTATTCAAAAAGAGTTTGAGATAGATAGCAAAGACACTTATGGTATTTTAACAATCATTGTCTCGCAGTTAGTTTTAAATCTTACAGATGATTTTTTAGAACTTTTAAATAAATATGGAACAACTCTAAATGCATCAGCACAAATAGGAGATGAATCAAAAGCACCTAAGGTAGAACATAAAGATATCTGCATTGATTGGGAGAGTATGACCTCTAACGATATCGTAAATCTAGCTCGTGCTTGTAATCCTATTTTTGGTGGTGCACAGACGAAGTGGAAAAACTCTTCCATTAGCATAGTTGAAGCAACAGTAGTAGATATGCCAAACCTTGGGCTTAAAGCGGGAACAATCTTACACATTGGTGCTCCTGAGGGTTTGATTATTTCAACTGTTGATTCAGCTGTTCGAGTAGATATTGTTTCTGTACCAGAGGGGTTTTTTAGTGGTTTACGCTTTGCAAAGCGTTTTCGTATAGATGCTGGAGAGAATTTCTCTTCTTAAAAAATAAAAAGGAAAGATTATGGAATATTATACTGGAATGATAATACAAGTAGGATTTGATTTTGCAGCGAGAGGTAATGCACTGTGTCAGGGACAATCGATGTCTGTAAACCAGAATCCAGCACTTTTTGCACTACTTGGTACAACGTATGGAGGAGATGGAAGGACAACATTTTGGCTCCTTGATCTAAGAGGTCGCGCAGCGATAGGTGCAGGTCAAGGTTCTGGCTTAAGATATTGGGATTATGGAGAATCTGACGGAACAGAAACACATACTATGACGACTCCTGAGATGCCAGCGCATACTCATTTAGCAACTTTCACTCCAATAGTTGGCGGAGATTCAGATCCAATTACAGCAACTGTAACTGTGAATGCTAATGCAGGAGTTGGAAACCAAAATAGTCCAGCTGGTGGTTATTTGGCTACAGGAGTTGTAACAAATGGAATGAGTAGCAGTAATGTAGAAAAAGGATATTCAAACACTAAAAATACAACAATGGCTTCAGATGCTGTTCAAGTAAACATATCTGGAGGAGGTGGTGGTATCACAGGTGGTACGGTAACAAATGGAACAACTGGAAGTAGTCAACCGTTTAGCATTATGCAACCAATCCTTGCGATTAATTATCAGATAGTATTGAGTGGAATATTTCCAGCAAGAAATTAAGATAACACTTTTTAATCTAGTAGCTTCTAAGTTAATCTTAGAAGCTCGTAAAAATAGAATTAAGTCAGAAGAAGTGATTTATTTCTATTTTTACACCAAAGGAAAAACATGAAAAACAAAACAAAATTTTATCAAGGGGTTTACAGATGAACTTTTTTAAAAACATAAAACTATTAATAGTCATGGCTTCTTTACTTTTAGGCGTGGGAAGTAATTTATGGGCTGCTGAT
The DNA here is from genome assembly GCA_028687375.1 of Arcobacteraceae bacterium. Taxonomy (GTDB): domain Bacteria; phylum Campylobacterota; class Campylobacteria; order Campylobacterales; family Arcobacteraceae; genus CAIJNA01. The sequence goes on along the minus strand of JAQUAG010000008.1, from coordinate 3,580 downwards.
GTAACTATCATACATGATCCAGGACCAAGCGGAACTTATGCTGGTGAAACTAGTGGTAATGGAGGTGGAGATGGTACATCTGGCGGACAATCATTTACGGCAACAAAAACAGGTGTTATATCACAAATTTCAGTTTCTGGATGGATGCCAAGTGGTACAAATACTACTTTGAAAATATTTGAAGGTGTAGGTTATAATGGAACTTTATTGCATACACAAACATTAGCACCACAAAATACAGCTAAAACATTGGATGGGTCTAGATATATTTTTATGGATTTTACTATAAATAATACGGTAAATATAACAAGTGGCAATCAATATACTATTCAATTTAGCCCAGAAAATACAATTTCAATAGCTTATACAGCAGCAGGAACTATCGACTACTCAGGTGGTTATATTATTTACAATGGAAGTACCAATGTTTATGATATGGTATTTAAAATTGTTCAAGGCGATCCTGCCAATACCGCCCCAACCATCACAGGAGCCGTAGCAAGTCAAGCAGTCAATGACACAGCAACTCTTACACCATTTAGTGCAGTTACATTAGCAGATACAGAAAGTAATAATCTCTCTATGACTATCACTTTAGATAACAATGCAAAAGGGGTATTAAGCGGAACAGGACTAAGTGGAACTGGACCATATACACTAGCAAGTGATACTATCGCCAATGTACAAGCAAAACTACGAGCTTTGACTTTTAACCCAACAGACAATCGTGTAGCACCAGCAAGTACAGAAACTACAACTTTTTCATTAGTTGCAAATGATGGTACAACTAATTCAACAACCAACTCAACAACAACTGTAATAAGCACAAGCGTAAATGATGCTCCAACAGATATTACACTCAGTAATGCAAGTGTAAACCAAAGCGTTGGGACAAATGCAACAGTGGGAACTCTAAGCGATACAGATGCAGATACAGGCGATGGTGCGACATACACACTTGTAAGTGGAACAGGCGATACAAACAATACAAGTTTTAATATCAGCGGTACAACTCTAAGAGCCAATGATTCAGGTGCATTAAGTGCTGGAACATACAGTGTAAGGGTAAATGTAAATGATGGCGATGCAAACTTCGCAAAAGCATTTACTCTCACAGTAGTAGATAATGTAGTTCCAACAGCTTCAACCCTCTCACCAACTCTAAATGCTACAAATGTAGGTTTGAGTAATAATCTAGTTTTAACCTTTAGTGAAAATATCACAAAAGGAACTGGAAATATCTATATAAAAGCTTATACTGGTGATGCAACATTACAAACTATAGATGTGACAAGTGTTGCAGTTGTAGTAAGTGGTACAACAGCTACAATTACACACTCAACACCATTTGCACTGAATACTCAGTATTATGTAACAGTAGATGCTACAGCATTTGATGATACTACTGGAAATAGTTTTGCAGGAATTTCTAGTAAAGATACTTGGAAGTTTACAAGTGTAAATAACCAAACTCCAACCATATCAAATGCCTCAGCAGGACAAACAGTCAACGACACAGCAACCCTTACACCATTTAGCGGAATAACTTTGGCAGATAATGAAAATGATAATATCTCTGTAACAATCACTTTAGATGATAATGCAAAAGGTACACTCTCAGCTACAACTATAGCAAGTACAACTGTAGCAGCAGCACAAACAGCACTTAGAGCAATTACATTTAATCCAGCAGATAATCGTGTAGCAGTAAATGGTACAGAAACAACAACTTTCACAATCACAGTAAATGATGGAAATAGCAATGGAACAAACAACACAACAACAGTAATAAGTACAAGTGTAAATGATGCTCCAACACTCACAGGTACACCAAACACAACAGTTAATCAAGATGCGAGTTATAGCTTTACTCCAAGTGCAAGTGATGTTGACTTTGGACAAACACTTACTTTTAGTATCACAAATAAACCAAGCTGGGCTGATTTTAATACCACTACTGGAAAACTCAGTGGAACACCTACAAATAGTGATGTTGGAACAACATCAGCGATTGTGATACGTGTAACAGATAGTATAGCTACAACTAACCTTGCAAGTTTTAACCTCCAAGTGGTAAATCTTAACGATACCCCAACACTAGCTACTATCTCAAATATCACCAAATCAGAAGATTTCACAACATTTAATGTAACTATCAATCCTGCTGATATAGATAGTGATAATCTAAAACTTACAGTGGGTATGAATAGTTCTACAATTATCCAAATCCCAACAAATAGCACAGATTGGATAACAAGTGCAAATTATATCGGTGGATTAAATCTTCCAATCACTGCAATTGCAAATAAATCTGGTGTAGTGGAACTTAATGTTACAGTGGAAGATCCAAGTGGAGCAAAAACAAGTAAACTTTTTACTATTACAGTAAATCCACAAGATGATGCTCCGCAAGCTTTCTCTATGGCAGCAACTGTAGGACCAAATAGCCAAAATACTTTTGATACCTTTGCTCCAAGTTATAGTGATGCTGATGGGGATAATCCTATAGCATTGAAAATTCATACAAATCCTACGGTTGGATATTTCCAAAAAACAACAGATAATTGGGCAACAGAAGAAAACATTACTGCACCATTTGAAGTAGCTATGAATAACCTAGCAAATTATAGATTTAATGCTGGAAATAATAATGGATTGAATACAAATGTAAACTGGTCAATTATGACAAGTTATGATAATAGTTATGGAAATGGTTTATGGTCAAACATAGTAACAGGTGTAGTAACTATCATAGACCCATCTTCAAATAATGCCCCAGATGTAAATATCACAGATAGTAATGGAAATGATATCAATGGAACAATAGTTACTATAGATGAAGATGGACATACAAATCCTATCTATATCACATTTAGCGATGACTATACACCATCTGCATTCTTAGTAGGTGTAATAGATTCTAATAACACCTCAAAAGTATCTCTTGCTGATGGAGACTTCAATATCACAAGAATTAGTGATAATAATGTAAGTGTTATCATCACTCCAAAAGCAAATGTGTATGGAGATATCACTATCACTCTAGGAGCCTTTGATGGAGATAAAAATGGTACAAAATCATTTACACTTCATATCAATAGTATCAACGATACACCAACAGCACTAAACTTTGAAAAAACAATAAATGAAGATGATAACTATAGCTTTAGTACTTTAAACCCAACAACTGTTTATAGTGATACAAATGACTCAATTCAAAACTCAAACGAACTATATCCAGATATTTTCCAAATAGTATCTTTACCACAACATGGTATTTTACATTTAGGAAATAACACTCCACTTGTAGCAGATACAAATGTATCACTAGCAAACCTTGGAAACTTAGTTTATACACCACAAGAAAATAATAACACAGATGTATCGTTTACGTGGAGGGCATTTGATGGGGAAAGTTGGACTCAAACTAAAACAGCAACTATTTATATCAATGCAATAGATGACGCACCAGCATTAGGAACTATTTCAAATGTTTCAAAACAAGAAGATGGAAGTGATTTTAATGTCACTTTAGTTTCAAGTGATGTAGAGGGAGATAGTATCACTTACACAGCAACCT